>NZ_JANUDT010000003.1:0-498448 GCF_024808035.1 Sphingobacterium sp. BIGb0116 | reverse complement strand
GAAGTAATATTGTCAGGTCATCAGTTGGACTGAAGAGAGCCTTGATAGAGGGGTCAGTATGTCCAGCGGAGGGGTCAACATCAACATTATATCCAGAAGGAAGCTTTCGTTTTATAATTTCAGTACTTATAGATCTAAATCTAAATTTTAACCCCTCTAAATTCAAAAAGCCTGCTTTATGCCCTCCAATATCGACATATATAGCATTTTTAAAATCATTCCATACATCTTGTCTACAAGCCAATAATTCGTCTCGATTTAATCTATAGATGTCCTTACTTATTTCACCTCGATCAGGATCATGCCCATGCCCCATAATATATCCTAATTCATTAAAAGTTAAATATTCTTCAGGGCTATCAATTTCTGGATTTAGTAGAATTGGAATTTCTAAAAGTAAAGGGTTCGAATTTGCAAAACACTGATTTCTATTTAAGGTATAATTTTGATTTATTATTTCCACAGGACTTTGTGGATTTGCCCTTACCCCCCGGATTGGGAATTTATTACCCTTAGCATCTTTACCGTTGCACTTTGGACATGCTAACAGTAGATTGGTCCATTCTAATCCTAACCAATAATATCCCGGCAACTCAACATGATCATTTACGCCAGCTTCTACTTTTGCTTTTGGACGATAATGTTCAACTTGTAATGTAGCTGCATGTTCGATTTTAGATTCACAATAATTGCATTTTGCGCTATCTCCAGGATCTAAATGGGTCTTATGGATGGAATATGCTTTTAATAAGTTTGTAATATCATTATGTGGATAGTAAGTGCTATTGTAGCATTTACCATCCATATTTTGAATTGCTTTAACGATTTGTCTTAATGCACCAGGGATTGATAATCTGTCCGGAGCATTATCAATTTGCTTCATTGGTAAGTTTATCATTTCAATGGCTTTATTGAATTTTCTTTTATTTTTTTCTCTAAAATTTTGTAAAACATTGCATCAGTAAAATCGTCTTCGGTAATTAGCGGCTGAGTATGGTCATGATTTTCATTAATTAATTCTTCAAAATTAAAAATAGGTGATGTCAATATAGTATTTGGCAATAGGTTAGAGATATCAATATCTAATATTTTTGCACAGATTTCGTTTTTTTCATTTTTGGTTACATTGATAAAAATGGAGTTGGATGGTGCACCCAATAATGGTATTGGGCTATGTGTTGTGACTATGAATTGTATATTAGGAAATGTTTCAGCCAATTGGATTATGATCTCCTTTTGCATTTTCGGATGTAAGTGTAGATCAATTTCATCTATCAATACAATTCCAACATAATTTGATATATCTGCAACATCACCTTGTTGTTCCGCAAATCTTAATAATAAATCTAAAATTAATGCCGCAAAATTCCTTGTGCCAGAGGGTAACTCATTGAATTTTACACCTTCAGTTATTCCACCAGGAACTGGCTTTCCTTGATGATATAATATTTCTCTGCCTTTGTCAGACATTACAACATTAACCTTTTGAACATTTGGCAAAATTATTTCTAGATTTTGTTCTATATTTTCCAAAAATCTATGCAACTCTATTTCATAGTATTTTGGCCTGACATTTAAAATGTAACTACCGCTTATATCTCTTAAAATTCCAATTGGGTTAAAAAGACCATAAGTATATAGTGAACTAATACCATTTTTATCTAAATTAATTAGGTCATCTACTAATGTTCCTTGGCTGATTAATCTAACAGGACCATAAGTTGCAAAACCTTTTACTAACTTTTCTTTATTGCGAAAATCATTACTTCCTTTAACTGTTGTTTTGCTAACGCCATTTATAGTTTCTAAACCGATTTGGACATTAAACTCATTATCATCTTTGGAAACAGCATTTTCATGATCATTATTATTTAACATTGCAGAAGCCAAGGCTCTTAATATTGTAGTTTTGCCAGCTCCATTTTCGCCTGTTAAAAAAATCCACCGGCAACCTACAGGAATATCTTTAATAATTAAATTTTCAATCTTCCCAAATTTTTTAATGTTTAGATATCTTAGATATCCGGTTTTTTTAGCTTTCTCTTTTCTAATTTTTTGATACCCTTTTATTTTTTCAAGCTGGTAATTAAATGTATTTGGCCATACGAAATCAATGCCACCAACTTCAAGGATATTATCATATTGATGACTTTTATTCCTTACATACTTATCTATTTGTAATTTTTCATTATCTATAAACGCTTCTAGAGAAGACAAATAATCTTTTCCGTATTCCGAGAAATCCTTCCTATAAACCCCATAATTTTCACTAGTGAATTTCAATTCCTTTAAAAAATACACAGAAAAGAAATTAATGGAGGAATTATTATTGAGTTCTAAATATGTAGTTCCATCCCCAAGGATAACGAAACTTACTCTAGGCGACCTTGTTTTCTTGTCCAATCCCGCCCAAAAGGAGACGGAAACGTAATAATCATTACCTAGAAACCAATATCCTTTATCAAGCCTTCCGCCTCGGTTTAAATGTCGCATTACAAAAAGGAAATCATTATCCTTATTATAATATTTAAGAAGCATGTTAAATACCACTTGATGTATATCAGATATAGGAGTCATTTGAAAAATTTAAGAAAGTAAAATCCTTTTCGGCTTTAAAAAATCAAATCAAAATAGGTCAAATTGTAAAGCATATACAAACATGAACTTTTATTTTTTTATTAAATATCTAAATAAGTAAATAATTTTAATATTTTCACTTTTAATCAATTTTTATTTCCTAAGTGAGAGAAATTAATATTTATCTTTATCTAGTAATAATGTTTAGTTTTTAATTTATTCGGTATGGAGTTTTCAGATTTGCGGTTATCAGAAAAAATTGAACAACTAGAAGATGAGATTAAAAAATGGTTAATTTCTAGAGAGTTATGGTCTGATAGTAGCTTTACTACATTTTTGGATTATTACCAGGATGAACCAAACGGTTTCACTGCGTGTGTTTTAATACTTTTAACCGACGGAGTGCTTTTAAATGTATTTAATGGATTTGTTGGAGGAAATCTAATTGATGAATTTGACTTATTTGTAGAAAAATTTGGATTTTATAGAGAATTACATTCTGCGGGTGTCGTTCATTTTTATCCAATTGATGATGATTTGAATGAGGCTTACCAAAAATATTTTCATTGGCAATGGCTTACAAAAATAATTCAGCCAAACTACACAAGTTTGTATAATGAGATATTTGAATTTTTTGGTAAAAATCCTGATAGGTTTTATGATTTACATCACCGACAATTTGAAGTTTTGATTAGTGAAATATTCTCCAATCAAGGTTATAAAACCGAGTTAGGAAAGGGGCAGGGGGATGGAGGGGTTGATGTTAAGTTATTTTACAAGGATGGTGTTGATCAAACTGTAACCTACGTTCAGGTTAAAAAGTACAAAGAAAATTTACCAGTAAAATTAGAAGCTGTGGCAGCATTATCAGGTATTGTACATACAGAAAATGCTGATAGTGGTATTTTTATAACTTCTAGTAGATACCTTCCAAGTGCTCAAAAGTTTGCTGATAGTAAGAATTCTAAAATAATTTTAAAAGACTCTTCTCATATCCAGGATTGGTGCGATAGTATTAATAAAATTATGGAGAGGGATAGGAGTAAGTTATTTTCAGATGCTAACATTCTGGATATTTTAAATCACCAAAGCAATATTAATTTAGTTGGTAAAATAATTACTTGTAATTGGGGGGCAGGAATGGTTTTAAATAACTTCTGCATAATTTTAAAAGATGAACCTCATTTAGCACTGGTTATGAAAATAGAGAATACCAATAGAACCTATTTAGATCCACCTCATAATTTTAGAGGATATGAAGTTCCCATATTAGATCGCTCAATTCTTTCCTCGAAAAAGAAAGGCAATATTTACAGGGCAAGGAAACAATATGCAGGTAATGAAGTTGTTTTTTTATTTGATGATGGTTATTATACCATCTGGGATGGATCTCCAAAATATTTTGACCTTATTGATTAGTGACAGTTATCTTTTACTTTAATTAGCTTTATCCTGTAAGCCAAATAATTAAATTTGGTGAGTTTCATAATTAAATTCATTATCAAAGACTCTAAAAGTAAAAGATGGTTTGTTTATCTCAGTTAGTATGTTTCCAATCAATTTCATCATTGACTCCTTTACCTCGGGGAAATGTTTAGTTGTATACTCGTATAATATATCAATGTATTTTTCTCCGTGATAGAAGTAAGCCAATTTTATAATATCCACGACGTGAAGAAAGCTTTCTTCGGTAGTTATAATTCCAGATATTGTTGCTGATACCCAGTAAAACATATTCTCTTTTTTAAATAGTGCTGACATAACAAACGAAACGAAGGCCTGCAGTTTATCATCATTATCCTGGGCGGCTAGCGCATTCTGAAACCAAGCATCACCATTAAGCATATCGAAATCAATTGCTTGCTCTATATTGTTTAATTCTAAAGATTTAAGTGATTCAGCAGAATTTCGAAATTGTATTTCAGGGTAACCACTTAGAATTAATGTTTTAATACTAAAATATTTTAAATACCATTCTTCCTTGGGAATTCTATTATTCTCCCGTTGTTCAGTTAAAAATTCATCAAAGTATTCTACTGCAGATTTGTAATCCCCGATATGTAATAGAGAATCTCCTAACAAGGCTTTTGCCATTAAGTTATCTGTATTAAGTTGAATTGACTTCTCATATAATTTTGATGAAATCCTATATTTTTTCAGCTCAAAGAATATTCCGCCTAAATCTGAATAGTAATAACATTGGTCTAAATAGTTCCGATTGTGTTTTTTTGCAATAAAATAGCACTTCAGAGCTTCTCTCCAATTTCCAAGATTTTTATGAAAGTTACCAAGGTTATAATTTGAAATTGCTATTCCCAATTTGTAATCCCGTCTGGTTGAATATTCTACCTGTTTCTCCATGAAATTTAGACAAATTTTTTGCTTTTCATTATTCAAAGACTTACTTGCCATAAGTATTGCCAAGGATATGTTTTGCAGGTAGTTATCTTTTTCTATATCAAATATTCCTTCAATCTCATCTAATACTTTTTCACAATAGTCTCCACTTAATAAATGTGGAAGGAAGTGCTTTAAAAAATCCTCTCTTAAATTCAGTATTCTAATTAAATTGTTTTTGAAAAAAATGGCATTTGCAATTTCAGTCTTATTTAAATTAAAAAGTATGATGCACAGACAAGCTAAAAGTATATCAGAATAATATTCATCAGCCTTTTCTGATAGATTTTCCGTTTCAAAAGCAATAGATGAAAATTGGATATCGGATAGAGAAAGATAGACTTTTGATTTTCCTATCTTTAATTGTAATATTGATTCAGTTTCATTTCTGACGTATTTAAAATATTGGTTATTCTTTGTTAGTAATTTTTTAAAATATTGCTGAGCTTCAATATTTGTTTTATCACTATATATATCATGTTCTATAAAAGTCGGAATGGGAAGCCTAAAATTGCCTTTTAGAGCATTATTGAATCTGAGAACATAATCATGTATTTTTTCCGAAGTTTCAATATCCAAGACCTTTTCATCTAGAAATTTTACGATGATATTATTGCCGGTATTATTTTGTGATATAATATCATTTGCCCATGAAAAGTATTGCTTTTTCTCATAATGAGAATACCTTACAATAAGGACAGGGGTATTATATGATTGAAATTGAGCAATCTTTTCATACTTAAAGCTTACGTTTTTTATAGTATATTTTTTATCGCTTTCAGTTGCCTTCAATTGGACGTAAAATAAACAGCCAGTTGAATTTCCATCTTTATCAAAGATTTCAACTTCACAGTCGATACCATAATCCTTTCCCTTATCCCTAACCACCCAATTGTCGGGCATAACCTCATTAAATACATGTCTTGATTTATCTTCTAGAATGTGGTTATTAGTCCTTTTCGCCATTATATACAGATTGAGATAAGTGCAATCTTTCTAATAAAACCGAATAATTGCTATACCTATTTTTAATGAGTGATAAATATATTAAATTAGGTTTTAAATTAACCAATTTCTACCCTATGAATATTATAATAGGCTCACCATTTTTCTTTATTCAAAATACCACAATTTGTTATAAATGTAACGCCAATACTCCGGTGATTTCATTAGCTGCTGTATCATACAAGGCTCAAGATGCCGATGTAGAAGAATTGAATGACTTATTCTTTTTTAGTAACATAATTCCGATAGATGAAAAATTAAGGAATTTATTAAAGACTAAATTTTCCTATTTCAGACCATTTTTCTCCAAAACTGCTGATCAAGAATATTGGGCAAATCACTGTGTTTTTTGTAATGCAGCACAAGGAGATTGGTTTCTGCATTCAGAGCCAGGAGAAGCCTTCTTTCCTTTGGAAGAGTCGGACTGGAAAAATTACCTTTTCATAGATTACAGGAACGAACAAACAGTTGAGTTCGACGGAGAACCTTCAAGGATTAAGAATGGGAATATCTTTCAAAACAAAGCTAAGCATATAGAATTTGGGAATTTTCCAGGAGCATAAATATAATAGGGATGGAAATATTTCTATTGCCATCCCTATTATAAAAAATTAAGAACTGATATTGAACTCCCTTTTTTGGGATGATAAGAAGGGAAGTAGTTTACATAATTATATTTTTCTAAATCTTTTAAGCATTTATGGTAGGTCGGCAAACTTCCGATATGAGATTTGCCCATTAATACCTTTCTTGATGTTTGAATTGTTCTGTATCCATTTTCTCTACGACAGAGCATAACAATAGCAAAAAATAAAGCCATGTGGGATACTGTTAATCGTTGGTCCGCAGTTGCTTTTTTTATTACTTCATCATTCCACATTTCTTTTCCTCCTTTTAATCTTTTGGCAAAAGCCGTTTTACTTCATTGTAATTATAGTAATAAGTTCCACCAACCTTTTTATGCGATAGTAAGCCGGAAATCCGCATTTGTTGCAGCTTACCAGCTGATATTTCTAAAATTTCTAAAACCTGTTTGGTCTTAATTGATTTGGGGTAGCTCTTTACTTCTTGTATTTTTAATACTTCCTTTATTTCTGTTAGGAGCCTGGTCCGAAACTCTTCCAGGTCTTCCTTGGTCACAATATTTACCTGCATAACTCATATCCATTTTCACGTTTTCAATCCTTCACAATGAGAATCATTCTCTACAACGGTTCTAGCTTTATTGTTGTTGGTACATCACTGGCCTGAGAAGGAGTGTACCTGACATATCCTGATTCATTCAGCATGGCCATTTTCCTGTAATAAGTAGCGGTACTGGAAATTTTTGCTAGCTTCATTAGTTCTTGTCTATCTGCAGGAATAGTTTCCCTTTTTGCAATTGTGCACAAATACATAATCGACATATACAGGGCAATATGTTTGGTATCAATCGCTGAATCCTTTTGGGCCCTTTCAATGAATTTTACTACCTGGTCTTGCTTTTCCATATCAATTCAATTTTGTCCTGTTTCGTTTTCCTTCAATTGGATTTCTATGGGCAATCTCCATTTTCATTTTGGCGGGTGTGGTAATTGTTCCGTCTAATTTGACCTTCTTGTTGTCTTTGATAAAATGTAAGCTTCTTCCCAGCGGATTAGCCTCTATAGATAACCCAGGGTACTTCTTAGTATTTAAGTCTACTCGTTTGCCAGAGAGCAAAGCCGATACCATTTCTGTTACTTGATCACTACTGATTTTTAAACCAGATATTTTCTTTATTTCCTGAGCGATGTCAAAGTTTGATACACTAATTTCTTTGAGTTTTATATAGCCAGCATGATCACGATCATTTAAGTCGGGAATTAGCCATTTATCGTTAACTAACACGGGTCTTCCTTGAAGTAGGTTTATCGCAGAAGATTTATCTAAGGGGCCATTACTGTCTAAAAATATACTCCGTTCCTGGTTGCCTCCTATGTTTAAGGAAAATTGTAAACCATCAAGCCGCTTTCTATCTTCACTGATTACGATCCTTGTATCTAGTACCTGGTTGTCAGGTAATAGTTCTGAAGTCGGTTTTTGAGACAAGACATTTATTGCGGCCGGAATACTACTTGGGGAAATACCTAGCTTTTCTAATGGCGTTCTGAATTTCGGCTGCTGCAGGTTGATCTTATTTGGATCGGCATTTGAAAACCCTACTGTTCTGGCTATCTTTCCAAAAACCAATTGCAGATTACGAAAGGATCTTAAAATTGTATTAGGATAAAGCATTTTCTCCAAGACTTTTTTCTCCTGGAGCAGTTTGTTCTTGCTTATTTTTTCATCAATTGTAGGGTGCTTAATTTTTCCAGATGTAATCTGTTCATACTTTCGCAATTGCTCCTTTAAAAGATATCGGTTTTGGGAAGAATTTGTACCAATTGACTCGAAACGTTCTTTCCATTTAAGGACATCCTTCCACCACTGTTCAATTCGATTTATCATACCTGTCTCTATTTAAAGGATTGGGGGAGGCCCCCAATCCTAATTTATGGCTTCACACGTGCACCTTTATTTTTGTTTGCCTTTTCTTCGGCATTATTTTTCTGTTGTTTGGCAGGGTCTTCTGCAAGCTTCTTATCCTCCTTGGAAGTATTAAGAGAGTTGCCTTCGCCATTTTTATTTTCTGATGGCATTGCCTGACCTTGGGACTGCTCCTGGCTTTGATCTTGTTTTTGCTCTGGAGTCTTCATCGAGAAACGAATGGGTTTATTATGCTCATCAAATAGGTTGAGCGCACCAAACCGTGGGGCTGCTTCTATTTTTACCTTTTCTTCACCACGACTTGTTTCCATAATAACCTGCACCCGATCCCCCTTTTTAAGCGAATCCATTAATTGCTTTTTATTCTGACTGTATTCCAGGCCTTTAATGGGATACTGTTCCAGCTGCTTTCCTAAATCATATTGATACCTTCTGTCCATCTGAAAGTTTCCATACTCATCCGAATTTTTAAAATCCAGGTAGACCCAGGCTTCGGAAGTTTGACGGTCATTCTTATCGTCGGGGTTTATTTTTATAAAGGTTTTGTTGACAGACCTTCCATCCAGCAAATTGTATCCTTCTTTAAGGGTATACTTGTTGCCAAAGTATACCGGGAATTTTTGCTGTAGCGTTTCTTCTTTGCCTTCCTTTTTTACAAGAAGATCAAATGAATTAAAAAACACTTTATCAATATCCTGGTCTGAGCGTTTAAAATGGAGTATACCGCGCACACTGTCCCCATTCATTTTAGTATCATGGGTAATCTGGAATTCTTCTGTGCCTTTTGAAAGAGCTTCCGTTATTTGATCTCTTCCAATAGCCCCGAATCCAGCATAAAAGATGGCATCTGCCATTGCGTTTACTGTTTCTTGTTTAATTTCATTTTGTTCGTTCATTTCAGATCCTCCTTCACATTTTTAAAATTATTTAATGATGCACTTTGTTATATTTTCCTGGCTTTCAGGATTGTTTTGTTTCTAACTTCAAGTTCCAGCCCACGACCACCATTTTGTTCCTGCAACTCAATTTTCAAATACTTTTTGTCAGGAATAGTGAACTTTTTTATGGCCAGTACAATAGTCTGCTTTGAATTGCCCTCGATCCTTTTAAGATTTCCATAGCTATAGGTTGGCAGGATTTCAACTTCCTGGCTTGCCGTACGTTTTGACTTTTTTGCATCCCGGATATAAAGCCGGAACTGATCGATATCATAATTGATCAAGCTGTTATTCTCAAGGGTAAACTGGAAATAAAGCTGGTCCTCTTTGATGTAAATACCATCTAGAGTTATTTTCATATCGTTTTTTTTGTCGGCTTCCTTGCCTAGGAATGGTTGTTTAGTACTGATCCTCTGTGCTATTTCCTTGAGCTGGCTTTCATATTCCATTTCCGGACTAAATTGTACAATGGGAGCGGAGGGAATGGCCAGGTCAGCCACTTTTAAATTCAAAAATGCCGGATTCTCCTGATAGCGCATGGAAAAGGAATACAAAGCACCTTCTGCTGTGATAACCGTAAGATTAGTTTGCTGGAACTCCTGAACGGCTGCCTTTACCTGCAATACGTTTTCTATTCCTGCAGCTTTTTGAACTAGGATGTCAGCTGATCCCCGGTCCACACTTTTTATGGAATAGGGGAAGATCAGATTTATGGTTTTGTCGTATGATATGCCCACGTTATATGGCTCTATCATTCCGGTAATTCTTGTTCGGGAATCCTGACCAAAACTTAAGGTGGTTTGAATACTAAAGCAAATGAATGCTAATAAGATGTTGATGATTGTTTTCATAATGGATATATTATAGATATTGATTTACTGGTTTTATTGATCCTTACGCTTATTGTCTTTAAGCAGGATACGGTACCCTGCCTTTACTTCAACTTTAATTTGCTTTACCTTTTTGGATAACAGGTTTTTGCCCAGTTCTATTCCAGCTGATGCGGCCTGAGCACCGAGGCTCTGGTCAAAAGTTCCTAGTGACATACTTTGTATGGTCTGATCTGAATTTTGTTTAATTACATCACGGGTAATGGCTCCTGGTATTCTTATTCCAGCAATGCCGTCAAGGTCGAAAACAGATAGCTTTACGGGGAATAGGGATTCTTTATATTGTACGCCATCAATGTCAACTTCGAGGCGTTCACCCCGAAGTGAAACCTGGCCGTAAATAAAGCTTCCTTTTGGAATGAGCACTCCGTTGATAAATGCATCATTGGACAGCCTAAGTTTAATTGTAGACCCGCTGACCAAAGTCTGAGTTTCGTGGACCAGGGCAGCTATTGCATTAAGATCCTGGTTAGATGTAGCATTATTGTCCAATCCATAAAAGGAGTTCAATGGTTTATCTCCGTTTGTATTGTAATCTTCCGCATATTGTTTAACCGGTCTGTTATCCAACACAGTTATGGAGGCCGATTTAGGGGCAGATTTGAAGGAATACACCTGACCATGATGCTGTTCAGATTGCTCTTTAAGGCGTTTTTGTACGCGATCGGGGTGTTGGATATCCAGTATTTTATCCATCATGGAACTGAGCTCTGTTACTTCCTTATCTTCCTCCGCTGTCCCTGACATGGATTCCATCATTTTTTCCAGACGTTCTACTTCTTCAGTATTGACAGATGGTGCCGCATAATTCCGATATGGAGTACTATAATAGGTTTCCTGGGGTGTAACATAGTTACGGTTAAGTTCAGTTTGTAGCTGGTTCAAGCGGTTGTAAATCCTTGACTCCTGATTGGCAGTTCCTCCGCTATTGCTGGAATACACGGATGTATTTAGGCCGGTAGGCGTAAGGCCGTAAAGGTCCTGTGAGGCCATAAAGTCACTATCCACCCCCCGGGTATAGTTGGGATCAGCTTTCATCAATTCCTTCAGTTTGAGGGAATCCTTTTCTGCCTGATTATAGAAATCAAGTTTATTAAACTCGGTTTCCTTGTTATTTGCCTCAGGCAGATTTAGGTTGAGGCCACCATCTGCCTTTGCCATAGCTGTTTCCGATTTACCTCCGCCCATTAGCCAGAACATGAGCGTAAGAAACGGGATGCAGATAAGGGGTAGGAATAGGAAAAACTTTCTTTGCTTTTGCTGTTGTTCATTTAAAGGTTGTTGTTCCATATTGATGTTCATTAAAAGTGAAAAAAATGATTTGGTGTACCTGTAATTGCCGTTATTATAATATAAAGGCATATCGCGCTTCCGAGAATTATAAAGGCTGCAAGCAGGAAAAGCCAGGTTCTGCGATTAAAGTGAGCAGTTTTCTTTTTCAACTGTCCTGCCCATTTATTTCCTGTGTTATTAAGCCTATTGGAGATATATAATCCAATGGATGGTATTGGTTTTACCTTTTGTCCAGGCTCGGGATTTTTTAATTTTTTCATACTAATTACGGTTTACCGTTTTTATGTCTCTATTTTCAATCGTATTCCAGCGCTCTATTAAAAATCCGTGGCTGTTATTCTCCGTTCGTGAAACACTTCTTAGTTCACCTTCCGTAATCAGGCTCCTTTTGGAAATGGTAGTTGGCCTAATAATATCCTGGGTAGCATAGCAGCGGAATTTATAAGGATACTGGTTAACGTCGATCTGAACACTGTCCACCTTAATAGTTTGGTTCACATTGCCGGAAATTAGGCCGGAATAAAACTTGTTCTCCTGGAGGTTGTTATAGACTTTTTTAGCGCTTTCATCTGCCAGGTATAAAGCTTTCGTAATGGTACTTTTTATGGCCTGTTCATCGGGATCAAGCGTGAAGAAAAACTGGTGAAAGGTTCTGATGTGATCCTTAGCCTCAATAGGTATATTATCTTTTCTGTCAGAAGAATATGCTTCCAGAGCTTTGCCGTTTGCCAACACATAGATTCGAGATTGCATACTGGTGACCATTTTAAAACTGGTATACACCGTATAGATACAAATCAGACTAGTAGCAGCCATGATGCAAAAACTGAAAAGCCTGAATTGGCGAAAAGAAGTGTCTATATTTTGAATTTTTTTAAACATAGTTTTTGCTGTTAAGAGTTTCCACTAAGTTTATCTTTAAAGTACGGAGCACTATTACCTTGCGATGCCATTCCGTCTTTCATGGATGAGGCAGCATTTCCCATCGCGTCAGCAGCCATTCCCATACCCGCAAGGGCGCCACCTGTTGCCATGGAAGCCGCTGATGTACCCAATGATTGGGCAGCCCCCATAGTAGATGAAAACATACCGGTCGTTTTTTGCTGTAAGGCGCCCCCGCCAGCTGCGTGGACAATGTAGTTAGCTACAGAGGGAACGGTGAAATAACCCACAATACCAATGATCAAAAAGATGAGGTATCCAATATCTGTGCTGCTAAAAAAAGTATCTCCTTGTTCTCCGATCTGACTAATGTCCAGTTTGATCATTTGCTCCTGGATTTTGGCGATGATGGCGCCAAAAATATTGGCCACCGGAAGCCAAAGAAAAATGTTAATATACCTGGCTAACCAAACCGTTAGGGTATGGTGGAAACCATCAAAGACAGCCAAACCAAAGACAAGAGGCCCAAGAATGGATAAAACGACTAATTGAAAGGTTCTCAGGGTATTTATACATAGTGATGCCGCTTCGAAAAGGATCTCCAATGCCTGGCTCATCCATTCCTTAACGCTGTTACGCATATTGTAGCCAGCCTTTTCCAATCCAAAATCGATATTATTGGCGAAGCGGTCCATAAAGCCTTCATCAATATCTTTATTGTATTTGTATTTGAGCCATTTATCCCGGTCTCCCTGACCATCTTCTCCCACAAACATTTGCCATTTCGAGGTTTTCTTAATGGCTTCTTCCTTTTGTTTGAGCAGGATTTCAATGGATTTGTTAGAACCTGTCACCATTGATGCTGTAGCAGTTACGGTAGGTTTCATTACACCATTGATCATACCCAGGATGGAAGGAAATATAGTGATGCAAAATCCGATGACGAAAGGGCGGAATAAAGGATAGAAATCGATAGGTTCGGCACTTGCCAGGTGTTTCCAAACCCGGTGCGCAATATAAAATAGGGCGGCAAAGCCTGCCAATCCTCTGCCAACACCAATTAGCTGGCTACAGAGGGGCATCATTTCATCATACAACTGATCAAGAACGGCATGCATTCCATTTAGTTCTGTGGCAACACCTTGCGCATGCACACCAAATGGTATAAGCAAGGTGACCAGAAAGCATAATAATACGTATTTCAAGTTTTTCATTATCCAAGAATTATTCAGTGATACCAATTAGTTTTTTACCGAATTGCAGGTCTTTTTTTGCTTTGGCACGTTGAAGACCTAGAATAGAAGTTTCCGAATTGAAGTGACGGAGGAACTGTATCTTCTCTTCCATATCCTCATAAATTCTGTCAATGGCTTTTAACCGCTCATCATCAGACATTCGCATTTGGCCCGCTGTAATGACACCTGCAAGTTCATCGAGATTACGAAGGCTTAGCTTCAGTAGATTACCATAAACCTTTTCGATATGCTCAAGCTCTTTGGTATTGAATGAGCCATCGGCCTTAAATCTGGAAAAAGCCGATTTATATTCTTTTACCAGTGCAAATTGTGCTTCAATGATTAAGTTTACTTTGCGGTATTTTTTTACGGTTGGACTTACTTCCATCAGGCCATCCAGAAATGTTTTATGTAAGGAGAAGTTACCTTCAGATAGATCTTTTACGGTATTATAACCCCCATTAAGAATTTTGTAACCATCCTTCATTTGCTTTAGGATGGCCTTAAACTGTGTAAGTTTTTCAACGTTAAGCAGCAATTGTGCGATTTCATTTGCCTGACCATAGGTTTGTGTACTCTGCAATAAGCCAATTAGGCAGATACAGAAAATCAATGCATACTTTTTCATAACTATTGAATTAAGCCAGCACGTCTACGGCTGGATTGAATATTTGAATGAATACTTGCCCTGTTCTGACTTATGCCCATTACTTCATAAGAAAAGGAGCGAGATAAGTCGGCATTTTCCTGCATGGCATTATAGAGCTGATCAATGCGTTCCAATCGCTCATCATCCTTTAGTTCAAGCTTGCCATCAGATACGACATCAATTAGATCAGAAATCACTTGCTCACAGTTGTCGAGAATACTGCCTGAAGCTCTATCGATATAATCAAGTTCTGCTCTGCTATACATTCCATCTGCCTGTATTCGATCTTTAAGCGCTTTATAATCCTTTAAAATCTTTACTTGTGTAGCACTGATTTCCGCTATACGCCCATATTTCCGGATAGTAGGATTGACTTTCTTCAACGACTGGAAGTAAAGGCTATGCAAGTTGAATTCTCCATTTTTCAGATCTGATACCGCATGAAGTCCTGTTCGGGCTATACGATATCCTTTCTTTATGCTTTCAAGATGTATCTGTAGCGCAGCAATTTGTTGCAGCAGGTATTTTTTTTGAGTATTCTTTTGCCTGAGCCATTCAGCAGTATTTTGCGCTTGTCCCTTAACGGTTGATATGGCCAGGACAAGGAAGAAAAGAAAAACAAGTTGTTTCATAATACATTGGTTTAATCAATACCATAAAGGCGTTTAACATAATCCACTTCCTGTTGCGTCTTAGAGCGTTGTATGGAAATACTGAAATTGCGTTTGTTAAACAGTATTAGATCGGTGTAATTTTCATCCAGTCCATCTACAGTTTTATTTATAAGTTCAATTCTTTTGGCATCAGACATCTGGGTATTAAACGAGCTGATCAGCATACTGATCTGTTCGATATTTTTCAGGCTTTCTTCCAGGATTCCACTATAAACAGAAGCCATATAATCCAGCTCCTTGGCGGTGAAATGATGATTACCCTGAAGCTTTTGCCAGGCCAGCTTATATGCATCAACCAGCTGAATCTGCTTATCCATTATATCCCGGATTCGCTGATAGTATGTAATAATGGATTTAACCCTGGAGAGTTCTTCATAATACTTACGGTACTGTTCCTTTTGTTTTTCTGACCAATCGGCGATCTCATCAAGCTTTAGTTTGGATAGGGTGTTTTCCAGTGTTTTTTGTGCATCCTGTAACCAGATGGTTTTGTTTTGCATACGCTGTATCTTCAGATCTACAGCTTTAATCACTTTCTTTACCCCGGCTTTAATGATTTCCAAAATAGCGATCGGCGTTGCATGAACAGGTGCAACCGGTAGGGTTACCATCGCAAGGGTAAAGGAGAAGACAAATACGATTAAATACTTTTTCATAGCTTGTATTATTTATTTCCAACAAATAGGTCCCTGGCAAGTGCCTGGATACCTTTTTTAATATTTCCACCAAATCTTTCAGCATACTCAAAGACTTTTACTTTTTCTGATTGTTCGGTGGTGTAGGCCAGGTACTCTTCAAGGGAAACCTCAGTGCGGTATACCTTACTGAGCTGTCCACCCAGAGAGATAAAAACCTCTTTGTATTTTTTAGTAGGGTCATTTGCCTTATTCACCGAAAGAACCAGTGCACGCTCCTTATCTGTCAGGCCAAGAAGCTCCTGAATCTGGTCAAACTTGTTCTGGTACTTGCTCTGATCGAGAAGGATCTTGCAATCAGAATTATTGATAATGGCCTTCTTGACAATGGGAGAGGAGATGATATCTTCAATCTCTTGCGTCACGACATAAGCTTCGCCAAAGTGTTTCCTTACCGTTTTAAACAGGTATTGAATATATTCTGCAAACCCTTCCTTCATCAGTGCTTTCCAGGCTTCCTCTATGAGAATGATCTTCCTGATACCCTTTAATTTGCGCATCTTATTGACGAAAACCTCCATGATGATGATCGTCACTGTGGGGAATAAAATGGGGTGGTCCTTTATATTGTCCAGCTCAAAAACAATAAAGCGTTCTTGCAGTAGGTTTAAGTTTTCAGTAGCATTAAGCAGGTAGTCAAATTCGCCGCCTCTGAAATAAGGACGGAGTACAAAAAGGAAGTTATTGATATCAAATTCCTTCTCTTTTACATTTTCCTTTTCTAAAACCAGCACATATTGCTGCTCCAGGTATTCATAGAAGGTATTGAAACATGGGAATACTTCAGGTTGACCATGTAGGAATTCAAAATAGCCGGTAATGGCATTGGACATGGCGACATATTCACTTCTTTTAAATGGCTCATCTTCTTTTTTCCAAAGGGCGAGCAGAAGGGTCTTTATACTTTCCTTTTTCTCTGTATCCAGGCTATCACCTTCAGAAATGAAGAAAGGATTGAACCGGATGGGATTATCCTCCGCGTAGGTGAAGTAATAGCCACCAACCATATCGCATAAGCCTTTATAACTATGACCCACGTCTATGAGCACAATATGAGTTAACTGCTCATAATAACTACGCAGCAAGTGATTGGTCAGAAATGACTTTCCGGAGCCACTTGGTCCGATAAGGAATTTATTTCTGTTCGTACAAATACCTTTCTTAATAGGTTCATCACTAATGTCTACATGCAATGGCTTCCCGGTTAAGCGATCTCCTAATCGGATACCGAACGGACTTATTGAACTCTGGTAGGCTGTTTCCTGATTAAAGAAACATACAGCCTGAGAAGCGAAAGTGTCAAAGCAGTCATTGATCGGGAAATCTGCAGCATTGCCGGGGATACCCGCCCAAAAAATCTGCGCAGCACCTACCGTTTCTTCTTTGGCAATAGCATCCATTCTGGAAAGCCCAGAAGAAACCTGGTTCTTAATATCTTTTAGTTTCGACTTATCTGCATTCCATACTAAAAGATTGAAATGTGCCTTGACCGGAAGTCTTTGTTCACCGATTGCCTCATTTAAAAAATCATTTGTAGCATCCCTGGCAATCAGGTTCTCCCGGCTATAGGCCGAAAGTGATTGTAACCGGAGTCTTTTGCTTTCCAGTTTCTTAATGGTCTGCTGGGCATCTTCAATAAATATATATTGGTTATAGATATGATTGCAGGGGAGCAGCTGACCAATGGAGGATGCAAATCCAACGCTAAACTTAGTTTTGTCGGTACTGTATTTGTCGTAGTTTATCCGGCTTCCACAATAAGATGGTAATTCTTCTACTGCAGCCAAAGTGTACAGCTGGCAGTGCTGACCGCCAATGGTCAGTCCATCTTTGAGTTCAATATCGCGTACAAGGTTCGTTTCAGCTACCTGAAGAAAACAATATTGCTCCAGTAGTCCAGCATGGTTAGCAGTACTCCATAGTTCTGCCTCCGAAATGGGTTCCATTTTAACGAAAGTGCTGTCCTCCATTATTTGGCGGAACTGTCCGCAGGCATCGATAAACTCTTGTATGAAATCAGGATCTTTTATCTGTTTTGGGATTACAGTTGGTCTGATCAGGTTTGAAAACATACTATTTACTGTTTTCCTTCCATTAGGTTTCCGGGTAAGGTACAGGTAGCAGTTATGTTCCAGGAAAGGCCTTTCATTAAAAAACCGTTCACTGCTATGGGAAAGAAAGGATAGTTCCTTGTTTTCATAGTCAGCCTCATAGCTCTTTTCAATAAACCAATCCTGTTTATGAATAATAGAATGGTTTGGTAAAACCTTTACCGCTTTGATCCATGCCTGATGAAAGTTTTCGTATTCACTATCGGAAAGGCAAAAGATCTCCGGGAGTTCAACCTTGAATCCAACGGTAATATCTCCTTGCTTTGAGATGATGCAACCATTTTCTATATCTAATATGGGAAATAAATCCTTCAACCACTTTTCCATGTTCACAATTCCTTTAAATGCTTTATATACCTCTTGATTTCCTCTTTATAGGGGCATTTTTCTTTTCCTGAGCCTTTTCCCTTGCCAAGCGTTCCTTATTCTGTTTAAATAGTTCAGGAAGATTCGTTTCTGTTAGCTCCCTTTTAATTGCCTTGGTTACAGGTTTAAAATTAGTTTCGAGTAGTAACTCTTTTAATGGGCGATTAAATTTGTGAGCATATCCCACCGGGTCCATTTCTTTTAAAAATGGGAACTTGAGGATCACCGTATCTTTCGGCAATTCTGTAATGATGCCCCAATCGGGTTCAAATAATTCATGTTTGTCAGGCTTATATAGGTAGATAGTATCTTCAGGAAAGAATTCATATTCTTCATTTTCATATAGTGGCGCCATGCTGATTCCAAGTGTAGAGAAATCATTATGTGGCCTTAACGACCACATATTGAAATCAACATAAAAGGGATGGCTCTCAATTTCAATCCTATTAAGCTTTCCCTGCATTCGCATGACTAAATCTGGACTTTCCAGCATGACTTCAAAATCCATTTTATCGGAAATCCCTTCAACTGGGACATGGTATTTACTGGCCATGCCTTGAGGGTCCAGTTGTGTCATTCTGGGTATGTTAACCCATTTGCTCGCTTCACTTGTCGATCCTCCTTCAGCTAGACTTCTTGAAATTGGATCAAATTCCATACTATAATGAGTGTCCTCATTGTCCATTTCCGCAAATTGGATTTTGTTTTCTGGTACACCTTTTTGAATGATGACCATTGAGTCGACGTCAACCACGAAGCTTGTTCCTTCGATTTCCAGGGTTGGTAACTGCCTTTCCATATTGTTTCTGCTTTAAAGGTTTTTGGAAGATGTTTCGGTCATTGGATCGTAATACAGAAGGAACCATTTTTTTTGCCATCGCCTTCATCAGACCATGTTCACCATATTTTTTGCTTAAGCCGAAAATGACTTTTAATACCCAAAAGCCAGTTAGGCCAACAATAACCAGGCATAAGTATTGGCTAATGCCCAAAAAATAAAGAATAGAGAAAAGGACCAGTAAAATGAGAATCGTTGCAGCGACATACCAGATGTATTGCGCTTTTAGTCCCTTAAACTCTATGGATTTATTAATTCCTTTATTGATCTTATAAACACTGTTGGCCATGATATAAGTTTAGTGTCTGTTATGAAACTGTCTAAGGTATTCGGCTGTAGCTCCTGTAACCCCTGCCCAGATCAGGGAACTCTCCTGGGAATCAATACTAAAGTGGAGTTCTTTAAACACAGGTTCGCAATGCTCGATTAGGTTTATGGCTTCGTATGTCAGGATGCCCTCTTCTTTAAAGCGCTCATAAAAGAGTTCAAACTCCCTTTTCAATACCTTTTTGATGTAATGGTATTTTGAAGGCTTAAGGTCCTCAGTGAGTTGTTCCATACAGAGTTCGAGGATGACATGTCCCGGCTTATCCTGTTCCAAAAGTTGAAGGACTTTAGGCATAACACTACTGACCTTATCATCCAGGTATCTGGTTACGGAATAATCCTCCTGTAAGTTGAACATGAGTTCCGGGTTATTATGGACGATATAGGCCCATAATGATTCTTTAAGTTGCTGATGCATGATTGAATTGATTTAAACTGTTATATACCAAAGAAGGAGCGAATGATAGTGGCAACTACCACCAGGAATATGCAGGAACCAAACCAGGATGCGGCAACTTTACTGGTATCGGGATCACCCGCATTCCATTTCTGAAATACCTTCACTCCGCCAATTAATCCCAACAGTGCACCGACTCCATACATTAATTGGGTTCCACTATCGAAATATGAACGTACCTGAGTATTCGCAGCCTGAATACCGGCTGCACCATCCTGACTATATACTGTCGTAATACAACAAATCATTATTGTTAGTACGACAACACATTTATTCATAATTCCACTTCTTTGTATTTTTTGATATTGCTTGTTCATATTCGCTGTTTAAAACGGCGAGTATGGGCGTAAAAAGGAGGGGAGGGATCATACCACTCACACATTCCAACCTTCACCTATCCCAATCCCCAACCTTTGTTAGAAATCATTTTTGTTTAATAAGGGGAGGAGCACAAACCACCTAAACTACACACCAACCTAATGACTCCTCCCCAGCCTTATGCAGGCTATTTGACTACCTTTCCGCTACACTGATCTGCTCTTCACCTTGGTAGTTAAGCTTATTCTTTTATATATCTTTCCACAGGCTTAGTTCTGAAATAAGCCTTGAAATGAAAATTGAAATGTTCCGGAATGATCTCAGTATGCATTGGTGCTGCTGACCATTTCAGTGTTTTTTCAAGTTCGTTGGTGTTTGTCGCTGAAATCATTGCATTTTCATGGAAGCTGAGCGGACCAAGTCCCGGTGTTATAATCTGGCCTTTAGTGCAACCTTCCATAAATACCTTATCCATTTTAATATTTGACAGCCAGCCGCCCAATCGGGTATCTTTATAGATCTTTACCCTGATCCCGATCGAGGAGTAGAAAATATAACCAACTCGCCACCGGTGGTAGTCGATTCGGATTCTCCTGCCATTATCTCGGGGTAATTCTACTCCATTGTCATCGTGAAATATGCTACCGCCTTTTTGTCCCCACCAGGGCATCATAAAAGAACCGGGGAACTGGCAGAGGTTCCAGGATGAA
Organism: Sphingobacterium sp. BIGb0116; assembly: GCF_024808035.1. Lineage (NCBI taxonomy): Bacteria > Pseudomonadati > Bacteroidota > Sphingobacteriia > Sphingobacteriales > Sphingobacteriaceae > Sphingobacterium > Sphingobacterium sp. BIGb0116. The sequence goes on along the minus strand of NZ_JANUDT010000003.1, from coordinate 477,578 downwards.
GGATCATCGATTCGGATTGGATCATCGGCCCATCTAGGGAAAGGTAACAGGGTCATAGTCGTATGGTGAATGACTACTCCTTTAACTGTAGACGGCTTAATACTACCGGTTACAACCTGGCCGATCGAAGCCTGCGGAATGGCATAAGCTATTCCTTTTTCCTTGCCCGGTTCAAACTGATATAGCGTATCCGCAATCTGAATCCTGCCGGAATTATTGAGGACAGCTCGAAAGTAAGGATCGGGAATATCGGCAGTATTCCAGGAAGGTACCGATGTCGTTTCTTCCGATTCTTTTGCTATTTCCTGTACAGCTCTCAATGATTGATATCCTTTAAACTGCTTTTCCCAACTTGAAAGATTCATACCCTCTTTCTGCAGGGATTCCATTGTTTTGCCAAAGGCTTTCAGGTCTGGAAAGGCAAGGTATCCATTGATAACTTTTGGACCATTGACTTCCAATCCAGTTCCCGGAAGAATACCTGTGCTCTTTTCGAACTCTCCCGTGATTTCTGGTTTCAGGATCTCCCGCTGACAACTTAAGGCCAGGGCTGCTGCAAAAGCAACAAGGACAACAACTTTGTTTGTGTTTTTCATTTGATGTAGGGATTAAATTAACGGAAGCGGGGTAGCTCATTCCACGTACGCTGCAAATCATCCTCACTGATTTCTACCCCGCAGATTTTCATTGAATGTTCGATGATGAAATTATTTAGCGCGTGTTGGTAGGCAGGCTGGCTTAACCCGCCAAAGCTTGCGACCTCTTTTGAAATTCCTTCAAGAATTTGATCTTTGGTCGCCTCTGTGCCTGCCTTTTCCAATACGCCACTGCGGATACGGTTAACCAACAGCTCAAGTTGGTTCAACAATTCTTCCGCTTTATTTTTTTCTTTTTCAATCTCTTCTTCTTCCAGATCGGTTACTTCGCCTTGCTCGAGCTTGTCCAGCAAACGTGTATATCCTTTTCGATGGAAACGGATAAAATAGATCAGGTAATAAATAATTAGCAGGATAACCAAAACTGTTATATACTGTGTCCAGGTAATGTGTTGTAGCATCGCTTTACAATTTTTGTGTTGAATATTGTTGTTTGTTTACAATGCAAAGTTGCTACAGAAAAGAAGGGGGATTTGACAGTCAGATGTAATTACATTAAGTGTGAATTTTAATGTAATTGAAGTTGTTATTTATTCCTGTGGCCTGAAATAAGAGCCTTTATTGGTGTAAATGTTTGATTATGAGGTATTGTCGGTTATGTAATCCCATGTAATTACATTGGGGCACTTTTTGACGAAAAAGTTTTAAAAGAGATGCGATTTTCACAAAAAAAGAGGTGGATTGTTAAGTCCACCTCTTTTAAATTTTACGTATTTAGTATTTACCTTGATCTGATTCATCCATTCGCCTGCTCAGATTTCCATTCAATTTTTCAGTATATGGAGTTCGGCTTCCTTGCCGGATCAATAAACTCTGAAAATACCGGGAATATTGTCCAATTTCGACATTAAATAGTTGCTCTAATCCCATCATAATCTTTTTCAGATCCACATTTCCGTTATTAATGCTTTTTGCTGAGTGTAGGGCATATCCAAGTTCTACCAATTCAATTTTGGTACCGGTCCAGGTAAGAGGTGGCATAGATGAAGGGGAGGATTTCTTCCCTTTTTTTACCGCAGACAACCTTTCATTTATCTCATATAAAATGCGATCATAAGCCATTATTCTTGCAAATTCTGTACTGGCAGGAGGGAACAATTCATCTACTTCCTGTAAAGGATCGAATGGAATAAAGCTATTTAAATTCTTGCATCTGGTAAATAGCAGAACATCTTCTTCGGTTCTTTCTGTGATATAATACAGTTTTATAGGTCCATTTTTATTGATTAATTGGGAATAATATATTGATAGTTGCCTCAAATAGATTATTTGAGCCTTTTTCTCTTTTATGGGTGGGCTATTTAATTCTATTCTATAGCATTCAATATAGAATAGCACATCAGCATGTAATCTGGGTTTTGTTATTTTAAAGAATTCAATTTCTTCCTCTTGATTTTTGAACTTGTATTCGGATAATGCGTTGCGTAATCTTTTGAAGATTCCTTGTGCAAGTTGTGAGCATTTCTTATAAAACTCTAGTCCTGAAGTCCCATTATAATCGAGTTCATGAATGGTCTGCTTAAGTTCCTGATGAAGCTTTTGTGCAATATTTATCATAACCTTTGATTTGGTTGCTAATTGTTTAACAGCTCAAATCTGCATAGTCGCCTTTTGAAAATCAAGGCCTTAGTATTTCATTCCTGGTGAATCAGGTAATTTTGAGGTTAAAATAATACACAAAAATGTGAAATAGAATATTTCGCGATTTATATTTTAGATTTTTTACAACCTTAATGAAAAATGCAACATCGGTGACTGACTGAAGTTGTACGGAAAAGCCAGGTCCAGCCTTATAGGATAACCGGCCAGTATGGTTTTGGCACTGAGGCCGAAACTATGCCGCTGTTGCCAAAGCGCATCCGGCTTCCATGTTTCCCTGGCCCAGGCTACATCTGCAAAGGCACCTAATTGTAGTCGGTTTACGAAAGAATAGGGTGTTTTATAATCAAACAAGCCATCAAAAACCTGTACATATACATCAGTATTCAGCAAACCATAAACATTACCATACAGACTGTTCTGTTTAAAGCCACGCAATTGCGTCACCAGGCTCTGAAATACATAAGGGGCCTGCTGGTTGAATAATACAGAAGAGTCTACTTTACCATTTACATTATGATCTACACCGCCGAATGTGTACAGGATATGTTCCCCGCCACCACTATAACCGGCTTTCAGCATCGTAACCCAGTTAATGGCTTTATGTAATGGTTGATGCCATTCAAACTGATTACTGATGCCATAAGTAAATGCAGGATTTTTACTGCCGATCTGCATCATTACATCCAATAACAATTTATTGCGAAAGCCGCTGTAGAAAGCATTATTGTGTACTGTTGGTTTCAGGTGGTTGTGATTCAGTGCCACTGTATTCATGTTCCATTGCTCCCGCAATGCCGGATAAGGCAGGCTGTACGGATCCGTTGCCAGGAATACCGTACGGCCTTTACGATAAGCGATGGTAGCACTTACTGCACTATGATAAGTAAACGGATAATTAAAACCCAGTTCATAATAATACGTCTTTACTTTAGCTGCAGCCGGGTAGGGAATACCCTGTGCATCCACCCATGCCTGTCGGGGATCAGGTTTCAGGCTTTCTACTTTGCGGAAATATAGTGCATACCAGTCCAGTCGTTTTTGTTTATTATGATAGCGCACAAAGAAATCGCTACCTTCTGTACCAGCGGGTAATTTATAGCCTATACTGAACTGATGCTGCTCAAAGATATCGCTGTAACCACTGCTGAACATGCCACCGATCTCCGGATACTTATACGTGCCCAGGTAGCCCTGATATGGTTGCAGACGATTAATAAAATAATCATTATTGATCGCTGCCTGGAACCAGAGGCTATGCAATTGTAGTCGATAGGACTGTACTTTTTTAGGATCAAAAATGGTATAATCTTTTTTTATGCCGGTATCCTTATTACTGCCCAAAACCTGCTGCAGGAAAGAATTTCCGCCCTGTGATGTATACTTTGCTTCCAGTGCGGCAATACTGTCGTCTGTCTTTTTCTGCTTATGATACGCCAGTAACCAGGTTTTCCGGTGTTGCGACAATGAAGTATCTGTTGCAGATAATGCAGCCTGCAATTCTTGTTCAAATACAGTACTGTCGCTGATCAGCAGTTGTTCTGCTTTCCCTTCCAGAGCATTACTATACCAGCCATAAGCCCTTCCTTTTATCGTATCGGCAACAATACTATCTTTTATACGGCTATTCTTTTTCAGCTTGACCAGATCAGGATAACCGCTGTAGTAGCGGATTGTACCTGTTGATTTATCTGTATTAAGCAGTGTATTATCAGCAAGATCATTGGTCACCGGGATTACTTTCAGGCTACCCGGCAGGAAACGGATCACATCACTTCGGCCTTTAGTATAGGCTGTCATCAGCCACTCCCGTTCACTCACCGCTTCAAAACTACTGATGCCATCTATACCGCGGGGTAATGCGCTGCGCTTAAGTTTCGCACCGGAACTGCTGTATTCCGATACCTGCATACATCCCTTTTCCGGGGCAATGATATAGATGCGTCTTGCACTTACCTGTACCAGCGGATAGGTATCCCAGTTATAATTACTGATCCATGAGGGCAATAAATAAGTATATAATTTCTTCGGTTTCTGTCCTGCCTGCTGCATCCATACACTGCGGCTTTCAGTACCTTGCCTGATCCATAGTGCAGAAGAAGTATCTGCATTAGTCCATATTAATTTAGCCTGATGATGCTCCAGCAAAGAATCTGCGTATGATAATACCGGGGCAGCAGTATCATTAATCTGCTGCGCTTGTCCGTAACGGCTGTATAAAAATGCCATGTACAGGTCCTGCAATTGTGCGAAGGAGCGCTTGCAGACCAGGCGTACGGCTACGGCAAATGTCTTTTTCTTCCTGAGCTGAAACAGGATTTGTTTTACCGCATCTTTACGATACGTCTGTTCGAGAAAATAACAGAATCCTTTTACGGCAATGAGCTGTTGCTCGGGTGCGGTTTGTATCATGGTAGACCAGGTTGGAAAGGCCTGACGGCGATAGCATTGATATAATACATCATTATCAGCCAGTGAAAATCCGGTGGCCAGGTATTGTATACATCCCTCCTTAAACCATTGCCAGTCCAGCTCATTGGCCGTACTGCGTATGTCCGTACCATTAATATAACCAAAGGATTGCTGCCACATATTGCGTACAAAGGCTATGCGCAGCTGTGCTGTCAAATCTATATAACTGCCATTAAAACCCAGTATGATGCGATTGCCTTGCCGGGCTATTGTGGGGAAAGCCTGTGTGCCCGCATCCCAGCTCCCAATGCGGGATTCATAAGCCTTGCTTACAGCAGGATAAATGATCAAGCTCGGAGTGCCTTTTACCGACATGCCGGTTTTCTTTTCCACAATCGCCTTCTCCTGTAGGTAATGTGCCAGGGTGAATGCGCATACACTATCCATACCTGCAGGATAATACATATGAGCATTAGGTGTTGTGTATACCTGCCAGGGCCATTTATGATAGGGCATACGGTATGCCGGTACCAGCTGGTTCAGGGCCGGAACAGATTGCTGTGCAAACAAATTATTATTTGCAAACAAGAAGATTAGGACAATTATGGAACGAGGGAATTTCATAATTAGGTATTTGCAAAGTAATTGTAAAATGAAATAACTTGCGTTTTGAATTCTCAAGCCTAAAAACCACTCTGCTTTTTCAATGACTCTTTTCCAATCCAGATTTAAAAATTTATATTCAGTCTTGAACCGAGGCTGCGTCATGTTTTGTCTGGGAGCTATCGCATCTTTGTTACTTCAAACACAGCAAATGAGCGCACAGGATAAAGTTTGGCAATCGGTCAATACCCAGAAGTCTACGGTACATGCAAAGGCAAAAGCTCAGCAGCAAAAAGCGGCAACCCGTTTAAAGCAGTTGAAAGCATGGGGTTCAGACAGCAATTACAGGCACGCTATATATGTTGGGGGACGCTTACATACCACAGGATGGAGCGGACAGGTACATTATCATTTCAACAAAAAGCCTAAGGATGAAAGCTTCATCCGCCTACAGGTCGCAGAGATCCGCCATGAAAAGGAAGTACGGCAGCAAAGACAGGATACCGCTTACCGCGGACTGACAGCCTACCGCCCGTATATATTTGGCAAGCAATATAAAGTCTATACTACACAACTGGGTTATGGTCGCCAGTGGACAATCGTCCCGTCCATCTTACAAGGCAATATAAGCCTGAATGCCAGCCTGGAAGCAGGATTATCTTTAACCATGCTGAAGCCCGTATACCTTAATCTGCTGCGATACGATGCCCAGCAACAGGCTTATGCCAGTTCAGAAGCATATACAGCAGAGAATCAGGAGCTGTTCCTGAGCCGTAACCGAATACTGGGCGCGGATAAGTGGAGTAAAGGTTTGAATGAATTACGCTGTATACCCGGTATATTTATCAGTCCGTCTGTAATATTCAGTCCCGACAGGCCATCCGGCTTTGTGCAGCAATTCCAGATCGGTGCACAACTAGCCTGTTACACCAAAACGATACCCGTGTTGTTGCAACAGAAAAACACTTTCTGGCAGGCTTCATGCTTTGTTGGGATCAGCTTAGGTAAACGCTGGTAGCTATTTTGGTAGCTTTCATAGCGAGAAAATTTATTTTTTATTTCCTGTTAAGACATCCTTGATTAATTCCATCGTTTTTGAAATATTTTCAGGATCTGAAAAAAAATTATTTAATGTCGGGTTTGTATTATAGTTTCCGTTAAGACCATTATGTCCGTTGAAGGTCTGTGTATTGTTAGTTACTGGAAGTAGGTCTGTCCATGGCATATCAAAAACCTGTGCCAGCGCTACTATTCTTTTCAGCGTTATTTCAGTATGGCCATTTTCAAAACTACTATATGTAGAATTAGCTATATCCAATTTTTCAGCTACATATTCAATAGTGTAACCTAATTTATTGCGGATATCTTTAATATGGGATGCTGTCAACTTATTTATATCCATGTGATTTCTGTTTTTCCGAACAAAGATATGGCTAAACCGAAATATTTTCTACATAATTTATAGACTTTAATTAAAATTGGTTTTAATATTGCTCTCAGGTTAGGGAGAAATCCTTATGTTTTCGACTTTTTTTCGCTCATTCTGCCATCGACCATTTCCTAGAAGCCCTCAAACAATGTATATCCAGTGTGACTTTTTAAATTTCTAAGTATTGAAATAATTTAAATGCCAGTTAACCGTCTATTAAAAAGCGCCTTTGCACTTCTGCTATTGTCAATTACTATAGTATCGTATTGTGTTCATTTGAAATTATGCCATAAGGGGAAAAATATACATGAAAATAAGGGTGTTCTTCCCAAAATGCCAATTTGGGATATTTCTAATTTTGCGCATCCATACTATTCAGATGTTCATACACAAAAAATTGAATATGATACTTCAAAGAATTATAATAAAAAATCTTTAAAACGCAATGGATAGAATCTTATTGTTTTCTTAAAAACATCATAATTTTATTCAAAAATAGCCCCCTGAAACTTTGCCTCTTACCACAATTTAATTGCATTTTTTTTCCTAAACTTCATTAGTTGAACATTTGTCGCCTATTGCTTTTTTGCCTATCGGTTTGTTGCATAAGTAGTGCTTATGCGCAGGAAAATCTGTTATTCATTGCGGATTCTACAGAGGTCGTGCATGCAGCAGAGGTATATATCCAGAAACAATACCGCCAGCACCTGCAATACCAGCAGGAAGCATCCCGCGCACAGCAACGCATGCTGCGTAAACTGCAGCGACAGGAGTTTCGTCTGGCAGCTAAACTGCAACGCAGCGATAGTATTTTATATGTACAGTATCAGAAATTAAATGCAGCCAACTTTGACAGTATCCGTAAAACCGCAATGGATACGGCATTACTGAACAAAATGGCCGGAATGCAACCGGTCAAAGCATTGGACAGCCTGAAGAAAATACAATCCTTTATACAGCAAAAAATACCTGGTGGTACAGGCTTGTCCTTACCCGGTATGGATAAACTCAACAGCCAGCTGAATGCGCAGGAGTACCTGAAGGGGCAGCTCAAAAAACGCAGCGATGCCCTAAACCGCTTACTGGCCCAATCTGCCTTCGCATCCAAATTAGGTAGACTCAATAAAGCGTATGGTTACGGCACCCAGCAGGCACAGTACTGGAAGAAGATCGTACAGGACCCTGATGCAACAGAAGAGAAAGCCCTTGATCTGCTGCAGGGGATAGAAGGATTCAATGAGATGCTGTCCCGCTCATCACTACCGGGCATGTCTTCAGGAAACCTGAGTGAACAGGACCTGAAACAAATGTGCTACCAGACCAAATCCTCAGTCAATGCGGCATTGGAACAGCAGTTTGGCAACCAGTTACAACAGGTACAGCAACAGGCCGCACAGCAGGTGCAGGACTATAGCAAACAGCTGGGACTGGAAAAACAGGCCGCGAAAGTAATGCAGGCTGCACAAGCTGTTAATGAGGCAAAGAACACCATAAGAGATACTAAAGATAAAATCAAACAATCCAGGCAGGGCCTCCGCAATCCTATGGCTGATCTGAAGAACCCTATGCGGGGTATACCCTTTTGGCAACGATGGGAATACCAATACAATCTGCAAACACAAAGAGCATCGCCTAACGGACAAAAGCCCGTTATGTTACAGGCCGGTTTGAATGCAGCTTATCGCCATAGTCCCCGCATCAGCATTGGCATAGGGCTGGATGCCAGCCTGGGCCTGGGCCGTGACTGGCAGCATCTGAAGTTAAGTTACGAAGGCCTGACCGGAAGAGTATTCCTGGACGGACAACTGATCTGGGGTATCAGCCTGCAGGGTGGTTATGAGAAAAGCCTCAAACCCCTGAACAGGCCTTATGTACAGCTGCAGGAGCGTTATGGCAATGCCTCCAATGTACGCACGGCAATGGGATTATTACAGGATGCAGTTTATATAGGATTGATGAAGACCTATCGCATCAACCGCAACCAGCAGGGTACATTCCTGATCGGCTATAATTTTCTTAACGATAAAACAGGCATCAACAGCCCCTGGATCATCCGGCTGGGCTATAAAATATAATAACCTAAAACTAACCAATAAAGTAATTCTAAATTTTTATGAAGAAAGATCAACTTTTATTATTGGGATCGCTTTTGATGTCTTCTAGTACCATTATGGCACAGGATGTTACTAAGCTCTATAGTCCCAATCTTTTTGACGGAACAGTCAATGTTAACATCCCAATTTATGAACAGAATGGACTTGGAATCTCCTTGTCTTATAATACGAAGGGTATACCAGTTCGAGAGCTTGCTGGTCCAGCTGGTCTGCACTGGAATTTAAATGTAGGAGGGGGAATCTTAAGGATTATTAAAGGATTGCCTGATGATATTCGTGTGAATGTGGATACACTTGAGCAATATGATTTTGATCCAGCAGGAGTTCCTGCTTTAGCTGCTTTTTATTTGTATAAGGGTAGGCTGCAGGTGGCAATGGAATCAGGAGCGGAACGCTTAATAACGAAAATTTTTCGAGATACAGAAAGTGATGAATACGTTGTTTCGGCCGGGAATTTAAGATTCAACTTCTATGTAAGTGAATCAGGAAAGATTTTTACAAATAGTTTTGCAGACTATGAAATTCGTTTTTTTCGGGATGGTTCCTATAAATTAGCATCTGAACCGGGAAATTCTCAATCATATGATTATATAAATGGGAATCCCATTTCCATTAGAGATAAGAAAACGAATGTTACATATTTTTTTGGCCCTGGAGTAAAAAAGGATGCTGTAATACCTGCATATTTCAGAAGTGAAGCCTCTTTTTTAGCCAAACCATATCAATCAGATTTTTATAGCGGGGCAAAAGGCCCTTTGGTAAACAGCTGGAATTTAGATTCCGTTCGTTACGATGTAAATAAGACAGTTAAATATACTTATAAGCGCTTTCAAATTCCAGGAAATATTGCTCAAGATTCTTCATGGGTACAAACCGTTACTACGAGTCAACCAAATCCTGTAATAAATATAGCCCCAGTTTTTAATAAAACTGATATGGACTTAGTAAGTAAAATTACTTATCCAAATGGTATTGTTGTAGAATTGAACTATGAAAATTCACGTGCTGAGTTTACTCCCAATCCCAATACAACAAATCCCGACAATACATTTCCCAAGTTGAATGACATTGTTGTTAAAGAAGGTCAAAATATTTTGCGATACGGGTTCGGTTATACGTACTTTCATAATCCTAGTCCTAACTATCCTCAGAATATTGCTACCACAAGCTTAGGGGATGAACGGGATCGCTATAGTTTAAAACTTAATTATATAAAGCAATTTTCAGGAGACAGTAGTCTTTCACAACTTTTATATTCATTTCAATATAACGATTTAATCCAGCGTAGATTTGGCGGTGGGCTGGATTTCTACGGCTATTTTAATGGGCAAAATATGGGAGTTCCATCTCATTCCATTTACCCGCTAGCAAATAAGTCAGATAATGCGACTTATGCTCAATATGGTCTGCTAAAAAAAATACTAAGTGGTACGGGTGGTGTAACAACCTTTACATATGGAGCACATCAATTGAGCGATATAAACTCTGCACTAATGAGTAGTGATATTGATCTGGTAGGTTCAGGTGCAAATGATGGAGTTAGAATAGAAAAAATTGAGATTACTGATTTAAATGATAGTACAGTACATCTTATAAATAACTTTATTTATTCAGGTGGTCAACGCTTTATGCCAAAAGGTTTCACCAGAGATGAAGGAGTTTACCGAGATGGCGATTGGGCAAATGGAGATCCCAATGCTCCTAGTAGCCTATATACAACAAGAAATTGGTATGAAACTTTTTCAAGCCCTATGACAATCTATAAAGGGTCTAATCATGGATACAGTAACGTTCAAATAGATCAAAAAAATCAATATGGACAATTACTTTCACGAAAGTCTTATGTATTCTCAAATTTTAAAGATGGAAATGGTGATCCAAAAATCCTGATTGCCGGAGGCGGAGCTGTCAAAATTGAAAAACCATTTACTCAAAAACAAAGAATTAAAGATTGGGAAATTGGATTGCCATTAAAGATTAGTAATTATGACAATAAAGGTTTAATAGTGTCTGAAACTATAACTGAATATGAATCTATAATAGATACTACCTCATCAGTCGATAGCGGATTTAATGAATCGAAACGTATGGTTGAACCCAAATCAACTGGCTGGCTATTTGCAAAGATCAATGAACAAACTAGAAACTGGATTGCTGATTTTATTGTAATAGTTGATCCCTATAAACTATACCGTGGTCAAAGTCGTTCAAAAAAAATTATTAACCGAAAATATTTGTCTGACAATAATTTTATAGCTGATTCGGTTCAATATACTTTTGACAGTAGGTTTAATATTAAATCTACTTTGGTAAATAATAGTCGTGGTCAGACAATTCAACAAGTAAATGTTTATAACTACGACCTTCCAAGTTCTGTTATTGATAATAGTACAGATCTTATCACAATGAAGAATAAAGGAATGGAGGTTCTAGTTGGAAAAGAGCAATGGAAGATGGGGACTGGTACTCCAGAACAACAATGGTTAAGTGCAAAATTAATTTCCGCATCGATCTTTTCTATGGGGCTAAATGGAGATGTCCCGGTTACGAAAGGAATATTTAAGCTTGAAACTACCTTACCTATAAGTTTTACAGATTATACTGGTCAATCATCATTTCCTTCAATAAATCCTTATAACAATGTTGGGTTATCTTATACAAATACGGCAGGACTTCCTGCAAATATAGTTCCTATAACACAAGTAATGGAGTTTGATAATAGGGGAAATGTTTCAGAAACTTATATGCCTGAAAGTGACAAGTATAAAACCAATTTGTTTGATTTAACGAATGATAAAAAGGTTGTAGAAATTATTAATTGTAGAAAAACTGAAATAGCTTATGCAGATTTTGATCAAAACGTTCAAGGAAATATAGTATTCACAAGTAGTAATATTGTATACCCTGGTAGCAGCATATCTAATCCAAATGCCCCCTATCTTCCTGTTGCAGGGGTAAAGCCAATTTCTGGAAAAGGTGTTTATGTCTTAACTGCTACATCTCAAAAAGACTTATTTACTACTTCCCTGACAATGGGAAAGAAATATCGAGCAACGTTTTGGGCAACAGATAATGTGATCCCTTCTTTTGGTATTGAAAATGGAACCCAGTTTATCTTGAAACAAATTGCAGTTGTTGGTCGATTTAAACAATACGAAACCTATTTTATGCCTTCATCTACAGGACAAAAAATTGGATTTCATACCAGCAATAATGTCGGAATAGACGATATACGAATTCATCCCATTGAGGCAGCTATGCAAAGCTGGAATTATGAACCCCTTTTTGGTATAAGCTCATCTACAGATGCTTTAGGTCGAATCACCTATTTTGAATTTGATAAGCTAGGTCGACCAACCTTGACGCGCAATCAGCAAGGCGAAATATTAAGTAAGAATATTTATTCAACTACTTCACTTAATCCTTAATCAATCTGGTTTTTGACCTTTTAAAATATTATTTATGAAAAATAGAATTAGCCTTATTTACCGCTATGTGTTGCCAATGTTGGTTTTACTTAGTCCTGGATTTGTGTATGGGCAAAATAATGTACCAAATACAGCGCAGCAATCCGTTAGCGGAAATGTTACTAATATAGTTCCTATCCCAAAAGGTGCTTACAATTCATTTGGTGATCCTATTCAAGTGATTACCCAATTGACTCCTAAATATAGAGATACTTCTTCTTCCATATTTACCGAAACTGTTTCCTCCGATAAGGCTGGAATGAAAACAACAATAATTAGTGGTCAAGGAACGCCTAACCAAATGAGTGTTCGGAGAAGCAATAATAGGTTTGTAATTCAGCCTTCAGATATTCGTAGTTTGCAAGACGTAATAAACTTTCAATCCTATTCATCTCCCTTAAAATTTGACCGTTTTCCTATATATGAATCTGTTCAATATCATAACACTAGCCGTTATCCTTCGGAAGGAGGTGCTGAAGTTAGCGATGCTGGATTATCTGCATCCATGGTTCGCAATACTTCCAGCAGTACGGAACGGAGTAGTACATCTTATTTAGCTGGCCGAAGTCGGATTGGTCAGGGGAGGGGTACAAAAACAGTATTAATCTCAAATGACGGCAATACAGGCTCAGGATTACCGCAATCATCAATTAGAATTTGGGAAATTGGAAGCAATGACTTGCCACAACCCATAGGTTATTACAACGCCAATAGCCTAAAAGGTAATTTAATGATAACTGCCCAAGGAGGTGAAAAATTAGCCTTGGAGAATAGTGAAGGAAATCCCGTTTTTGAAGCAAGCTTAATAGTCCGTAATCCTAAGATCTATGCTAAGACCTATTACATATATGATGAATTAGGGCAATTACGATATATATTGCCGCCAAAAGCCGTAGAGGCAATGGAGGCAGCCTCAGGTATTGTGAGCCAGGCAATTATTGATGAACTATGCTTTTCTTATAATTATGATGCAAAAGGTCGACAATTTGCAATGCATAAACCAGGGGAAGGAAGAACTGAACTCATTTATAACAAGCAAGGCCAAGTAATCATGCGAAGAAGTACTAGTGAACTTCTTAATGATCAATGGGAAGCTATTTTTTATGATCGTTCAGGAAGAACCATTGCTACAGGTTTAGTTGCAGATGATAATGATAGAGAATACTGGCAGAATTTAGCCTTGACAGAAGCAATTCCAGCTGCAAACACGCTCAATTACTACTTATGGGGCTCTGGTCAATATACTTATCCTTCTGCTAGTTTAATGGGTACACAGATTCAAAGTTTTAGTTACTATGATAGTTATGAAAGTAATCATCCTCTACCAAATGAAAACTTTAGTGGTACTCTAATATCTCCATTCTTAAATACTGCAACCGATGCAGAAGCGTATGTTGTTGGAGGGAGTACGTTTGGTTTACAGACCTCCTCTGCAACCAGAACAGTTACTGCTGCAGGAGTATCTACTAACCTACAAGACTGGAGCTACAGCAAGACATTTTATGATTATGAACACCGTCCTGTATATACTGTTACGCAGAATTCCAAAGGAGGAAAGGACACAATGGCTTCCCAATATAACTTTCTCGGACAAATTTTGGTTACAGCACATGGACATCAGTATGGAAATGGAACTGGTCCAAGTTTTCGTGAATGGTATCGAAATACCTATGATATTCAGACAAATGATTTGACTTTAAGTGAGCATAAGGTCAATGCACAGCCCTGGAGAGTAATGAGCAGTACGACCTACGATGCACTAGGCCGAGCGGCCAGTATTACCTATGGTACCAATGCCGAAACACAGAATTTCACTTATAATATTCGGGGAGAACTGCAGGGTATTAATGAGAACTATACTTTGACCGGGAATAACAATAGCCAATCGATGACCTTCGGCGAAGTACTACGATATGATTATGGGTTTGATAGTCTAAGGTATGATGGTCTGGCAGCTGGGATGATTTGGAGAGGATCGGGAGCAGGTAATACTAGGGCACACAGCTATGGCTATATCTATGATGTTGCTGGGCGGATGTTGCGTGGGGCCTATTTGCGTAGTAATACAACTCCAACCTATACCCTAGCTACCGGTTGGAGTAACAGTACTAATGACTATTCCGAAACAGTGACTTATGACCAGACAGGCAATATCCTTACCCTTCAACGTCGTGCTGTTGTGGCGGCAAATCAAATGGTGTTTCCGACAAATGTAGACAACCTTACATTTACTTACTTTTCGAATAGCAATAAAATACAAAAAGTAGTAGATGCAACTACCACGAACTATAATAGGGGAGATTATTTATACACTTCATCTGTTGGCTATTCTTACAATCCATCTGGTAGTCTTTTTGCCGACGTATCCAAAGGGATATCACGCATTAACTATACATGGTTCGACAAACCAAGTGAAATTGTATATGGTGATACCACAAAGAGGATTTGGTATTCTTATGATGCAAGTGGAAATAAAATACAAGAATTGGTTAAAAATGGCAACTACTCCACTATATATAATTATATAGGTACAGCTATTTACAAAAATGATACATTACAATCCATCAGTACCCCTGTAGGTAGAACTGATATGAGTAAGGGTGGTACACAAGAGCAGTATTTTGTAAAGGATCACCTTGGAAATGTACGTAGTGTGGTGGCAGATGCAGCAGGAACAGGCGGGATTGGTGGTTTTGCTGCACAGACACAAACATATAATGCTACTTATGAGACTGCCAACCTTGTAGAAGAGGAGCAAACGTTTGACCAAGTCTCCGTATTAAGTGAAGACAAACCTGAAACGATAAATAGCAATGATCTCAAGGCAGCGAAATTGATCGCAGATGGAAGTTCTACTAGGGTAGGAACAACCTTAATGCTTAAGGTTATGACCGGGGATAAGTTAAGTTTGAATGCCGATAACTATTATGAAAGTGGTTCTGCTCCAAATACCAATAGTGTTTCAGGTACTACATTTGAACAAATAGTGAACAGCTTGGCTCAAGCTGCCGGACAACTAAATGGATATGAAAATTCGGTAGCATCTGATTGGGCAGCTCAATTGTTGAACAGTTCAAATCTTCAACAGGCTTATGAGGCAATGCAATCAAGCTATACTGATCCAGGCAAACCTAAAGCATTTTTAAACTTCCTGTATTTCGATGAAAGAATGGAGCTTGTACCTGAATTTTGTCATATCTGGCAGGCAGATGGTTCTGAAATTTGGAGCCGAATTGGTACTGATGAAAGTGAAAATATTGAAGTTCCACAAAATGGTTTTATTGCAACTTATATTAGTACGGAGAGTTCAGATCCAACCTATTTTGATAACCTTACTGTAACTTTGGAGCCTGGGGTTTTACTTGAGGAGAAACACTATTATCCTTATGGTTTACCGATTGTAGGAATGGGTAGTTCTGCAACAGGAATGTTGCTAAACAAAAACCGATACCAGGGAAATGAATACAGGGAAGATTTAAGCTTAAACTGGATGGATTTCCATAATCGTCAATATGATCCCCAGTTAGGTCGATTTTTAAGTATTGATCCTATGGCTGCTGAATCAGGCCAGCAATTATTTAGCCCATATCATGCTATGGCATGTAACCCATCGACAATGGTAGATCCATTGGGCCTTGTGCCGGTATATATGGCGAGTGAGAGTATGTTTAATCCTATTCCAAGTCCTGGTGGGATAGCTGTTGTTGAAGGACAGGTAATTATGTTTGGTGCTAGCTTATTAGAAGGTGGAATTTCAAACATGATGGCCAGTATAAATGAAACAATGGAGGAAGCCAATCAGCTTTCTCAAAATGAAAAAGCATGGGAAGAAATATTTGAATCATTAGGTGGTGTTGGTATTTCCTTTAAGAATGGATATGCAGATTTTGAAAAATTTGATGCAGATATTAAGAAGATTCACTTTGTATTTGAAGAATTTACTCCTGAAATTTATAAACATACAGTGGAAAGTTTGAAAGAACATCCTGAGTGGTCCATTCTAACTTATAATGGTGGTGGACAAACAAAAATTCAAAATAGAAGAGATGCACTTAGAAAAACCCCAGGACCAGCAGGATTGGGATTGTCATGGGATGAGTTTCCATATGCAATGTCAGAAGAAGGTGGTAAAAATGCAAGAGTAGCCGCAGTTCCTGTATGGGAACAAAGGGTTCAAGGAATTGGTTTATCTACCTTGGTAACTAAGGGGCTAGGTTTAAAAAAAGGAGATAAGTTTTTTGTCACAACAGTTCCTCAGAATTGGAGAAAACAGCCAACACCAAGATATGTCCCAAAAGAAAAGCCTCATATGTTCCCAGATTTTCCTGTTATACCTGTATTTCCTGTATATATGCCATCTTTGCCAACATTACCCACACAATTAAGACCATCACCGGTAATTCCAATTCTAATGATACCTGGATTATATGATGATAATTTTGTTCCATCAAATGGAATTGATCCAATGAATTAATAAAAAATAATTATGAAAAACGAAATAGAAATTTTAGAAAAACACTTACTTGAAATCAATTCTCAAGCCTTAAACTATCTTAATCCTCCAATACAAGGAGAAAAATTGAATAAATTTATACTTGAAAACTATGGTGATTATTATTTAGAAAGCTTAAATGATTTATACTCTTGGCACAATGGCTTATCCAGGGCAGAGTTACCAGAAAATCACAGATTGACTTATTTGGCAGATCAGTTCGCGTTAACAAATCTTGAGGACGTTCGACAAATAATTAACTCACAAAATGATACTTTTTATCAGTTTATAAAGAATAAATTATTCCCATTTGCGCAGTCATTTAATGGTGAATATTATGCAGTGAGTTTTGTGGATTATAAGGTTTATTTCTGTTCAACTTTTGATTATGAAATCGAGCCAATTGTTTCAATTTTTAATGATTTAATTGCAATGATTAAAACACAAAATTCATGGTTTGATAATAAATGCCTGGTTTTAAATGAATTTCAGGAAATTGAATTAGATCTAAGCAAGTATAGCCATTATTTAGAAATTGGATGGATGAATAATCCAAATACTGATTATTGGAAAATTAAAAAAGAAATAGAAGGTAATATATAAAACGTCTATTTTTTTAAGACACTCTTTTATACTAAATTCCAGTTTACTATGTTATCTAAACTACTCGCAATTGTATTCATTTTTTTAGTTTCGATAAATGCTAATGCTCAAAAATGGCAAAAGGAAAATATCGATCGTGTATTAGAAGTTTCATTTCCGAATAAACCTATTCATTTTCCAGTAGATGAATATGGGGTGAAACGTTTTTCTTGCGAAAAAGAAGGTTGTTTATTTAGTTTAAGTGTCAAAAAAGATATAGTTGAAGATTATTATGGTTATCTATTGGCTGCAGATAGTACACGTGAATCATGGGCTATGGCAACATTAAATTGGGTAGTTGATTCAAAAGTAAATCAACCATTTCACTTTCTAATTTCGAAGCATGCCAATCGCCTAGGTTATAATGATTTTGGAATGGATATTGTATATGCAACTATGCAACCTTCAATGCAAGAAAACAATAAGCGATTTTCGAAATTATTTTTATTAGGAAACTCACTTTACGTTTTCGAGGTATGGTATATGGATAATGAAAGACATGATAAAATTAAGGATAAGTTTTTCAAATCTATTGTTATCAATAACAAATGACGATTGACACATTTTAACTCCATCTAACTTTGGTTTAATGGGTAAATGAAACAAGGCGGAAGCATTCTTGCTTCCGCTTTTGTATTTTTTGACTGGTCTAAAAGGTACTTTTACCTGGTTAAATCCGGAGTTCATAGGAATAGCGATCAAGAAATGCTTGTAATTTATAGTTTAGGCTAAAAACCACTATGAAGCCTTTTTCTAAAGCAATTCTCCGGGTACCACAATTTCCAATGGAAGCCACTCTTGAAGATTCTTGGGACGCACTATTTCAATCCATAAAACATTCTTCACCTGAATTTTACCATTTGATACAGGGCCTATCTTATTCTGAATTTCCGCAACAGCCGGAACACATTAAAAGAACAATGTTAAAATACTTCAACCGGGCAAAATATAGGTGTACGCCCTACGGTTCTTTTGCTGCTGTAGGAATAGTTGATATTGTTCATTCTGGTGGATCAGATAATATGCTGGAGAAGGAAAGGGTTTTGCATGAATTAATAAACTGGCCTGAAATTGCCTCACTCTCTAATGAAGCTGAAATAGAAAGACTTCAACTATTTGCCAATAGCACATATTATACTGCTGACAGATTTATTCGCTACGTAAAAAGGGTAGGAGAAGCCTTTGAACTGTCTGAAATAGGTTATGATCCCATAATAAATAAAATTTTGCAGGCGCTTCAATATCCAAGGTTTTATAAGGAATTGATCAAAATAATCCCGGAAGCGGAATCATACATACGACCGTTAATTGATTGTGGTTTGATCATTACCGAAAAAGAACCCAATATGATCGGGACCGACTATTTCTCTAGAATCGGTTATAAACCCGCTCAAAAAATTAAATACCAGATCAGTGAAGTAGTAGATCCTGATCTGCAGGTTCCGGCAAGCTATTTCCGGAATATTCCAGACCTTATTAATATTTTAAAATCCTCCCTGATCGGTAGCTCCATTAATCCCAATATGGTTTCTTTTATTGAAAGATATAACAGGCGATTCGACAGACAAACCATTCCTTTAATGGTCGCAATTGATCCAGATATTGGAGTGGGTTATGGGAATT
The DNA here is from genome assembly GCF_024808035.1 of Sphingobacterium sp. BIGb0116. NCBI lineage: Bacteria > Pseudomonadati > Bacteroidota > Sphingobacteriia > Sphingobacteriales > Sphingobacteriaceae > Sphingobacterium > Sphingobacterium sp. BIGb0116. The sequence continues at coordinate 458,541 of NZ_JANUDT010000003.1, read as the reverse complement.
TTTATAATAATTCTGTCAGTAATATTATTCAAGAACTTCAATTGGAAGAAGAAGCAAAACTTGAAAATCCTGTGGAACAATATTTGAGATCCGCTTTAGAGAAGGTAGGAATTGATGAAACGATCAGATTAGATGATCTAAAGGGGCTTCCGGTAGACCCGCAAGGACCGACCCTGGCAAACAGCGTAGCACTTTTTTGTACCTTAAATGAAGGGAAATTGTATTTTGATCGTATTGGTGGCCACTCATTTACTCAGTTGGCAGGAAGATTTACCCTGACCTGCGATGGAATTCGCGATCTTTGTCAGCGAGTCACGCAAATCGAAGAGGAATCCAATCCTGATGTCCTCTTTTTTGATATTAGCTACAACGCGGAGCTTAATGTTGATAATGTAAACCGGCGTGCTAAACTTTACAACCAGGAACTTAATATTCTTAATTTTCCGGGAAGAGACAAACCAATTACCATAGATGATCTGTTTATCACTATATCAGGCTCAGAAGTGATTCTACGCTCTAAAAGATTAGGTAAAAGACTAATTCCAAGGATGGCATCAGCTTATAATTATCGACGAGCAAAATTACCTGTATTCAGATTCCTTTATGATTTATCCTTTCATGGTCTCATCGGTGACCTTTCCTTTAATTTTCCGGCTTTGGTTACCGGAAGGAAGTATTACCCCCAGGTCGAATTTCGGAACATTATCCTGAGCCTTCCAAAATTGAAGATATCGAAATCAGAAATAATAATTAAGGATAGCCGTAACCCGACTGAGATTTTAAAAGATCATGTAACGCAATATGGAATAGGACCAATAGTAAAAATCCCCAGGAATGAAGAAAGCATAGTATTCGATTTAAATTGTTCCATTCAGGGAGCAATGCTAGTGCAAGAGATCGTTAAAGCAGGAAGTGTTTTTTTGGAAAACGTAAAAATTACCCAAAATCCGCTAATCAGGGATAAGGATAATAATGCATTTAATAATCAGTTTTCCATACCGTTAGTTCATACAAATGAGTTATATAAAGAAAGTAGTCCTATTGACTTAGCATATGGAGGAAAGAGACTTTTTCTTCCGTTTAAAGATTGGCTTTACCTGGAGATTTATTGTTCACCGGCCCAGAGCGATAACATCATACTTGGTATACAGCAAGTATTAAATAAAGAAATAAGCTCAATAAAAAAATGGTTCTTTATCAGGTATAATGAAAATGGAAACCATATTCGCTTCAGAGTGCAGGTTCCTGATGAATATCGATTATCATTTTTAGACCTCTTGTATAACTCACTTGAACCAAAGATTAACAGTGGTGTAATCAGCAATATTTCTATAAATGCCTATAACCGGGAGATGGAAAGATATGGTATTGCAGGAATTGAGGTAGTCGAACAACATTTCCATTTGGATAGCAATTTGGTAATCCAAATGATCCAGGCAGGGCGGGATGACCTTTTAAAATACTGCCATTGCATCCGATTATTTAACCATATTAAATGTTGTAGTCCGATAGGTCAGGAGCGATGGTCCCAGTGGATGAGCCACGTTCGACATATGTTTGAAAAGGAACATGGTTTAAAGACAGATCAATTCCGTAAGATCCGACAGTATTTTCAGGAGCATAAAGAACTAATACTAGAATCCCTTGACCTTATTGATCAGAATGAGATTGATTTTAGTTTATCGCTAAGTGATATTTTAAATCGGTGTCCGGATAGGAGACAGGCCCCTATGTTGACAGACCTGATGCACATGCATATTAACCGGTTATTTTCAGATTTTCAACGAAGCCACGAGCTGGTTGTTTTCAGCTTACTGGACTTGGTCGAGAAAAATCTGAAGTATAACACTAAAAACTATAGCCATCAGAAGTCAATGCTTCAATAAAAGTATCGCGGAATTTGTCGGTAATCGAGAAAATGAGTTTCTTTTCATCCAGGTATACGTCGCTTGCATCATACCGGACGATTTTGCTTTTATTTACGATTACTGATCTGTTTACCTGGATAAAATCAGGTGGGCATAGTACCAAACTAAGCTGTTTCAGGCTTAATGAACAAAGAAAAGGAAGCTGCTCCTCGAAAAATATAGAACAGAAACTTCCAGAGGATTGGATATACGTTATGTCTTCGGTTATAATTTTTGTTCTGACCTCTCGTCCGCCTCCAGGTAAGTAAATATATTTTGCTGTTATTGTCGAGCCGATTTTTTTCAGTTTATGTATTTCTTTTGCCTTTTCAATTGCAGCAAAGAAACGGTCATAGCTTAAAGGCTTATATAAATAACCCGATGCGCCTTTTACAAATGCCTCCTGAGCAAAGTGGTGGTGTCCACTGACCAAAATTACAATATAATGCTTCGCCAATAAATCTAATATTGTCAGGCCAGAAATGTCCTGAAGCTCGATATCTAGAAATACCAAATCTATACCAGAGGCCGGGTTCTGTAATATCTGTAGTGCCTCCTGGCCGCTTTCTGTATAGTCTTTGTATTCAAGTCCTGCAGTTTGGTCAATATACTTATGTAACTGCCTGACCACAGATGGCGTATCATCGATAATGTAGCATCTTAACATAATTCAATAGCTAAGGTTAACCGGTATTCCATTTCGTTCTCTTCAATACTTAAAAAGTGCTTGTCTGGATAGTTTAGTTCCAGTCGCTGCTTTAAATTTTTGATTCCGATGTGATGTCCGCTGGTTTTGTTTGATAATTTCTTCAAATTATATGTTTCCATATGCAGCACAGTCTCATGTACTCTAATAGTGATACTGGAAGGATTTTGCTCATTTTGGTTGTCGCCATACTTCAATAGATTGACTACCGGGTCAAGCAGTAATTTGGGAGCAATAGGCAAATGCTCATACCCTTTTATATTTACCATTATGTTACTAAAAGGTTCCTTTTCCCGATATAAGGCTTCTAATTTGAGATACTTTCTTATATAATCTACCTCTGACTGTACAGAGATCTTTCCCTGCTCATCTGTCGCAGCAAGTGAATCAGAGGTCAGCTCAGACAGAAGTATCATGGCTTTTGCATCATCTGGAGAATATATTTCAATACGCTCAGCAAAGTATCCCAGTACATTGTTTATTAAATGGGGATTAGTTTGGAGGTTTAATATGTTGTTTTCTAGCTGGAGAGCATATATTTTTTGATCACTTACCTGTTTGTCTGCTCTGATCTTCGCTCTTGCATAGGCTACCGCATAAGCAAGAGCGCAAACCAAAACTCCCCTCATGGAACTTTTTTGTACGGTATCAAAGCCCAGGAAAAATGTTGCTTTGCCGTTCAGCAGGAAAGTAAAGCCAGCAGAATAAAGGATTAGTAAGATTCCATAAATGGGAATAGCGAGTACAACAACAAGCTGCTGTAATAAAAGCTTTTCTTTCAACCAGCTGATTATAGGAGGTAAAATCCCCATAGAAATTAAATAGAAATAGGCAATATCATAAACATAGTAAACGATATAAAGTTCCAGGCCGTCCGTACTGAGCTTTGTTAGCTTGGGAGACATTTCTATTAATAAAAGCAATATTATTGGAATGATATGCGGAGAAAACCGTATCAAAATACTCTTTAAACGACTTGTATTTTTTGTTAACATAGGGCTAAAGTGGCAATTCATGCATGCTAAAAAGGGGATTCATCAATTTATCAGGAATTCGGTGTTTTGGTGTACTAATTTTATGTCAGAAACCTTAAAAAACACATTATGAAAACAACAAAGAATCAAATTGTATTGGTCAGCAGAACGGTATTTTCGTTCGATGGAGTTAAAGCAACAGACGGGGCAAAGAGTACAGAAACGTCGCATCCAACTACCGGTTCTACTACGAACAGTACCTATATCTTTAACTGTCCTAAGTAGCATTGATCTGACATTGGAAGCAGTAAGAAAAAATGCTGCTTCCAATCTTAAAAAAGAATAAACAGGAGTTGGAAGCCGCCAGGAAATATACGCAGCTACCTGTGTTTTGATATAATATGATTTTGCCGCCCTCGGGCAATTGAGCTGTAGATCATCATAAACAAAATTTGAAGGTTTATAATTAGTAAATGGATTTTTAAATTGATCTGAATCCCTATCTACCAACGAGTAAATCAAAGTTAATGAAATGCTAAAAAGTGTACCGTGCATTAACTAATAAATAACAATAATGAGAAATAACATACATTGTATATTTAACCTAAGTAATTTGTGTTATAGCCATGGATATCAAAAAGCATTATACAAACGCTGAACAAGAAGATAGGACTTTAAATATCCAACTTTTAGTTACGATGATTTGCATTTTGGGCCTTTTAATTATAGCAGCTGTATTGCTGAAACCGGACAAACCTATGAGCTGTGAAGAGTTTAAAAAAATGGAAACTATCGACCCCCGAATTCCGAATTGGACGAGCAATCCCATGTTCATTAGTCCTTGTGATAGCATAAGTATTAAGTTAAATAAGCAATAAAAACAGTGTAAATAGTTATGAAAACAGGTGAAGCCGAAATCCTGTAGAAAAAGTAGGCAATATTTCCTTACCCAAAAACCAGTTGCCTCGTGACTGGCCAATGAATGTAAATTTTTATCCTTACCCCCTCAAAAATTTAAGTTATGAAAAAAGTATTCTTAAGCGCCAGTGCACTGATCCTGGCTACAGCATTCTCTTTTGCAGGTACTCCTGAAACAAAAGCTGAAACAAAAGCAAAACCTGAAGTGAAAACTGAAACCACCCTGGTGTATCATTATACAGGGAAAGACGCTTCAGGCAAAATTCAGTTTGCGGCAGGCGAACCGCCAGTTAACTGTAATAATGCAGGTTCTGTTCCTTGTCGTTGGGAATCCCCAAGCCCAATGACCTCTCCTCAGACAGAAGCATATATCAACAGTAATGCTGATGTTACACACACAAGAAGCAATAATTAATTGCATTGCTTAAAATAGGTGGAGCATTTGCTCCACCTATTTTTATTGTAGATATTTTTTTAAAGTTTCTCTTAATAGCTCTTTTGTAGTACTTATAGAATTGGTATCATATTCAACAATGTTTCCATCAGGATCAACTAAAATAATAAAAGGATATTTCCATTGCCCTATATCTTCAGCAAATTGGTGTTTATTGCCCAATAATCCGGTGTTTAAGTTAATGGCATCGGTGTTTGTATACCGGTTAATAGGGATTGATTTTAGCCATTTATTAAAATCCCTGTCTGCCGAGATGGAGACTGCCGCAAATTTAGAATGATCCTTAAATTCTTCCTCTATTTTGGAGAGTGTGTTTTGATAATACACCGCACAAGCGCCGCAACCGGTATACCAGAAATCAATTAATAAATATTTTCCTTTATATTGATTCAGGTCAATTAAGTTTCGAGAAGTGTCCATAAAGGTATATCCGTAAACATTACGCCTTTTTTGTACCAATAATTTGTTTAAAATGGCGTTGTAAGGAAATGTCTTCACTGATTTTTTAATTTCAACTAGTTCTGTTTGATTTTTGGTAAGGCCATATTGTTTTAGTAATGATAACAGACCGGATTCTTTTTGGACTCCCGGAAAATAGTGCACTATTTCACGAAGGGATGTTTTTAAATCGGGAGGATTGTTCTTTAGTAATGCAGTTGAATAAAATAATTCCCCAAATGCCCTTTGGAATCGCCCTGACGCAGCTATTGCGCTGTCGGACACGGGGAATTTTTTGATATTAGTCAATACTTTATGAATGGTATCAATGTGTTGATTTCTTTTTTCCGGGCTTTCTTTAGCATAACCCAAACGGAAGGATATATAATTATCAATTATAGGATCATATCGAACCATGAGAATATCTGTTTTGAGTACATCGTATAAAAATGGGTTGATCTTATCCTTCGATTTATTCAAGACCGAATAAAGCTGATATTCCAATTGTTCGAGATATTTTAACGAGTCGGCAGAAACGCTGTTTTTTGTTTGGGCCTCCTGGTAAATAGTCTCCAATTCTTTCCTGAGGCTATATTGAAGTTTATATTTTTCTGCACCTGGTCCTGAAATAATGAGGTTTGTTGAATAGTCATTTACAATGAGATTATCTTTAATTTTAAAAGTAATATCGTCCCCAGCTTCCCAGTATAATTTATATACGATCATACGATGATCATTTCTTTTGTGTTTCTTGAACTTTTCGATTGAAAACTTACCAAAAGGAAATTCCTGCTCAAGATCAAATGAACAAATTCCACTGCTATCGACAATTGCTATTTGCTGCATGGTCAAAGCTTCTTGAGGGTTGAATAACAATGTTACAGAGTCTCCGGGCTGATTTAGTTCATAATCGATTTTTAATTTAATCCTGTATTTTTTAGCACTTATATTTTGAGCAAATCCCAAAATGATAAATAGGGATAAAAATAAAGTTGCTATAAGATATAATAATGTCTTTTTCATGTTATCGTTGGTTTTGTATTATTCCACTCATCCTTATTTCATTGTTGGGAATAGGCAGGACATATCTTGGGCTATTCGGTTCAATGCTATATTGTTCCCCTTTGTAGGTCCTGGTCAGTGTTTTGGCAAAATTCGGATCAAGGTTTAACCGTCTGAGATCTTCCCACCTGGTATTCCCGGTACGGGGAAGCTCTTTCCTACGCTCTTTTAAAATTGTGCGTAGCAGTGCCAGTTGATTATCTTCGGTAATGGACGGAGCTGTTCCTGTTTTATATCGAAGTGACAGTAACTTATTTAAATCCGTTCTTGCCTGACTCAATAAATTCAGGCGGGCGCTGGCCTCTGCTCTGATCAAATAAACCTCATTAGTGCCAATACCGGAAAAATCTGGTCTTGCTCCCGTGTATGAGCCTACAAAATTCAAACGGCTGCCGGATTTTCCGAAGAAATATGTTTTTCTAAGATCATTGTCTTCATAGAGATTATATAACTCCGGGCTTACCTGAATTCCCTGGCCGAGGAAACCAGTTTCAAAAATAGACAGGGATTTAAATGCATAGAAGATTATTTCCGGGTTTCCGACCCCATTAGCTTTAAACTTAAAAGACATAGAGTTGGATACCTGGCTGGGATCATTAAAATCAATTAATGCTGATTTCAGGGAGATTGCAGAGTCGGCATACAGTTTGGCGTTCTGATAGTCCTGCATATTGAGGTATACTCTTGCCAGCATAGCGAGGGCACTTACTTTTAAAGGTCTGGTATGATAGGATGCAGTACCCGGTAAAAGGTAGGAAGCCTGATTCAGATCTGAAATAATTAGGTTATATACCTCCTGCAGGTTTGATCGCTGGGAAAGGATATTTACATCCGGCAGGGTCCTTAAGGGTAAGCCTAATGCCGTATTGGCACTTTGGCTTTCATATTGAGGGCAAAATACCTGTGCTGCGCTGTAATAAGCATAAGCCCTGTAAAAATGAGCCTGGCCTTTGATGTTACTGGTTTCCTCATTTGATTGTCCGTTTTTTTGTAAACCATCTAATACAATATTGGCGCATTCAATGACAGTAAAGGGATAAGCCCATTGGATAGAGATTTCGTTAATCCAGGGTATGTTCTTTTCCCATAGGTAAAGACTCAGTTCATATTCCAGTAGCGTTCCGGCGTCAGCATCATTTATGAAGATATTATCAGTCCCCGAATTTCCGACGTAGGAATATAATCTGTTCAGGGTATTGGGATTATCAAGGATAGCCTGAAAATCAGCAGGATTTTGAGGTACAGATAGTCCCTTGTCTGATTTTACATCCAGCCAGTCTTTTTTGCAGGAAGCAAAGGCAAATATCACTGGCAGGCATATTAAGTATAATAAAATTCTCTTTTTCATAATGCTAAAAATTTGCGTTAATACCTATGGTGTAAGTATGAGGCACCGGGTAATTAATCACTGAAGGGTCCAGGCCGTTTTTATTTTTTCTCCAGATAATGCCGATGTTGTTTATATATAAAAATGCATTCCATTTGATTTTGGAAGTTGGCAGCAGGCTGTTTATATCATAGCCGAGGCGAAAATCTTGCAAGCGTATATGATCCCCTGGAGAGATAAGCGTTTCGGAAAGCCGATAAAAGGCCGTTCTTGAATAATCCTCTGGGTAAACCAGCGAGGGGATATTCGTGTTTTTTTCATCTCCTGGTTTTTGCCACCTGTTTATATAATCAGTATGCCGTTGATTGGTGAGTATGGAAGAAAAGTTTGGATCAATTGAGCTTCTCCTAAAACTGTACCCTAAAAAGTAGGTGATGTTAAAAGAAAGGTCAAAACCCTTATAGGTAAAATCATTCCTCAAAGAACCAAAGGATGTAGGGGTTCGATTGCCTTTATATACGATATCCTCTTCTTTTAGGTTAGCAATAATGGCTGCATAATCTTCACTCTTTTCACCGTTTAGCCATCCGACCGGATTTCCGTTTTCCGGATTCAATCCTTCCCACCTGAATGCAAATAATGCGTTAAGGGGTTTACCTACAATACCGCCGAAACTGGTAATGTCGGAATAAGGAGCATCATACCGCAGAATTTTATCTTTAACAAGGCTATACTGGAAAACTGTCTTCCATTGCAATTCCTTTCTCAACCAATTAGCTGTAATATTTGCATCGAGTCCATTAGTGCTGGTCTTTGCTGTGTTAGCGGTATATGTAGTAAATCCGGTTTGCGGAGCCAATGCGGTGGACTGGACCAGGTCAATACCGGTTTTATTGTAGTATTCAATGCTTCCGGTGACAAAGTTGTCTTTAGTCGCAAAGTCCAGTCCAAGATTAAGGTTCTTTACTCTTTCCCAGCTTAATTCAGGGTTTGGGGCCGTAAGACTGGTAATTGTAGGAGCGCCTGTTAGTAAAGCAGTACCGTATCGTCCGGTTAAGAGCGCAGTCCCGTAGCGATAGGTATTGCCGTTAAACCCATACGATGCTCTTAAATTTAGGTAACGAAGAAATTCTTGGTGATAAAATGATTCATTACTGATTTTCCATCCAGTGCCTATAGACCATAATGGGGTAAAACGGTTATTCACTTTTGCACCAAAAAGGTTTGCGCCATCGGTTCTCACGCTAGCCGTGAGGGTATAGCGGTCGTTATAATTGTATGAGCCATTTGCATAATAGGAAAGAAATCGGTTGATGACACCATATATTCGACCTGAAGGAGACGGCAATCTGGAAGATCCGGTCGGACTAGTGGGATAGAATGTCACATAATCTAATGCCATATTGGAGGTACCGAACTGATCATCATAGCCAAGGAGAGACTGACCGGAGCCATCTGTTTTTAGTTCCCTTGATTCAAATCCTGCTAAAGCCGTTATGGAGTGTTTGCCAAATGATTTATCATAATTTAGCTGGCTTCTAAAATTCCAGGAAGTCCAGGTATAATCATTTAAATTCAGGATATCTCCTTTAGGAAACTTACTGGATAGCATTTTTGTTGCCGGGTCATATACGGAGAAGGTGTTATGTAAATTTCGCACATAATAACTTTCCTGGGGTTGATGATTACGGCTGGATATTTTTTGCTGTTCTATTTGATAATTCACTGTCGCACTTAATTCAGGCAGAATTTTATAGGATGCACTAAGCTTGGCAAGAATACTATTTACTTTTGTTCTATTATCGGCTATTGCCAGTTCTTGCAAAGGTCGATATCTCCAATCTTTAAATCCTTGTTGCGCAACTTGTAGTAGGTAATTTTCCCGGAATCCGTAAAGGATATCAAGTGGATTTCCTTCTTTATCTGCCAACATTGAATAGGGGAAATAAGAGCCAGAATATTTCGCCCCACTAATACTATATTGATTAAAAGCGTTATTCAAATCGGTATGGGATTGTGCATAATTTAAGCCAGCGATAATCTCCAGGTTTTTAATGGGGCGGTAAGTATTTAGGGTATTTATTGTTAAACGATCAGATCCATTACGAACCATTTCATCTTTATTTTTATCATATCCAGCACTGAGGCGATAAGTGATATTAGATGTACCGCCATGCATAGCCAGCGAGTATTGTTGTTTTAGCGCTTTTTGATAGATGTACTTTTCCCAATCCTTTCGAACATCTGAATTCCTTAAGACATCCAGTCTTTTCTGGCCCTCTGCATCAGTGATGGTTCCTGTCTTCACGAGGTTCATTATTTCCACTGAAGGACTTACAACCGGATAATTAGAATTATCCATAAGGTCAGAATCAAAGTATCCTTGATTAAAGAGGTATTGTTCAATGTCAATAAAATTTCTGGAATCAATATAGTTTTGATTGTAGTACACATCCGGCCTTTGAGCAATAGTAACATTGGAAGAGAAATCTATTTTGGTCGCTTCATTTTGCTTACCACGTTTAGTGGTAATAACAATTACTCCATTACCTGAACGTGCCCCCCAAATCGATGCAGCAGAGGCATCCTTTAAGATGGTAATGTTTTCAATGTCATTTGGGTTGATGGAAGATAGTTCTCCTTCGAAGGGGAAATTATCGACAACGATTAAAGGATCTGTTGAGGAGAGTAAAGTACTTTTCCCTCTTATGGTGAGTCCTGATGATCTATTATTGGGATTTGTTTGAATTTCACCATTAAAATCACCGATATCATCTTTCGCTAATCCTGGAACAATACCGTTTAATCTATCTAAAATATTTGTCGATACAGAGCGGTTGAGCAGTTTGTTATCTACCTGAACAAAACTGCCTACCGCTCTTTCTTTAGGTATAGATTGATATCCGGTATTGATCACATCAGCTGTTTCCATTACGATGTTTGTAGCGGTCAGGCGAATCTCTCCAATGTTCCCATTGACTTCAATATATTGCGGCTCATAACCCAGCATTTTAATGCTCAGGTGATCGCCATCTTGTACGGCAATTTCAAAAGCACCTGATCCGCTGGTGCTGGTACCCTGGCCACCAGTGGAAGAGGTTATTGTAACACCTGCAAGAGGATTGCCAGCTTGATCAAGTACTCTGCCTGATTTCTTTGTGGGCTGTTCTTCTTTTTTACCTGGGGTATTATCAGGAGTCGGCTTTTGACGGATAATGATATTCTTTCCTTTGATCTCATAATCCAGGTTATCGGGTTGCCCTTTAAATATTTCCCGCATGGCCTGATCAATGCTTACCCCTTTGAGATTGACCGTTACCGGTCTGGTCTTCGTTAGGGTTGCAGAAGGAGCCATTATTACATAGTCTGTCTGAGCACGAAGTTTTTTAATCACCAGTTCCAGGGATTCGTTTTTGGCTGAAAGACTAATGTCTTGCGCCCTGGCAACATTACTGGCTGCAAAAAGAGATACACACAGGGTTAGGACTCTTAGGCTGTGCGCATAGGAGGGAAGCTTTTGTTTGCTTTCCTGCAAGTTGAAAAACCTGCCGCCCATTGAATGAAATAAACCATTCATAATTTTTTGGTTTTGGATACAGCTTAGACCTGTTGACAATAATGCCAACAATGAGTAAGTTTGTATCAGGGTTAAAAATGTAGAGTTGTCAGAATTTTTATTTTTTTACCCGATACCCGCCGGAGTTGTTAGCGCAACCCCGGCATTTTTATGGTACCCTGGCAAACATATGAAACGTCTTTATCGCTTTGTTACCGTAATCCTCCTTCCTTGTATTTTAAATGATAATTCTGCCAGATCAGAAATAGGTTCCAGAATTTCTGATAGTTTCCTGTTCTTCGGTATCTCCATCATAAACAGCTCACCAGATATACTGGCAGGATAGTCTATGTCCACATCATACCAGCGTTCCAGGTGTTTAAATATCTGACCTAATGTTAGATCGTTGAAGACAAATAGGTTCTTCGTCCAGCCGATATAATCCTTAGCATTTACGTTCTTTAAATTGAATTTACCGTTTGTAAATCTGGCTAGTTGATTGGGTGATAGTATTGCAGAACCCTTTGAAGTAGGAGCTTGCACGAGTACCTTTCCTTCCAATAGAGTTGTCTCTATAGGTTCATTATCATAAGCCTGTACATTAAAGTGGGTACCTAACACAGTTACCATCTGCGGACCGGATTTTACCATAAATGGCATGTTGGGGTTATGACTGACTTCAAAATAGCCTTCGCCCGTTAACTGTACCAGTCGTTCTGCTCCCTTGAACTGGGTTGGATACGAAAAGGTAGAACCTGAATTTAATTGTACCCTTGTACCGTCTGCAAGTTTTATGCTATAAACACCACCATTGGGAACCTGAATGGTGGCCTGTAACACTTCATCGGTTGCGGTTATGGTCTCTCCGTCTTCGTAGGCTATACTGTTACCCTCAATATTTACCCCGGATTTACTGCTCTTTAGTTCATAACGCTTCCCATTGGATAGGGTTAGGGTTGCTTTATTGCTTCCGGGCATAGCATCACCTCCGTATATACTGGTAAGCTGCGGTTCATCCGTTTTATTGTTCAACAAAACAAAAGTTATGGTCATGCTAATGACCAGCATGGCCGCAACAGCTGCTATCCATTTAAGTGGTATAGTTTTTCTTTTTTGTTCTTGTGGTGGAGGCATTGCCGCCTGAACGTTCGCCCAGGTATTGTTTACGAGCTGGATTACTTTATCATCCGTAATTTTAGAGGTATGTTCATTTTCTGATTGGAGGTAATTTTCGATTAACTTGTCTAACTCATGGCTATTACCCGTAGTCTCGAAATAATCATAGAGCTGCTGAATCTCCGCCTTACTGGCGGAACCGGCAACGTATTTGTCAAATAGCTGTTTGATATTTTGCTCCATGATCTTTTCGATTAGGTGTATATAGGAAATACACGTTGCTCAGAACAATTAGCTATAAGAAAATAGAAAAAGTTGAAAATAATTTATAAATAACTGAAAACTAGCTTAATAAAATTGCGGCCAATAGTAGGGACTGGGTAATGAATTGTGCTTTTAATTGCTTGTTTGCTTGCTGCATCAGCTGATTGATAGTATTGGTACTGATACCTAATAATTCGCTGATTTCTTTATAAGATCTGCCTTCAATTTTATGTAGGGTAAATACTTCCTTTTGTCTGGGAGTAAGTTTTTCCATTGCCGATTGTAAAGCCAGCTCTGCATCCTTCCTGTCAAGTTGTTGCTCAATTGGAGAGTAGGCTTCTTCGAATCCCTGATGCTGCTCATATAACTGTTGGGACAATGCTTTTCTAAAGCTGTTTTTACAAAAGTTTCCGGCTATGGTATACAGGAAAGCGCCAAATGATAGTTCGGGATCGAGCCGATCCCGATTTTCCCATACTTTAAGGAAGACATCCTGTAGGATGTCCTGGGCAAGTTCTTCGGACTTAAGTAGATGTAGTAGTCGATGGGTTAATTTCCCCGCATACTGGAAATATAATTGCTCAAAAGCAGCCTGATCACCTGACTTTACGCGATTAATGAGTTCTCTTTCTTGAAGTACGATAACAGGCTTCACCGGCAATTTGAGTAAATTACTAAATCAATGATGTGCTCGGCTTGTATGATCAGGGAAATTCGCAATTAAGGTTCCTGCAGGGCAGGTGGTGCATTCAATAAGTATGAATCAAATATAAAAATTTAAATATTAACTGTAGTGATGTAATTGTAAAAACATGTATAATATGTGCAAAAGCTTAAAGAACAAGCACCATAGTTTATGATCGAAAAAAAGTAATATTGCTTTTGAATATAATTAAATCATCTTTATTATTAGCAATTAGCATAATCCGGTGTATATCCCATTTAAACTTCTGAAAAAAGAGCATTTAGAAGAACTTGCCCGATCAACAATTACATACCTGGTAATGCAATATTTTAATTGGCCAGGATTGGGAACAATACAAGTAGCTATGTTGCATCCCTATAAAGAGTATCTGCTGGCTGAAATGCATCTGATTCAGATGCCGCAAGGAAGTTGTATTTTATATTCACTACCAGACGACAAACGATCTATTGAATCACTGTTGGAAAGTAAGGAACATCTAATTTTTTTAAACGAATTAATTGAAGACGGCTGGCAGAATAAATTGGCCCGCTTATATTATCCAAAAATTAAAAGATCCATAATTGACAGGCAGCTGTTCCCAATGCTCAATAACATTGAAGACATTGAAGTGAGTTTTCAACTGGAGCTTGGGCAACTTTCAATAGTATTGAATGATGAACATACCATCCATAAAGAACCATTTTACGATTTTGTAGCGGGGAAGCTGAAGAAATAGAAAACGGAAAAATACTTAGGCCAAATTAATTGGGCATGGGAAAAATATTCAATTCTGTTCTAGTTCAATGGAATATATTTCTACTTCCAATACATTTAAGGCCGGTTAACCGGCCTTAAATCATAAGAGTTTGAATGCAATTGTTGTCTGGATAGATCCGGTCATCTTTTTTGTTGCATTATCGTACCTTAACTCCCCAATCATGTTCTCTCTCAACTCTTTGGCCCGACGAGGTTCCGGATTATTAGGGATTGTTGGAAAGGTTATTGGTCCCCGTGTGACCAATGCAGAGGCAAAAGCATAGCCCCAAAATTTAACAACTTCAATTGGAGCTGTTGTGATATACTCTATTTCACTAGGAGTAAGGTCGAACTTGTCCTGCATCCAGGACACAAAGTCCGAAGAGACTTGATCCGTTTGCAAAATGAGTTCCGCGTTGGTAAGTGCGTAGAGGCCCGCAGTAACTTCTGCAACCCCGGCTGGTGTAAGTTTTGGCATAATTGATATATTAAATAAGTTAATAATACAATTATTATGCCTTTGGCAATTTGTTTGCTTAGGGTATAACCTATGACTAACGAAGCAACAATTTTAGACCGCTTTTTATTTCGTTTAATTGCAGTATTGGTAGCCTCTTTATATGTTTCAGAACTCGGCAGTATACATAGCATCTTTGAACGTCTCCTAACCAAAGCCTTTTATTATGAGTTCGGTGTTACGCTAATTATAGGCCTAACAGTTTCTGAACTGATTTATCGGATCAATGATTTATTGAGCCGAAAGTATCCTCTCCATGATCATACTGCAATGAGAATCCTACTTCAGATCGTTTTTGGATTGGTGATACCAGCAATTGCAGTTTTCCTAATGGCTGCCTTTTATTTCGGTGTTAATGGAATAAATATTTTTAAAACAGATTATCTGGTATTTGTTTTCCCCTTGGTAATTATCTTATTGATCCTATTGAATCTTTTGTATATTCTAGTTCCATATTTTGTACATGCTTATCGGCTGCAAAAAGAAAGTAAGCTAAGAATGGATTTGACAAGCTTATCATCCGCTTTAAATACGGGAGGAAATGTAATAAAGGTGCTTGATGGCGCAAGTGTGCTTCATATAGATGGAAATGAAATACAGCTTGCCTATATCGTGGAAGGGAAGGTCCTGGTTAAAATGCTTGATAAGGGGGAGTTACTTACAGATTATACTCTGGATGAATTGGAAAGCATGCTACCAGCTCAACAATTTTTCAGAATTAACCGAAAACTTATAGCCTCTAAAGATTCTTGCATTAGTTATAAAGCGTGTAGCTACGGTAAATTGGAGGTTGAAATAATACCGGTGCCCCCAGTGCCTGCAATTGTCAGCCAACTAAAAGCAAAGGTGTTTAAGGAATGGATAGGCAGTAATGCTTAATTACTGTATAGGGGAATGGAGCAGATCATAAAGTTTCAATAATCTCGACCAGGCAGGGCACTGGTCCAGGCTGTTTGAAGTATTTTCAATTGTTGCAAACTGAGTGGAAATAAAGTTTTTAACGTTGAGTATTTTAACACCTGGAGTTAACTGGAGCGTTTCAGGAAGGTGGATACTTTCAAAGTATTTCTTTAATTCGTTTGGAGCCATATGACCGAGATTAGGTGAAGTCAACAGCTAAATAGAATGATGAAGGTTGTGGTGCAAATGTACTGATCAATTGTTATTCACAATGCGTTAAATATATCCATTGCCTATTACTTCTATATTTGCCCAGGTTTAAAATTGAGCTATAAAAGAGTTTAAAAGGACATGCAGGCATGTCCTTCTTTAGTTTTACTCAGAGGATGCAGTGGTGCAAATATTTTAGTTAACCATTTTATAGGTGGTTTCTTGAGTTAAGAGCATGTTTCATCAAAAGTAAGCTTATCTTAAAGATAACCAGATATTTAAGTTTAAAATTCGCATAATTGTTGTTATGCTGTTTTAAGTTTAATTATATAAAATAAGATATATCATATCGTCAAAAAAGCAAGTGTACCTTTCGCAGTTTATGTATAATTGGGCAATTTAATTTTTTCCTTTTTCGGTTTCTTTTCTTTACCACTCAGTAGTTTCGAAATATTTCTTATCATCTTGCTGGATACGAAAGCAATAGCAGTATTGAAAATTGTGATACCCAGCTTTGTTTTAGGATGCGCAACCCAAGGAACTCCAGGAGGCAGATTTTGAATATCTTCTACATAGGGGCGCAATAATTTTTCATAAGCAGCAAAAGCATCTATGTGATCTTTGTGCCTTGATAATTCACCTGCTAAAATATAGGCTCCAATGATGGAAAGACTTGCTCCCATTCCTGTCATTGGAGTGGGGCAATAGGCTGCATCCCCAACAATAGCACATCGTCCTTTAGTCCATCTTGGAGCTTTTACCTGGCTGATCCCATCAAGATAAACGTCTTTGCTTTCTTCCAGTGCGGCCAGGATTCGGGGTGCTTGCCAACCGGCATCTGTGAATTTTTGTTTCAATATTTCTTTCTGCTGTGCCAAAGGAAGTTTTTCATATCCGTTGTCGGGTGAGAGAAAGGAAAACGAGGCCCTGGTAGTTCCTTCATTATCAGGTCTGGTGTTAATGACCCTAGACCCAGGAGCATTGTACCAATAAGCCCATTTAGTATCTGATTCGATACGGGGAATAGTCAGGTAGGAACAATAGACGCCTATATATTTGATCACTGGTTCTTCGCCGAACATCAACGTACGAGTTGTAGAGCGAATACCATCTGCTGCAATTACAAGGTCAAAGGAGCGTTGAGGATTATTTTTGAAAATTACCGTAACCTGGTCTTCATGTTCATTTAATGATGTGATCTGGTCACCAAAAATATATTCAACATTATCTTTGGTTGCGTCGTACAGGATTTTGGCAAGATCACCACGCAGTATTTCCAATTCTGCCGTACCAAAACCGGAATCCCCTTTTGGAAAGACTCCTTTTATACGGTCATGTGCATCAACAAATCGAACACCTAATTCACCGGTATTAGCCTCCATTATTTTATCTTCCAATCCCATCAACCTTACGATTTTCTGGGCGCCATCCCTGACATCTATATTTTGACCACCGAGCCTTAATTCATCTGCGCGTTCAATAATTGTAACTTTAAAACCAAAGCGATGTAGCCAAAATGCAAGGGTTGGGCCTGCGATGCTGGCGCCAGATATTAGGACGGTTCTATTAGTCATTGTTTGATATTAAATGAAAGTATTCAAATTTGATTTGAATTGATTAACCTTTGATGTGCCAATATAAACGAGATAGGGTTAAATTCGTTTAAAAATACCAGTTTTAATCAATGTTGGAAGTAATATCAGTAATAATAAAATAAAAAACTGGTAAATACTTTTATATACAATTCAATTTCAAAAGGTTTTTTGCCTTTCTATTGTCTATCTTTAAATTTGATCAATAATGTGCTTTCCATCCAAAACTCGGCCATGGCTGATCAATATAACATAGGCATCATTATCGATGTTATACTATACCGGCATTCAAATAGATCGGTTGATAGAAAAATAAATGACACAAGGCTCAAGATGAACGGTTTATATAGCAGCTCTCTGCGGGTAGGCATAGCGGGAACAGACTTTTGTCTATAAAGTTGGATACCTGGTCAGGGATTTGGTGAAAGAAATGAATTCTACTAACCCAAAATAGTATAAAAGCCACATATTTATTGTGGCTTTTATTTTAATGGTCATCTTTCGCAGTAATCTTTGCTTCAAGCTTTTCCAGCTTTGATAAAATAATTTGGAGATCTGCAGGCATTTCAGGTACAGAAGCAGTCGAATAAGAGTGGTATTCCCATATTTCAAAAATATCCTCGAATCCAATTTCAAAGGGTGCGAATTGTGCATTCCAGGATTTGCATTGCACCGTTCCCGAATCAGTAATCGTTATATCTTTAAATACGATATCCTGCCCTTTTGATACAACAATAGCCAATGTATTTGGTTTAATCGTATTCCAGTCCGCTATGAAACGTCCTGTTACATCCATCGCTTCGGGAAATGGATACATAGAATCCCCTTCAATGGGAAACGTTCTGTAAGTGCCGAATTTCGGAAGATTTGGATGGTAGTATTTTGGTAATTCAGCAATGAAATCTGTATCTGCATATCCACCTGCAGCATAGCCTGCCTTCCCCTTGATTGGTACATACTCTATATTCTCGTTATTATGCTGGTCAACAGTTATCGCCAGCACACGGATATTGCCTCCCTTGATGTAGATATCATCCCCATTTTCCAGTTCCCTAAGTTTCAGCTCTCCAATTTTCGCCAGATCAATTTGTAGTAATGTGTCGATGCTCAGCCGATGAAACCTGGATAACTTCAAATATTCATCCATACTGGGAGATTTCGTCTTCCCATTTTCAAGGTTAGTATATTTTATTCTATGAATCCCTAAGGCTACAGAAACCTGTTCCTGAGTAAGTTTTCTACGTTCGCGCAAGAATCTCAAATTAGAGAAAAAATATATTTTTTGCGTATTCATTTCTACATGTTTATATTATGAACATGAAAATTGTTCAGATTATGAACAAAGCTAGTAAAAAAATATTGTAAAATTATGGATAGGCATATTGTTCACTGTGATTTGGATACATTTTTTGTATCTGTAGAACGGTTGCTCAATTCTGAGTTGATGGGCAAACCGGTTTTAATTGGGGGAAGTGGTGATCGGGGAGTGGTGGCTTCCTGTTCATACGAGGCCCGGCGCTATGGCGTGCATTCCGCCATGCCCATGCGGCTAGCCCGTCAGCTATGTCCCGAAGCTATCCTGGTGCGGGGAGATTATGACCAGTACAGTAAGTACTCGAATATGGTCACCGAAATTATTGAGGAAGTTGCACCGGTTGTAGAAAAGGCGAGTATTGATGAACATTACTTGGATATTTCCGGGATGGACAAGTTCTTCGGTTGCTGGAAGTGGACCCAGGAACTGCGGGGTAAGATCATAAAAGAAACCGGCCTGCCGATCAGCTTCGGTCTGTCCGTAAACAAAACCGTTTCCAAGATCGCTACTGGAGAGGCAAAACCCTGCGGGGAAAAGAAAGTGGACACCGGGGTAGAAAAGTCTTTTCTGGCACCATTGTCTATCCGTAAAATACCGATGGTAGGGGAAAAGTCCTATACAATCCTACGAAATATGGGTATATCCCAAATTTATACCCTGCAGGAAATGGAAGTCTTTACCATGCGGAAAGTCCTGGGCGAAAATGGCGTATCGATCTGGAACAAAGCTAATGGTCTTGATAAAAGTCCTGTGGTAACGTTCCGGGAACAGAAGTCCATGAGCAAGGAAACCACTTTCGAGGCCGATACCACCGATATGGAACGCCTCAGGAAAACCCTGGTTTCCATGGTAGATCAGCTGGCTTATGAATTACGAAAGGATGGCAAGCTCACCGGGTGTATCACATTAAAGATCCGCTATTCTAATTTTGATACCCACACCCAACAGGTAAAGGTATCCTATACCAATTCGGATAAACAGATTACCGAAAAGGTGATGGAGCTTTTTAAAAAACTCTACAGCCGCAGGATGCTCATCCGCCTGATCGGGGTAAAGTTCTCTAACCTGATCACCGGTAACTACCAAGTGGATATCTTTAACGATACTATGGAAGAAATACACCTGATGCAGGCAATGGACCACATTCGCAATCGCTTCGGGGTAGAATATATTATGAAAGGCATTTGTTTGGAAGGAAAAGGAGGGAAGCATGCTACTCAATTTGCACAGTAATTATAGCCTTAGATATGGTACAATGAGCCTGGACGACCTGATCGCCGGGATGATGGCCAATGGTCATGATAGTGCCGTACTGACCGATATCAATAATAGTTCTGCATCCATTGACTTCATCCAGAAAGGACGGAAGGCTGGGCTGAATATGCTGGCTGGTATGGAACTGCGCCAGGGTGATGAACTACGGTTTATAGCCATTGCTAAAAATACCGAGGGATTCCGCGAGATCAACGAATACCGTACTCAGGCCAACCAGCATGAACTGCTGATTCCAAACCGAGCACCGGAGTTCCGAAATGTATTTGTCATCTACCCATTCGGTAGTATAGCGGTAAGCCAGCTTCGGGATTATGAGTATATTGGTATACGGCCATCCGAACGTAATCTTATTGTACTGGCACCCAAGAGCAATTATGAGCGCTATGTCATACTCGCACCAGTCAGTTACCAGCCCGCTGATTATAAACTACATTGCCAGCTTCGCGCTATTGACCACAATATCCTGTACTCCCAGCTGGAGAAGAGCCAGGTCGCTCCCAAGGACGAAGTATTTATCACTCGGGTAAAGCTGCTGGAATTGTATCAGCAGTTCCCACAGCTCATTGCCAATACAAACCGGTTGATGGGCCAGTGTTCCTTTGACATGGATTTTAAAAAGATCAAGAATAAGGAAACGTTCACCGGTGCACGGTACAGTGATAAAGAGTTATTGTTGTTATACACCAGGGATGGATTTACCAATCGATATCAAAAGCACGACAAAATAGCACAAGAGCGGATTGCCAAAGAACTGGAGATCATTGAAAACCTGAACTTCTCCAGCTACTTTTTAATCACCAATGATATCTGTCGGTATGCAAAAGGTAGGAACTTTCATTATGTAGGTCGGGGAAGTGGTGCAAACTCCGCGGTCGCCTATTGTCTGGGCATAACCGATGTAGATCCGATAGAGCTAAACCTTCCTTTTGAGCGATTTTTAAATCCGAAAAGACAGTCTCCTCCGGATTTTGATATTGACTTCTCCTGGAATGAACGGGACGATATCTATAAATATATTTTTACGAAATACAAAGGGCCGCATACCGCGCTGATGGGGGCGATGAGCACATTTAAGGGAAGGAGCATCCTTCGGGAACTGGGAAAGATCTATGGCCTGCCCAAAGGAGAAATAGATCGACTGGTGCACGAACCGGCCAATATGCTGAATAAAAATGAGGTGACCAACATGATCCTAAGCGTATTTGGCAGGTTGGAGGATTTTCCCAATCAGCGCACGATCCATGCTTCGGGAGTATTGATCTCTGAGCAGCCCTTAACCTGCTACTCTGCCCTGGACTATCCACCAAAAGGACTGCCCACAGTGCAGTATGATATGTATGTAGCCGAAGAGATCGGGTTCGAGAAGTTCGATATCTTAAGCCAGCGGGGCCTGGGCCATATCAAAGACTGTAGGGAAATAGTGCGGCAAAACACAGGACAGATGATCAGCACAGAAAGTCCCAAGCGGTTTTTTAAAGATCCGAAAATAGCGGAGCAGCTGCGCAGCGCAAAAACTATAGGCTGTTTTTATATCGAGAGCCCTGCCATGCGCCAGCTAATTACTAAGTTAAAGTGCGATGATTACCTGACCCTGGTGGCGGCTTCATCCATTATTCGTCCCGGCGTAGCTTCTTCTGGAATGATGGCAGAATTTATCAAGCGGCATCATGACCCCAGCCTCGTGCAGTATCCACACCCGGTATTTAAAGAACAGTTGGAAGAAACTTATGGAGTAATGGTATACCAGGAAGATGTCATGAAAATTGCCAATGCCTACGGGGGACTGGATATGGCTGATGCCGATGTACTGCGCAGAATGATGTCTGGAAAATACAGGAGCAAGGACCACCTGGTGCTGATCCATGATAAGTATTTTGCCAATTGTAAGGCAAAAGGATACCCAGAGGAAGTGAGCCGGGAAATATGGCGGCAGATGGAAAGCTTTGCGGGCTACAGTTTCAATAAAGCTCACTCAGCCAGCTTTGCAGTGGAAAGCTATCAAAGCCTGTTCTTAAAAACTTACTACCCACTGGAGTTTATGGTTTCCGTGCTCAATAATTACGGGGGCTTTTATAATGCAAAAGTTTATATCAACGAGGCAAAGGTTTCCGGGGCTACTATTTGCCTTCCTTGTGTCAATACCTCTGGTTTCCAGACAACCATTCATGGAAAGGATATCTACTTGGGATTTGACCGGTTGTTGAATATGGAAAATGGACTGGCTAACCGGATCGCGCCGGAACGGGAGCGTAATGGAGATTATACAGGGCTGGAAAATTTTGTGATACGAACCGGGGCGAGCCTGGAGCAGCTCATCATCCTGATACGCGTTGGTGCCTTCCGTTTCCTGGGTGTCGGCAAAAAGGAGCTGCTGTGGGAAGCCCATTTATTGCTCAGCAATGATAAAAAGGAACAGTCCAGGGGGATGGTACTATTCGAATCAATGAGCCGCAAGCCGGTACTACCTAAATTAGTCCATTCTGTACTCGAAGACTACTATGATGAGATCGAACTGATCGGCTTTGTCGTTTCCGGCAGTTCATTTGATCTGGCCAGGTCTGAGTATCGGGGAGAATGCAAAGCAAAGGATTTACTACAATACCTGGGCAGAACAATACGGATTGTAGGTGATTTTGTTACCGATAAAACTGTAAAAACCAAGCATGGCACCTATATGAAATTCGGCACATTCCTGGATTTCGACGGTGACTTCTTCGATACCGTACATTTTCCACCATCCTTAGCTGCCTACCCGCTCCGGGATTGGGGGCTTTATCTTATTGAAGGAAAAGTTGTCGAAGAATTTGGATGCCCGGCCATTGAAGTTTCCAGGTGTGCCAAGATGCCGCTAAAGGCTGATCCGAGGAGTGTTTAGTAAATTAGTTTAAATTGTATAACTTAGAGAGCCATAGAACGTGAATTGAATTCAACTTTAATTTAATAAGATGATTAATTTAATACTTGATACAAATGCATGGATTTATTTAGCTAACGGATATAACCCAGATACAGGTAAATATGATAAAGAAAGCCATTTTGTGATGTTAGAGTGGATAAACAAACATTTGGAAAATAGAAGCTTAACGTTATTCATAAATGAAGTCATTCAGCTAGAATTAGAAAGAAATATAGAATACCTACATGTACAAGTTAAGAATTTGAGTAAACAGATTTCTGATTTAGATAGGGAGTTATATAATAAAAGAAATCAAGAAAATATCAAGGATTTAATGGCTGATGCACTAATTAAGATAAAGCAATTGAGAGCCAGAATCGCAAAAAATACAACTCATATCTTAAAGGTTGAATCGATAATCAAGGCTTCTAAGGTTATTCCAATAACAGAAAAACAAAAAATTACCGTAATTGATTGGGCTCTGAAAAAAATTGCTCCATTTCATAGAAAGCCAAACAGCGTAGGGGACGCTCTTATCTTTTTAAACATTGTAGAATATTTCGACTATGACCCAGAGGCATTTGTTGATGATACCATATTCGTGTCAAATAATACCTCTGACTTTTCAGATGATAAAAATAAAGCAAGATTACATCCAGATCTGCAAACCCTAATTAATAAGAAGCCAATTCAATATAGAACAAATTTGGCATCTGTAATGAATCTTGGCGAGGAAATTATCCGAGAATATAATGATTATATCGAGTATAAAACAAGATCATACTATATCTGTGAAATGGGATGTAAAGGTGTTGAAATGGGTACGGGTGAGGTTTTTATTGACAAGAATTTAAATATTCCACGAAATGACCAATATGAAAGTTATAATCCGAGTCAAACTCGTTTGTTATTTGGCGACGAAAATGATTTAGGACCTGAGGAACTTGAAGCATTAGAGAAGGGCAATTTCAAAAATGTTGAAATAGGCCATTGTGGCTGGTGCAATGCAATACATGTATTTTGTCATTGTGGTGAGGTAAATGCAAGTTATGACGATGAAATATTTTGCGAGTGTGGAGAAGATTATTCCAAATTAATAAAGAATTAATATCGATGAGTGTAACTGAATCAGGACCAGGAGGATATGAATACCAATACATTGGTACTGTTTTTTTTGTTTTACTGTTAATGCAATCTAAGAAGGTTGATGGTGCATTTGTCGAAAAGTTAAACTCTGAAGACTTGTCAATTAGGCTATTAAGTAATGATCGAATCGAATTCCAATTTAAATTAAAGCAAAATGGGTTTCAATTAGATCATTTAGCACGATGTTGTTTAAACTTTAATCCTAGATCAAGCGATATAAATGTTTTCTCGAAACTTTGTAGTGGAGAAGTAACTGAGCTATATATTGTAACAAGCGCGCGCGTAGAAGATAGTGTAAATAAATTAGGTGTTTTAACTGATATTGATTTCAAGCAAACATCATCTAATGTTAAAGAGAAGGATTTAAATGTTTTCCTTGACAGTTTGGAAAATACCTACTCTTCAGAAAGTAAATCTTTAGGGATAAAAAGGGACTCTTTTGTTAAGATCCAAATTCAGGATATTAGAATTAAAAAGACCTTAGGATCTATTATAAGTAAAGTAAAAATAATAGAGTCCGTCAATAAAAACTACTTTAACAACAAATCATCTGAGCTTTTAAGACTTTTAAAGATACCTAGCGATAATCATGATCAAATTATAAGTAAACTTGAATTGGCTGTACGTGAAAATCGGACTAATAATAGAAATATTGTTGAACTTTTTAACGATATTATAGATGATTTTAAAATATCATCATTAAATACTTCAAACGATTATATTCATAGAAACGAAGAGGATAGATTATTTGAAGATATTAAGTCCAATAAAATCATTTTAATTACCGGTGAATCGTTTTGTGGTAAAACACAAGTTGGCTTAAAGATAGGAAAGCTATTTTGTAAAGATCAACATGGTACAAGAAATCACATTACCTCATCAATACTTGAAGCTCAACAGTTTCTTTTGTCATCTAGTCAAGAAAAGAGGCTATGTATTCTTGAAGACCCCTTTGGTCAGGGCGATAAAAATTCCAATATAACTTATGAGAAGTTTGAAGAATTCTTGGCCCATGTTAGAAGCAAATCAGGTAAATATTTGATTGTTACCGCCAATATTAGTTCTTTGGCTAAGGTGTCAAATAACCATATTATCGCTTCTGATTGGATAAATTTGACTGTTTCAGATCGAAAGTTTTTGAAGAAAGTTTGGGGAAATCTAAATACAGAAAATTCCAGTGAATTATTATACAACAAAGTTATTAACCTCATCGAAAAATTTGAAGATCCAAAGGAACTACAACCTGGCAATTTGAAAAATATCGCTCGATTCGGTTCAACTTTAAAAGTTATTAATGAGGATACAATTAAATCTTTGGCATTTAAAAATGCAGGTACTATCTCCGATAAAATTTATTCCATGGGATCTGAAACGAGTTATTTCATGGCATTATTTAGTATTATTTCGTCAGTAAGGTCAGGTCCAACAATGGAAGATTTGATTTATTACTTTTGGGAGGATGACTCTTACTTCCCTGGAATAGTCCAAAAGTTGAAAAAAAGTAGTAAAAGCATTTTAGAATTAGAGGATGATATACCTGAATTTCCTGAATACAAATCTAAAGGAGAGCTTCCACTAGAATATCATTCCGCATTACAGGATTTATTGCTCAAAGACTTTTTAGTGGAGCAAAATGGCGAATTCAAATTTTCACACCCCTTATTTGAACTTGGTGGGAAGCAAGTTTTATTGAAATACTATAATTCATCATTAAGGCGGCCTTCTATTTACAATAAAATCAAAAAAGGAATTGGAAGTTTAAGTGCTATTGTTTCTCAAAATAGCATAATGACTGTTTCCTTACTAGTATCGAATTCTAATGACAATTTCGAAACCATTAAATTGTTAGAAATCGCTGAATGGGCAATTAAATCTACGTTTGTAAATGTAAGGTTTGAAGCTTTCCAATTTTTAATTCTTAACAGTACGGTACCTAATAAAGAAAAACAACAATTCATAATAGACTTAATTCGTGATGGTTTTGTAGATAAAGAGGAAATAGTTTGGCGAAGAAATTCTCCATATTGTCCAGATTTTTCAAAGAAACTTAATGGTGTAGGCATGTACAATCGTTTAAGGAGACAGGAGAAAGGGGAAGAATTATGGATGGCAATATTGAGTAGTGATCGTTTAATGGTGCCTGAAGAAGTTGCTTTGGTAGTTGACTACCTATACAAAAATAGTCGTGGAGTAAAAGCTAGGATTAATCTAGATATCGAAATGCTGTTACCATTTGCGAGGTACAAAGAGTTTTTCATTGTCGAAAAAGCCGCTTATTTATGGTCAGCAAGTTTAACTGATGAGAATTTTTATCAATATAATTATGCATTAGCGGAAGATCGGCCACACATTAAATTTTGGTTGCTAAAGGGTTTAATGAGAGCATGGCCATATTTTCAAGATGTGAAAATTAAGGAATTAATTTTTCATCGACTTTCAGAATACCTTAATGATAAGTACGTTGCTATTCTTGCCTTAGATTTCTTTACACAATTCGGTGCTGGACATACAAACTTCACATTTGATTGGAGAGATGAAATCGAAGAAATAGCAAAAAAAGAAATGTGGAACTTATGGGCAAGATTAGCCGTAAAAGTTTTTAATAATTTACCTCCGATAATTCATATTCATAATGCTCGATTTAGTTCGACCTTAATGGAAAATCATGTTACCGATTTAAAGGCTATTGAAGGTTTAGCTTTTGCATTTCTAAATTGGTTAAAGGTTCATTTTGAAACTAAGAATGACAAAGTGTTCGATACCCATAATTCTTATTCTATATTATCATTCCTTGAATTAAATCTACCAAAGCTAAAAGAAGAAAAATGTATTGAATTGCTGACTTCCCTCTTTCAATTGGATAATATTCTTTTTATTGAAAGGCTGATCATATCGGTAATATATCGCTGGGATATGTATGGAGATTCGGTACATCAGTATTTACTCCATTATTTTAGGGACTTTTCACCACATCAAAAGGCTCTTATATTAACAACAGAAAATTGCCCTGCCGAGTTATTTTTAGAATGGTTAAAATTTGATCTAAATGAATTTGAGTTAGATCAAATTTTTGTAAAGGAATTTCCAACTTTTAATTTGCTTGAACGATGTATTGCAATAAACTATTTTTACCGACCGAAATTAGACCTTGATGATTCTAATAACGCCATTTGGCAAAGGTTTGCAATTCATTGTATCATTGATTCATCCCTTAACCTGCAACTCTATGGGGCATATGTGTATTTTAGAAGTCTTTTTATTTACCGTAATGATTCTGACTGGCCGGCACCAAAAATATTATTGATTGCTTATAATAGGTTGCCTGTTGAACAAAGGCTATTTGTTTTTAGGCTACTTGTATATTTTCTAAATTATGATCCAACAATTGGTAAAGAAACTTTGAAATACTTTATTAAAGATTTAGACGAGGATTTCAGTTTAATGTTATTAGATGAAACTTTTAAAATTTCTGAATTTATTAATAAGTATGATAATTTTGAATTATTTCCTAACGATTTTCGTGAAAGAGTGAATCGAAAATTTAGTACTGAAATTTTGTTATTCTCTTTGATGAAAAGCAGGTTAGTGAATGACGAGGTTGAGTTATGTTTGAATGAAATAATTCAAAATAATGAACTTAAACTGGACCATATAGTGTCCGATTTTGTAAGTTATCTAAATCAAAGGTCAATTTATCCAAAAATTTCAGAAAAGCTAGAATTGATTATAGAGAATATTAGAGATAATAGCTCAAATCAAAAAAAATCTATTGATTTAGAAATTTACGGATTATTTTCACAGTGGATTCCAGATCATTGTAAAGCGTATTTATCCGAAGATTTAAATTGACAGAGCAAAAATTAGTTAAACCTCATATTGCAACTCCGGAACTTCTGCGTAAACAAATGCTTTACCAGGAGTTCCGGTTGTTTTAAAGTCCTTTTCTATCGTATAAGCTTCCATATCCCTGGAGCTGATCTGGTAGGTAGCCAGTTCTGTAATACGCTCTTCGGAAAGATCGCCCATCATCCATTCCCACGCCAGTTCATCTGGAAGCATGGTCGGCATCCTGTTTTTGGAATTATGGATCTGTCTCATTAATGAGTTGGCTTCTGTGGTTACCATTGCCACAGTGTCAACCGTTTCTCCGGTATCCTTGTCCGTCCAGTTCTGCCAGATCGCAGCAATAAAGAAATACTCTTTATCCTTTAATCCAATATGGTATGGATATTTTTTAGATGTTTTAAGCGGTTCTCCGGTCCGTTTATTAGTCGGATAAATATGTTGCCATTCATAGAACTCAGAAGATAGGATAAGGCAGCGTCTTTCCAAAGCAGCTTTCCGGAACATTTTCTCCTTTCCTGTCCCAGGGTCTACATAAAGTAGTTCTTCACCTTTTGCATTTAGGGTTGTATAAGGTTGGTGCCATTTCCCTGTTGCATCTTTGTAGCCAAATCGCATTTTATTAACAGCATCCCTGTTTTTTGTATATGGTGGAATAAAGCCCCATTCCATCTGGACGATATCGAAGTTACACTTATCATCAGTTGGTTTAATAACCGCAATATTGCCATAACTGAAACCATCATGGATATCCTTATCCAGGAAGTCATAGTTTACGACCGCTTTTTCCAGATCCATAAGGCGGATAAATTCCGCACGGCTAACTTTTTGTCCGTTATAATAACACATACGCTATTCTCCTTTAAAATGAGCTTCTATAATCGCTCCAATATCATCTGTTTCTTTTCGCCCAGCCGGTATACTCGTCCAGATCATCCCGACATAGCTATTCATTCGGGTAAGCACAAGGGGTTTCCTTTTATCACTAAACGATATATAAAACACCCTGTCTGAACCAACTTCTGCCTCCTTAATGTGTAACCTTATGCCTTCACCTTGCCATTCAAAATCCTCTAAACGAAATAAATTGCTCATTAAAATTCCTCTATTAAAATTACGAAAAATATTACTTTGTTCATCTCTGATTATCAATTAGCAGGCTTTGCCGCAGTATTTCTTACGTCAAAACAATCATACTTCACTGGGATTTAAATAGACGACCCTGAGTAAAAATAAATACTCCTGGTAGTCATTATAATTTTCCAGGGCTGCATGTATATCTATAAGTTCATCTTCCCAAAGTGGCGTTTGGTGCATTTTATCGAGCAAGGATGAATAGGATTGCTTTAATGGAACGAAATAATCCTTTTTGCGGTCACGGTACAATACCTTATAACCCTTTTTTTGAAGTGCTTGAAGTTGTAAGTAATCCATACGAAATGCGCCAGTCTTACCATAACAAGTTCAGGGCTAAATAGTTTTTTTGGAGGCCCTCTTCGATGCCGGGCTATCCGTTTTATCTTTTGCAAAGGATGCCACTACTATCCCTGGCCTGGTTAGGCAACGATGGGTTCTCCTAAGGCTGCTTACGTGCACGCTGATATTTTTTTCCTGTTTTCATACCTGTCCGAAAAGCACAGCTAAGCTAATGCCTCTATGCCGGCGCTTTGCGGCATAATGGACTGCTGTCGCATTCCACCCTTCGGGACTTATACGCACGCTTGCTCAGAGGCATTGTCGCGCGCTTACTTTTCCGGTCTCTGGTATGAATCCAGGTGGATGATCAGGTTCCGGTTTTTGATAACTTTTAAATTTTTATGATATGAACAGTAGTAGAAATTATCAGATTGACATTGAAGAAGCAGCGGTGTATGTGGGAACCTACGGCAAGTATAATGATGGTTCTCTTTTTGGAAAATGGTTGAAGCTTTCGGATTACTCAAGTGTGCAGGAATTTTATGCAGCCTGTCATGAACTACACAAGGATGAAGCTGATCCTGAGTTTATGTTTCAGGATTATGAAAATATTCCTAATGGACTCATTAGTGAATGTAGTATAAGCGAACACATATTTACCGTTTTGCAATCGCTGTCAGAAATGGACAATTCAGAGCGGGAACCATTCATGATCTGGTGCAATAACGACCATATTGATTTGGGCAAAGAAGATATTGATGATCTGATAAACCGGTTTAAAGATGATTACATCGGCACGTACAATGATGAAGAAACATTTGCCCGTGAGCTGATCGAAGAGCGTCAAGATTTAAGTGATTTCGCAAGAGAGTTCTTTGATTATGAAGCCTATGCGAAAGATCTATTCTGTTCAAATTACTGGTTTGAGGATGGTCACGTATTTTATAAAAACTAATTATTGGAAAAATAAAATAGCTCGGTTATGAAAACAATAGAAGAAATGACAAACATTGAAAAGGCAAAATTGCTGGCTGATCTGTTTAAGCCATCATTACCAGAATTAGTTCAATGTCTTGAGGCTGGATGCAATGCCTATTTGAACAACGAATCGGCGACCGGGCCGATGTGGGGTCATGGTATTATTACCGCAGAATTTTGGTTTGACCAGGTAAGGGAACTCAAGGACCATTTAATGAAATACAAATCAGATATGAAGAAATCAGTGCATGTCTTTGCTGAACATGGATTTTATGGTTACCGTTCTTTAGTGTCTGTTCAGATTTTGCTGGATTATGCTACAGTCAACATAGCCACTTCTAAATTGGCGGCGGCCATTCAGCTTTTGTTTGGATAATTATTGGACTGAAGAAAACTAACAATTATGGAAAATACATTATCATGGTATCTATGGCTGGAAGCCTACAGGAGTACCCCTAAGCCGGCCGAGGCTATAGTAGTAATGAAAATTAACGACGAATGGATAAAAAGGCAGGTTATGCGTCTTGGTCATTTTAATTCGTTGGCTACCCCTCCTGGAAAGAAGATTGGTTATTATGAGCCTGCACTACGGTTGTATAAAAATCCTGGTGTGTTTCTGGGAATAGAAGTAATAACAGGTCCCGGGCAGTGGGCACTGATCGAATTATTGGATAGTGAAATTAACCAACTGGAACGATTGAACGAGGTAACAATTACCACTTTTGATTTTTATAAGGATGGAGTTGTTTGCTGTTCGGCAAGCACAGGCAATAGCAAAATCCAAATTACCACGGATAGGTTAGACATTACCGATATTATGGCTCAATACGAAATGCTCCAAAATGGAGGCTTCGGAACGTCACGGATGTTTTAAGCACTACTATCATATTTTGAAAAGGACAACAAAAAGTTGTCCTTTTTCTTATCCTTCCTAATGTATACATCCCTGATACTACTGGAAATACATCCCAAGTTCTACATGATTTTTTTAAAGGAAATAAGGAGTTAGTCAGGCGCTGCCTGCTATTGCTGACCTGAATGCAAAGCTACTTCACCGCAGCCGGCGCCGAAAGTCCGGCCTGAGGGTTCGGATAAAAAAATCTCCACCCTTCGGGTCGTATTTTTTTATCCGAAACTTTCTCTGCCGTCCCCCGGTGAAGTTTTCTTTTTTGCAAAGGTCAGCACAGACGGGCAGCCCCGTATTGCTGATCTCCGCAATGACGGATGGCTTAGTAGTCGAGTTGTTCCAGCGGTGACACGAGGTAAATGGACTACCTGAACAGCAAATAGCTTAGTAAGTGCCTCGGAGCTGAGAAAGCGGATTGAATTATTGTATTCAGTTGTTCGCTATCAGCCTAAAATTAGCGTCTGCCGGTAGCATTCCCGGTACTGATGAGAACCAAAGTTCGAAACGCTAAAATACAAAGCATATGCAAACAAACTTCTTTAGCCTGATAAGCCAACTTGATATCGCAGGCACCGTAAAACTTGTTATTGCCAAAACTGATTCTGGTGAGCTTGTAGTCTCAGTTTTAATGGATAACGAAAAGTGTTCTCCAAAGGATAGAAAAAGCGTACCTCCGCTAAATCTCAAGGCAACAGCACTGGAACTTGATGAAGGATTTTTTGAAACAATTTCTGAGCCAATGAATCAAACGACAACTTTACTGCGAAGCAGGGAGCAGTATATGAAAAGCTTGGAAGCCACAAAAACAAAAGGCAACCAACCTCCAAAAGATAAAGTTGTTCAAAATCCAAAGGAGAAAAAGTATAATGATTTAATGGCTCAATCCCGCAAACTTGAAGCGGAAGGAAAATTTAAAGAAGCCTGGACCAAATTACCTGATCCTATAGAATACCCTGACCAGGCGGAAGATATCAGGAACAAGCGTCAGGAACTTTCTGGAAAATTTGCCCCGGACCTGTTTGCTCCATTAGAGCAGGAACAGAAAACATATCCTGTGAGGGATACTGATCCAGTTGAAGAGGAGCCTGAAGAGGAAGAAGAATCTGAACATCTGGAATATAACGAGTATTCTGGACTTGAAACCGAAGATTTCCCTGAATTTGAAAATTAACATTTAAAATAAGTTACAATGATTAAAGCAACCATTTTAGAACGTGTATTTGAATACAAGGAAAAGGATATTCAATTACTGCTTACTGATCCGAACCCTGACTGGAATCCGGAGACAGTTATGAACTTTTATGCTAATACATACCCTATGCTTACAACTGCAAAAATAGGCGCACCAGAAATCCGGGAAGATAAAATATTCTTCAAGATGGAATCAGTTCTCGGAACCAAGGGATAAAATTAAAAAATTATGGAACATGAAAAAGAAATCAGCAGTCCAGGAAACGGCCCCCTTAAGCGAAAAGCAAAATCGCCTTCATCAGCAAATAGGACAGTTTATTCTGGATATCAAAAGGCCCAAAGATGCTCGCGAGGCAGCCGCACAGCAAAGACAGTCAATTCCTGCGGAAATCCTGCCTTTAATTTTATAAAGCAAACCTTTCTACCTAAGATCGGATTAAATGGCTTGGGGAAAAATGGAAAATTTAAAATAACCATGGAAATGGACAGGGAGTTTAAAAAATCCCTGTCGCTATTTATGGAACATTATAATGTGCAATTTACGCATTCAAAAACCGGAAACATTGCCTTTGACTGGCTTGTGGATTTTGAAAAAATAAAAGACTCATTAGGACAATCGGATGATATCATACTAAATATTATAAAAACTGAATTGGGGAAGGTTGCCCTTGAATCTAAAGTTCAATATGACACAGGGACTTGTCTCTATTATATTCCTGTCGTACC
Organism: Sphingobacterium sp. BIGb0116; assembly: GCF_024808035.1. NCBI lineage: Bacteria > Pseudomonadati > Bacteroidota > Sphingobacteriia > Sphingobacteriales > Sphingobacteriaceae > Sphingobacterium > Sphingobacterium sp. BIGb0116. The sequence goes on along the minus strand of NZ_JANUDT010000003.1, from coordinate 425,466 downwards.
ATTATTTAGGTTTTTAAAGGATAAGCGCTTTTTATCCAGCAGACCTGCGGTTTTGGTATTGCTTTCTGCCTGCTCATATTTATTCCGTTTTGCTGGTGTTCCGATGTATACGGACCAGGGAAGCTATATGAGTTATGAATATGATATTTTGGCCAATTGGTGTGAAGAAATTGATGAATCAGAATCTTACCGATCCGATCTCCGGGAATTGAAAACAATTTTGTCCATTGGTGAATGGATGCACCAAAAATTTTATAACGAAAAGAATCTACATTTCTTAAAGGACCGAATTGCGAAAATAAAACCTGTAGATGAATTTGATAGATACTGTTTGAGTGTAGGGCAACAAACCTTATGGCTTTATGAGCACTATCCAAACGAGCATATATTCCGGTTTGCACAAGACTTTCCTGAAAATCCCTATGGCGCGGATGATGTCACCTTAATGGGCCAGTATATATCCTTTATTGGTACTGCGGATGGTGGTATTTATGATATGTTATTGGATATGGTCAATAACGAATTTGCGGAAAACCGGACACTACAGCAGCCTGAAATAGTGAAAATTTTCGATGGAAGGCCTTTGAGTAATCGCGATTTTACTTATGAAAATGCAGCTTTTAAACTGCTTGAAGATGTATGTGTCATTTTAAATAATTACTAAATAAGAAATGTTATGGTTGAAGAACTAAAAGAACAATTTGATATGCCTTTTCAGCCTGTTTCGGCCTTGCTTATATACCGACAGAATAATAGCCACCATAACGCGAATTGCTTTGTTGAGCATTATGATATTGACCTGGATGGCCGTCCTGTAAATGCACATCCCTTGACTGTTCAGGAATCCAGTCAATTTATAAAGGCGCTACATATCGCTGACTCTGGAGGAAAAAAGGGAAATCTACCCTGTAGCGTAATTCCTTCTAATGTTTTGTATATGGATAATGGCCAAAAGGGATCTATAGTCTGGTATACCCGTAAAATGAACATTCCCTTATTCTTTACCGATAGCCTTGGAATCCAAAGTGGAATTGGAAGTGTTCCGGCTTTACTTTGGAAAGTGGAAGGAAAGAAGCTGAAGGTTTATGCATTGACGGCAGACAAACGACCAAATGCTCAATCAAAATTATATAAAGCTCCTTTCTTTAATGTTGCCCATGATGGAACTGTTTGCCTGGGTACTGTCAATACTGGCACAAAGCATATCAGCTCACTGGAAGATTTTATGTCCTGCTGGCAGGATTTTTTCTTTAATAGCCGCTTTAGTCACCTTCTTAGCTCACCTGTAAAAGGCAACTGTATCCAGTTATGGAAGAGCCTGGTTGGAACAGGCAAACCTTTTCCTAAAGAGGTGCTGCAGCCTGCGCAATTATCGCTTCATGATATAATAAACAGATAACTATGAGCATACTTCCAAAAGTGCATTTTCTTGCGAAAGAACTGCACCAACCAACAAATCCGATCAAAATCAATTTAATAGGAGCAGGAGGGACCGGATCCTTTTTTTTATCCGGGCTTGCTCGTTTAAATGAAGCATTAACTGCTCATGGTCATGCCGGACTAGATGTTACCCTTTGGGATGGAGACAGGGTAAGTGCAAATAATATCGGAAGACAACTGTTTGCGACTTCAGAGATTGGTTTACATAAATCCACTACCCTGATCAACAGGATCAATCGCTTTTTTGGAACTTCCTGGTCCGCTGAAGCAAGGTACTTTTCAAATATGCCCGATGGGATGCAGAACAGGCAGCTTCTAGCCTCCATTTATATCAGTTGTGTAGATAATATTCAGTCAAGATTTGATCTCTCCACCATCTTGAATAATACAAAACAATTTAATAACCAGATTAATAGACCAAGGTATTGGCTTGATCTGGGTAATAGCAGAGATACGGGACAGATAATCTGTTCGACGATTGGCCATATCGCACAACCAGACTCCAGGAAGTTTTCACCAGTAGCGCAAATGCCCTTTATTACAGATGAATTTGAATCGCTCCTACGTAGTGGTGAAAAGGATGATAAGACCCCCAGTTGCTCCCTGGTGGATTCTTTAAAGAAACAGAGCCTGTTTATCAATTCAACACTAGCTAACCTGGGATGTGATTTGCTGACAACCTTATTATTTGAAGGATGTCTGATGGAAAGAGGGATATTGCTAAACCTTAAAACGAGACATTGCAGGCCGCTACCATTTGCTTAGGCATTGATAGAAAGGAGGAGGCAGAAGCCTCCTCTGATTACTTAATTTTCATTAGTTGATTTGCTAGAAGGGAAAGATTTGATTTTTCAAGTAACAATTCCTTTAGCTGTTCTAGTTCGGTGGTACCTATTGGACCAATGCTTTCTTTTAATCCACTGCCGTCCAGTTTAAGACCATTTTCAATAGCTTCTGCCAATAGTAATATGACCTTTCTTGAGGCAGTAAATGAAAACTTTACCTGCTCATCCATTCCTGGCCCTGAGAGAATCGTCTCATAAAGCCACTTCGTTTCTTTTGCTTCCATCTGATTATTGATTTAAGATTTGTACAAAGGTCTGAAATATACGAACCGAGCGGTTCATTAGAATTTACTCAAGCGATCTAAAACCATAGATGCAGCTGTAATTTTGTAATACATTTTGCGATTGCTGAATTTGATGAATATGAATGGAAATGTAAATATAACCTGCGCACAGGCTAAAGAAATAGATTTAGTATCATACCTCTCTACATTGGGTTATGAACCTACAAAGATTAAGGCAAGTCAGTATTGGTATTTATCTCCTTTCAGAAAAGAAAGAACAGCATCTTTTAAAGTCAACCGGATAATGAACCGATGGTATGACTTTGGAGAAGGAATAGGAGGCTCAATAATTGATTTTGGAATTCGATATTACCATTGCAGTGTTTCGGAGTTTTTAAGTTCCTATTTGGAGGGTAGAACGGTTCCTGTACAAGTTTTGGATAAGGTTATTCTGCCGATTCCTAATGAACCTATTTTACTGGTCAATAGTGTCCGTAACCTCAATACTATTTCACTGATAAAGTATCTCGCTTCCCGAATGATCTCCTTTGATATTGCTAGCGTATATTTAAAGGAAGTTAGCTACATTAATTCAGGCAGGCAATTCTATGGTTTCGGATTTCAAAATAATCATAGTGGCTGGGAGATCAGATCAAAACACTTTAAGGGAAGCGCAGCTCCAAAATTTTTAACCCACCTAAGTTATGGCTCAAATGCCATCCAGGTGTTTGAAGGATTTATGGACTTCCTTTCTTTTCTACAGCTCAATGCAGCAGCTGGAAAATCCCGATCCTCCGACTTCCTTATTTTGAACAGCACCACAATGGTTGCCCAGGCCATTTCAGTATTACATACCTATCACTCTGTAGACCTCTATTTGGATAATGATCCGGCGGGAGAAAGGGCAACCTGTTTAATAAAATTGGAACTCCCCAAAGCGAAAGATAATAGAATCCGATTTGCTGGTTTTACTGATCTGAATGAATATTTATGCGCTCAGGGAATTACGGCCTGGACTCCGCCTTAAATCTAATTCCTTATTTTATCTGGTACTAATGTATTTATCGTGGTTCCCTGTTTTATCCCGGAACCGGCAAGATGTACCGTTGTCAGACAACGGAGAAATTAGCCCCTTAACTCCGAAGTCGTGGGGCATTGTTTAATGAATTTGTGAAACGGATATTGTGATGAAAGAAAATAAAAAAAATAAGAACAAAATGATCTTTGTAAGGCTTGAAGAAGCTGAGTATGACACTTTGATCAGACGCCAAAAAAAGACCACCGAACGAAATCTGAGTGGCTATATCAGGAAGATTTTAGCTGGGAAACCGATGATTAAATCTGTGCAAAACGAGTCCTTACGTGAGGTAATTATTACGCTTTCTCTGCTTCAAAAAGACCTGAATGGAATTGGAAACAACTTCAATCAGATGGTAAAAAGACTCCATGCCACTGATAGAATTCCTGAAATAAAAGCCTGGATGCAGACCTATTTAAATGAGCGCCAGCATATACTGGATGCAACCAAAACTTTAAAAGAATACCTGGATAAAACTGCCCAAAAATGGTTGCAAGAATAAAATGTAGCACTAGCATCCGTAAGCCTTTCCACTATAATGACAATAAGGTTAAGCAGGGGTATGCCTGCCTGTTGGCCGCAGAAAATATGTTGCTTGAGGTGGATACCCATCCTGATAATGCCGTCTTATTACTCGAAAAGCAGGTAGCGCTTAGGCCGGATGTTAAGGTGAATTCTGTGCATATCTCGCTTAATTTCTCCCCAGACGAGGAGCTATCCAATGAACAAATGGCACAAATTGCAAGGGATTATATGGAGGGAATTGGTTTCGGTAACCAACCTTATCTGTTGTATCGCCATTTTGATAGCGGGCATCCCCATTGCCATATTGTAACCACTAATATCGGCCTGGATAAGTCCCGGATTTCATTGCATCAGATTGGCAAGCTGAAGTCTGAACCGGTGCGCAAAGAGCTGGAAAATAGATATGGTTTAATTAAAGCTGAACAGCAGAATACCAAAACTTTAACTATAAATCCACTGGATGCATCCAAGGTCATATATGGAAAAGTGGCAACCAAACAGGCCATTTCAAAGGTGCTTAATGCTGTAATTCCTGTTTATAAATATAGTTCTCTGGCTGAACTAAATGCTGTGCTTGGACTATATAATGTCAGGGCAGAACAAGGAAATAACGGATCAAGAATAGAACAAAATAAAGGTTTAGTGTATAGGGTACTAGATCATGATGGACAGTGTAAAGGCGTTCCAATAAAGGCTAGTTTATTTGCAGACAAACCTACTTTACCGAACCTTGAAAGGCGTTTTTTAGCCAATGATGTTGCCCGTTCAAAGTACAAAGATTCCCTAAAAATCAAGATTGATGTTACCCTAAAATTCAAAAATTGTTCCAGCCTAAAGGTGTTTCAGGACCATTTAAAAAGTCAGGATATCAGGTTAGTTACCAGAGTAAATGAGCATGGGGCTATCTATGGGCTAACCTATATTGACCTTAAATCAAAGACAGTATTTAATGGGAGTACGCTAGGAAAGGAGTTTAGTGCGAAGGCAATTATGGAGCGTATTCACCTGGCAAAGATCGTAAATCCAGATACTGGATTTGAAAGGGCTACTGCTTTAGGAAAAGGGAATGCAGATGAATTTATGAATGAAAACAATAGCGCTTCACCATATTACAGACTTGATGAAAAGTCAGCTTTAGAGTTATTGATGCAATATGAATATGCTGCATCAAATGTTCCAAGTGAATGGAAGAAGAAGAAAAAAAGGAGAAAAAAATAGAACACTTTAAATGTAAATATTATGTCTACAGGAGAGAACGAACAAGGATTGAGGAAGATTATGGACATGACCAGGTGGATCGCCATCTTTATTTTGGTCCTTCACTTTTATTATTATTTATATGGCTGGTTTAAGGAAATTGGCCTTAGCTGGCCATTTGTTGATAAAGTTTTGATCAACATTTATAAGGTTGGATTATTTACTTCCTTCCATAAATCAAAGTTAATTGCACTGACATTTTTAAGCCTTTCATTGATTGGCGTGAAGGGTAAAAAAAGTGAAAACATCACGGTAAAGACAGCTTTAAAATACCTGATCCCAGGCCTAGTTACTTATTTTATCGGGTATGTTTTGTTTCTTATTCCATGCCCTAGAGATATAGGTGCAATATCATATATCGGAATTACAACGATAGGAGTGATGTTGTTTATCACAGGCGGCACTTATGCTTCGAGGATAATAATGGATGCACTAGCAGATGATATATTTAATGATGCTAACGAGACTTTTCCTCAGGAGGAACGGCTAATACAAAACGAACATTCCATTAATCTTCCTGCGAAATATAAATTGAAAGGGAAGGTGCGGAACTCTTATATTAATATTATAAATCCCTATCGAGGAGTACTAAATCTGGGTACTCCCGGAGCAGGAAAGAGTTATTTCTTTATGCGCCATGTCATTACCCAACACATAAAAAAGGGGTTCACCATGTTCGTCTATGACTTTAAAATGCCAGACCTTTCGGTCATTGCATACAACACATGGTTAAAGAACAAGGATAAATATCCTGGTAAAAGTGAATGCTACTTTATCAATTTTGATGACCTCTCAAGGTCACACAGATGTAATCCATTAGACCCGATTGGTATTGTTGATATCACCGATGCAGCAGAGTCGGCCCGAACTATTTTGCTAGGTTTAAACAAATCGTGGATTAGTAAACAGGGCGATTTTTTCATTGAATCACCAATTAATTTCTTAACCGCACTGATATGGTTTATGCGTAAATACCAGGATGGTGCATACTGTACTCTTCCTCATGTATTGGAGTTAATGCAGGTCGAATATGATGAATTATTCCCTCTTTTGGCCACCCAACCAGAGATTCAGATTTTGATTAATCCATTCCAAACGGCTTATAAAAACGGGGCAATGGAACAATTAGAAGGGCAGATCGCGTCCGCAAAAATTGCTTTAGCAAGGCTATCGTCACCACAGTTATACTACGTGCTTTCCGGTAATGATTTTACGCTAAATATTAATGATCCTTCAGCACCTAAAGTAGTTTGTATGGGTAATAATCCTCAAAAAATTAAGACCTATGGTGCAGTACTATCATTGTATGTAAACAGGCTGATTAAGATCGTAAACCAAAAGGATAAGCTGAAATCAAGCCTATTATTTGACGAGTTTCCAACCATTTACCTTAGTGATATTGATAGTCTTATTGCAACTGCCAGGAGTAACCAAGTTGCCACCTTTCTCGCAATTCAAGACATAACCCAGCTTAGGAAAGACTATGGAAAGGAGCAGGCCGATGTTATTATGGGTATAGTCGGAAATATCATTTCAGGTCAGGTAACAGGGGACACCGCTAAGCTATTATCTGATAGAATTGGCCGTATTATGCAAGATCGCCAGAGCCTTTCCATCAACCGTAATGATACCTCTATAAGTAAAAGTAAGCAATTGGAAGCTGCTGTTCCGGCTTCCAGAATATCTGCATTAAGCAGTGGTGAGTTTGTTGGAACAGTAGCAGATAATCCGGAAGAAAGGATTGCATTAAAGTCCTTTCATTGTTCAATTCAGAATGACCATGCGGCAATAAAGACTGAAACGGAAGCCTATTTACCAATCCCTTTAATACGAAAAATAGATCCTGTAATTGTTCAACGAAACTACCAGGCAATTAGGGATGAAGTAAGGGAAATAGTGAATGCGGAGCTGCAGAAGATTATATAATTTGCCCGAGTGGCCCAAATAAATAGCTAGAATAATTTTTTATATGCGGTTAAAGTACCATACAATTGTGTGTTAATCCAATATAAATTGCTCTAATTATTCAAACTTAGAATTTAATTATTAGAAATAAGAATTATCTTAGTATAATTTTAGTAATTACTCCAATAATGGATTCAATCGTAATATTTAACAATAAAGGTGGAGTAGGAAAGACTACACTTCTGTCGAATCTTTCGGCATTTTTAAAAATTGTCAAAGGCAAAAAGGTATTGATTGTTGATGCTGATCCGCAATGTAATGCTACTGCTTATCTATTCCCTTTCCCAGATATTGATAAGATTTATGATAATCATGAATCAAAAGGAACATTATATGATGTTCTACGACCAGTACAAAGAGGAAGAGGTTATTTGAAGACTGCATTACCAATTATTACTAGCCCAAATTTTAAAGTGGACGTAATTCCTGGCGATCCCAGATTGTCTCTTATGGAAGATTTTTTAGGTAAGGATTGGATAGACGGTCGAGCGGGTGATCACCGTGGGTTGCAAACCACTTTAGTTTTTAAAGATCTTCTATGTAGAACTTCAATATATGATTATGTGATTTTTGATGTTGGACCATCCTTAGGAGCGTTGAATAGGGCAATACTAATTGCTTGCGATTATTTCCTCGTTCCAATGTCGTCCGATATTTTCAGTTTAAGAGCTATAGAGAATATTTCTTTAGCATTGAAGGAGTGGAAGGAAGGTATTGAACTCGGGTTGTCAGAATATAAGCGAAAAGAAATGGAAAATTATGAAGTTGGGGATCGTCCATTTTCTTGGAATCTTAAGTTTATCGGCTATGTAACGCAGCAATATACAGCAAAAACGGTTAATGGATCAAAAATTCCAGTAAATGCTTTCGAAAAAATAATTAAAAAAATACCAGGAACAATAAAAAGAGAATTAGGACCTTTTAATAATTTACTTGATCCATCATCCTTTAAGTTAGGTGAAATTCCCAATTTACATAGTCTTGTCCCTTTGTCTCAAAATTCAAATACTCCGATATTTGCCTTGCAAGCAAAAGATGGTGTAGTGGGAGCTCATTTCAATAAGGTTCGGGAATATTTCTTTGTAATTGAAAATATAGCAAATAACCTTCATAATAATTTAGAAGCTTCCCTTTCATGATTAAATGGCATAAAGATATAATTGAAGACATTGCTAGGAGAAAAGCTGTTATATTCATAGGTGCTGGCGTCTCGAAAAATTCTGCAAACAATACTGGTCTTCGTCCTAAAGATTGGCGAGAATTCCTTGAACACGCATCAGCTCAAACTTCAAAAAAGCGTTTAGTTGATCGTTTAATAAAAAACGCTGATTATTTAACTGCGTGTGAATTGATAAGAAGGGATTTAGGACGAGATGACTTTAATACGTTAGTTAGAGCTGAATTTCTTACGCCGGAATTTTCACCTGCTGATATTCATACACACATTTTTAATTTGGATTCAAGGATAGTTGCAACTCCGAACTTCGATAAAATTTATGATGTTTACGCTGAAAATGCTTCTAAGGGTACCATAAGTACAAAGACATATTACGACGACGATGTTGCAGATCTAATTCGTCGGCCGGAGCCCATAATTTTAAAAATTCATGGAACGATTTCAGCTGCAGATAAATTAATTTTTTCGCGAAGAGATTATTCTAAAGCTAGAACTGATTTTAGGAATTTTTACCTAGTTTTAGATGCTTTGGCAATTACTCATACTTTTATTTTTATTGGGTGTGGACCACATGATCCAGATATTCGTATGTTGCTTGAAGATTATAACTATAGGTTTCTTTTAAATAAAAAGCATTTTATTATATCACCAAAAAATTCTTCCAAACAAGAAGTGCTTAGTATTATTGAGGAAACCATGAATCTTAAGACTATCCTTTATGATCCCAAAAATTATCATGCAGAACTCACAGAATCTCTAGGAGAATTAGTTCAACTTGTTGAGGCTAAACGCCTAGAACTTGCTGAAACTTTGAAATGGTAAATAAAAGTAGTCAAAAAAAAAGTAAATGCGAAAGTAACAATAGTCTAGGTCTATTTCACCTCATAATGACTAAACCTTAGTACCCAATTGTTACATTTAAAAAATATAGAATTTTACAAAAGCGTCATAATAGTACGCTTTTGTAAAATTTATCAATGAAATAGGCAAATGGTATTTTTTTTATATCCACCAATTATACTAAATAAACTTTTGTCTTAAACGTTTCATATCGTCACTAATTTTAACATCGACAATTTTGGCATAATGCTGTGTCTGCTTTAAAGATTTATGGCCCATCATTTTTGATACAGTTTCCAATGGTACTCTATTAGTTAGGGTTACTGTCGTTGCAAAAGTGTGACGAGCCATATGGAATGTTAGTATTTTGTTTATTCCACATAAATCTGCTATCTCTTTAAGATAAGCGTTCATTTTTTGATTTGAAAAACAAGGGAAGACTTTGTCATCTAAAGTAAAAGCTTCAATTGTATATTTTTCAATCAATTGGATTGCTGGATTAAGTAATGGAACCTTAGTAAGACTAAGCGTTTTTGTTCTTTTGTACGAAATCCATTTTTTTCCATCCACTCCTATAAAAAACTGGCTATGTATTAATTTGTTTACGTCAGTATATGCTAATCCAGTAAAGCATGAAAATGCAAAAATATCTCTTACAATTTCAAGGCGCTTTATGGAAAAGATTTTTTTCATAAGGGACTCCAATTCGTGTTCCGTTAAAAATTCCTTGATTACTTCTTTTCGAAGAAGTTTAAATTGATGAAAAGGATCTTTTCTGAGCCATCCAGATTTAATACAATGTAAGACGATCTTTTTAAAATTTCCAATATATTTAGACGCTGTATTTTGACTGCAATTTCTAACTGTTTTTAACCAAAAATCATATTCTTTAACAAACTCGTAATCCAATTTTCTTATTTCAATGTCATTACAATTGTATTTCCATTGTATAAATTCGCGAGTATGAGAAAGGCTTGTTTCAAATCTTTTTATGGTTCCTATTGCATACCCCTTTCCCTCAAGTGCTTTCATTTTAGCATTTTCAGCCTGAAATATTTGTAGGATAAACTTTCTATCATCTGTGTTACCAAAAAGTAGATCAAAGAGATTTTCTGTTGTAACGTCTTCTCCGTTTGCTATGAGTTCTCTTTTAACCTCGTAAATTTTTGAAACTAATGCATCAAGGTAATGATTGATAGATTTAGCATCCTCTTTATTTCCTGTAGCCCTATTTGCCCCCTGGTTCCAGCGATCTTTATACCAGTTTCTTTTGGTTGAAAATTCTTTTGAAATACCATTTATGGTAATTCTACCATATAAAAGTCTTTCTGTTCCTTTACTGAATTTTGTTTTCTTCAAAAAGAAAAGTAATCCAAAGCTTTTTTCTAACATAAATAATAATTTTATGGTTTAACAAAGTTCGGATTGATGCTACTTTTTTACAAGATGTAAACCTGCTTAACTAGTTGCCTGGCAAAGGTTTCAGCGTTTGATCGTGGCAACTTTTTAAAATAAAATAGGTTGCCACGATTAACGCTTTCTATTTCTGTGGATTTCTGAATTTTTTGTTGGGTCGCGATAAATAAAAATGCCTGCAAATAGTGTATTTACAGGCATTTTGTATTTAAGTAATATCGTCCGGGCATAAAAAAAGGCGATATTTTCTATAAAATATCACCTTTCGTGGAATCGGCGGGATTCGAACCTTATGGGTCAAATCCGCTTCCAGTGCGTATTTTATAGTGCTAAAAACAAAAATGCCACGAATAGCGATTATTCGTGGCATTTGTATCATTTGGCGGAAAGGGAGGGATTCGAACCCTCGATACAGTCATCCCGTATACAGTCTTTCCAGGACTGCTCATTCGACCACTCTGACACCTTTCCGTGTTTCAGTGCACAAATGTAGCAATTTTTTAATTTATTGCAACCTTATTCGTGTTATTTGCCATCAGATTTGTTATATTCTATTGAGACTAAGTGTATTGTTTTTATTTTTTAATGAATAAAACTTATTTCTTATTTTTCGGAATGACAAATAATTATTTCGACATAAAAGGGGAGATCCTCGACATAGCACTAAAACGTACTCAGGAACGTATCACAATGATAGAATCTGCTTTAGAAACAGCCAGAGATTCAAGTAATGACGATACCAAAAGTAGTGCTGGGGACAAATATGAAACTTCACGTGAAATGATTCAACAGGACATCAATCGCTACCAAAAGCAACTCCTGGAAGCCAATAAAGATCTACAGCAACTGATCAGTATAGAATCATTACAAAATGATGTAATGGATGTCGCCAGACTAGGAACGCTTGTTCAAACCAATGTTGGACTATATTTGATCGCCACAAGTATTGGAGCCGTAAAAATAGGGGCTAATAATATCTTCGTCATTTCGCCTGCATCTCCAATTGGACAACTACTTATCGGAAAAAAAATAGGTGATAGTTTTGTTTTTAACAACGTTAATCAAAAAGTTATTGCAATCTACTAAGTGATGAAAATACCGAAAAATTAAACAATATGCCGATGCATCTGTTCTTATTTAGTACAGAAACGAAGAATGACATGAAATTGAATAATTTACTTTTAATCTTCTTACTTGGTGCTTTACTGTTTATTCACTCTTGTAGATCGCCCGAATCCGACGAAAAACTAAGATCAAAAATCGAGGCAGCATTGGAAACTACTGCAGGCATCGAAGTAGATGTCGAGGAAGGGAATGTAACGTTGGATGGACAGATAGGTTCGGATTCGCTCAAGCAGGATATAGAAAACAAAACAAAATTAGCAGGGGGAGAGGATATCAAATCCATTCACAACAATATCATTGTAAATCTTCCTGAACCAGAAGATGCCCGTGAAAAATATCATGAAATTATGGGCGGCGCGATAGATTCTACCTTAACGAGAGATGTCAATCTTGTCCTGGAAGATTTTCCAACCATTACGGCCCAGGTGAAGGAAGGAATTATAATTGCGACAGGTAATCTTGAAAAATCAAAAATCGATACACTAAAGAAAAGATTAGAGCATATCAAGCCCAAAGGCATTGATATGAAAGGTGTCACCAGTCGTTAAACAAAGAAAAGACGCTATCCATCGATTGACGGGTAGCTTCTTTCATTTGTTCATATGTTTATTTAATGCCTAAGTTAAGCATTTTCTATTAAATCTCGTATAGCAACAGAAGCTATTGCCCCACCAAAGGCTGCTGGTAGATATGACATGGTACCGTAGGCAGACTTTTTAAAGTTACTCCCATCAGTATATAATAATGAATCCTTGTTTGGAAGTTCAGTTGAAAATGCCACTTTTACCCCATCTCGAATACCATGTTTGCGCAATTTTTTACGGATATGATGCGCTAATTTACAATTATAAGATTTACCGATATCGTCAATTTTTATTTTCGTGGGGTCCACTTTCCCACCAGCACCCATTGAACTCACAAATGGTATATTGGCTTCCAATGCCCTCCGAATGAAAAATAGTTTCGGTGTAATACTATCAATGGCTTCAACACAATAATCCGGAGCTAAATCTAATAAAGCTGGTATTTTTTCTGGAATGATAAAGTCTTGTATTACGGTTAAATCCAACTCAGGATTAATAGCTAACAATCTTTCCCGCATAATTTCAGCTTTTGCTTCACCATGATTGGTTGCCAAGGCAGGCAATTGTCTATTACGGTTGGACGGGTCCACTGTGTCTCCATCGATAATGGTCATTTTCCCAACACCTGCCCGGCATATAAATTCTGCAGCAAATGAACCAACACCACCTAATCCCAAAACCATCACATGCGAATTAGCTAATTTTTCAACCGCCGTTCTACCGATCAATGCTTCGGTACGTGACAGCCAGCTTAAATCTTTCATCTATTTAAATTTGTTTTTATATTATGATGAATTCCCAAAATCTATCATTCAACGTGAATAATCAAATTATGATGGGTTCATTTATTAAATACTTTCTTATAATTTTGGAATAAAGCCCGTTTTAACTCTTCCAGTTCGATCGATCTGAGCCGAGCTACGTAGCGATAAAGTGTAGCAATTTCTACAGTCGTATCTGTATCTGTTTCTAAAAACAAATGGCAGAGTGAAATATTTTGTAAAAGTTCGTCTTGACTTCCGTTTAAACAATGTTTTCCTATGGAAAGATAATACCCTTGATCGATTAACTGTTGAGCCAAGGTCCAGTTCTTACGATATCCATGAAAAACAACAGCTTCGTTAAAATTCACTTTTTTTAGACAATCAACAATCTCCTGAAAAGCTCGAACACAATGAATTATCAAGGGCTTCCTATACGTTTTAGCCAAGCGAACCTGTTGATCAAACACAGGCTGTTGGTCGGAGAGGGAAGTGGCGATATTTTTGTCTATACCACATTCACCTATGGCTAAAACTTGACTCCGAGCTAATGCGTCTACCAGGAGTTCCAAATCGTGTTCAGTATTCTCATTGATATACCATGGGTGTAAACCTACTGAACAATCCGCTTCAGAAATTGTCTCCGAATGGTTCAACGTGATATTCTTAATAGAAAGAGTAACACGTTCTTTGACCGGATAATTCCGATGCGTATGTAGATCGATATAGGGAATCTGTGTAGCCAACGAGACAAAGGTCGAAAAAATACTTGAAGCAAAAAATATTCTCTACAAAATTAGTATAGTTTTATTCTCCCAAGCTAGCATCTAAAGCTTCAAGAATACCAGAAGCCTTCAAAAGACATTCTTGATACTCCTGATCGGCAGCTGCCTGATTGGTAACTGCTCCACCAGTATGAAAGGAAAGGTACCTTTTTTGTTTATTGTAAAGCAATGAACGGATAACGACGTTAAAATCAAATTCATCATGCACAGTGTCAAAGTAACCGATAGATCCAGCATAGATACCTCGCTTTCGAGCTTCAAGCTGATCGCAAATTTGCATAGCTGCAATTTTGGGAGCACCTGTCATCGAACCTGCCGGAAAGGTATTTCTAAATACATCCACATTGGCGACTTCTGGATCTTGCATGCAGGTAATAGTCGAAATCATTTGATGCACTTGTTCGAAGGATTGAATCTCAAAAAGGCGGGTGGCCTCAACCGTTCCGGGAAGAGCACTTCGTGTCAAATCATTACGAACCAAATCAACGATCATCACATTTTCGGCGATCTCTTTTTTTGACCTCAACATATCAGCTATAATCTGTTGGTCCTCTGTTGGATTTGCCCCCCTTTTGGCCGTTCCTTTAATCGGCTGAGAAATCAACTTTCCTTGTCTTTTCGCTAAAAATCGCTCCGGAGAAGCACTCATGATAAAATGATAACCTACCTTGAAAAATGAACTAAAGGGCGTAGGTGATATGGTATTCAACCGATGATAAACTTCCATAGGAGAGATATCAGCATCATCAGCAAAAAATTCCTGGCAAAGGTTCACTTCATAGATGTCTCCACGCTGAATATGTGCCTGTACATTTTCAAAAGCTTTGACATATTCACCCTTTGTCCAACGCGACTGCACCTGCACAGAAATTGGGGTTATCGCAGGAATCTGAGTATCGGAAATAGCCTGATAGATTTTAACAGGATCCTCGGCTTCTATATGCACTTGACCCGCCATCCATCGAAGTGTAATTGCCGGCACAAAGAAATAAGCTTCTGGAAATTCGAGCTGATCCTTTCCTGTTGTCTGTAATTCTTCTATCTCATTCTTAAGGTCGTAGGATAGAAATCCGGGGATAAACTGAGATTGATGTAATCTCAAAAAAGCGTCGAGCTGGTCAAATACATTTTCATTTGCACGGAAAGAGAATAATGCCTTGACAGCCAAGATCTGTTCAAATTTGCCCCATTGATCGGACATCCCATTACTATTAAAGAAAGAAATTTCATCAAATTGCCCCGACCAGTGCAGGGCTTTTTGATGAAATTTATCTTTAGAATCGAGAAGATCAAAACTTTCGATCCGCATAGTTTAT
Source organism: Sphingobacterium sp. BIGb0116 (assembly GCF_024808035.1). NCBI lineage: Bacteria > Pseudomonadati > Bacteroidota > Sphingobacteriia > Sphingobacteriales > Sphingobacteriaceae > Sphingobacterium > Sphingobacterium sp. BIGb0116. The sequence goes on along the minus strand of NZ_JANUDT010000003.1, from coordinate 410,128 downwards.
TTTGATAAAGCTAATGTTTGTTTACGATCAGGACCTACCGATAGGATCGTGATAGGTACTTCAAGAGCTTTCTCTAAATAAGAAATATAATTTTTTAATGCTTCAGGTATTTCTTGTTCAGACGTTATACCGGTCAAATCTTGTTTCCACCCATCAATTTCTTCTAAGATAGGTTCTGCTTGATGCGTGATGATTTCATAAGGCATATAATCAATCACTTCACCATTATACTTATAATGTGTACATGCGTAGATTTTGTCGAAGGTATCCAAAACGTCAGCCTTCATCATAATCAAGTCTGTCACGCCATTCAACATAATGGCATATTTCAAAGCTGGAATATCGATCCATCCCGTACGACGAGCACGGCCTGTAGTCGCTCCAAATTCATGACCTAATTGACGTAATTTTTCGCCAGTTTCATCGTGAAGTTCAGTAGGGAAGGGACCGCCACCTACGCGAGTCGCATATGCTTTAAAGATACCATATACCTTGCCGATTTTATTTGGTGCGATACCTAAGCCTGTACAAGCTCCGGCCGTTGTGGTATTAGATGAAGTAACAAATGGATAAGAACCAAAATCAACATCCAAAAGCGTACCTTGAGCACCCTCAGCTAACACACGTTTGCCTTCTTTCAGATATTGATTCACCAAATGCTCTGAATCCACATGTGGGATAGATTTAATGAATTCGATTGCATCTAAAAATGCTTTCTCTTTTTCACTGAAATCAGGTATTTCACCGTAATGCGAAAGAATACTTAGGTGTTTTTCTTTCAACTTTTGGTAACGCTCTTGAAAATCTGGAAGTGTTGTATCACCGACACGTAAACCATTTCTACCGGTTTTATCCATGTAAGTTGGACCGATACCTTTCAGCGTGGATCCGATTTTTCCTGCACCCATTTTTGATTCTGAGGCAGCATCCAATAATTGGTGCGTCGGCAGAATAAGGTGTGCTTTACGCGCTAAAACCAAATTGCCTTTACCCACCGGATCAAAACCAGCTGTCTTCAGGTTGTCTAACTCTCTTTTTAAGATAATCGGATCGATAACGACGCCATTACCAATAAGATTTAGTGTACCTTCATTGAAGATACCAGATGGAATTGTGTTGAGTACGAATTTCTTGTTATCGAATTCCAACGTGTGTCCGGCGTTAGGGCCGCCTTGGAAACGAGCGATTAAATCGTATTTTGGACAAAATACGTCTACGATTTTACCTTTACCCTCGTCACCCCATTGTAAGCCCAAAAGCACATCAACTTGCATAGCTTTTAAAGTATAGTAATTAAAATGTTATTAATAAAAATAGACTCTATTCAAAAATAAAATGTTCAGGAATTTTCCCCCTGAACATTCCTGAACAAATGTACTATTATATTTAAGAAAATATAAGATTAATTTGAAATAGCTTCGTGAGCGACGGTCTCTTCTTTTTTGTTCTTAAGTTGACAGTCTTGACATACACCATACAAATTGAGAGAGTGGTGCTTAATGTCAAATTTTAAAAGATCCCCCATGAGACTCTGAATTTGATTGATACGTGGATCACAGAATTCAACGACCTTATTACATTCAATACAGATCACGTGATCGTGTTGTTTGAACCCATAAGACTTCTCAAATTGCGCCATGTTCCTTCCAAACTGGTGTTTTGTAACCAAGTCACAAGAGACCAAAAGTTCTAGGGTATTATAAACTGTAGCACGACTGACACGATATTTCTTGTTCTTCATATGGATATACAAAGACTCTACATCAAAGTGATCAGTACGTGAATAAATCTCTTCCAAAATCGCATAGCGCTCTGGTGTTTTTCTTAGATTTTTATTTTCTAAGTAGGCTTCAAAGATTTTTTTTACAGTTGCAAAATTTTCAGCTTGATTCATAGTAAAAATATTCTTGTACAAATTTACCAATTAAGATTGATATTTCCTCTATTAAAAATAGTGCTTAATAGTAGTCGCCTTAGCGTAATTTTCAATCCAACTCTTGGCTATTAATTTTCCGATTCATATCGATTGACACCTGTTATCCCTCTGACTTGCTTTAAATTTCTCATCAAACTTTCAAGCTGAGCAGTATCATTCACATAGACCATAATATTACCATCAAAAATACCTTCGTTACTTGAAATTGACAAGGACCGAATATTAACAGCAAATTCTTGCGAAATAACAGTTGTAAGCTTATTTACTAATCCAACATCATCTATGCCAACTATATGTAAACCTGTCAAAAATGCAGAATCTTTTGTAGAAGCCCAGCGTGCTTTTAAAATTCTATAGCCATAATTTGCCATCAGCTTGGAGGCATTTGGACAGCTCGTACGGTGAATTTTTATACCATCATTAACTGTCAAAAAGCCAAAGACATCGTCACCAGGGATAGGGTTACAACAGGGTGCTAACGTGTAATCGACTTTCTGCATGTCGTCACCAATTAAGATCGTGTCGAATTCCTTCTTATTTATCTTTTCAACTAGTCCACCTATATGGGTATTAAATTGATTTCCTGATGAAGAACTTACATTAATTTCAACTGCTTTTTCATGCGCAACATATTCTCTCAGTTGCCGAATATCAACAATGCCCTTAGCAACATTGTAGAAAAGATCCTGCGAACTAGGATATTTTAAAAAGTTGGCAATTTTATTAATATTATCCGTATTATAGGTAACTTTTAGCGATTTCAACTTACGTTCCAAAATCTCTTTCCCATCCTCCGCAACTCTTCTCTTTTCCTCTTTTAAAGAAGATCTGATTTTGGATTTGGCTTTTGCAGTCACAACAAAATTCAACCAATCCTCCTTAGGCGACTGCTTGCTCGATGTAATAATCTCTACCTGATCCCCATTTTGCAAAATATGACTCAAAGGAACAAGTTTGTGATTTACTTTGGCGCCAATACAACTTGCCCCAATATCAGAGTGGATCTCAAAGGCAAAATCTAAAGCAGTGGCATTGTTGGGTAGTTGAATCAGTGTTCCTTTGGGGGTGAATATAAAAATCTCATCGGAGAAAAGATTCATCTTAAAATCATCCACAAAATCCATCGCATTTTGATCCGGACTACTTAAGACATCGCGTACCTTTTTGATCCATTGATCCAAGCCAGAATCTGAATTTGATTCTTTATACTTCCAATGCGCTGCAAACCCTTTTTCGGCAATTTCATTCATCCGTTTGGTTCGAATCTGAACTTCTACCCACTGCCCTTTAGGTCCCATTACCGTAGTATGTAAAGACTCATAACCATTTCCTTTCGGAGAGGAAATCCAATCCCGAAGACGGTCGGGGTTAGGGCGATACAAATCTGTGACAATAGAATAGACTTTCCAACATTCGGTTTTTTCTTTTTCATCCACAGCATCTATTACAATACGTATGGCAAACAAATCATAAACCTCCTCAAAAGGAATCGATTTTTTTCGCATCTTATTCCAAATAGAATGGATTGATTTAGGTCGCCCAAATACGGACGCCTTAATACCCTGTTCCTCCAATATCTCTTTGATGGGACCAATAAAATCGCCTATAAATTTTTCGCGCTCGGCTTTCTTCTCATTCAGTTTTCGAGCTATAAATTTATAGGTGTCCGGATCGGTAAATTTCATCGAGAGATCTTCCAATTCGGATTTTATCGCATACAGCCCAAGACGATGTGCTAATGGTGCATAAAGGTAACTTGTCTCCGAAGCAATCTTCAGCTGCTTATCCCTGGCCATAAATTCCATAGTACGCATATTGTGCAGCCTATCTGCCAATTTAATGAGAATTACACGAACATCGTCAGCCAGTGTGAGCAACATTTTTCTGAAATTCTCCGCTTGCATGGAACTGTTTGGATCAAAAATCCCTGAAATTTTGGTAAGCCCATCGATAATTCGGCGAACTTTCTTACCAAACATTTCTTCAATTTCATCCAATGTAACATTGGTATCTTCAACTACATCATGGAGCAAGGCGCATACTATAGATGTTGTTCCTAAGCCAATCTCTTCAGCAGCAATCTGGGCAACAGCTATTGGGTGATAAATATAAGGCTCTCCTGATTTGCGTCGCATCTCTTTATGACTATCCAATGCTAAATCAAATGCCTTTCGGATCTCCTGCTTGTCTCCACGCTGTAAAGTTGGCTTACAAGCGCGCAACAATGCACGGTAACGTTTCCTTATCTCTTTGTTTTCTGCTTCAATATCAATCACATAATCTTTCATAAACGTTGCAGGTAAATGATGTTTTTTGAGTAAATTTGTGTAATTTAGTTAATGTATTCTTGAATACTATTTTCAAGCTAACTTATTTTGTAATAAATCTACCAAAATATTATAGCATTGACAAATTAAAAAGCGTTATATAATTGCCCAAATGAAGACAATATTATTTTGTTTGCTTTTCCTCACAAGGACTTTGTCCGTATGGGCACAGTCTCAATCACTCACTCTTCCTTTGTATGGAGAGGGGGCGCAGGAGATCGTAAACAGCTATATGACAACAACCTTGACAAGCGGAGAGGTGCTACCTTGGTTTCCGATTCCAGAGGTCACTGTTGTAGCCAAAAGAACCTGGTCAAGTGAAGAAGCACGAAGAGAATATCTCCGCTTTAGAAGAAATGTCCTAAAGGTTCTTCCTTATGCTATATATGCGCAAAAAAGATATGATCAGCTAGACAGAGATCTCGCGCTAACTTCGGACAAAAAGGAACATAAAGCATTGGTTGAAAAATGTGAAAGTGACGTAAAACAGATGTTTGACCGAGAAATCAAAAATATGACTATTTCACAAGGCAAAATACTCATTAAATTGATCGATCGTTATACGGGACATACCGGTTATGAAATGGTAAAGGAAATGAAGGGTGGGATTTCCGCTTTTTTCTATCAGGGAGTCGCGAAAATATTCGGTCACAACCTAAAGTCAACTTATGACCCAAAAGAAGACTTTGCCATTGAAAATATCATTAGGGAATTCGAGAAGTCGAGACCTCAACCTGTTATGTGACCAATCAAACCAAAACCAGATGAAAACAGTATACGACTTTGACGCACTTCAGTTTAACGGTAAAAAAAAATCCCTCGCTGATTTTGAAGGTAAAGTTTTACTCATTGTCAATACTGCCAGCCAATGTCTCTTTACCAGACAATTTAAATCGCTCGAAAAACTTTACCAAAAATATAAAGACCAAGGTTTCGAAATTCTGGCATTTCCAGCAAATAATTTTCGTAACCAGGAACCGTTAACCGGTAGTACGCTAGAGACATTCTGCCGGATCAATCAACAGGTGAGTTTTCCTATTTTTAAGCGTAGCCATGTTATCGGCGAATACACAACACCTTTATACAGTTTTCTTTCGAGCAAAGATCAAAATGGACATATTAACAGTAAACCTTCCTGGAATTTCCACAAATATCTGGTAAACAAAAAAGGAGAGGTCATTGATTTCTATTATCCGACTACTTCGCCATTATCAAGTAAAATTTGTCGCAATATTGAGCGTCTTTTACAAGAGTAACCCATAAACTGCTTACATTTGCCGCAGTTCCCCACAGCACAGGCCGAGTCGTATATGGACTTGGGATCAATAACCACACAGGATTAGTAAAGGTTTTTCGCCAAAACTATCCATCGGTCAATTGGAATGATTTGTCATAAAAAGGGAAGCCAATTAAAAGAGAGAAATATTATATGTTAAAATTAGATCTACTTATCATTGCTGTACATCCAGATGACGCTGAGCTAGGCGCAGGAGGTGTGATGGCAAAATATGTTGCAGAAGGAAAAAAGGTAGGAATTGTTGATTTAACCCAAGGTGAGCTCGGCACGCGTGGCACAGCGGAGACTAGAGCACAAGAAGCAAAAGATGCTGCCGAAATATTAGGGCTGGCCGTTAGAGAAAATCTTGGCCTAAGAGATGGTTTCTTTGAAAATGCTGAAAAAGAAAAAATGGCTGTAATAAGGGCCGTCCGCAAATACCAACCGGATATTATCATTACAAATGCCATTACTGATCGCCACCCAGACCATGGAAGAGCGGGACAGATGGTCAACGAAGCCTGCTTTCTTGCTGGCTTGAGAAAAGTGGAAACTTTTGATCAGGACAATATTCCTCAGGAGGCCTACCGCCCTCGATTGGTACTGCAATTTGTACAAGACTATTATATCAAACCTGATGTTGTCATTGATATAACAGATTATTATCACATTAAAGAAAAATCTGTACTAGCTTACAAAACTCAATTCTATACCGGAGAAAATGTAAATCCGGATGAACCACAGACGTATATTTCTAATCCGGATTTCATGGAATCGACTGCTGCTAGAGCGCGAGAATTTGGACGGTACATTCAAGCGAAATATGCCGAAGGATTTACTTCCAAGAAGATACTTGGCGTTGATGATTTATTTCATCTGAAGTAGGAAGTAGAATCTATCTGATACTATGGTAAAATAAAATGCGGGATTATTCATATTTTAACTAGAATGGTCCCGCATAATTCCTTAAACGAGGTTTATAAACTGATTTTATGGAAACGATATCGGTGGCATGCTGATTTTACTGATGTTTATCCCAACAAAGCAATCGTCTTGACAATTATCGGGAACATAGCCCGCAGAAGAAATTAGACCATTGTTTTTGGCTTCAAAATAGATCTTTGAGTCTCTTCTTTTTATCAGCCAATCCTTCTTTGCTCTCTCATAAACTTGATCCAGCGTAGAAGCTTCATAGCCTTCGTCGTGCGTATTTAATTCAGTCTTGTTTTCGGTCCATTTAGCATAAGTCTGCACTTTGCCATCTTCGAGGTGTGTTTTGGCTTCATATGATCTATGTTCTACCTGACCGTTAAAAACTGTTATTGTGGTCGTACTATTACTTCCTGTCCAGGAAGAGCTGGTAACAGTATATTGATAAGAATTTGCATTCTCCTTTTTATATTTTTGATAAGCTTCATAACTCTTATCAAATTCAGAAGAATAAGCGACATCTTTACTACAGGAAATAAAAAAACTTGACAGGACCAATGGTATGGCAATAAAACAGCTACTTTTCATAATTAAGTTATTTAAATCTTAATTAGAACGATCCCGCCTGCACATTTGCTACACCTAGGAAATAAACCCTTTTACATATTGTTTTGTTATTTCATTTTGAGGATTTAACAGAACCTGCTCTGTTGGGCCAAACTCAAGGATCTCGCCCCCGTAAACAAAAAGGACATAATCAGACACGCGTCTTGCCTGTCGCAAGATGTGCGTCACCAATACAATGGTATAATCTTTCTTCAATTCAATTAATAATTCCTCAATTTTAGCAGTAGAAAGTGGATCTAATGCAGATGTCGATTCATCCCCAAGGATAATCTCAGGTTCTACAGCCAAACCTCTTGCAAGACAAAGCCTTTGTTGCTGACCAATGGACAATCCGCTAGCCGAATGTCCGAGGCGATCCTTGACTTCGTCCCATAGAGCCACATTTCGCAATTGTGTTTCCACAATTATGTCCAACTCCTTTTTGCTTCGAGTACCATGTATACGAGGACCATAAGCCACATTGTCATAGATCGACATTGGTAGCGGATAAGGTTTTTGGGACAAAAGTCCCATTTTCTTACGAATATGCGTTACTTCAGCATTTCTACCATAAATATCCTCACCATTAACGAGAACCGAACCCGTTATTTCAACACCTTTAGTATCGTCTACCAATCTATTAAGCGTCTTCAAAAGCGTTGTTTTCCCACAACCTGAAGGACCAATAATAGATGTGACACTATTGTTTGGTAGCGCGAGGTTGATATTTTTGAGTATATGTCGCCCGTCAATATAAACGTTAAGATCCTTGATTTCAATATGTGGATTGATCAAGGGATTTGTTATCGACGATTTTTTTGTTTCGATTGAAGGATATGAGTGCATACTACAATAATTAAAATAATGATTGTTAAAACTAAAGCTGAAGCATAAGCGCGCCCCTGAACTTCAGGAATAGGACTACTTAACTGAAAAAATATGGCCAATGGCAACGTTGCTGCCGGTTCATCAATATATTTTGGAAGATTATCACTAAAACCTGTTGTCAATAAAACGCCTGCAACATCACCAATAGCACGCCCAAAAGCCAACAAAATTGCAGTAAGAAGCCCTGTTCGGACACTCCTTAGCATGACCTTAGCCAATTCCCAGCGTGTTGTCCCTAGGGAAAGAGTAACATTCTTTAGGTCTTCAGGAATGGTTTTGATCAATTCGTCCACAGTACGAACCACAATTGGAATCGTTAGCAGTGTCACTGTAATGATACCCCCCAATAGCGATGCTCGAATACCTAAATAAACCATAATTCCAAAACCAACAGCCCCATAAACAATAGAAGGAACACCATACAATACATCAAACAACAATTTAGAAAGTTGAGTCACTTTTGATTTCGCTCCCAAATAAACATTAAGGTACAACGAAATCGGAATTCCTATAATTGCAGACAGGGCTGTTGCCACACCTGCTAAATAAAGAGAACCCAAAATCGCATTCAAAATCCCACCTTCCTTTCCAATATAAAATCCACCTTTTGGCAACTGACTAACCATCGCCCAACTGAGATAAGGAAGCCCCTTATACAAGATAGTTCCTACGATAAAAAATAGGGAAGCAGTGACAGTTATCCCAGAGAGATGCATAAAACCTTTGGCTACCTTTTCACTCAATAGCCGTCTTTTCGTATTATCCATGCTGAGCTCCTTCCAGTCGTCTCAATATAAGACGAGATATTAAATTAAAAACAAATATGATCACGAACAGCAGCAACGCTGAGAACATTAATGCAGATTCATAAAGCGGAATTGACATCATTTCCCCAAAATTATTGGCTATTAATGCTGGAATTGGATATCCCGCATCAAATACCGAAGTCGGCACCTTTGCAACATTGCCACAGACCATCAATACCGCTATTGTTTCACCAAAGGCTCTAGATGTTGACAAAACAATGGCAGCAACAATACCCGGCCTAGCTTTTTTCAGAATAACATGTTTGATGGTATCCCATTTTGTCGCACCTAAAGATAGCGAGGCCGCCTTTAAGTCATAGGGAATGGTCTGAAGTACCTCAACCATGATGGAGATCATGATGGGAAAGATCATCACCGCTAATACAATACCGCCAGCAAGCACAGAATATCCAGAGGTTACAACACCAAAGATCGGCGCTATATACAACTGAATCAAGGGTACAATAAACAAGACACCCCAGACTCCATAAAGTACAGGTGGTATTGCAGCCAAGATATTGACCAAAGGAAGCATCATATTCTTTAAAGCATCCGAAGCATATTCAGTTAAGTAAACAGCAGTCAGTATACAAAGTGGAATCGCAATAATAAGAGAAATCAAGGTAACGGCAAGCGTGCCTGCAATAAAAGGCAAAAAGCCAAACGACCCTTTCATTGGTGACCAAACCTTATCGGTTAACAGTTGAAAGATATTACTGTATTCAAATAACGGAATCGATTTTATGGTTAAACCAACCGCAATAATCACCACAACTGAAAGTGAAATCAGTAAGAGGAGCAAAGTGGATCGCTTGACCAATATATCTTTAACGAGACGAGTATTTAGCATGCTATAACTTATTAAGTTCTTCTTTTATCAGTGTTTCATTTAGTGGGACATAACCATTTTCAAGGAGCTGCGATTGCGCCTGTTTCTGGCGCACAAAAGAAATAAACTCCTTCAACAGAAGGGATTCGGTCTTATTACGCGTTACAAAGGTTAACTCTCTTGAAGGTGGAGCAGGGTATTTCCCTGTAGCAACGGCCTCTGTCAAATTAGATAGTGTACCATAAAACTGCTCATTATCTTCAACATGTCCATTTTTATTCAGATCCAAAGGAACAACAGCAATACGGTCAAAGACCTTGTTAGTTTTTAGATTATAAACGTAATTAATGTTATTGAATCCAATCCCATTGATATCATCCTTAATAGCTTGGGCAATCCCGGGATCACCAAAAATGCCAATACCTTGCAGATCTTCCTGCTTATGACCAAAAAATTTGGCCCATGTTTCAGCTGCTCCAGCAGCATCCGAACGCACATACACGTTGATAGGATCCGCCGTAAACTGAGAATCAATTTCTTTCCAGGTCTTAAACTTTCGATTCACAAAAATATTCAGCAATTCTTCGCGACTCAAACCACGCTTCAAAATAGTAGGATAATTAGGGTTGTCAGGATTGATCGTACAGATAACGGCGTCTTTTGCAACAATAATTGGAACAGCCCCTTTTTTTATTTCCTGCTCATGTAGATCTCTAGATACCATCCCAATATCAACCATCCCTGTAAGAACATCTGCAATTCCTTTTCCAGCACCTCCAGCTGAAATATTGAAGCGAACATTGGGGTGTATTTTTTTAAAATCTTCACTCCAAACCAGTGCCAAAGGATAAAGGGCAAATGCACCGGACAAAGAAATATTACCTTCAAAACCATGTTCCTTGCTGTAACCATTTTTAACTTTCGGCGCACAGGAAGTCATTTTAAATACGATTACATAGCTTAAAATCAGAACTATAAAACACTTTCTTATCATTACACCTAAAAGTCTACAGGTTTTGTATATTAAATTTTATAGGGCAAATATATATTAATTTGGTAGATATTATAGAATATTAAAAAAATATTTTTACATTTGACCCTGAGAAAAGAATACTAAATCAATAGATTTTATTTGTTATATGCAAAGCTTCCGCACAGAATTAGAAAACCCAATCGTGGAAAAGGAAATTATCGAACTTGAAAAAAAGATTCGATTGTTCCATGAGGGCAAAATTGCCGACGAGAAATTTAGATCCTTGCGTTTGGCTAGGGGGGTATATGGACAAAGACAACCTGGAGTTCAAATGGTTCGTATAAAACTTCCATTTGGAAAGGTTACGTTTAAGCAATTGAACAAAATTGCAGCGATATCAGACGAATACGCAAGCCGCAACCTGCACCTGACCACACGTCAAGATATACAGATTCATTACGTTAGCCTTGACCGTACACCGGAACTTTGGTCCAAATTGGCTGAAGACGATATTACATTACGTGAAGCTTGTGGGAATACAGTCCGTAATGTCACCGCTTCTCCAAGTTCAGGAATCGATCCAAAGGAACCTTTTGATGTTTCGCCATATGCTCAGGCTACCTTTGAATATTTTTTACGTAATCCAGTATGTGCGGAAATGGGACGAAAATTCAAAATGTCATTTTCCGCCAGTGATGAAGACACGGCGTTTTCCTATATTCATGACCTTGGTTTTATTCCAAAAATAAAAGTTGTCAATGGTGTGGAAACTAGGGGTTTTAAAGTGCTATTGGGTGGGGGATTGGGATCTCAGCCTTTCTTAGCATCAGTAACAAGCGAGTTTCTACCAGAGGATGAACTGATCCCCTATATAGAAGCTACACTTCGTGTCTTTGATCGTTATGGCGAAAGAAATAACCGCAATAAAGCTCGATTCAAATACCTTATTCAGAAATTAGGGTTAGAAGAAGTGCTAAATTTAATTGAAGCCGAAAAAATTGCGACGAAGGTGAAAAGCTATCCGATCGACCGAACCAAAATCGAACAGCCATTACCACCAGACGACAGCCAGTTATCAGCTATTGATCTAGATAGCGACCTAAACTATCAGGTCTGGAAGGGCACCAATACATTCGGACAAAAACAAGACGGATATTATGGTGTCTATGTACGGGTATCCACGGGTGATATTGGTACAGATAAAGCACGTGCGTTGGTTGCTGGTCTGAACAATTTGGTCGCTGACGATATCCGTATCACGCAAAACCAAAGCTTACTGCTAAAATACGCAACAGAAAAGTCACTGCCACATATTTATCAATTACTTAAATCTTTGGATCTAGCTCAGGTCGGTTTTGATAGTACAGCAGATGTAACAACTTGCCCTGGTACGGACACCTGTAATCTAGGCATCTCAAACAGTACCGAAATGGCCCGGGTTATTGAATCTTATATCGCTGAATTTCATCAAGATTTTGTCTTTAATCGTGATTTAAAAATCAAAATTTCGGGCTGTATGAATTCTTGCGGCCAACATGGTCTGGCACATATTGGCTTTCATGGTAGTTCAGTCAAAGCGGAAGGCAAAGTGGTTCCTGCAGCACAAGTTATGCTTGGCGGTGGAACAATTGGCAATGGTGAAGGGCGTGTTGCAGAGCGTATTATCAAAGTACCAACAAAAAGAGTCTTACATGTTGTAGAATGGGTGCTAAATGATTATAAAAAAAATGCGGAAGCAAATGAAAATTTCCATGCTTACTACGACAGACAAAGTAAGAATTACTTTTATAATCTTTTAAAACCGCTATCGGATCTGACCAATCTCGCTGAAGACGAATTTGTCGACTGGGGGCATGAAGGAACTTTCCAAACGGCAATCGGGGTTGGCGAGTGTGCGGGTGTCGTTATTGACTTGGTTGCCACATTGATCTATGAGGCGGAAGAAAAGTTGCAATGGGCAAATGAAACATTTCAAGAATCCAAATTCTCGGATGCAATTTATCATGCCTATAATGCCTTTGTACAAGCAGCAAAAGCCCTATTATTGGATAAGGGAGTTAGCGCAAGCACACAAAATATCGTAATAAACGAATTCCAAACACATTTCGTGGAAACAGGTGAATATAATTTTGACCAAACGTTTCCGGAATTAGTCTTACAGATTAGTAAAAATGAACCAACGGAGCATTTTGCAATCAACTACCTTCAGGAAGCAACGAAGTTTATCAATGGAGTCTATCAACGTAAAAATTTAAAACCAGTATTGGTATAGGAGGGAATAGGTATGTCAATAAAAGCAAAAGTAACATTAGTCGGAGCAGGTCCGGGTGACCCGGATCTGATCAGCCTAAAGGGCATCAAAGCAATAGAAAAAGCAGATGTCATTTTATACGATGCCTTGGTGAATGAAGAATTACTGGATTACGCACAGGCTGAATGCATCAAGATATACGTTGGAAAACGAGCAGAACAACTCTCTACTTCACAGGATGAAATTAATCGCCTTTTGGTGGATTATGCCTTAAACTATGGCCATGTTGTCCGTCTAAAAGGTGGTGATCCATTTGTTTTTGGCCGTGGTGGAGAAGAAATTGATTACGTACAACAATATGGTATTGAAACGGCAGTTGTGCCGGGTATTTCCTCCGCAATTGGGCTTACCGGACTACAACAACTTCCATTAACTTACCGGGGAATCAGTGAGAGCTTTTGGGTCATTACAGGTTCCAAATCAGACGGCTCACTGTCAACAGATCTTTATCTGGCGGCAGAATCCAAGGCCACTGTCGTTGTCTTGATGGGCTATGGAAAATTGGCAGAGATCGTGGAAATTTACCGTCAAAGAAATCTGCACAATTTACCAATAGCCTTAATTCAAAATGGTTCATTGCCTAATGAAAAGGTTGTACTGGGTACTATCGATAATATTCTTGACGAATCAACAGAGAAAAGGGTCGGCGTACCGGCGATTATTGTAATCGGCGAGGTCGTTGCTAAGCATCGTTCATTCCAACACATTAAAGAAAAAGCTTTAGCTTTATAGATATGAACCAGCTATTTCCAATATTCGTCAAACTAAATCAAATTGACACCTTACTTGTTGGAGGCGGGAAAGTTGCATTGGAAAAATTTCAGGCTTTAATATCCAATGATGAAAGCTTAAAACTGACCATTGTGACTAGGGAAATCATCCCAGAATTTGAGGAACTATTGCAAAATTACGCACAAATTCAGCTCAACATTCGTCCTTTTGCACCAGATGACCTTACGGACAAACAACTTGTCATTGCAGCAACCAATAACATTGAGCTTAACGAGCAGTTGCGTAATTTAACAAGGCAAAATAACATACTATTTAATGCCGCGGACAAACCCGAATTATGCGACTTCTATCTCGGATCCATTGTAAAAAAAGGCAACCTGAAAATAGCCATTTCCACCAATGGTAAATCACCAACGATTGCCAAAAGGGTGAAGGAACTATTAAATGACCTGCTACCGGAGGAAATTGACGAAACACTGTCGCTCATGAGTACTTATCGAGAGCAGCTTAGAGGAGATTTCGAATACAAAGTAAAGCAGTTGAACGAGCATACCAAAAATATATTACGTTATGAACGTTAAGGAAATTAAAGAAATTATTGGCAAAAAAAAAGGAGTGGAGCTCTTACAAACAATAGCCTCCTTATTTCCTAATGAGGTAGTTTTTTCGACCTCTTTCGGTATTGAAGATCAAGTAATCACGGAATGGGTCGGTAAAAATAATATCAATATCGAAATATTCACGCTGGATACTGGACGACTGTTCAAAGAAACCTATTCCCTGTGGAACCGTACCTTGGAGCGCTATCATTTGCACATCAAAACCTATACTGCTGATACAACATTGTTGGAAGATTTTATCAGCAGAAAAGGCCCAAACTCCTTCTATGAGTCGGTTGAGAATCGAAAGGAATGTTGTAGGATAAGGAAAATTGAACCTTTACAACGTGCGATTAAAGGAAAAAAAATTTGGATAACGGGCATCCGATCAGATCAATCCATCAATCGCCACGATATGGACTTTATCGAATACGATGAAGCAAACCAAATCATCAAAATCCATCCTTTATTTGACTGGACTTTTGAGGAAGTAAAAAAATATTGTAAAGAACAATATATCCCTTACAATGTGCTGCACGACAAGGGTTTCCCAAGTATCGGTTGTCAACCTTGTACAAGAGCGGTACAAGAAGGAGAGGACTTCCGCGCTGGTAGATGGTGGTGGGAAGATCAAAGTAAAAAAGAATGTGGTTTGCACGGTGTTAAATCATAAAATAGCGAAGCAGAAACCCAAATTCATTAAATCAAATTTTATTATTTCAGAGAATGGACTATTTAGATCATTTAGAAGCGGAAGCAATATATATTTTAAGAGAGGTAGCCGGACAATTTGAAAAACCAGCGCTATTATTCTCTGGTGGTAAGGACTCGATTACACTTGTTCACTTGGCAAAAAAAGCATTTAGACCGGGTAAATTTCCTTTCCCATTAGTTCACATTGACACTGGTCACAATTTTCCCGAAACAATCACTTTCAGGGATTCTCTGATTGAAGATATAGGAGAAAAACTTATTGTTGGTTATGTTCAAGACAGCATTGATCAAGGGAAAGTTGTTGAACAAAAGGGAAAAAATGCAAGTCGAAATGCCTTGCAGACAGTTACCTTACTCGATACAATCTCAAAACATGGTTTTGACGCTTGTATCGGTGGCGCACGTAGGGACGAAGAAAAAGCCCGTGCCAAGGAAAGAATCTTCTCAGTGCGTGACGAATTTGGACAATGGGATCCCAAACGCCAAAGACCTGAGCTTTGGAGCATCTTTAATGGCAAAATAAATAAGGGTGAAAATGTCCGCGTGTTTCCCATTTCAAATTGGACCGAGCTCGATGTTTGGAATTATATTAAACGCGAACAGATCGCATTGCCATCTATCTATTTCAGCCATGAACGGGAGGTTATTACCCGCAATGGGCAATTGATGGCTGCCGCCTCATTCTTAAATATCGATGCAGAGGATAATATAGAACGTAAATCTGTACGTTTCAGAACTGTGGGTGACATGACTTGTACAGCAGCGGTAGATTCAACGGCAACTGAGCTAGATGATATTATCGCTGAAATCAAGGCCTCAACGGTAAGTGAACGTGGCGCCAGAATGGACGACAAAGTATCTGAAGCAGCTATGGAAGAACGTAAAAAACAAGGATACTTTTAATTCAAATCAAACACCTGATATTGACAACAATGAATATATTGAAATTTATAACGGCCGGTTCTGTAGATGATGGTAAAAGTACCTTGATTGGCCGATTACTATACGACACAAACTCCATTTTGGATGACCAATTGGAAGCTATACAACGTGCCAACCGGAAAAATGACGACGGGACAGTAGACTTGGCCATATTGACTGATGGACTTAAAGCTGAACGCGAACAAGGGATAACAATCGATGTAGCATATAAATATTTCCAGACTGAACAGCGAAAATATATTATAGCCGATGCTCCAGGACATATCCAATACACCAGAAACATGGTAACTGGCGCTTCCAATTCCGATCTTATAATCATTTTGGTTGACGCTAGAAAAGGCGTAATAGAGCAAACAAAACGCCATTCTTTCATTGCTAAATTATTGGCCATGAAACAAGTTTTGGTCTGCATTAACAAGATGGATATGGTCGATTATAGCGCTTCTGTTTTCGAACAGATCAAAGCCGATTATTTAACTTTAGCAACTAATCTCGGACTTAAGGATATTGATTTCATACCTGTTTCAGCCTTAAAAGGAGACAATATTGTCCATAAGTCCGAAAGAATGAGCTGGTATGCAGGCGAATCTTTATTGGATTACCTGGAAAATGTAGAAATTCACGAACAGGAAGCAGCCAGTTGGCGGTTTCCCGTCCAATGGGTTGTAAGACCACAAACAGAAGATTTGCACGATTATAGAGGTTATGCAGGCCGCGTACTAGGAGAGGGCTTAACGGTTGGTGACCAGGTCATTGTTTATCCAGCAGAAACATATAGCACAATTCAAGCGATTGAATTAAACGGACAACAACTTCAACGGGCTGAAAACGGACAATCTGTCATTGTACACCTCAGTGATGATGTTGATATTAGTCGTGGCGATACCATTGCGAGTGTAGAACATCCACCGAAGTTTGAGCGTAATATTCAAGCAAATTTATGTTGGTTCGACAATAAACCTTTGGATACAGAACAAGTTTATCTTGTCCAAAGCCACAGTAAATTAACCAAAGTTAAGATAGTAGATGTGTTGTATAAATTTGATATCAATACACAGGAAAAAATATATAGCGACCCGATCAAACTCAATGATATTGGTCGAATAGCCATTAAATCCGCTGAGAATCTAGTATTTGATTTGCAGCAGGAAAATGCTGCAAATTCTCAAGCCATTGTTATTGATCCACGGACAAATCTAACCGTTGGAGCTTTAATGATTCAAGCTGTCGATTAATATTTTTTAAACGTAAATATTCAACCTAAATATTTTTCAAGGAACTCAGACATTGTCTGAGTTCCTTTTTTTACGAAGTTTAACTAACAGGGCAGGTCCCGATTTAAGATATTTAACATAATATAAATTATAAACAAATAATGTACAAAGAGGGCGTAGGCATCCGGATTAAAACTAAGCTGAATATTTGCCAAATAATCAGTAAAAAGCATTAGATGTTAGATATTTTATAATTATAGACCTCATTTTAAAGTATTTTATCAAAATAGAATTATTTTCGTTTTTCAATAACAAAAATCGAACAAAATACAGTTAATACATCACTACACACACATTTCACCAACGAATCATCGATTTTAAACGAAAAATATAAAATATGAAATTTCATTAAAACAGATTAATATTTGTAAATAATTAACAAATATTGGTTTTTCATTAAAAAATACATAAATTAGTGCCAGCCAAAGGGAAATTTTACTAATTAAAACATGTCAAAAAATTTTAACGAGTTCATCTCAATCGTTGAGAAACGCAATCCAAATGAACCAGAATTCTTACAAGCTGTAAAAGAAGTTACCGAGGATTTATTTCCTTATATTACCGAAAACCATCCTGAATTTTTCGACCAAAAGATTCTTGAAAGACTGACTGAACCAGAGCGGATTATATCCTTCCGTGTAACTTGGTTGGATGATAACCACCAGGTACAGGTAAATCGTGGTTATCGAGTTCAAATGAACAGTTCAATCGGTCCATATAAAGGCGGTCTCCGCTTCGCTCCTTCTGTTAACCAAAGTATTTTAAAATTCCTCGCTTTTGAGCAAGTATTTAAAAACAGCTTAACAGGACTGCCAATTGGTGGTGGTAAAGGGGGCTCTGATTTTGATCCTAAAGGTAAAACAGATAATGAAATTATGCGTTTTTGTCAAAGCTTTATGACTGAACTTTATCGTCATATTGGCGCAGATACAGATGTTCCTGCGGGAGATATTGGCGTTGGTGGACGTGAAATTGGCTTCTTATTTGGTCAATTTAAACGACTTCAAAACAATTTTACAGGGGTTCTAACGGGTAAAGGTGAATTATGGGGTGGATCATATATTCGTCCTGAAGCTACTGGTTATGGGCTTCTATATTTTGTTGACTGTATATTCAAATATCAAGGAAAATCTTTACAAGGTAAAGTAGCGACAGTATCTGGTGCTGGCAACGTAGCCTTTTACGCTGTTGAAAAAGCCGTTCAACTTGGCGCCAAAGTAATTACAGTTTCAAATAGTTTGGGTACACTTTATGATCCTGATGGTTTTGATGCTGAAAAAATGGCATTTGGGGCTACTTTGGGAAGAAACCTCGATCAATATCCTGCACGTTATCCGAATGCCCAGTTCTTACCTGGTCAAAAGCCTTGGCAATTTAAATGTGATATCGCATTACCATGTGCAACACAAAATGAATTAGAAGAATCGGATGCTAAAGCGCTTGTAGCAAATGGTTGTATCTGCGTAGCTGAAGGTGCTAATATGCCTTCTACTGCAGAAGCTATTAAAGTTTTTCTAGACGCAAAAATCAGTTTTGCTCCTGGTAAAGCTGCGAATGCTGGTGGTGTTGCTGTCAGTGGCCTGGAAATGTCTCAAAACTCAATCCGTACACAATGGTGTACAGAAGAAGTTGACAACCGCTTAAAAACTATTATGGAAAGCATTCACGAAACTTGTTTGAAATATGGGCAAGACAGTGGATTCGTTAATTATTTGAAAGGTGCCAATATTGGTGGTTTTATAAAAGTCGCTAACGCGATGAAAGCACAAGGTATCGTATAACACGCCTTTTTCTAATCATATCATAATCCTGAGCGCTCAAATGCATTGCATTTGGGCGTTTTTTTATATTTTTATGCTAATTTTAAAAAACACGAAATTTACATGAGATTAATAGCTGAACTCCCCCATCCCGATTGCAAGATTTCAATTTTTGGTATGAATCAAAAATTCATTATTAAATTCGAGCAAGGAAACTTAGAACAATCCTATAAAATTGCAGAAATGGATATAATTGGCGGTGTAAATGGGGTCTTTGATTTACTCGACGAAGAATTTCTAAAAAGTGTGATCGATCAATTCGCATCGATGCGCCAATCTTTTAACAGTGCTTACAGTAGATACGAATAAAAAATCCATGCTGAACTATATCTATTTTGTGGCATTTTGGGCCTGCCAAATTATTTCATCTATCCTGTTTAAACTTGGCGGGATACATCCAAAGTATAAATGGACAACTTTAATTATTGGAAACATTATTCTTTTATCGGCAAGTTGGTTTCTTGTACAGTTATTTAAAAATGTCTCTCAACCTATCGTAATTGCCTTATGTTCTGGCGGTACATTTTTGACCGTCCAGTTAGCGATGGCGCTATATTTTAAAATTCCATTGAGCTGGCAGCAAGTATTGGGTATGTTTGTCATTATTTCAGGTATGGTTTTGATTACTTTTGGAGGTAAAGAAACGACCTAAGCTATGCTGAGATTAGTTATAGATCTGTTTATTTGTTATAGTAAAACTCATCTATAACTAATGAACCTGCCAATTGTTGGTTAAAACGATCTAGATCGTTCATTTTGCCAGAAATATCATACATTACCTCCAACTTACCATTGATCTTTTCAATAATACGCCTGGTAGCTTTAATCTTAAAATCCAATGCCAACTGTTCAAACTCATGTAAGTGATAAAACTCATTGGAACTAAATTTCACGTGTAGAGAACGGATTAGGTAATAACGAGCCAGAAGAATTTCGATCCGCTGAAAAAGTGCGAGTATTACCACCATAAAGACAGCAAAGGAAATGGCATAAACCAATTGCCCCAATCCGGCAAACATGCCAATACCAGCTGTCGCCCAAATAACGGCCGCTGTTGTGAGACCGCTAACAGATAGCTTACCTTTAAAGATCACACCTGCGCCAATAAAGCCTATACCAGTCACAATATTTGCAGCAACGCGATCCGTACTATTTCCAATAAACAAACAGGAGGCAATAGTAAACATCGCCGAACCGAAACAAATAAGCACTACCGTTCGAAATCCAGCAGATTTATTCCTATACTCACGTTCAAAACCAATTAAACTGCCACACAAAATTGAAGTGACAGCGTTTAACAGAGGCTCACTAGTCAAAAAGTTAATAATATTCTCCATACTAAACTTTGCAGAAAGATGAAACATGGAGCTGCGAATGTTCGGAGCTCCATGCAATTTAGGCTATAGATAAGCGTAAGTTATACCGTCGCCCCCACGATCCTGATGCTCGTCCTCAAAACGGCTTACATGGCTATATTTACGAAGGTAGTCGCGAATAAATTTGCGCAAAATACCATCACCTTTACCATGAATAATTTTTAAGGATGGATAACCTATCATGACAGCCCGATCCAGAACACGTTCTAATTCATTCAGTGCGTCTTCTGTGCGCATGCCTCTTAAATCAAGTTCTGGTTTAAAATCAGCTACACTACCAGAAGATAGTGATTTTGATAGGCTTTTTGCAGACTTCTTCCCTTCCCGACCTTCGAGTTTAAGCACATTCTTTCGCTTTTGAACAGTACGCAATTCACCCATGGCAAGAATAAGATTGTTCTTTGCAATTTCGACAATCTGCGCTTCAGCACCATTATCTATAATCTGTACCCAATCCCCAATATTTAATACGGTGGATTCAGGCATTTTCTCTTTGACGATTTGCTTTGCTGGTTTTTGCTCTTTGGGGAGAACAGCTTGAAGTGCCTGATCCAAATTGCTGCGCAACTCACGTGTTTTCTCTTTGTCCGCTTTTGCAGATTTGATCTGTGCTACCGTATTTTCGATTAACTTATTCGAACTTTTAATAATCTGCTGTGCTTCCTCTTTCGCCTTCTTCAAAATCACGCGCTTATTTTCTTCCAAATAACTTTGCAATTCCAAATACTCCGATTTAATTGACTCCAGTTCCTTCTCGCGCTTATTAATAGCAACTTTTGTATCAAACACCTCTTTCTTTTCTCGTTCAAGATCGATCAATAGTGTATCTACCTTCTTCTGTTGAACACCAATTTTACTTTTAGCAGATTCCAAAATATCCTTACTTAACCCTATTTTCTGCGCGATTTCGAAAGCATAAGAGCTTCCTGGCTTGCCAATTTGAAGGATATACATCGGTTTCATTTCGCGATTGTCAAATAACATTGAAGCATTTTCCAAACCCGTCGTGTTACTAGCAAATACTTTAAGATTTGAATAGTGTGTTGTCACAACTCCCCTAATTTGTTTTTTGCTAAGTGATTCCAATACAGCCTCAGCAATAGGTCCGCCAAACAAAGGGTCAGTACCTGTTCCAAACTCATCGATCAGTACCAAAGTACGCCCGTTTGCAAATTCTGTAAAATATTTCATCTTGGACAGATGTGCACTGTAGGTACTTAAATCACTCTCAATGGATTGATCATCGCCTATATCTGCAAATATTTGCTTAAAAACACCGACTTTACTTGTCGGTTCCGCTGGTATTAATAAGCCCGATTGCACCATGATTTGCAACAGACCAACCGTTTTCATACATACAGATTTCCCTCCCGCATTTGGCCCTGAGACAACAATAATGCGTTGAATATTATCGATTTGAATATTCAACGGAACAACAGTATGATGCTGATTCAGCAATAGAAGCGGGTGTCGACCATTGACCAAATTAATCTCGGCCTCCTTCGATAACTCGGGCATCTCCGCCTCAATATCCAAGGCAAAAAGTGCTTTCGCGCGCACAAAATCTACTTTGGTCAATAGGCTATGATAGGAAAGCAATAGCGGAATATGTGGTCGGACCTTGTCCGTTAGCTCCACTAAAATACGGATGACCTCACGTCTACGTTCAAACTCTAAATCCCTAATCTTATTGTTTAACTGAAATACTTCTTCAGGTTCTATATAAGCTGTTTGTCCCGTAGCTGACTCATCATGAATCAAACCTTTGAGCTTTCTTTTATTTTCCGCAAGAATAGGAATACAGAGCCTTCCATCCCGTATCGTCAGATTCCCGTCCGCTGTCCAGCCACTGTCCTGTGCGCTCTTAAAGATACTATTGATACGTTTAAGTGCCTCCTGTTCTGCTCGTTGAATCTGTTGGGTTATTTCCAATAGTAATCGGGAAGCATTATTTTTAAGCTTTCCACGTTCATCAATGACCATTTCGATATCGCGAATAATCCCCTTTTCGATCGGTAAATGTTCAAACAATATTTCTAGATTGGGATAGAGTCCTTCCCGTTCATTAAAATAACGAATAATCGCGTAAACAGTCTTGAGGGATAATAACACCCGAAAGAATTCATCCTCGAATAAAAATGCTCCCTCAACCCGAGCCTTCTCAATAATGGATCTAAGCGGAAAGAAATTTTCAACTGGAAATGCGCCATCATTCATTAGAAGATCCTTAAACTCGCTGGTCTGTCTTAAAAATCGGTCGATTTGGTCAAACCGGGTTTGAGGTTGAATTTTTTCAACTAGCTCACGCCCCGACTCGCTTAAGCATTTTTGTTTTATTTTATCTTTTATCTCGGAAAATCCGAGTTTATCAATTGCATTTATTGGATATACCATAGAAATTATATTCTTTGATGGTTAAAGTTTCGTCGGCGGCTTGATATGTTGCGGCGGCGTAAGAATTGGTCTTTTTTCCAATTCATTTGTTGGTAATTGTGGCTCCACACGCTTTTGTGTCACAACAGTATCCTTGACTGAAGTACCAGGTGTTTTCAGTTTGGAAGCTGTATCTTTCTGTGGAGAAGGTGATTCAATTGGTAAATTTGAATTACCAACCGACAATTGGTTCATGAGATAGCCGTTCAAGCTTATACCAGTCTTTGTCTGAAAGCTTGTATTAAACAAGGAAGAAGCTTCTCTAAAGTTGAATTTCGTCTTATTTGGCAGATAATGGATAAGGGCTGCAATTCGTTCCTGATAAGCCTGCTGTGCACGCATAACGCGATTGGTGCTATCTTGAATACGCATATTCTGTATTGAATCGCGCGTTCGAATTGAATCTTGTTTTTTACGTTCTATATCTGCGTAAATCTTATTCTCCTTCGTTAAATTATCCTCCACTTTTTTATAAATCGCAGACATCACTTCAGCATCCTTACCATAATAGTCTAAATTCTTTCGAAAAGAAATCGAATCCAATCCATATTTATCAAAGGTCACTTGATACAATGGCAACATCACTTTACGTGCACTATCAATGGGTAAAATATTAAGATAAGAGTCTGTCAGCTGAATTTCTGTCAATGCATCCACAAACTTACTTTGAGAGATAATATCTTTCCCCCCAGTTCCGACACAAGAACCAAATAAAAAAATCACTGCAAGTAGATTCAGTATTAATCGTAGCATTTCGTAGTTTTGTACAAATTTACAAAAAGCACCGACATTTGGCACTTTTTACATCATCAAAACTATATCGGAAATGAGTATTGCTAATAATTTAGAAACGTTAAGATTGGAAACCGAGGCTGTTGGGGTACAACTTGTAGCAGTTTCAAAAACAAAATCCAATTCGGACATTATGGAAGCCTATGAGGCAGGACAACGTATCTTTGGTGAAAATCATGTTCAAGAATTAGTTGAAAAAGCAGAGCTTTTACCTAAAGATATTCAGTGGCATATGATTGGTCACCTTCAAACAAATAAGGTTAAATATATTACACCATTCATCAGCTTAATTGCGTCAGTTGATTCATTAAAATTATTAAAAGAGATTAACAAACATGCTCAGAAAGCGAAGCGTACAATCGACTGTTTGTTGCAGGTATATATTGCAGAAGAAGAAACAAAATTTGGTTTCGACCATGCTGAGCTAGTTGAGCTTCTTCGCGACGACGAGTTTCTAGAATTAAAAAATATTCGAATTTGTGGCTTAATGGGCATAGCATCCAATACGGATAAAGAAAAAGTCATTAAAGCTGAATTCTATGAGTTAAAAATGTTATTCGATGGGATTAAGGCAAGTTTTTATCGGAAGGAAGAGTATTTCAATATTCTCTCCATGGGGATGTCTTCAGACTATAAGCTGGCGATTGAAGAAGGTTCAACAATGGTACGCATCGGAAGCACAATATTTGGTAAAAGAGTAATCAAGCACTTCAAAAACAATGATTAAAGCAACCATACGAGAGGCAATTGACAATGATTGCCCACAAATGCTCGAGCTGATTAAAGAATTGGCTATTTTTGAAAAAGCACCAGACGAAGTCACAGTATCACTTGAAGAATTTAAAGATGCAGGCTTTGGAAAGAATCCCGTTTGGGGCGCATTTGTTGCTGAAGTGGATAGCGAAATTGTCGGAATTTCATTATATTATGTCCGATATTCGACGTGGAAAGGCAGAAGACTCTATTTGGAGGATCTGATTGTCACCGAAAGAATGCGAGGTCTGGGGATAGGAAAACTGCTTTTTGATAAAACTTTAGCTTACGGTAAACAATGTGGATTCCATGGCATGGTATGGCAAGTCCTCGATTGGAATGAGCCCGCTATAAAGTTTTATGAAAAATATAAAGCAAACTTTGATGCCGAATGGATCAATGTGTCAATCACTTATTAAATAACAGAGATAATCTATTCAATGCGATTTTACTTTTCTTTAATAGTATTAGTTATCAGCTGTTTGCTGTCCGCTTGCAATGACCACAAAAAGGCCGCTATAGCGACACAGCCCACAGACACACTCTCCTATAGTCAAAAAAGCATAGATGAGCATAGCAATTATTTTCTAAAAGAAGATGATCGACTGGATACAACGTATTTTCGCGCAAAATACCCTATTTTTCAAGAAGATAATATTAATGAACTTATCACCACTATTGTTCATCTCGAAGGCGACACAAGTATGCAGGAGGCCGCCCGTCGTTTTATTAATTCTTACAATGAATATGTGGAGGATAATAACGGCAAATCCACTTCAACCTGGAACCGGGACCTACAGGTCGATGTGATTGCCAATACTCCTGTTTTTCTGGGACTAAGGACAAAGCAGGACGAATACACGGGCGGTGCACATGGTGACCACTTTACCCTTTATTCAAACTTCGATAGACAGTCAAACAAACAGATTATGATTGATGACATTATTCAGAAAGAGAATAAAGATAAATTTGTCAAAATCGCTGAGCAATATTTCCGCAAACAAGAAGGGTTAAGCACGGACGATTCTTTAAGTGGAAAGTATTTTTTTGAAGATGGTAGGTTTTCGCTCGCAGATAATTTTACGTTTGAAAAGGACGATATTCTATTTTATTATAACGTATATGAGATCAAATCCTATGCGGAGGGAAATACAGAATTACGTATTCCCTACACGACATTCAAACATTTGATTTCGGACAAAGGATTACATTATATAAATAGTATCAATTAGCAATCAACTAAACTAATAAATAAATGCAGGTTTTTAAATTTGGGGGCGCATCAGTAAAGGATGCAGAAAGTGTCAGAAATTCAGCGCGGATTATTTCAAAACACAAGGGCGAAGCCTTGTTAGTTGTCATATCAGCGATGGGAAAGACAACAAACCTTCTAGAAAAATTGACCAAAGAATATTTTAACAATACTGGCAACCAATTTCAGACATTGGAAGAGGCCAAAGAATTTCACTTTCATATCCTTCGAGAATTATTTCCTGAGGCTGAACACCCTATATTTGATGAAATTTCTAACTGCTTTGTGGAGATCGAGTGGATTTTAGAGGAGGAACCTCAAGATTCATATGACTATCTTTTCGATCAAATTGTATCGATGGGTGAACTTATCTCGACAAAGATCGTGGCAGCTTATGTTGCTTTTATCGGTGAAAAGGTAAAATGGCTCGATGCGCGTGATTATATATTCACAGACAATACGTATCGCGAAGCAGTTGTAGACTGGAATAAAACTGAAGAAAAAATTCGCACGGAGCTGCCTGCAATACTTGACGAATATATCGTGATTACGCAAGGTTTTTTGGGCTCTACCTCTGAAAATTTCACAACTACTTTGGGTCGTGAAGGCTCCGATTATTCGGCTGCGATCTTTGCTTCCTGCCTAAATGCCGAAAATGTAACGATTTGGAAAGACGTTCCGGGTGTACTTAATGCCGATCCAAAATGGTTTGAGAAAACCGAGCTAATTCCCGAGTTATCCTATACGGATGCCATCGAACTTACCTATTATGGTGCAACGGTCATTCACCCTAAAACCATCAAACCATTACAGAATAAGAAAATCGCATTGAACGTACGTTCCTTTGTCGACCCCGATTCTCCGGGTACTATGATAAAAAGTACGAATCAAACCTTACCTGTTCCTTCTTTCATATTCAAGGTAAATCAAATTTTTATTTCCATCTCTCCAAGGGACTTCTCTTTTATCGTGGAAGATAATTTAAGAGATATCTTCAATCTATTCTACGAGCATCGTATCAAAATCAATATGATGCACAACACAGCTATCAATTTCACCGTTGCAGTAGATGATACTGGAAAAAATCTGGTGGACTTAATCAATGAGCTGGAGCAAAGATTCAAAGTCAAATATGAATCCGGACTCGAGCTTATTACAATTCGTTATTACAATCAAGAAACAATTGATCGCGTTTTGGTTGATAAGCAAGTTATTAGTGAATTAAAGGATACATATACCTGTCAGCTTCTCGTAAAGAAAATATAAATGAATACATTGATCCTTCAAGAGGAGATTCAACAGTTTTTAGAAAAAAACGCACTTGAGTCCCCTACTAAAATTGCATTAAAAAAATCTCCTTTTGAAGGAATATCGTCTTCCGAGCTTGCCGCACAACTCGACGGAAGACAACGGGCTAGCACAAAAATTCCCTTATGGGCGGAAACGCCAGGAATCTATTTTCCTGCCAAGCTTAACTTGGAGCAATGTTCTTCGGAAACAACGGCAGTATTCAAAAGTTCACTGATTAAAAAAGGTACAAGCTTAATTGATGCCACCAGTGGCTTTGGCGTAGATAGCTTTTATTTCTCAAAACAGGCTGCACAGGTTACGTCTTGCGAGCTAAATCCTGATTTGGCAGCGATCACAAAGCATAATGCCGCTTTATTAAAAGCGGATAACCTTCAGATCATTGCCGCTAACGGTGTCGATTATATTCTCAATGATCCAATCAAACAATTTGATTACATCTATTTAGATCCTTCGAGAAGAGTTCAAAACAAAAAGGTCTTTTTATTGGATGAATGTGAACCTAATTTAGTGCAATTGCAGGATGACTTTTTTCAGCGCAGCAACACCATCATCAGCAAACTTGCACCACTATTGGATATCTCTTCTGCCATACAACAGCTGAGACATGTGAAAGATGTTTATGTTGTATCCTCACAAAATGACTGCAAAGAGCTTATTTTCGTGCAAGAAAAAGATCATGAAGGTGACGCCGTCATTCATGCCGTCAGATTATATCACGGACAGCAACAAGTTATCTCCTTCACCTATGAAAGTGAGCGCGCTCTCGTAAATGAATATAGCGAACCACTATCCTATTTATATGAACCAGATGTTGCTCTCTCCAAAGCTGGCGCCTTTAAAACGGTTGGCCAATTATTTGACATTAAAAAACTTCATAAAAACACGCATCTCTACACTTCCGATCAAAAGATCGAAAACTTTCCTGGTAAAACATTTATCGTAAAACAGGTAGAATCCTTTTCTGATTTCAAGAAAAACAAGAAATCATTGCAATCAGGGATCATTGCCAAAAATTTCCCGCTCAAAACAGAAGAGATTAAAAAGAAATTTAAAATCAAGGATGCTGGGGACTCCTTTTCTTTTTTTACGACAACCCTAAATGATCAATTTAGTGTCATACATACACAGCGAATACTAGAATAGACATTTTCATTACAATTGTCGAAAATCTTCTCCGTAATTTTAATGTATGGATAAAATAGCATTATCAGCATTGGATTTAGCTCCGATCAAAAAAGGGGAGCATACAGCGAGCGCGTTGGCTCGCACCGTAAAAATTGCCCGACATGTAGAAAAATTAGATTTTAAAAGAATATGGATGGCCGAACATCATAATATGGAATATATTGCCAGTTCAGCAACTTCACTCCTAATACAACATATCGCATCAAATACCAGTTCTATTCGCGTGGGTTCTGGTGGGATCATGTTGCCAAATCACGCTCCTTTAGTCATCGCAGAGCAATTTGGAACCTTAGAAACCTTATTTCCAGGGCGTATTGACCTAGGTTTAGGACGTGCACCAGGCACTGATCAATTGACCGCAATGGCTTTACGTAGAAACAACTTGAATACAGCCTTTCAATTTCCACAAGAGGTAAAAGACTTACAGCGCTACTTCAGTGCAGACAACTATGACGCAAAAGTACGTGCCTTTCCGGGAGAAGGACTGGATATTCCACTTTATATCCTCGGGTCAAGTACCGATAGTGCCTATTTAGCCGCTAGTCTAGGTCTTCCCTATGCTTTTGCAACGCATTTTGCTCCAGCTCAGTTTGCCTCAGCAAGCATGATCTATCATCAAAATTTTGTTCCTTCTAATGCATTGGAAAAGCCATATTTCATCTCTTGTGTCAATGTTATTGCTGCCGATAGTACCGAAGAAGCCAATTTTTTGGCAACCAGTTTCTATAATCTATTTGCTGGTATTGTGACAAATACCAGAAGGCCACTTTCAGAACCTACTCAAGAAGTTATCTATAAAGGCATTCCAGCTATAGAGCAAGCCGTGCAAAGTATGGCTTCCTGTGCATTTATTGGCGATGGCACTAAAATTCTTCCAGAAATAGAAAAATTCGTAAACGATCACAAAGTGGACGAGATCATGGCCACTTCCTATATCTTTGATGATGAAAAGTGTCTCCACTCGTTGTCATTGTTGAAAGAAATACTCACTTAAGGATCCAAGCTACTTTATATACGGTGAATTTTATATATTTAAACAAAATTCACCGTATATGAATGTTTTTTTCCCCCTCAGCCTAATATTGGGTTTGCTCTCCCTGCAGGCATGCACCAACCATACAACAAAACAACAGCAAGATCGACCTGATACAAAAAATGTATCAGACAGTCTAACGATATCGACTGTCGAAGACACAACATCTTCTATTTACCCAAAAGCAGATCCTTCAAAAGGTCAGATTTTCCTTGTTCGTAGTTACCGTATCTGGGAAAAGGAAGATCCAACGGCTGTCTTAAATAAAGATTGGTATGATATTTACGAAGAAAATGGCCAATACTATTTGGCAAAGGCGGATTATGTAATTAAAGATGGTTTTGATGATTGTGCTCAAGTGCCTTCTAAAAGTGTCGAATCACGAAGAAATTCTTTGTTATTCCTGAAATTTAGCGGCCTTAAGCCCGGTCTTATAGAACATGTTAAAATAAATCAGTCCGAGATTTGGCCAAAAGAATCCGTCCAGTATACTTTTAAGAACCAAAAAGTAAACCTTAAAGCACTAGGAGATATTAAATCCACTGAAGTGCAAACTGACGAAAATGGTCACGAGAAAGTATTTCATGAGGTTGCCAATTATAGACTCAACTATAGTGCAACTAATGGAAATAAAGAAAAGACACTTTTCCAGGTAGATCAATATGACCATGTGTTTATGAAGACATTATTTGTTGGAGATATTGACCGGGATGGCGCTCTCGATTTTATTTTTTCCAATCCAAGAAATTATGAGGAAGAGGCGCTATTGCTGTTGCTTTCAAATCATGGCAACCCACTGATTTTTGATGCAGAAGAACAGTTTGATTGTTAATAGAACGTGAAATGGGAAAAATAAACTATTACCTACATCGAATGCAATCCATTCATAGGGCACTGATTTCGGTCTGTATTTTTTTATTGATCTACTTCATCTCTCCCATTAAAACCATCCCCTTGCTCAATTTAATGTTGTGCTGGTTTGGTTTTTGTCTTTCCTACGTTTTTATATCTTGGTATATATTCTACACCACACCTATTTCTACAATTGCTCGAAAAGCACAGCAAGAAGATGGTAGTCGTCTCTTCGTATCCCTTTTTATTATTTTAGTGACCATAGGCTGTTTTATTTCAGTATTAATGATTATCATATCAAGTAAGGATAAACAGCTGAATGATGCTTACATTATCATTATTTGTATGCTAGCCATGTTGGCCTCATGGATATTGGTTCATACCATATATACCTTTCATTACGCACGCCTATACTACGAACATAATGCAGGTGGAACTGGACTGGAGTTTCCAGGAGATGATCAGCCAGATTATTTGGATTTTGCTTATTTTTCATTTGTAATGGGCTGTACCTTTCAAGTATCTGATGTGGGAGTCTCTTCAAAAAAAATAAGAAGAGTAGCATTATTTCACGGCCTCCTCTCCTTTGCTTTAAATACGTTTGTCGTTGCATTGACTATTAACATCATTTCTGGTTTGATCAATTGAGATTTTGGCCAAAAAAGCTTATTTTAGCACAAAAAATTACACACATGAAATTGTTCATCCCCTTAGCTGCGCTCAGTTTATCTATTATTCTAATCACCTCATGTGCAAAAAAAGATAACACAGGGGACGGATCTGCAGGGGCTTCCGGCAGTTTTATAGGCCGTGTTCAATATAAGGATAATTCATTGGATGTGGATCGGGATAATCGTTTGATACGTGTTTTACAAGTGAGCGGAAACACCTATAAAATTGAATTTTATACAGGCATTCCGAATATTACAGACTTTGTATTAAATAAAACAAATGATAGTACCTGGGTCTCTTCCGACACCACCGGCTTAAAAAACGTGACGATTGAGGGGAAAATGCTGACAATTAACTACCAGTCCAATAGTCAAAGCTGGAACGTTACGGATGCAGTACGTAAATAATAATCAATCTAAATTGTCATATTAACTTCATTTTCTGTTTGAAAATTATCGCTTTCTCCCTATATTTAGGTAAGCATAAAGGAAAAGAGAAATGAAAAAAATAAATAAATTAGGTGCAATTGCATCGGTGTTTGCTATCGCCCTTGCTTTGAGTGCATTTAGCTTCCAACAGGAAAAACCTAAAGAAGAACCAAAACCGACCAATCTAAAAGTTCTTCCCAAGAATATCTCCCACGATGAATTGATTTCTACGATGAAGGAATTTAATGTCGCTTTGGGCGTAAAATGTGGTTTCTGTCACGCACCATCGAAAGAGGATCCTAAAAAAATGGATTTTGCAAGTGACGATAACCACAAAAAAGAAATTGGACGAGCGATGATTAAGATGACCCAAAAGATAAACAAAAAGTATTTTAATCGTAGCTGGGATAGCTCGCCTGCCAAAGCTATTTCCTGTAAAACCTGTCATGGCGGAAAAGAAGAACCAGAGATGGTCTTGGCAAAAAACTAATCAAACCACATATTCATGTAACACCATAATACCCTGTATTATGGTGTTTTTTATTTCTAATACATTTTAATGGAGAAAGCTGAAAAGCAGAAGAATGAGGCCATTAGTTTTGGAAATGACCTTAAGCTAAGCATAAAAAGCAGTGAGCAAGTAAGTAAGAAGTAAGTAAATAAAAAAAGCTTCTCTATTGAGAAGCTTTAGTACCCGGAGCCGGAGTCGAACCGGCACGGTTTCCCACTGGTGTTTGAGACCAGCGCGTCTACCAATTCCGCCATCCGGGCATATCCGTTTGGGATGATGCAAAAGTAAGCAAAGTTTTTATTATTCCAAATCACCATAACGCGCATTTTTAAAACTCACTGAAAATGAATGAGAAAATTTTAAAAAAACTTTTCACTGCCCTATCAATTGATTGAAAATGGCCTTTTTTACGTAATTTTAATCAGGAAACAATCAAATGATCATGGAAAAAGTAAAACTCGGAAACAGTGAAATTGAATTCAAACCTCTTGTCTTTGGTGGAAATGTATTTGGCTGGACCGTCGATGAGAAACAGTCTTTCGCCCTGTTAGATGCTTTTATCGATATGGGATTCAGTCTTATTGATACATCCAACAACTATTCACATTGGGTCCCGGGGCACAGTGGGTCCGAATCAGAAACAATTATTGGCAAATGGATCAGCAAAAGAGATATTCGCGATAAAATTCAGATTGCAACAAAAGTCGGCGGACGTCGAATAGACAATAGTAAACCTAATCTTAAAAAAGAGTATATTATTAAATCTGTGGAAGATTCCCTCCTTCGGTTGAACGTAGACACAATCGATCTTTATCAATCTCATCACGATGATCTGACAACTGGAATCGATGAAACACTGGAGGCTTATCATCACCTGATCCAGACTGGAAAAATAAAATGGATCGGTGCTTCAAACCTAAGTCCAGAACGTATTTCAGAATCCCTCCAAATAGCCGAAGACCACAATTTACCATATTATATCGCTATCCAGCCTGAATATAACCTTTACGACCGTATGAAATACGAAGAGCAGTATGAACAATTGGCCGTTGATAATCATCTGGGCGTAATCAGTTACTATTCACTTGCCAGTGGCTTCCTGTCGGGCAAATACCGCTCTATTGATGACATCAAAGAGACTAAGCGTTACGATGCATTAAAAGACAGGTTTAACGCGCGCGGCCTGCGCATTTTAGATGTGTTGGCTGAGATAGCACACACACAACAAGCTAGTATGTCAGCTATTGCCTTAGCCTGGAATTTACACAGGCCCTCAGTTACGGCGCCTATTGTAAGTGCAACCAGTATCCAACAGCTCGAGGAGCTCAGCAGAGCTGTAGAAATTAAGCTGACACCGGAAGAGTGTTTTCTCTTGGACAAAGCAAGCTCTTACTAGACTAAAAACAAGGGAAAAACAATTTAACACACTGAAAATAATAGTATTAAAAACACTTCAATTGCATTACCAAATAATATTTGGCCACACAGCATACAAGAAAGTGAAATGACCTTAATTTAAGAAAACATATTAGTTAGATAACGAATATAAGTTCTTGTTTTTCAAATATAAAAAATGGCTAACAAAATAATATTCTGTTAGCCATTTTTGTTAATACCTCGTTGACTTTACTCAGGTGACTTATCTTATCTTTTCATTCAACAAAGATAGAATGGAAACAGGCACCATTGTACTGATATCTCCTCCATTAAACCATACGTCTCTAACAATGGATGAAGAAATATGAGCCTTTCCAGATCTACTCATTAAAAAATAGCTTTCAACATCATTATTGAGCAATAAATTATTTTGAGCAACAGCGTTTTCAAATTCAAAATCATTAGTATTTCGGAGCCCACGCAATATAAAACGCGCTTTAACTTGCTTACAGAAATCTACTGTAAGACCTTTATATTTATGCACCTCAACCCTACTTACGTCCTTAAAAACACGGCTAATTGAATCTACCCGCTCGTCGTGATCTAACATTCCTTTTTTATTGGCGTTATAGCCCACGGCAATAATAATTTTATCAAATAGCGGCATTGCTCTCTCAACAAGATCTTGATGAGCTAAAGTAAAGGGATCAAAAGAGCCCGGAAAAACAGCAATTTTCATATTAGATAGTCTTAGCGTAAAAGGAAAATGATGAATACCCGTATTTTCTAGTTTCTATAAAATTTGGATGATCTTCCATCTGTCTTGTTGACGGATGCTCAACAACAAGAAGCCCATGTTCATGTAACAATTCTTGTTCAAAAATTAATTTTGGCAATTGTGGCAATTTGGGAATATCATAAGGTGGGTCTGCAAAAATAAAATCATAAGTATTCTTACAGCTGGCAATAAACTTAAATACATCGGCTTTCCTTGCTTTAATTTGCTCCAGTTTCATCTTCCCGGCCGTATCATTAATATATTGCACGCATTTGAAATGAAGATCTATTGCATCTACTGATTCCACATCCCGTGATGCGAGCTCAAAACTAATATTCCCTGTTCCTGCAAAAAGATCCAGACACTTTAAACGATCAAAATCCAGTCGATTCTGTAAAATATTAAACAGCGCTTCCTTAGCGATATCCGTGGTTGGCCTCACAGGTAAATTGGTCGGTGGGTTCAGCCTTAAACCACCTAAACGACCTCCGATTATTCGCATAGTATAGAATCAAACAATACATTATATGGGGCCAAATTTGACTCGATCTCGCTATCTGCCAATACGACTTTTGTCTTCAAATCCAATATTTCGATATCACCCGCATAAGTAGAGATACGTTTATAATAGGATTCATTTGGAATTTCTCCTGAAAGGAGCACTTTATTGATGGAGTCCCCTAGATTGAATTGTGTTAAAATATTAAGCACATAGTAGCTGATATCATCTAGATTATGAATTTCAAAACTATTATAAAGCTGGAAAACACCATTTTTAAACAGATAAAAATCAACTGTATTGTCAGCTACAAAATGAAGCCCCAACACACTCCCCCTAATGGATACACGCTCCTGTGCACGGTCAAGTACAACCGCAAATTCTGGAAGTATAACAGCATCAGGAAACAACCGCTTCCATCTATTCAATAAAAGTCCATCAAACTGATATACAGCAACTAAATTAAGATTATCTAAAGAATAGCTAAATGTATTTTCAAGATCAGTTGTACCTAAAAACTGTAGGTAATCGCTGATGTTTTCGCTCAGAAAAAATTCTTTTGGAATAAATGTAAAAGTTTGATGTGGTATCACAACGCGGACAAACCGAAACGGAAGGCTCATAATTCGTGTGGCATCCAAAATTGGCTCCTCAGACGGATACTCGATCAAAATCGGTACGATCGACTTTTTATCAACCACCGCCAAGACATCCTTCTGAAAGCCAGCCTTGACCAAAAGATTGTATTCCGGTAAATAATGAATATTAAATTGTTTTGAAATATAATTCATTCGCTGAATTGTAAAAATTAAAACTTCTTAGAGCAAAAATAGCTTTTTCTAGAGGATAAGACAAACCTTTTAAATAACTTTGAGGGTGTTCATCAAAAATCTGTTAATACAGCAATTCCCTTGGCAAGCCACCGAACAGCAGTTGGAGGCTTTCGAATTATTGCAAGAATTTCTACTCGCTTTTGACAAGCAATCCTGCTTTGTACTTAAAGGATACGCGGGTACGGGAAAAACAACGTTAATTTCTGCGCTAGTTAAAGTGCTACCTGCATTGCGAAAAAAAGCTGTTCTGCTCGCGCCAACAGGAAGGGCTGCAAAAGTGATCACCTATTATTCGGGACGCAAGGCACTGACGATCCACAAGAAAATATACCGTAAAAAATCTGCTGTTTCATTCCAGCTGGATTTCACCTTGGCGGAGAACCTGCATGAAGACACTTTATTTATCATCGATGAAGCCTCAATGATCTCCAATGCGTCTGTGAATGCATTTTCGGCAAGCCTTTTGGACGACTTGATCCGTTATGTGCAATCAGGGAAGAACTGTACCCTATTATTTGTTGGAGATACGGCTCAATTACCTCCAGTGGGACTCTTGGATAGTCCTGCCTTAAACCCAAGCTATCTCGAAAGTGAATTCCATCTTTGCGTTTATCCTTTTGAGCTAACCACGGTTGTCCGCCAATCCAAAGACTCCGGTATATTGTATAATGCAACCAAAATACGCGAAGAGATAGCCTCGGCAGAGGAAGATCAAAATGACTTCCCCTTTCCAAAATTCATAACAAATGGTTTTAAAGACCTTTACAGGATGACAGGTGAACGGTTAATCGAGGGAATAAACTATGCATATGACAAATATGGGCTCGAAAATACAATGATTATCTGCCGTTCTAATCGATCAGCAAATTTATACAATCAGAATATAAGGAACAGGATTTTGTTCCGGGACGAGGAGCTCACTGGCGGAGATTATATTATGGTTGTAAAAAACAACTACTTCTGGCTGCAGGAAAACAACATGGGCGATGGATTTATTGCAAATGGCGATATGGCGAAAGTCCGAAAAGTAAGTAATATCCACGGTCAGCATGGATTTCGATTTGCAGATGTCACACTTGAATTTGTAGACATTGATGAAATAGAACCCATCACCTGCCGCGTTATCCTAGACAGCCTTTATACAGACAGTCCCAATCTGCCCTATGAAACCCAAAAAGCACTCTACGAAGAGATTGCTTTGGATTATGCCGACATCATGGATAAGAAGGACAGACTCGAAGCAATTAAAAAAGATCCTTATTATAATGCGCTTCAGATTAAATTTGCATTTGCAATTACCTGCCATAAAGCACAAGGCGGCCAGTGGCCAATCGTATTTGTCGACCAGGGTTATATAAACGATGACATGTTGGATCTTGAATTTTTAAGATGGCTATACACTGGGGTTACCCGGGCAACAAAGGAACTTTTTCTGGTCAATTTCAATGAAAACTTCTATCCATCATAGGATTATTACACGAATCATTCGCAAAAGAACCTAATAATAGATATTTTTACGTTCGGAACCATTATTATACAATTATCTATATTATTAATGCATAAGTACTACTTAATCTTAGCGGCGAGCTTATTGCCCTATGTTAGCACTGCACAACAGGCGAAGGAAGCGCCTATAAAGCCCAATTATCAGTTGGCTGCAAAATTCTCCCCTGAAAAATTAAAGAAAATGATTTTTTCGACTAGCATCAAACCAAATTGGATCAATTTTTCCGATCGCTTTTGGTATGATTACGCAAGTCCACAGGGAAGAAACTGGTACATTGTAAACCCTGCGCTGAAAAAGAAAGAACTTCTTTTCAATAATGAAAACATCGCCGCTCAGATTACTAAAATCGTTAAAAATCCTGTAGATGCCCAGCATCTGGAATTACAGGGGCTTCGATTTACCAAAGATGAGAAAAAATTAAGGTTCCAGGTTCAGAGTACCAAAGATACGGTGAAATCCAAAGATGAAATACAAAAGCTCAAGAACAAGTCCGATACGACCAAAAAGAAACTATTTTATTTGGAATATGACTTAGCAGCACAGTCTGTCGTTGAAATCAGTGACTCAACAAAAGTAAAATCACCATTGGGGTGGGCGACATTCTCCCCTGACACCAATACAGTCTATTTTGCGAAAGATTACAACTTGTATTGGATGGATAAATCCAACTATATTAAAGCGGTAAAGAATGAAAAAGACAGCACCATTGTAGAGCACCAGATAACAAAAGACGGTGTACAATATTATGCTTGGGGCGGCGATGAATACAGCACTACTACAGGTGAGGACAAAGACAAAGACAACGATCAGAAACGTAAACGAGTATGGGTCAGCTGGTCGCCGGATGGACGTTATTTTACCTTGACCAGAAAGGACAACCGTTCTCTAAAACCCTTATGGGTAATCAATAATGTTGGCTCATCTAGACCAACACTTGAAACTTATAAATACCAAATGCCGGGCGAAGTCGATTCGACAGAAACTGAACTATATATCTTCGATGCAGCAGCAAAAACTCCACGCCGCATCAATATAGCCGCGTTTAAAAATCAGACCATCTCTACCTGGACAAAAACTCCGGATAAAAATTCTTATAAAGAGGATTATTTTATCAACTACTGGTTAGGCAATAACGACGAGTTCTATATTTCACGCGCTAGCCGTGACCTCAAACGGATTGATCTCCTAAAGGTCAATATAAATGGTACGGTAAACAATATTATCCAGGAGCGTTCCAATGTATATTTGGATGTTCAAAAACCATTCCTTATCGAAAACAAAAAGCAATTAGTCCATTGGTCAGAAAGAGATGGCTGGGGTCACTACTACCTTTACGACACGAATGGAAAATTGATTAATCAAATCACAAAAGGTGCCTTTCATACGGAGGAAATTACCGGTTTAGACCCTGCTTCAGGTACACTATACTTTACAGCATCGGGGCGTGAGAAAAACGAGGACCCCTATTATCTACATCAGTACAGTGTAAATACAAATGGCTCCGGAATTAAATTATTAAACTCAGGAAACTTTGATCACCAAGTGGAAATGAGCGAATCTTCCCGATACTTTGTCAATAATTCCTCTAGAGTAAACACGACTCCTGAATCTGTCTTATACAATAGCAATGGACAGAAAGTAATGACACTGGAAAAGGCAGATCTATCCTTACTATTTGCTGCGGGGTACAAATTCCCGGAACCTTTTAAAGTAAAAGCCGGAGATGGTACCACGGATCTTTATGGAGTCATGTATAAACCATTTGACTTTGACAGTACCAGAACTTACCCCATTGTGGAATATGTATATCCCGGACCCCAAACCGAGGCTGTCAATAAATCTTTTGGAAGAAGTATGGACAGAATCGACAGGCTAGCGCAGTTTGGCTTTATCGTCATCACAGTCGGCAACCGTGGCGGACATCCTTCACGTTCACAATGGTATCATACCTATGGTTATGGCAATTTGCGCGACTATGGTTTGGAAGATAAAAAAGTCGCTGCAGAACAGCTTGCAGATCGTTATAAATACATCGACATTAACCGCGTTGGTATAACTGGCCACTCCGGAGGTGGATTTATGTCTACAGCCGCAATGCTTGTTTACCCTGATTTCTTTAAAGTTGCGGTATCTGGTGCTGGAAACCATGAAAATCAGATTTACAACCGTTGGTGGAGTGAGCGCCATCATGGGGTAACAGAAAAAGTATCCGCTAAAGGCGATACAACATTCTCCTACCAAATCAATAAAAATACGGAGCTCGCAAAAAACCTAAAAGGTAGACTACTTATCGCTACCGGAGATATTGACAATAATGTACACCCGGCAAATTCCATTCGAATGGTAGACGCATTGATAAAGGCTAACAAAAGATTTGATTTCCTGCTATTACCTGGACAAAGACATGGCTTTGGCGATATGACTGAGTATTTCTTTTGGAAAATGGGCGATTACTTTAGCCAATATCTGTTGGGTGATTCCAAGATGAACGAAGTTGACATGACTGAAATGAATCGAGAAAAACCACAAAAATAACGGTTACATGACCTACGATGAAAAATTAGCATTTTTATCCGTTACCTTGAGATCTTTCGAGGTAACGGATTTTTCCTTGGATATTCTTCAAGGAATAACCCTGGCCGATCTGCTGAACATCTCCTTAGAGAAGGACAAAAAGATTGCCTTTCGCGCCGCTTGGGTATTTGAAACCATCGTTTTAAAGAATACAACGTTGCTAAAATCTGTTCTCCCACAGTTCTTGGACAATTTAAAAAAACAAAAGAACTGGAGCTGCCTTAGAAGCTACACTAAAATTTTGCTATTTTTGACGTCGAAAAAAAACAAAGAATATACGCTTCAAAATGAGATAGAAGAAGAAATTATCGAGCATTCCTTCCAATGGATGATTGAACCTACATGTCCTGTCGCTGTACTGGTCAACTGCCTGGACATCTTAAATAACTTGCGAAAGAAGCACCCTTGGGTATATGAGGAGTTGCAGGCCCAGATAAGCTATTTTCAACGGACAAAACCTAGTCCAGCCTTATTGAGCCGGACTAATAAAATTATTCAGCAGAAAAATTAAAATATACTTTTCACTCGTGCTTAAAACAGTGTATTTCCTTTCGAGAGGTTGACACGGCCCAAATGCTTATAAGCAGCCTCGGTACATTCGCGTCCCCTTGACGTCCGCATAATATATCCTTCTTGAATCAGAAAGGGTTCATAGACTTCCTCAATCGTACCTTCATCCTCCCCAACTGCTGTGGCTATGGTTTTTAATCCTACAGGACCACCTTTGAATTTGTCGATAATGGTCGTTAAGATTTTGTTGTCCATCTCGTCTAAACCATTTTCATCCACATTAAGCGCATGCAAAGCATACTTCGCTATTTCTTTATCGATGCTCCCATTGCCCTTTATCTGTGCAAAATCCCGTGTACGACGCAGTAAAGCATTGGCTATCCGGGGCGTCCCTCTGCTCCTTCGTGCAATCTCATAGGCGCCTTCATCAGAAATCGGTGTGTTTAAGATATGAGCCGAGCGCAGCACAATAGTTGTCAGCAGTTTTGCATCATAATATTGTAAGCGTGAATTAATTCCAAAACGTGCACGCAAGGGGGCTGTCAAAAGACCTGAGCGGGTTGTTGCCCCTATCAAGGTAAACGGGTTCAGGGAAATCTGAACAGACCGTGCGTTTGGCCCCGTTTCCAGCATAATGTCAATTTTGAAATCTTCCATTGCCGAATAGAGATATTCCTCTACTAAAGGGCTTAAACGGTGGATCTCATCGATAAACAGGACATCTCCTTCTTCAAGATTTGTCAATAATCCTGCTAAATCACCCGGTTTATCCAATACAGGTCCCGAAGTAATTTTGATACCAACCCCCATCTCATTAGCAATAATATGGGATAAGGTCGTCTTTCCTAAGCCTGGGGGGCCATGCAGCAAAACGTGATCCAGCGCCTCTCCTCTCAGCCTAGCTGCCTTCACAAAAATATTGAGGTTTTCTAATATTTTAGCCTGTCCCGTAAAATCTTCAAAAGCCTGAGGCCGCAAGGCCCGTTCAATATCACGATCTGTATTGCTCAGACGTTCTGGATTTGGATCTAAATTCTCGTTCATTGTGGCAATATTTAATTTCTCTTGTAGCGCTTTCCGATACTTCCTAATTTCAATTGGATAACTCCAAAAAAAGCTTCCTTAAAGATACTTGTGCTCATCTTTGATGTACCTTCGGTCCGGTCTGTGAATATAATGGGTACTTCAACCACATTAAAGCCATATTTTATGGCGGTGAATTTCATCTCAATCTGAAAAGCATAGCCTACAAACTTAATCTTTTCGAGTGGGATTGTCTTGAGGACTTCCCTGGAGAAACAAACAAATCCCGCAGTAGCATCCTGGATATTTATTCCAGTTATAAAACGAACATATACCGAAGCGAAATAGGACATCAGCACACGGCTCATCGGCCAATTGACAACATTCACGCCCTTGATATAACGCGAACCTATGCTCATGTCTGCGCCGTCCACACAAGCCTGCCGTAAGCGAAGCAGATCCTCTGGATTGTGGCTGAAATCAGCATCCATCTCGAAAATATATTGGTAATGTTCGCGGGATAGTGCCCATTTAAATCCATGGATATATGCCGTTCCTAACCCCAGCTTCCCGGTTCGCTCTTCGATAAACAAACGGCCAGTAAATTCATTAACCTGTAAATTCTTGATGATTGTAGCCGTCCCATCGGGAGAACCATCATCTACAATTAAAATATCAAATGCGTGTGATAAGGAAAAAACTTTGCGAATGATTTTTTCAATATTTTCCTTTTCATTATATGTTGGAATGATAACTAAACTATCCGTCACTTTTTTATATTTAAGACCAGTAAAGGTAATCATTTACGTTAAATTCTAATACAGGAATTCGATGAAATCTACAGGATAATCAACAATACTCGGGAGAAAAGACAGTAAACCCTTCAAGCTCAAACCAACACACCGGCATCATAAATAAGCGGCATCAATAAGTTACACCCTATAAAAAGAGAAGCCCGCTACTTTGGGAGTAACGAGCTTTCATTAACCAATTATAAACTTAAATTATGAGACTGCAAATATGATGAAAATTGCTTTCATTTACAAATTTATTTGCGTTTTCATGCAACATTTTCAATACAATCTCTATTTTATTTTGCTAAATCGTTTATAAAACATGCATACTACCGCAATCTAACGATCCACCTCCCCCAAAACGATATCAATCGACCCAAGGATCGCTATCAAATCAGCGATCAGCACCCCTTTTCCGAGTTCTGAAATCACCGAAAGGTTATTAAAACTTGGCCCCCTTGATTTTACACGTAATGGAATATCTGATTTATCTTTTGTGACAAAGTAGAACCCTAATTCTCCTTTCGGATTTTCAGCACGGACGTAGTAGTCCTGCGCTTTCAAATTCACTTTCTTCGGAACCAAAGCTCGCGGATCAAATTCGGCTGTGCGTATAAAGTCTTTCTGTAATCGCTCAAGGCATTGCTCAACAATGCGAACAGATTCCTTGACCTCATCTACTCTAACTTTATAACGATCCCAGCAATCACCAAGTGTCCCCATTTCACCTTTTCCCACAGGTATCTCAAAATCAATTTCTGGGTAAACAGAATAGCCATCTATTCTTCTCAAATCCCATTTTATCCCCGAAGCACGCAGCATAGGCCCCGATACACCATAATTTATGGCAACATCAGCAGGAAGTACACCTATTTTAGCTGTACGGGAAATAAATATTTGATTCTGTGTCAATATCTCATCAAGTTCGACCAATTTAGGCTTGAAATAGGCAATAAATTCCGTACAACGCTCTTCAAAGCCAACGGGTAAATCATAAAATAAACCTCCTACCCAGATATAGTTGTACAACATCCGGGAACCTGAGGCCCATTCCAACATATTCATGATATGTTCACGATCCCTAAAACACCACAGAAATGGCGTTGTTGCGCCGATATCAATACCATATGTACCAATAGCTATAAGATGGGATGCTATCCGGTTGAGCTCACAGACCAAAACCCGAATGTACTCTATTCTCTTAGGTATTTTACTGTCGAGTCCAAGCATACGTTCAACCCCCATTACGAAAGCATGGCTATTGTTCATCGAGGCCAGATAGTCCAGGCGATCAGTAAATGGAATTGTTTTTGCATAATTCAACGATTCAGCATGCTTATCAAAACAACGATGCAGATAACCCAAGTGTGGAACAACCTCTTTCACGATCTCTCCGTCTGTAATCAGTTGTAACCGAAGTACACCATGCGTCGAAGGATGCTGAGGTCCCATATTCAACACCATTTCCTGGCTTGAGATCTCTGTGAGGTGTTTTTCATAGCGCATTAATGCCTCTTTATATTTTGGATTCGCCATTTTTATCAATTAATATGAATGCCATGATATTTTTCTGCTTCCTCATAATCCTTTCGTAAAGGATAGCCTTCCCAATCGTCAGGCAGCAAAATCCTTCTCAGGTCCGGATGTCCCTCAAAATATATCCCCATAAGGTCAAATGCTTCGCGCTCATGCCAGTCTGCAGTGCGCCACACCGAAGTAAGCGAAGGAATCTCAGGTAGTTCATTCAGCGAACGATTACCAGCCAACTCAACTTTTAAGACCAAACCGTGTTGATAAGGCAAGGAATTTAGATGGTAAACAATGGCAAAATGCATTTGATAATCCACTGCAGTTAGGTTGCTTAAAAAATCAAAGTACAAGCCTTCTGTATCCCTCAGAAATAAACAAACGGCTACAAGATCTGCTTTATCAATAAAAAGTGCTGGCTGCAGCCCATTCCGATCTTCTTTAAGAATAATTTGAGTTCCAAATTTGGAAACAAGCATCGATTTA
The DNA here is from genome assembly GCF_024808035.1 of Sphingobacterium sp. BIGb0116. Lineage (NCBI taxonomy): Bacteria > Pseudomonadati > Bacteroidota > Sphingobacteriia > Sphingobacteriales > Sphingobacteriaceae > Sphingobacterium > Sphingobacterium sp. BIGb0116. The sequence goes on along the minus strand of NZ_JANUDT010000003.1, from coordinate 366,659 downwards.
ATTTCGTCAAATGTCATATTTATGGAGCTATGCGCGTAATCTTCCAGGAATCTGACACTTTTTTATAGACCATACGATCATGTAGCCGACTTGCACGCCCTTGCCAAAACTCGAAATAAATCGGTTTCAATAGATAGCCACCCCAATGTGGTGGTCTCGGTACAGAATCGTTTCCAATATATTGGTTCTCGAGTTCCTCTACCCTGTTTTCCAAAAAACTGCGGTTAGGGATTTCGTGACTCTGCGGGGATGCTAACGCACCGATACGGCTTGCTTTTGGCCGCGATTGAAAATATTCATCCGAATCGGTCTCACTCACAAAATCAATAACACCTTCGATCCGGACCTGTCTTTGTAATTCAGGCCAAAAAAACAACAATGCAACATGCGGATTAGCTTTCATGTCTTCCCCTTTACGGCTTTCATAGTTTGTAAAAAAGACCAGTCCCTCTGCTATGATGTCCTTCAATAAAACAACTCGCGAGGACGGCAATTGATGGGAAGACACCGTTGAAAGTACCATGGCATTGGGCTCGATTACCTCGCTGTGAATAGCCTCGTCAAACCATTTTTTAAACTGGTGGACTGGATCATGATCCACATCCGATTCAGATAGGCTACCTAATACGTAATCCTGTCTGATTGCTGCAATATCTTTATGTTGAATGGACATAGAAACCTGTTTTTATATCCTACAAACTTACTAAAATCATTGCTTTTTCTCTATAAAGTTAGTAGAAATTGACAAAATCCTAATTTTGGCACAAATCTCGCATAGATTAAATAAAAAAGATTAAATTCAATAAATAATTAAAATTCGCGCTATATGTTTACCGAACTAGACCCACAAAAAGGAAGTTTATTGATTTCCGAACCTTTTATGCTAGACCCCAGATTCCTCAGATCTGTGATATTGTTATGTGAGTACAATACGGAAGGTTCACTCGGATTTGTTCTAAATAATCAAACCAATGTTCGCATAGGCCAATTATTGGAATCTATACCGGATTGCAATTTCCCGATCTACGTCGGCGGCCCTGTAGCTCAGGAAAGCCTTTTTTTTGTCCATAGCCGTTTTGATTTACTGTTGAGCGGCGAAGAAGTGGCTCCTGGAATCTATTTTGGAGGCGATGAAGAGAAGCTTATCGAAGCCATACAAACGGATAGCATAAAACCTGACGAATTAAAATTCTTTATCGGATATTCTGGATGGTCTGCCGGTCAATTAGACGGCGAAATAAAAGAAAACAGCTGGGCTGTACAAAACAAATACCACCATCAGCTCATTTTTGAAGGTAACGGTGAATTGTTGTGGAAGGATGCCATTATTGGACTTGGCCCCAAATATGCACATGTAGCCAATTTCCCACAGAGCCCAGGCCTAAATTAATGTTAGGGACTTGCGCTCGCTGGCAGTTTACTTGAAGAGCCCGTAAATTCAGCGAATGTGCCTATGACAAAATAGGCTGTTTACTGCCATCATGTCCTATAAAGCCGATTTGGAACACTGATTGTATGTTTTAAACAAATCATAAAATTAAAAATAGCGACATACAAATTATGAATCCAGAAAAAGGTAGTATTTCAATTCACACGGAGAACATATTTCCCGTAATCAAAAAGTTCTTATATTCTGATAATGAAATTTTCTTGCGTGAACTGGTATCTAATGCAGTTGATGCTTCTCAAAAAATCAAACGCCTGGCATCTTTGGGTCAATACCAAGGTGAAACAGGTGAATTGATTGTAGACGTAAAATTTGATGAAGCTGCCAAGACCATCACTATTTCTGACAATGGTATTGGTATGACTGCAGATGAGATAAAAAAATACATCAACCAGATCGCTTTCTCAGGAGCAACAGAGTTCATGGAAAAATTCAAAGAAGCAAATGATGCAAATGAAATCATTGGCCGCTTTGGTTTAGGCTTCTATTCCGCATTTATGGTAGCCGATACGGTAGAAATCCAATCCTTATCTTATCAGGATGGAGCAGAACCTGCTCATTGGACTTGCGATGGTAGTACATCTTACGAAATTTCTACAGGTACAAGAACCACCCGTGGAACAGATGTCATCTTGCATATTAACGAAGAATCAACTGAATTTTTAAGCCAGGCACGCTTACAGGATATTTTAGATAAGTATGCTAAATTTCTTCCTGTTTCAATTCGTTTTGGTACCAAAACAAATTCTGAACCAGATGGTGAAGACGAAGAAGGAAAACCAAAATACAAATCTGTAGAGGTAGATAATATCATCAACAATACCAATCCGGCCTGGACAAAATCGCCGTCTGAATTAAAAGACGAAGATTATCTAGCCTTCTACCGCGAACTCTATCCCTACTCTATGGATGAACCGTTGTTTTGGATTCACCTCAATGTAGATTACCCATTCAACCTAACAGGTATCCTCTACTTCCCTAAAGTTAAAAATGAACTGGAGATCCAACGCAATAAAATCAAGCTCTATTCTAGACAAGTGTTCATCACCGACGAGGTGAAAGATATTGTTCCTGAATTCTTGATGTTACTTCATGGGGTAATTGATTCGCCGGATATTCCATTAAACGTATCCCGTTCGTTTTTGCAGGCAGACAGTAACGTTAAAAAAATCAACAGTTATATCACCAAAAAGGTGGCCGACAAATTGAACGAAATATTTAAGACTGATCGTAAGGGATTTGAAGAGAAATGGACAGATATCGGTTTATTTATCAAATACGGTATGCTAAGCGATGAGAAATTTGCTGAAAAAGCAAATGACTTCTGTTTAGTAAAAAACACAGGCAACCAAAGTTTCACCATTAAGGAGTATTACGAAAAGGTCAAAGATATTCAGGTAGATAAAGATGGAAACATTGTTTACTTATACACACATGATGCTGCTCAACAAGATGGCTTTATCCAAACTGCATTAAATAAGGGGTATGATGTTTTGATGCTCGATGGACCACTGGATACGCACTTTGCAGCTTATTTGGAGCAAAAAGGCGGTGAAAAGGTACAGCTGAAGCGTGTAGATGCTGACGTTATCGATAAATTGATCCAAAAAGACGAAAAGGTCGAACTTGCCCTTTCGGAAGAAGAATCTAAAAAAGCGTTAGCGGTCTTTGAAAAAGCAATCTCCCGTCAGGATATGAAAGTTGAAGTTGATGCGTTAAATGAAGGCGATTTGCCTGTGTCGGTAACAATTGATGAATTTATGCGCCGAATGAAAGATATGGCCAAGACAGGCGGTGGTATGAATTTTTATGGTTCATTGCCCGATAATTATAAGGTAACTGTCAACGGCAACCATCCGCTGATCAAAAGAATCTTATCGTCATCGGACGAAGAAGGTTCAAAGCTAGCAAAACAGGCTTTTGATTTAGCGCTCTTATCCAGAGGTTTATTATCAGGAGCAGATCTAACATCTTTCGTGAAGAGAAGTGTAGAAATGATCTAATCATATTTCTTTTAACAAAAAATGCGGTTTCTATGGCAGGAACCGCATTTTTTGTTAAAGATCGGAAGCAAATGACAAATTTAGACAAGCGAAATGCATATCAACATCGAAACGTAACCGTATCGATGTTTTTTATTAAAATTTAATAAACTAATCTTCACCTAGTTGGCATTAAACACTGTTTTTTTTCAATCAAATATTTGGAGGGAATAGGGTTTAATCGTACTTTTGTATCATCAAAATCACGGTAGGTATAGCTCAGTTGGTTAGAGCACTAGATTGTGGTTCTAGGGGTCGTCGGTTCGAACCCGATTACTTACCCAAAAGGCAGATCAAATGATCTGCCTTTTTTAATTTTACGTATTTAACCAATACAGTCTCCCTTCAAAACTGCTCCATCAATCCTTAATTAATATAAAATTCAGACTCAATACTGTTTTCATGCTCTACAAACAGACCTACAGCGATTAGGGTAAGGGGTCCATGACAGAAGGATCCCCTGGATCATAAATACCCACAGCAACTTTGGAGTCAGCGCAGCCATAATATAAAAACCATTTTTGTTTAAAAAAGACCAATCCCTCAATAAAAACCGTACCATCGATATATTGCCCACTTTTTTCGAAAGATTCCATGGGACGCAAAAACGGAACATCCATTCGAGCCAATACGCTTGTCGGATCTCGTGGATCAAATAAACCCTGCCCAGCGGAATAAGTATTTTTATTAAAACGCTTATCTCCTTTCTCAGCGTGATTCTTACCATTGTACAGCAATACAATTCCTTTATCAGTCAAAACCGCCGGGGGACCGCACTCCGTCAATGAACTATCAAAATAACCATCCCTCGGCGAAATAAAAGCGATCAATTCCCCCTTTTTATCTGTTACGGGCTCCCAATCAATCAAATTATCAGATGTGGCGCCATACACACCATGTTCCCCCCAGTACAACCAATATTTCCCATTGATTTTAGCTATGACCTGCCTGTTACCTTTCATTACTGTCACAATAGAAGCTGATTTATGCGGTTCATCAACAAGAGTGGGCCTGTTTTTCGATTTTTTAAAAATGGGGCCATACTTAGTCCAGTGTTTCAGATCAGTGGATATTGCTAAACCTAAGCGTGGCACCTTCCGATTCCATTGGGTATAAAATAGCACAAAACGCCCGTCCTCCGTCTGTGATAAGCGGGGATCTTCCGTCCCGCCGGGCCACTCGTTATCCTGCTGCTCATCAGAAGCTGGATAAAATACCGGTGTTTTCTGTCGTTCAAAATGAATACCGTCAGCACTAGCTGCTAATCCCAGTCGAGAAGTCCGGTGGCCAATAGCCTTTCCTGTCCGATCTTCTGCACGATAAATGACATAGACACTATCTCCCTTTACCACTGCAGCAGGATTAAAAGTATCGTTGTCCTCCCATCGAATCTCCTTCTTCAGAATTGGATCATAAAATACCGAACTCGTATCAGGCTCAATAATTGGATTGATACCTTTGGACCGCTCAAAGCCTCCTAATACCCATTGTTCTTTCTTAAGCTTTCCGCCAGGCTGCACGCTACAGCTACATAAAAAGACGAATACAATAGAACCTGCAATTTTAACGATAACATTCATGTTTTATTTGATCTCCCATGCTTAAGATGCAAACCTGTAAAGGCGAAAATTAGAATTGGTTACAACAGAAAGGTGAGTGAATCTACCCCCGATCATTCACAAATATAACGCTATTTGAAAGAAATAAATGCCATAAAAACAAGTTCATCAAAAATTGAATTGGAAGCCATCCCCAAAAAACTAATAAACAATTTATCGATAAACAACTTATCATATTGCAATATATTGCAACATAACAACAAATATAAGGTCAAATATTGCAACATATAGCACAAAACCATTATATTTATAGCATGATATCCAAAGAAGAACGCCACGATTTTATATTAGTGAAAATCAAAAAGGAAAGAAAATTAGCGATGACAGACTTAGCGGCCGAACTTGGTGTCTCTGAACATACCGTCCGACGTGATCTTAAAGAGTTATCCGACGCCGGCTTGCTTCGTGCTATTCGGGGTGGCGCCACGCTACGGTCAAACATGCCATTCGACATATACGACCGAAACAACCTTGATGTTATGGAGAAACAATCCATAGCAGAAAAATCGATCACACTATTGAAAAATCATCAAGTTGTCTTTTTCGATGGCGGCACAACAACACAGACAATTGCTGGAAATATTCCCGATAGCCTAATCCTTACTGTTGTCACACATAGCCTCCCAATAGCCAATATACTTGCCAACTTCCCAAACATCACCTTGATTTTTGCTGGTGGCACTTTCTGCAAATCATCACTTACTATGCAAGGACAGCAAACCATCGCTACATTTGAAAAAATATACGCGGATATCAGCTTCATAGGTGTATGTAGCCTGGATCTCTACCGCGGACTTACATCAAGAACACACGAAGAAGCAGATGTCAAAAGAGTACTATGTAAAAATTCAATGAACATCGTTGCTGCCACAACAAGCAATAAGCTGGATACCTTGGCTTCTTTCCTAACATGCCCCGTCTCTGATATCAGTTATTTAATTACAGAAAAGGATCCTTTTGACCGCATTTTACAGCCTTATGACGCACAAGGTATTACAATCTTATAAGTTTACCGTTTATGAACAATCTCAAACAGGAAGCTGCCAAAGCTGCTCTTCAACTATTAGAACCCGATCAGCTCATTGGATTAGGTGTTGGATCAACAATAGCTTATTTCATCGAATTAATCGCCAGTAGTATCAGCTTTAGATCCCGCTTAAAATTTACATCGCCTTCTTTGGAAACCAAAATGCTGCTCCAAGAGAATGGACTTATTTGTGTTGATAACAGTATCCTAACAACCCTGGACTATTATTTTGACAGCTGTGATCAGGTGGACATTCATTTAAATGCATTCAAAAGTGGCGGCGGCGTACACACGGGTGAGAAGATTATGGCGAATATGGCACAGAAGTTTATTCTCTTGGTCGATGGCTCAAAGATGGTCGAAAAACTTAGCACAAAGTACCCACTATGTGTTGAAATTATACCCGAAGCTTGGCTATCGGTACTTAAAAAACTAAAATCAAGTTATTCTACAACGATATCCGACATTGTATTACGAAAATCTGGACAAAAATCGGGTCCTCTCCTTTCTGAGAGAGGTAATTTCCTGGCAGATATTTATTTTTCTAAACTGCCCGATATTTTTGATTTGAATAAACAAATCAAACTCATTACAGGGGTTGTAGAACATTCACTTTTTTATCAGCTGTGTTCGGTATGTCTTTTGGCAACAGAAGATGGCGTAACACATTTATATGCAAACCGCATTGGAGAATCAAACACGGAATAAGAATATCACGCAGTAGCATTAAAGTTTATATTGAAGTCTAACAACTAACAAGACAACGCTAAACTAATTTAAATCAACATGAAACACACTCAAATTAACTCAGGAATACTGAGTTTTGGCATGTCAGGACGTGTTTTTCACGCACCATTTATACATACCAATCCACATTTCAATCTCAGCGCTGTTGTAGAACGGTCGAAAAAAGCAGCACATGAATTTTATCCGGCAATAAAAAGCTATAATAGCATCGCTGAATTACTAGCGGATGAAAGCATCGAACTGGTCATTGTGAATACACCAAACTATACACATTTCCAATATGCCAAAGAGGCTCTAGAAGCAGGAAAACATGTATTGATAGAAAAACCTGCCGTTGATGACGCTACGCAATTCGATACTCTTCTTGCCATCAGCCAAAAACAAGGTAAACAATTATTTTTCTATCAAAACAGAAGGTATGATGGTCACTTTTTAGACATTAAAAAGGTAATCGACAGCGGAGAATTAGGAAAGCTGATTGAAGTGCATTTCAGATTTGATCGCTATAAAATGGAATTGGGGCAAAAATACTTTAAGGAAGATACGCAATATATTTCCAATGGCATTACTTATGATCTAGGCCCTCACCTTATTGATCAGGCAATCTCACTTTTTGGAAAACCGGTTAAATTTACCAAAACAACATCCATTAACAGGCCGGATTCTAAAGTTGCAGATTATTTTCACTACCAGCTCTATTATCCAGCTGGACTGAACGTGTATTTAACGGGAAGTCTACTTGTTGCCTCTCCGCAGCCCGCCTTTATTTTACATGGTACAAAAGGGAGTTTTATCAAGAATATGACGGATGTGCAAGAACAGCAATTGCTAGATGGTATGTTACCTGACAATCCATCTTATGGCCTTGAGCCAGCCGGCCAAGAGGGGAAACTTGTTACGATAGACGCATCAAATCAAAAACATGAGTCTTTAGTAACGCCACATAAAGGAGATTACAATCAGCTGTTTGAAGCCATTTATGAAAGCTTAAGAAATAATGTCGATTACCCTATTAAAGCGGATCAGATTAAATGGCAGATCGAATTGCTTGAAGCTGAAAACACCTAAGGTTCTAAAAAATCAAATGGCGGCACGGTTCAAAGTAACATGTGCTGCCATTTCAATTTGCTTCCCAAAGACATTCGTTCGGTTCAATATGGATCATCACATGACCTAGATCAGGAATATGCGCAACCAAATGGTCTTTGAGTTTATGCGCCAGCTCATGCCCTTCCCTTACGGTAATTTCACTATCAACAATAGCGTGCAGATCGACATGATATTTAGCCCCCGATTTGCGGACAAAACATTTTTCTGTGGCTTTTATCCCATCTACCTTTAATGCTTCTTCCCGGATATTATCAATGACCTCATCGTATACATTTTCATCCATTATCTCGCCAAGCGCCGGTCTGAAAATATGATAACAGTTATACAGTATAAATCCAGCAGCAAATAATGCCGCATAGTCATCCGCATTTTCATATCCTTTTCCGAGCAACAATGCAATAGATATCCCAATGAATGCTGCAACTGACGTTATCGCATCGCTTCGATGGTGCCAAGCGTCTGCACGAAGTGAAGAACTATTTGTTTCTTTACTTTTCTTCATAACGATCCTATAAGAAATTTCTTTCCATACAATGATCCCGCCAAGAACAAATAGGGTCCAAGGCTTTGGCAGGTCATGTGGCGTTCCTATATTCTCAATACTTTCATAAGCAATTATGGTTGCAGAAACGATGAGAAAACCAACGACAATAAATGTAATGAGGGGTTCTACCCGACCATGACCATACGGGTGATTGTCGTCGGCAGGTCGTTGCGCATATTTTAAACCTAGAAGCACTAAAAATGAAGAGAATATGTCCGCTGTTGACTCAATTGCATCCGCAATCAAGGCATAGGAGTTTCCAAAGAAACCAGCTAGCCATTTTAACAATGCTAGTAATGCATTGCCTACAATACTAAAATAAGTCGTTCTGACTGCAGTCTGCTCTTGAAGTTCGGACATAGCTGTAAATTAACTTGACACCGCGAAAATACTGTTTTTTCTCTTCAAATTCTATTCTCCATCCATAGAAACTAGCGATTACAACGATGGATCTTTAACTGCCGCTCGCGATATCCTGCAATGCTTTTTTTATTTCAGGAGTTCCATAGTCACGGCTTCCTTCCAAACGCTCTACGATCTTTCCAGTTTTATCCAAGATCACCGTTGTCGGGATGGACTGCCCTAAGAATTCTGCAGGAATTTCACCCTCTGCTATATAAAGGGGCAGATCATACTTGTTTTCCGCCATGAATGCTGAAGACTTCTCCATGTCGCCATCAACATCCACCATGAGGAAAACGATATCCTTATTATCTTTAAGTGATTGCCTAAGCTGGTCAATAGAAGGTAGTTCATGAATACAAGGAGGACACCAGGTCGCCCAGAAATTGATAAACACGACCTTACCTTTTAAAGCACTTAATTGAAGAACCTTACCCTCTTTATCCTTAAAAGATAACTCCTGCGTTGTGGGTACAGTAGCTGCAGCAGGTTCCTCCACCTTTTCGGCCTTGATCTCTTTTTTAGTTCCTGTGTTTCCACAGCCAAAAAATAAACTGGTTGATAAAGCCGCAAGACCAAAAAAAATAACCCCGCTATTAAACCTAATATTCATCGTCTTTTGTTTCATTAAATTATTCTATTAAAAATAAATCCTGTTCACTAATCGTTCTCTTAAAGTAAGGGTTAAAAGATTAAATCCGAATTCGGAGATCTCGTCAATCCAATCCTCCTAGGAGAAATTTCTCAAAACATTAGCTAATTTAACCTTAATTATTCAAGACCACAAGTATCGCACACAACTCCACAACATAAACCATTGATCAATAATAAAATAAGTAATAATAAAATTAAAAAAATAACAAGAACTTTTCCGACATTTAAAAGCGTGAACATATCATTGATCAAAAGACAATTTATTGACTACATCATGAATCTCCCAGCAAATCATTTCAAAAAATACTTGTTAACATATTTCCTGTTATTCATCACCCCCCAGTTTAATTTCGGGCAATCCACCTCAACTAAATTCAACAAGCTATATCAGCTAATAGCATCAAAAGATTTCTTCACCGCCCGCGACCTGTTTAAGGTAAATAAAACTTTCTTAAACGCCCATGAGCAACTTTTTATTTTGGCAATACTCGATAATGCCTTTAACAGCCCCATCACTTCAAACAAAAAAATCGCATTGCTGAACACAGCAACAGAAGAATTGCCAGACACACTGCGACTAAAAATACGCCGTATTCAGGAAGATAATTTTGTCAAATTGAAGGATTACGCTAGGGCAAAACAGACAACGCAGAAAATCCTACTCGAATTCGATCCCTTGCTGTCAACAGATACAAGAGCGGATCTCCGAAACAATCTAAAAATCTGGTCGGCACTTGATCATGTAAGACCGCAGCGTATACAAATCAACGACGATACCCGTCTTAAAATGACGAAAGATAAAGCCGGCTTAAAGAATCTAAAAGTAGAGGTTAACGGTGATACAGCAAGTTTCATATTTGACACCGGAGCAAACCTATCGACAGTTTCGGAGTCCGTGGCCAAACGACTTCATATGGATATTATCCCTGCAGATATTGATGTAGACGCAATTACAGGTATTGCTATCAAAGCCGATTTAGCAGTCTGTAAACAATTAAAACTTGGTAACATCAACATATCGAATGCTATATTTCTGGTTTTCCCAGACAGTGCACTTTATATCCCACAAATTGGCTATCAGATCAATGGCATAATAGGCTTCCCAGTCATAGAAGCAATGCAAGAAGTACAGCTTACACAAGATGATGTTTTTATTGTACCCAAGAGACCTACAGTTGCAAAGAAGGCTTCAAATCTTGCAATAGATGGGTTATCACCCCTTATTGCCATTGATGGAAAGCACTATACCTTTGATACAGGAGCGGAAAAAACAATCCTTTATGCGCCATTTTACGAAACCTACAAACAGTATATCGAAAAATATGGTATACCGACCAAAGTCGCCATGGGTGGCGCAGGTGGTAACGTTGAATATGATGGCTTTGTCATACAACATACATTCCATATCGGCGATAAACCCATCGCTCTTAAAAAGATAAGCCTATTAAAATCTAAGATCAAGAATGAAACCGTGTATGGAAATATAGGACAAGATATTATCCGCCAATTTTCTAAAATGACACTTAATTTTAAAGATATGTTTATCCATTTTAATTAACAGGAATCTAAAATTAAAATGGATAAAAGGTAAACCCCAAATTTAATACTAATAAAACTGAGCTCAGTTTCGTCTCATAATTATACTTCATAAAAACACCCTAAAGGTTTTGTCCAACTTTTAGGGTGTGAGGCTTCTATAGATTTATGGAACAATTATGCGGAGTAGGTCACTGCATTAAAACCCTTCTTTTTGATAATTTCAATTATTTCTTCCTCCGAAACACCTTCAGATTTTACAGTCAGAATTTTGTCTGCATTTGTGGTGTCAACATTCCATTCACAGATACCGTCCACACTATCCAAATCTGCACTTACTTTGGATACACATCCCCCGCAAGTAAGGTTTGTTTTGAATTGAAGTTCTTTGCTTTCCATGTTATTTAATTTTAATGTTATTAATCTATTTAATTATCTATACAAATATCCCTTTAATCAATCGGCTATACTTATAGTTTTTCTATTTTGTTTTACAATATTTACCGTTTAAAACGAGGTCTACAGCTTAACCATAGTTAGCTATTTTTTCCAACGAAGCCGCAAGCTATTACTGACGACACTTACACTGCTCAATGCCATTGCAGCTCCAGCTATCATCGGGTTTAAAAGGAAGCCATTGAATGGATACAGAATACCTGCAGCGAGGGGAATCCCAATTAAATTATAAATAAACGCCCAAAACAAGTTTTGCTTAATCGTTGCGACCGTTTGTTTCGAAAGTCGAATTGCCTGGGGTATCTTCGTCAAATCAGAAGAAATAATTGTCATTTTCGCTACATCCATTGCAATATCACTTCCTTTTCCCATTGCAATACTGACATCCGCTGTTGCTAAGGCTGTACTATCATTAATACCGTCCCCAACCATAGCGACCACCTGCCCCCTTTGCTGTAATTCCTTAACAAAATCGGCTTTGTGCTCTGGCAATACCTCAGCTTTGTAATGCTGAAGACCTGTTTCCGCAGCGATGGCCCTGGCTGTAGCCTCGTTGTCACCAGTCAGCATATATAGTTCAATTCCCATTGCTTGCATCTCCTTGATAGCGCGTACAGAAGTTTCCTTAATCCGGTCCGCAATGGCAATTACAGCTAATGCAGTATGACTATTGGCAAACCAGATCACTGTTTTCGATTGATTTCCCCATTGAGTAGCATGTTCCATCAATTCTGTCGAAATTGTAATTCTATTTTCATCCAACAACCTCCGATTCCCTACGTAGTAAGTTTCGATTCCTTCACTGCCCTTTACACCCTTCCCCGTAATACTTTCGATAAAGGATATTGGAGTAACTTTCACATCATTAAAATACCCTACAACAGCTTCTGCCAATGGATGTTCTGACTGTTTCTCCAAGCTCAACAGGATACCTTTCAAATTATCTTCATTATTTTTCCAATACACGTCAGTGACAACAGGTTTTCCTTCCGTAATAGTACCGGTTTTATCCAAAACAACTGCACTTACCTTTTTGGCCAGCTCCAGACTTTCCGCATCCTTAATTAAAATGCCCTGTTCAGCTCCCTTACCCACTCCAACCATGATCGCTGTAGGAGTTGCTAAACCTAGTGCACAAGGACAAGCAATAACTAAAACCGTTACTGCCGCCAATAAACCCTGTACCAGATGGTTTTCTCCACCTAAAGTAAACCACAGTAGAAAAGTTAAAATAGCAATACCAATGACAACAGGAACGAATACACCAGCAATTCGATCGACCAGTTTTTGAACAGGAGCCTTACTTCCCTGTGCATCCTGTACCATTTTAATGATCTGTGCAAGCATTGTTTCCCGACCAACTTTTGTAGCTTTGAATTGAAAACTGCCCTTCTGATTGATCGTCCCTGCAAATACCTGCTCATTTCCCGTTTTTAAAACCGGGACCGGCTCCCCGCTTAACATACTTTCGTCAACATAGGAATTTCCACTGATAACAACACCATCGACAGCGATCTTCTCTCCTGGTTTTACCAGAATGATATCGCCGGTATTAACGGCTTCTATAGGGACCTGACACTCTACCCCATCCGATTGAATGACCATAACCGTCTTGGGCTGCAACCCCATTAGCTTTTTAATGGCAGATGAGGTGTTGCCTTTGGCCTTTTCCTCCAGCAATTTACCCAATAAAATAAAAGCAATGACAACAGAGGCGGCCTCAAAATACACATGTGCATGCAAGCCACGTTGATGCCAAAATTCAGCAAAGAGCATATTAAATACACTAAATATGTAGGCTATTCCAGTGCTTAATGCAACGAGTGTATCCATATTGGCCGAACGGTGTTTCGCTTGTTTCCACGCATTGACAAAAAAGTCCTTGCCTAGCCAAAGAACTACAGGTGTAGAAAACAGCCACATAATAGGATTTGCGTACGGCATATCCATAAAGAACATACCAATCACGACTACGGGAAGCGATAGCAATACTGCCCATCGTGTTTTGATTTTAAGCTTGTGAAATTTAGCTGCGTGAATAGCCTCCAAAGTTTCCTGCTGTGTAGATTCATCTTCGATTAATAAATCATAGCCACCAGCCTGGACTGCTTTCTGGATTTTTAAATGATCCGTAATATTAGGCAAATACTCAACCGTAAGGTTTCCGGTTGCAAAATTTACAGACGCATTAACAACCCCTTGTTCATATTTCGCCATACTTTCGGCGCTACTGGCACATGAGGCACAAGTCATCCCAAGAACTGGAAATGTCTTGGTCAATGTAGAAACACCATAACCAAGATCTTTGATCGTCTTTACACTGCTAACGACCGCTTCGCTATCTTTAGGTACGATAACAGCTCTATGATTATTCAATTCCACCCGATAGCTCGCCAAGCCTTTGACCTGAGCTAGTCCTTTTTCGACAATTGAAGCACAATGTTCACTTTCAACATCTTCTAAAGGTAGATAAACCGTATCTTTATAAATATCTGTCGCCATAACTGATTGTTTTATTTTACACAACAAATTTGGCCACAAATAACATCGAAATCATTACACAATTAGGGAATTGATTTGTAATATTTATTCGATAATACGATACGACAGGTTTAACTCAATTCTTCTTTAGCTTTCAACTTCTTCAACAAATATAATCACCACGTTCTTCGAGTTTAATCGTTTCCATTCCACTCCAGCCGGATGCATTGGTATTTTCATCGATAAAATTTTGAATTCTGTCAAATGCGACACCAATCTTTGTTTTCCCATCTGCATAGATCTGATATTTCGCAGAGGTCTGCCAGCTTACTTTTTTTCTAAATAACCGTAAACCTTCTCTTTTCAAAAAACTGTGCATTTCATTAGATAAATTCATATTCTCAATTGTTTTACGCGCCCACACTACTCACCTTTTTATTTGGCAGATGCTTTTTTGGAGGGACTTACCTCAAGCCCTCTCATTAGTTTATCTATTTACGCTATATGGTTTTAATGGCTAAATAAATGGTTTTTCGCTGCTAAAATAGATAGGTCTAAAATAATGAACCAGATGGAATCATACAATGAAGTAGCTGCTATTTCATCGTACTCAAATGCTGTTTCGTCGAATTTTCCAACAGCATACGATGGACCTTCTTTCAATGCTAATTATAATCTGGCAGACTATTCGAACAGCGTCTAATACACTGCGAACAGAAATAGGAACAGGCGCTATTTTTTCGTCGAATAGATTCTTTAGTTCGTCCGATTCATTTTCAATTCTGTCGATATTTTTCGTTGTTCTTTTCCGTAGAAAGCACATTTGCTTACAATTTAAACGTAAACTATGGAAAACATTGAAAATTTTTTAGCGGAGGATTTTGTATTGGATGTACAAACTGTCTGCGTGGTCGAACCGATCTCATTTTTTGATTTTGATGACATGGAACTGGTAACTATTAAGACAGTTACATCTTCAAAAGTAATATAAAAGAGGATAATGCTGTGAAGGCGTTCTGGTAGGCGCCTTTACAGCAATCGTCTTTATTGCCTACTAAATAAAAAAAGAACCGAGTATATGATTTCACCCAAGCTTAAATGTATTCTCATTGAGGATGAACCCCTGGCGACAAAAAAGATAGTTGAATACATTCATATGTTTCCAGATCTTCAATTGATAAAGATGGTTGAAGACATTGAAAATCCAGCATTATTTAGTCATGATTTAAAATCTGCAGACATCTTATTCCTCGATCTCATTGTTAGCGGCGGCAATATTAATACACTTGCCGAATTGATCGCCGATATTCCTATCCTGATCATTACGTCCGCTGTGTCACGCTGGCATTATCCGGAATTTATCAAAAACAGAAAGCATTTTGCGCTGCAAAAACCAATTTCGCCCGAAATGTTTCAGTCTTGTATAAAACAAGTCATGCAATACTAGTCCTACTAATTCATGTCATTATTCCACTTATCCGATTATTTTCTTCTGCGCACGCCGCTACTTCCAGCTGCATTTGCCGTTGATCTTTTAACGATAAAAGAGATAAATGAAATGGAAGAGAAACTTCGTCATTTGTTTCAAGATGAGCAATTAAAAGAAGCCTTATTTTTGGCGAGCCCTGCCTTCTCTGTAGAGGTTCAAAAATGGCTTGAATATAAGAAAGAGAGCAGCTCAAAAATGATCGCTTCACTACTCAAATATGCGATTAGGATGAGCACCAGAAGTACGCCTTTCGGGTTATTCGCAGGGGTATCTTTTGGGAACCTTACCGTCTCCGAAAAAAAGGTATCGTTAATTAGGGCTAATGCGAATAAAGCTGTATTAAAACTGGATGCCACCATTTTGACAGGAATTATTGAACAGCTTTCAAAAGACAAAAGAATTTACAGTCAACTCTATTATCGTATCAATCCGACCTTATACTTAGATGGTAAATATTACAAATATTATCAAAAAGTGGCAAATGGGAAGAAAGGACAGCATATCCTGAAACGCATAAGGCTTACTCCAGTTTTGGATCGAGTCATCCAATACTTTGAACGCAATAAGAGAACCAGCCACTATCAATCATTAATCGATCTGCTGCAAGGTCTTGGAGCATCAACAACGCATGCGAGCCTATTCGTCAATAACCTCATCAGCCTTGGAATCATATCGTCTGAATTACAGCCCAATGTAATTGGCCGAGGTTATCTGGACAGCCTGATAACCTCGCTTGAAAGAGTGGATAAGGCGGAAAATTATTTAAATCCTTTATTAACAGTAAAAAAATGGCTTCATAGTTCTCAATCTGTCATTGAGATCCGAAACGCCATCCTTAAATTATTGCAGCCTTTAGCTCCAGACCTTGATATGACCAATTCGTTACAGGGGGACCTCCTCATGGGGATGGACGAAAATAACTTATCAGATACCGCATTAAATCACATAAGAGATCAATTTCAGGATTTACTACCACTTTGCAGCCAGGCTAAGTTAACAGATTTTGACCAGTTTAGAGCTGCGTTCTCTGGTAAATATGAAGATAGAATGGTCCCGCTAACGACAGCTCTAGACCCCGATATTGGGATTGGTTACGGACGTCAAGAAGGTGTTTACAATATAACGGATGAAATACTCGGGGAAGTTAAAAACATCACTCCGACGGGCGAAAAAAAATATGGGGACCACCATTATCAAGATCTGGTCATTGAAAAATTTGTAGAAAGTGTAAAAAATCAATTCACCGAAATTCGGCTGACCGGCAAAGATCTAAATCATATCGCTAAACAGCGTAAACAAACAGTCCATACTATCCCTTCTTCATTCTATGCCATCGGCAATCTCCTTAGAAGTTCATGTCAGGAAAATTTATTCTTCAATCTAGGTACTATTGGTGGTTCGTCATCAGGAAACTTAATTTCCAGATTTGCACATTTGGATGAAGAATTGCATAACAAATTAAAAGAATCGGCCAACAAAGAGCAGCAGCATTTTCCCAATGCAATACTTGCCGAGATTTGTCATTACCCAGACAATAATGCTGGTAATATAATTTATAGACCTGCGCTGCGAAAGGCATCAATTTGCCTAAGCCCAACAATCGACGAAGAACAAGAGCAAATTGATGTCAATGACTTATACCTGTTCCTTAAAGAACAGCGTCTAATCTTGTGGTCCAAGAAATTCAATAAAATGGTTATCCCCCGTTTGACGACGGCCCACAATTTTGAACAGGGTATGAATATTTACAAGTTTCTCGCAGATTTTCAGTTCCAAAATAATAGGTTGGATCTTTCCTGGAATTGGGGGATTATGAAAGAGCAGCCGAGGCTCCCAAGAATAAGCTACAAAAATATTATCTTGTCTAGAGCCCAGTGGCGAATTCAAAAAATAGCGAAATACCCCAGTAATCCTCAGGCTTTCATAAAAAATATACAAGCGGAGTTAGCAATCCCTGCAATGGTCATCATCAGCAGCGGCGATAATGAACTGTTGATAGATTTAGACAATCCTTTTTGCATAGAAATCGTATTGGATCATATGTGCAAAAGAGAGACCATATTAACCGAATATATCCTGAATGACTATTCATCAGTAGCCAGGGATAAAGATGGACATATTTTTGCCAACGAAATCATTATTCCAATAGAATCACAACAGGAGACTTTCACAAATGAATCAGCTCCGCAAGACAATAACCTAAAAAGATGCTTCCCTTTGGGCAGTGAATGGCTTTACGCCAAGATCTATTGTGGTTTACATTTTGCAGACACCTTGTTAAAGGAAGTTTTCCCCATTATCGTAGCGACAATTAGTCAGCAAAATGTCCTAAAAAAATGGTTTTTTATACGGTACAACGATCCATCGCCCCACATTAGGTTTAGAGTTGAGCTTTCAGATCCAAGCCAGTATTATTCCGTTATATCCACGCTTAATACCCTATTAGAACAGTTTATTAAAGATGGTCAGATATCAACGCTATCCTTTGACACTTATACACGGGAGATTGAACGCTATACCCCATTTTGTATGGAACTTAGTGAGGAGCTATTCTATCAACAGAGCGAAACGGTACTGAAGGTTATTCAACAAAGTACTTCAAACAATGATCGATGGCGCCTGGCTTTCGAAAATATTGAGTCGCTATTAGAAGCTGCAAAATTTACGCTGATCGAAAAAAGAGATTTCTGCCTACAGATGAATACGCTTTATCAGCAAGAATTTGATAATAATAAAAACCTTTGGATTCATCTCAACAAGAAGTTCAAAGAGAAAAAAGACTGGTTCGACAAACCTTTAGACAACACGGAAAACTCCCAGAAGAAACTAAATGCACTTCAATACAACATATTTAACACCTTACGGAGCCATACCGATCTAGACGAATTCAAGTCGGCCCGAACATCGTTACTATCAAGCTACATTCATATGTTTATTAACCGATTGTTCATGTCCGATCAACGCTTACATGAACTTGCTGTTTACCACTTTATGCTTGGCTATTATAAAATGCAAATTGGAAAACAGAAAGAACGTATGAATCCGATAAATTATATAAGTCCCATCTTCGCGAAAAGTTGATTACGATATTGTAAACCGATACCGAGTTCTGTCCCATTTTTCAGAATGACTTTACTTGCCTCAACACCCTTGATCTGTTTGATATTGACAATATAGGACCGATGCATACGAGCAAACATATCCCAAGGTAGTTCTGCTTCCATATCTTTCATGGTAGACAGCAACGTTTGCATACCTTCTAACGTATAAATTTGAATGTAATCCCCCCAGGCTTTTAGATAGAAAATATCCGCCGGATCTATAAAAATAGTTTTGTTCCGATCCTTTATCTTAATCGCCTTTCTTTCACCTTGTGGGCCCCTTCTAGAAAACAAAATTGCCTTTTGAACTTTTTCAATTGCCTTGATCAAGCGCTCTTCCGTCAGGAGTGGCTTTAAGATATAATCGATCACATCCAGCTCAAATCCATCGACCGCATACTCATAATGCCCAGTTATAAAAACAACAAATGGTGGATGAGCAAGTCCTTTGAGAAAGGTAATTCCATCCATTTCAGGCATATCTATATCCGATAAAATGAGATCTACCTCGTGCTGTCTTAAAACGTCAATTGCTTGCAATGGGTTTTCGAATACACCCAATATTTCAATCAGGCCTAACTTGGAAACTAATTTCTCCAGGCGACCTCTCGCAATAGGCTCATCTTCAATAAGGATAGTTTTAATTCTATTCATAAGTACTTCGCAACCCGCTGCTTTGGTGCTACGGCTCTGTTTCCGAATGTAAAGTTACAACAAGATTAACACTAAATACACCCTCATGCGACTTTATTTCCAAATTGTGATTATAAGGATAATGAAGTTCCAGTCGTTTTTTTACATTTTCTATCCCTAATCCACCGATATAATTTTCTGGTTTTGAAAGTTCTCTATACGCATTAGCCACGTGCATATATACCTTATCATCCCTCACTTTAATGTCTATGGATATCCATCCCGCCGAAGAACTTAGCCGAGGGCCGTGTTTAAATGCATTTTCTACAAACGGAAAAAAGATCAAAGGAACCATCATGCTGTTTTCGTCTTCAGCCGCCAGATTTAATTTGATCTGCACGGTCTCGCTATAGCGTAACTTTTCCAATTCAACATAATCCTTTAGCAATTGAAATTCGCGGCTAATTTCTATCCTGGGTTGATTACTTTCATGCAGTAAATACACCATAATACTGCTTAAACGCATCATACTTTCGCCGCCTCTTTCATCATGATCGGATACCAGCACATAGATGCTATAAAGTGTGTTAAGTAAAAAATGTGGGTTAATCTGGTATTTTAGAAAGGCAAGTTCCAACTGGACATTGTTCAATTCCAGTGCTGAATTTTTCAATTCAAGTTTCATTTTTGAATTTCTGACAGACATAAATGCCTGTACAATTTTTACGGTCAATGGCAGCGCCACCAAAAAAATAAAATCCAACAAATAATCGCTAATGGAAGAAAGGCGAAAAGCACCAAAGATGCCTTGACTTAATATTATTTCAAGATAGCTTGACAGGCGAATATCTGGTGTTAGATATTTCAACGTTAATAGTGCAGCAAAGTAACTTAGAAACGACCACCAGGCGTAAATAAACAACAACCATAATATACATAACACAAACTTCCCTGGAATAAACCATCGCGGGATGATGATATATGCTGTCACATAAAATATTGTCAACAAAGAAAATACATCCTTTACAAACAAAATCCAGGAATTATCAATATCTATCCGCTGATAGGAAATGAATTGCATTCCCAAAACCAAAAACCAAAAACACAAGTGAAGGATAATACGTTTCCCCGTATTGTAATTTTGGAAAAACCTGTTCATAGATAGCATACTTTTCAATAATATCAGTCTAATATAATGATATCCTTTAGTTTGTGGTAGTCTGACTTGTCAAGTGATAACGCAAAAAGACATTTCTGCGACAAAAAACAAAAACCTATAATGCTAACAATCTGAATATATCCCAATTAAGAACTGAGCAAATTCAAAAAATAGAATTACGCACAAAATAATTAAATTGTAACAAATATATTGCTTTAAAATGACTATGATTTTTAGCGTGCACACAACAGCTAGTTCATCCAGCAAATAAAGTAATTTGCTAGGTTATCAATATAGAATAGCGTTATTCTATAATTTTAATTAATTAGGTAATTTTCATTTACTTCTATCTTCCGTATATTTAATTTTATAGAACCCACATAAACAACAATTAGATGTCAACTACTTTTATGCAGCTTTGGTTATATAATAACTGGGCCAATACAGCACTACTGGATAAACTGAAAAGTGAAGGCGAAAAAGTACCTCATTCTTGCATACGGCTCTTTAGCCATATTGTCAATGCGCAGATTATTTGGTTAAGTCGATTAACTGGTGAAAAACCACCTGTTGGTGTTTGGGATGAGCACAGTATCATCGATTGCCAAAGGTATCACGATTTAACTTCAGAAGGATTTGGGCAGCAGATTCAGCGCAGAAATGATATGGAGGATGAAATTATCAATTATACAAACACACAGCATCAGGCTTTTCATAATAAGGCCAACGACATTCTGTTACACGTCTTTAATCATGGCACCTATCACAGGGCGCAAATAGCAAGCGAAATGCGAAAAAATGGGATTGAGCCTATCAACACAGATTATATCACTTTTGTTCGCACATAACAGTACTGTAATCAGACACCACTGCAGTCTGATTACAAACGAAGTAGTTTTATCGAAATGCCAATTTGCTCCAAATGATAAATATAAAATTTTGATCTAGTCAATTCGACCTATCCTGCACATCTTGCAATTTGCGGACTAGACGTCCTATAATATTGGAGAATACCTTAAATTTGAAACAAAAATGAGTTACAAACATATCTTCAAAGCGTCCTTAACTTGGAAAAATCCTGAACAGCCTACTGCTGTGGGTTCAAAAATTTATACAAAGAGCCATCACATCGCGATCGAAGGGAAAGCTGACCTGCAAGTTTCCGCAGCAAAAGCATTCAAAGGTGACCCCGCATTGTACAATCCGGAAGATTTGCTGCTTAGCAGCCTGATTTCTTGCCACATGATGTCCTATTTGTACGTCTGCTCACAAAATAGCATCGAGGTTTTATCCTATACGGACAATGCTATCGCTACCCTCGAAACGGATGGAGATGGAAGTGGTCGTTTTACAGAAGTCACACTACACCCCGAGGTTCTCATCACAGATAAATCCCAGATAGAACTTGCTTTATCCTTACATGCCCAAGCAAATAAACTGTGTTTTATTGCGAATTCATGTAATTTTACTGTACGGCACCATCCAAAATGTCAAGCGATCTAATCAGACTTAGGCGTTCTATCGAAAGAAAAAAACTTCTTGTTTTCTGTTTGTTAACACTACCGAAAATATAACACGCAGCACAAATTAGTAATTAAATAACAAACAAGTTTTTAAGGATTTCATTACTTTTGAATCATGATGGAAAATTCCAAGAAAAAAGCAGCAATCGGATTCATATTTATTACACTACTAATCGATATTACGGGTTGGGGAATCATTATTCCAGTCGTTCCTAAACTTATCGAGGAATTGATTCATAGCGACATCAGTGAAGCGGCAAAATATGGCGGCTGGCTCGGCTTTGCCTACGCTTTCACACAATTCATCTGTTCTCCTGTCGTTGGTAACCTCAGTGATAAATATGGCAGAAGGCCAATTATTTTGATCTCACTTTTTGGGTTTGCTGTAGACTACATCTTTCTTGCCCTCGCGCCAACTATAGGTTGGCTATTTTTAGGACGTGTTATCGCTGGACTGACAGGCGCTAGTTTTACAACGGCAAGTGCTTATATCGCTGATATATCCACGGATGAAGATCGGGCAAAGAACTTTGGTCTAATAGGCGCTGCATTTGGTCTAGGCTTTATCATCGGCCCAGTTATCGGCGGTCTACTCGGTCACTATGGTGCCAGGGTTCCCTTTTATGCGGCCGCAGGACTGTGTATGCTAAACTTCCTGTATGGCTATTTTATCTTACCTGAGAGCTTAGATAAAGAAAAACGTAGAGCTTTTGAATGGAAACGCGCAAATCCAATTGGATCCTTTAAGTTTCTTGGAAAACATCCAGAAATATCCGGATTAATCGTTGCCTTAATTTTAATATATATCGCAGGTCATGCAGTTCAAAGTAACTGGAACTTCTTCACCATGTATAAATTCGACTGGACAGAAAGAATGGTAGGTATCTCATTAGGTGTTATTGGATTATTGATTGGATTGGTTCAGGGTGTTTTAATTCGATGGACTACACCCAAACTTGGTGAACAAAAAAGCATTTTCTATGGATTGACCCTGTATGCCATTGGACTACTGTTATTCTCATTTGCAAGCGAGGGATGGATGATGTTCGTCTTCCTTATCCCTTATTGCTTGGGTGGTATTTGTGGACCAGCTCTTCAGTCTGTTATTACCAAAAATGTTCCTTCAAACGAACAGGGTGAACTTCAAGGTGCACTAACGAGCTTAATGAGTGCAACATCGATTATTGGTCCACCGATGATGACAAACCTATTTTATTATTTCACCCATGACAAAGCACCATTTAAATTTTCTGGCGCGCCGTTTTTCTTAGCATTTATCCTGATGACGATTAGTGTGATCATTGTATATAATGCTTCTCGGAAAAAGAGAAATCAGCAAATAAATCTTTAAACCTGATTGATCAGTCTGCACTATTTTCATCTAAAATTCAACTGGCCTATGCATATAAGAACTGCATAGGCCAGTTGAATTTTAAACCTTTGACTTTAAACGACACACGATCTCCTGTGAAATATTAAGATAAGAAGCAACTATTCTATTGGATAGCCTTCTGACAACCATTGGATTCTCATCCAACAATAAACGATATTTTTCAAGGGCATCTAGCATTAAAAATGGCATCCAGACGCCTCGCAATTGAAAACCATGACTTAAGTCAAAAAACAGAAACACAATATCTGGTCCAGTACACAATCATCTCACTTCTGGATCAATTTAGGTTAATCAAACTTCAATTCTTCAATTCATGGATCGAATTCTTCAATTCCTACATTACTGATCGCTGTAAATTTGCAGGCAAGGAGATAAAATTCAAAATGATACATACAACAGACATAACAAATCAAAACATAAAACTCCACGTAAACTCAAAACGGGATACACCTATACTGACGAAGCCTCTTTTATGGCTTATTACCTTGACAACTGGAGTAGTCGTCGGCAACAACTATTATAATCAACCGCTTTTGGGATTGATGGCGAAAGACTTTCACGTTAGTGAAGCTGCAATTAGTATGATTGCTATGCTCACCCAGATCGGTTTTGCAACAGGGCTACTCTTTATCGTTCCTTTGGGAGATATGATAAAAAGAAAGAAATTAATATTATCAATTTTTCTACTCATCATAGCCTCCTTATTGGCAATGGTCTTCGCTCCCACTCTTGGGCTGCTCTATATCGCAAGCTTTATGGTTGGATTTAGCTCAGTCGTTCCCCAAATGCTCGTCCCCCTTACGGCCGAACTTGCTACTCCCGAAAAACGCAATTCTTCAATCGGAATGGTCATGAGTGGCTTACTATTAGGTATTCTGCTCTCCCGCGTCGCAGCAGGATTTATTGGCGATATCTGGGGATGGCAGGCGATCTATTATATGGCGATTGCATTAATGGTTCTATTCATGTTATTATTAGCTTTCGCACTCCCCGATGTGAAACCGACATTTCAAGGAAGTTATCTACAATTAATGCACTCATTGATCCATCTGACAAAAACTCAACCGGTGTTACGGCTATCTGCACTCAGAGGTGCCCTAGGTTTTGCGGGATTCAGTGCTTTTTGGATTACATTGGTATTTCATTTACAGGAAGCTCCTTTCCACGCGGGGTCCGCTGTAGCTGGATCCTTCGGATTAATAGGGGCTGTTGGCGCTTTGGCAGCAGCATTGGTCGGCCGGATCGCAACGCGTGTTTCTACGTATACCGTTATTCTTGGTTCCATATGTATCCTGCTATTGAGCTGGATTGTATTCTACATCGGGGGGAATAGCTATATCGGATTAATAACTGGTGTAATCTTAATTGACCTGGGTTTACAATCAATGCATATCAGCAATCAATCTGCTTTCTTTGCCTTAAATATCGGGGCAACCAACCGACTAAATACAGTCTATATGTTTAGTTACTTTGCGGGTGGATCATTGGGTAGTTACCTGGCCCCTCTCGCTTGGAAATACTTTCAATGGAATGGCGTGGTGTCGACAGGCTTTTGTTGTACACTACTGGTTCTCATCATCCATATCTGCTACGACAGACGGCCAAAAAAATTTTCTTAGTCGTTGAACACCATAATCTAAAGAAAAGCTAATTAACAGAAAATCTTCTATATGATGATATCCATTAATGGCCTACATGTTATACATGTAGGCCATGGATGGAAACTTATATCACTTATTCGAGCACACCAAACTTGCCAGCTTGAAAATCTTCAAAGGCTTGGTAAATCTCTGCCTGTGTATTCATTACAAATGGGCCATAGCTCACGATAGGTTCATCGATGGGCTCACCGCTTAACACAAGTAAAACCGCATTTTTATGGGCCTTTATCGAGATCTCTTCACCATCATGACCAAATAAAACAAAACTATGTTCCTTCGCAAGTTCACCGTTGACCTCGACCTCCCCATTCACAACCAGCATCGCAGTATTATGATTTTGTGGAACTAAAAAATTCGTTTCATGTTGCTCCGCCAATTTGATATCAAATAGATTGACAGACGTATAGGTGCTCGCTGGCCCTACCGTATCCTTAAATTTTCCCGCGATGACATTAACTACCCCTGCTGCGTCAGGCAATAGTACCTTCCCCATCTGATTGGCTGTAATCGCCTGGTAATGTGCCTCCGTTGATTTATCTTTCGCTGGTAAATTAACCCAGAGCTGAACCATTTCAAACAATCCACCTTTTTTTGAAAATTCCTCTTCATGGTATTCTTTATGTAATATACCCGCACCGGCAGTCATCCATTGTACATCACCCGGACAAATAACTCCGCTGTTTCCCGAACTGTCGTGATGGGCTACACTACCTTTGTAGGCGATAGTAACGGTTTCAAATCCCTTATGCGGATGTACATCCACGCCTCTGATATGATCCGAAGGTCCAAAATCAAATGCTGCGTTGAAATCCAGTAAAAGAAATGGACTCATCCTCTTTTGGGAAATCCCATTCCCTGGTATCATATTAAATACACGAAATCCATCTCCTACCATACCCGGTTGAGCTGGACGTTGGAAAATTCTTTCAATTGATTTTTTCATGTTATGATCTCCTTTTTTATCGTTCTTGATGAATTTAAGTTGAAGCCCAAATTGATTCACTTCATTTTAAATTGCTATCTCAAAGGTACGACGAGAAGAAGCCTGCTTCCAACAACCTGGATTAAGGCATAAACTTAACCTAGATTAAGTTTATAAGAAAAGATACTGCTAAAACTAGGAATCCCACATTTTCTGGATGCCATAGAAATGTGTAACTTCAATAAAAATCATAGACCAAGTATCTTTATGCACTCAAACAATACCGTCACATTAACAAAATTCTACCGTCACCTTTGGTTACGTCCAATACTATTACTCTTGCTATTCATCTTTTTATACCCCGCAGTACATGCGCAATCCAACAGTAAATCTAAAGTGAAACCAAACTGGAATGAAATACTTGAAGAACAACTGTTTCCAGGTAAAAAGCTCCAAGATTCCACGTTCCGCTTTCAGGGCAAATTTGAAGAACAATTTATCACAACAGCAGATCATGTTAAACTCCATGGAATCTTGTTTAAGGCAGACAAGAGCAAAGGACTAATTTTCTATTTGCATGGCAGTAATGGGGCTGTAGATACCTGGGGTAAAATTGCCAATATCTATACTGATAACGGATATGATCTTTTTATGCTGGATTACCGAGGTTACGGAAAAAGTGAAGGTAAAGTAACCAATGAAGAACTACTTTATCGTGATCTGCAAACGGTCTATGATAAGCTGACACAACAGTATCCGGAAGATCACATTATCATAATCGGTCAATCTATGGGCACGGCACTTGCTTCAACTATTGCTTCGCATAATTCTCCAAAAATGCTTATTCTTCAGGCACCTTACTATAGTTTTCAAGATTGGACACAACATGTCGCTCCTGAACTCGATACAAGCGGGATCCCCTTTTATTTCGACAATGCTGCGGCATTGCAAAAAGTAAAATGTAGAACGATCATCTTCCACGGAGACCAGGATAATGCCGTCTATTTTGATTCTTCCATTAAACTGAGTAACTTTTTTAAAAAACAGGATAAATTGATACGTTTGGCAAAGGAAGGACATAATGATTTTTCTAAAAATAAAGACTATCTGCATGCGATTGCCGAGCTATTGCGATAGTCTCATTTTATACCAAAAATACACTATGCCCCTTCAGGAATTTTATACCTTAAATTCGGGATAAGGAAAACCCTTTCCTTTTTCACAGAAAAATTTTAAACTCCTGAAAAATAGTGCCCAATCAAAACTGCAGGAAGCAAATTCCGCACTATAATTTGCCCAGCCATCATGGTGAAACAGCAGCATACATCCCTTTTGCTGAGGTTCAAGTTCAAAGGTCAGTGTCGTTCCAATCCATTCCTCAAATGCCTTGACACAGCGCCACTCGACCCTGGAATAAGGCTTCAGCGAAATAACTTCCATATTTTTAAAATAGCTCGGACCAAATCCAAACCGCAGGATCGCACCAATCTCCGGCTTTGCCTTGGTATCTGGTGTCCACCAGCCTGCTAGTCCTTCCGCCGTTGTAAGCGCCTTGTAAACAGTCTCTACAGGAGTTTCAATTAACAGCCTATGGTAGATACTTTTTGTCCCAAGATCATGTGGTATGCGATTCTCTTCCATAGCCCCCAGCGCTATTTCCTCCTTTGGAGTAGGCTGTCCCAGCCCAGTTAAAATCAATTGTCTTAGGCTGTCCGCTATATAATACGTCCAGGCATCATGACATACCTGATAACATTCCATCTGGGAATTAAGCCCACGATGGGTGAAATGTAATGTAGTTGTACCCGCATCTTCCACAATATCGAAGATAATGGAACTATTAGTCCATTCCCGTTCATCCTGGGTGAATTTAAAATAGTTTTCGAGGACCCGCCAGACTACTTTACGATCTGTTTCCATCGTTTCTATTCGTATTCGACAACGATGTACATCCTGATAATGATATATAAACTCATCATGCAAAGCAGCAGTTGGCCCTTCAATATTTTGAGACCACCATCCGCGGACATTATTGATTGCTTCAAATACACGTTGAGCACCTGCTTCAACGGTAATGCTTATTTTAAAATCTTCCTTTTTCATCATTCATCGTATTTTATAACGTTAACTCATACTTCTTATATTCCTATACCTCAATCAAATATGTAAATCTAAACGAATAAGTCCCGGAAGCGTTTTTGCCAAGGGAATATGTGTCTCAAAATAGTGTTTGTCAAAAAACTCCCTATTCGTAGGAGTCTTGTATATTGCGATCATTCGTACCATCTTGTGGTATTAATTTAAATTTATAGATCAAATATAGCGGACTTCAAAACACAAAAAGGGGTGTAAAATAGACATTCTCAGCGGTTGATTTAGACAAGTCGTTTCGGTATATTTGGATAGTATCAAATAAGCGTATTATCGTTTATTCAATCTTATAAACTTTCAACATGAAACATCTAACGATCTTAGTTCCAGACAGTCAGACAGGCCCTAATACCATATCGTGCATTGTTGGAACATACCATGTATTCACAGAAGCGAACCGCTATTACGATAAACTGAACAGGGAACCTATATTTAATATAGAATTGGCAGGAGTTTCCAAACAGAGTAACTTTGTCAATGGATTATTAACGGTCATGACGCAGAAAGATATCACTACGATTCAAAAGACCGACCTCATTATTGTACCCGCTGTCATTTCTAATTTTAGTGCGATAGAAGCTGGTAATAGCATGCTCTCAGCATGGATATTAGACCATTATACCAAGGGAGCAAATGTTGCAAGCATGTGTACCGGCGCATATCTGCTCGCATCCACAGGGCTTTTGGATAACAAAAACTGCTCTATCCACTGGAAATCAGCGGCAAATTTTCATAAGCTCTTTCCAAAGGTTAACTTAAAAACAGAACAAATTATTACTGATGAGCAAGGAATCTATACCAATGGTGGCGGTTATTCGTTCCTTAATCTCCTCCTTTACCTGGTCGAAAAGTTCTACGACAGACAGACGGCTATTTATTGCTCCAAAATATTTCAAATTGATATTGCCAGACAAACACAGTCCGATTTTATGATCTTTAATGGTCAAAAATCACATGGAGATGAAATGGTCATGCGTGCACAGGACTATCTCGAGAATAACTTTTCAGAAAAAATTTCCATGGAGAAGTTATCTGAAAAATTCACTGTCGGACGTCGGAATTTCGACCGTAGATTTATTAAAGCGACAGGCAATACGCCCGTGGAATATCTTCAACGGATAAAAGTAGAATCGGCAAAAAAAGAATTGGAAAGCTCGAGGAAAACGGTAAATGAAGTGATGTACGCTATTGGATATACGGACATAAAGGCTTTTCGCGAGATATTCCGTCGGTTTACAGGACTCTCTCCCCTTGAATATAAAAACAAGTACAATAAAGCAGTAATAAAATAGATGTTAGATGAATTTTGAACCGATTCAGTTTTCTGATCTCTCCGTCATCACAGCATTAAGTCCAGAAGGATGGGGTAATGTGCCGATCAAAATACAGCATTATATAGAAAGCCCTTTTTGTTTCCCCATAAAACTCCTGGTCGATCAGAAAATTGTGGCCATAGGTACGACCATTATCCATAGCAACGTTGCCTGGCTCGGACATATTATCGTCGCTCCCGATGAAAGAGGAAAAGGCTATGGGAAACAAACCACCCAAGAACTTATTCGTATAGCAAACAACAAAAAATGCAACAGCATTCAACTCATTGCAACGGATATGGGCGCGCCTGTTTACACAAAGCTCGGCTTCAAGGAATCTTCTTCTTATCTTTTCTTTGATGATATACAAGCACCCCATCTTGAAGAAGCGGACAATAATATACAGCAATATCAATCCCGATACAAAAAGCAACTTCTGAGGCTCGACCTAACAACCGCAGCTGAAAATAGACGATGCGAAATAGAACCGCATTTCATTTCAGGTTTTCTATATGTGAAGAACCAAACGCTCCGCGGTTATTATTTTCCTTCTTTGGGAGAAGGCCTTATTGTTGCCAATGAACAAGCTGCAGGAATGGCATTGTTAAAAATGTATTTAATGCAAAATTCCAAAGTTGTGCTACCGAAAGAGAATACAACCGCAGTTTCCTTTCTATTGAACCAAGGTTATCCAATAAAACGTCAGGCCAAGCGCATGTACCTGGGTGAAAATATCGATGTTCAATTTCAGTCCATCTTCAATAGAATTGGTGGAAATCTAGGTTAACACCAATTCTATACGTTATTTTTTTAAAACCGATAGCAAATTTCAAGACAACATAATGGACTCTACGAAAGCTGACCTACCGCATCCTCAAGAACCTTTTTGGCAGCCACAGCCGGTTGCTTTTTGCTTCGTTGGATATAACATAGGGAAATTACGATTCCTAAAGCTGCCATAACCGCACCAACCAAAGCCGGAGAAGTATAACCATAGCCTTGATTAATGGGTACACCACCTAAAAAGGCACCCAATGCATTCGCAATATTAAAACAAGCAGGTCCTAAAGAAGCAACCAACATTTCAGCATCACTTTTTACCGAGTTAAGCAATAATAAGGTTAACGAAGGTACGAGCGCAAAAGTAGTGACTCCGGTTAAAAAAGTCATCACCAAGGATACCCAAACGTTGTCAGACAGCCCGTAAATAACCAACATACATAAAATCTGAACCACCAGTACGGCTACAACCACCTTTGTTGAAGAAAAAGCGTCCGTCAACTTCCCTCCGATCAAATTCCCCACAAACATACCTAATCCAGCCAAAACCATAATATAAGGCAGGTATTTATCAGCAACACCAGACACTTCAGTCATCAGCGGAGCTATATAACTTATCCAGGCAAACAGTGCCCCTGGAGCTATTGAAAATAATAAAACCATAAACCAGACATTCACATTGCGAAAAATGCCAAAGTCCTTCCAAGGATTATTTTTAGGTGCTGCTTTCATTTTAGGCATCCACAACTTTAAGGCTAACATGGTCAAAATACCGACGATAACAATCAATAGAAAAGTATAACGCCATGAAAAATGATGTCCAATATAGGTACCCAATGGAACCCCAAATAAATTGGCAACTGTCAATCCGGAAAACATCGTCGCTACAGCCTGCGCTTCTTTACCAGGATCGGCCAATCGACTGGCAATAACAGACCCTACCCCGAAGAAAGCACCATGTGGCAATCCCGAAATAAAACGCGATACCAACAAAAGACCATAGTCTGGAGCAACTACAGATAATCCATTAAATAGGGTAAACAATCCCATGAGGATAATCAAGGTCTTAAGTGGCGAGAATCGATTCATAACAACCACCAACAGTGGGGCACCGATAACTACACCTAAGGCATAAGCTGTAATGAGATAACCAGCTTCCGGAATTGAAACTTGCAGACTTTGGGCAACGTCCGGTAGCATCCCCATCATACTAAATTCGGTAATTCCTATCCCCAATCCCCCCAGTGCAAGTGCTAATAAACTCTTCTTCATATATAATTGAAATTATTAATAACACAAATTTCTATCAGAATAATTTAATAAACAAATCATTTAAATAGTACAACCTATCATTAAACTAATAGCACCGACATTGTCTCAATGAAAACACCTATATTAGCCTGAGGTAAAATCGATCAGCATAACACATTCAAACCTTAACCATGAAACTGCATCATTATATACTTACTTTCACCTTGTACACACTTGTACCTTCTTGGGCATTGGCACAAAAAGGCCATGCAAAAAAGCATCCAAATATTGTATATATCATGAGTGATGACCATGGTTATCAAGCGATCAGCGCTTATGGTTACGGATTGAACGAAACGCCCAATATTGACAGATTAGCAAAGGAAGGTGCCATTTTCACACGTGCGACCGTGACAAATTCATTATGTGCACCCAGTCGGGCTGTACTCCTAACTGGGAAGCACAGTTATATGAATGGGAAAATTGATAATGAGGCAAAATTCGATTGGAATCAGGACAACTTTGCCAAGATTCTCCAAAAAAATGGGTATCAAACGGCATTAATCGGTAAAATCCATATGGATGGCCTACCCCAGGGATTTAACCACTCAGCGGTCCTTATTGACCAAGGCGAATATTATAATCCAAACTTTATTATCAATGGTGTAAAACAACAAATACAAGGCTATGTATCGGATCTCACCACCGATATGACCCTAGATTGGATCGCTAAAAGAGATACCAGCAAACCTTTCTGTGTGCTCTATCATCAAAAAGCGCCACACCGAGAGTGGCTACCGGCTTTGCGACATCTTCAACAATATACATCAAAAACCTACAAAGAACCGAATAATCTATTCGACACCTACGAAGGAAGAGGAACTGCTGCTAAAACCGCTGAAATGAATATCCTTAAACACATGAACTGGGCTGGTGACAACAAGATACCTCCTGCGCTAATGGATGAATTGGGACTAAAAGAATATCTATCCTGGGATAAAGCTGCCTTCAATGGAAACCTAGGAAGAATGACTGCAGCGCAGCGCGCAACATGGGATTCAATCTACAACCCAATCATGGCAGATTTTAAGATGAAATATCACAACATGTCCAAAGAAGACCTGATGCGCTGGCGATATCAACGTTATATGCAGGATTATCTGGGTACCGTTGCTGCAGTGGACGACGGTGTTGGACGTCTATTGGAATTTTTGAAAGACAATGGACTCGACGAAAATACAATTGTCATTTATACCTCAGACCAAGGGTTCTATCTGGGTGAACATGGTTGGTTTGACAAACGTTTTATGTATGAAGAATCGCTCCGAACCCCCTTATTGATCCGCTATCCAGCAGAAATTAAAGCTGGCCAATCCTCAAAAGCACTTGTTCAGAATCTTGATTTTGCCCCCACAATCCTAGATTATGCAGGACTTGCAATTCCGAAAGATATGCAGGGAAAATCTTTTCGTGGTCTACTCAATGGAAAAGAAAAACAATGGCGCGATGCAGTATATTACACCTACTATGAGTACCCTTCCATTCATATGGTAAAACGACATTATGGGATTCGTACCGAAAGGTACAAACTGATCCATTTCTATTATGACAAAGATGAGTGGGAATTATACGATCTAGAGAAAGATCCACAGGAAATGCAGAATGTATACAATGTACAAGCATACCAAAACGTACGTGAAGAAATGCATCATAAACTGGACGAAGCCCGAGCCTACTATAAAGATTCCGATGAGAACGACAAAAAGTTTTTACCGAAGGTAAAACAATAATTTACTGGCCTACTAAGCCATTAAATTATTGTTGTTAAAAATCTAAACAGGGTTGAGTTTGAAATAACGTCTCAAAATACGTCTAACATCTCTATTATCGGCTTTGAAGATGATGGCTTCTCGCTTTTTCTTTTCGCTATATACACGCTTATTACAGTAGCCAAATCCTTTATACCGACCATCCAACAAGTAAACAAGTCCCTTTTCTTTGGGATTACGCCCTAAAAACTCCAAAAATATTTCGCCCATCGGAAGCTCCGAAGAGGCTACAAATTCCTGCACTCTTCGATTATAGTCTTCTGGAAGCTCCTGCGCAATACATGCCCCTTTGCAGGTCTTCAACATATATTGAAAACAATGTTTCGTATACGTCTGTAATTTGTTTATTTTTTGGCAGAGCTGATACGCTTCCACAATATTGAATAATTGCTCGCGCCCCTCCTGGTAACTCGAAAAAGTCATGAACTCTTCTCGCTCGGGATCAAGCGCCTCAACTTGAAGAACTTGATAGCCCAATGGATTCACTGCTAGATAAAGGCCAAATCCGTAGTAGGTTCGACGCTGCGCCCGATTATAATAGGGTTGATATTTTTTGATCAGGTCAGATTCATGCAATAGCGCTAGTAGTTCATGGCCCGTCAGTTCAAATCCAACTCTGCGGGCTGCTCCTTGGATTTTGCGTTCCTTAAAATCTGTACTTCTAAAATGCTGCAATAACCTATTTCTAATATCGATACTCTTGCCGACATAAATTAGCGCATCATGCTTATCATAAATATAATATACGCCGACTGCAGAGGGTACCCCTTCAAGCAATCCGGCAATTTGCTCTTTCGTCATCACTTTAACAGCAGGTAATATCTTACAAAGGTAATTTAAAAAATAGGCTATTCACTTCGCGGATCAGATTTTAAGGGCATCTTGGCGCATCGTCTCACTTCGAGTGTGGGGCAACCATAGTCAACCACAATTTTCCCTTCGATCAAATAAATACCGTTTCCCCGAAGTGGAAATTCGACAAGTGTCTGCGGGAAATGAACGGTATCAAAAAAATGCCCTTCAGCATCCAAAAAGGTCCCAAATTTCATCTGCCCTCCATTGCGCATCCTGACAATTTTTTCACAGACGAAATCGCCGACCATCCGAATTGTTTCACCTTCATGCGCCGTCATGTCTTCTGCAAAAATATCACCTCTATAGCTGCTTTTTGCCAAATCAAACAATGTCCCCGTAACACAGAAACCAATCAATTCCAGTTCATCATAATAGTCTTCCAAGATGTTTTCTTCAAGCAAAGGAAGTAGCGGTTTTCTGGTCTCGATTTCAAAGAGAACATTTCCGCCACGGGTAGGTTTATATTTACTCATCATCAAATGGCCTTCCCACAATAATTGCTTTTTCCCTATGGCGGTAAAACGCAAGGCTCCCACACGGATTAAAATGATCAATTGCTCCAAGCTAATTTCCGTCCGGCCAATAAAATTTTCTAAACTGAGATAAGGTCCATTCAATTCCCGTTCATTAACAATCCGTAAAGCCAATTTTTCCTCCAGATGCTGCAGGCAATCAAAGCCCAGATAGATATCCTTTCCAAAAATACGTGCATTTAAACGAGACTGGTTGACACAGGGCCGGCAGATGGTAGCGCCCGCAACGCGCGCTTCATTGACGTAAACCTTACGATTATAAAAACCACCATAATTATTGAGTACCGCAACCATAAACTCCAATGGAAAATACGTTTTTAAGTATAAACTCTGATAACTCTCAACAGCATAGGAGGCTGAATGTGCCTTGTTAAATGAATAGCCCGCAAAGCTCTCCATCTGTCTCCAGATTTCCAAACTTCCCTGCTCCTCGTATCCTCGAGTTTTGCAATTGGCAAAAAAACGTCCTTTGATGGCCGCAAGATGATCTTTATCACGATACTTGCCCGACATCATTCGTCGCAGTACATCTGCATCTGCCATGTCAAGACCACCGTAGGCATTCGCAATTTTCATCACATCTTCCTGATAAACCATCACACCATAAGTTTCCTCCAACTGTTCTTTGAATACTGGATGCGGATAATTCGCAACAGACGGATCGTGGTGACGTCGGATATACTCGCTCATCATTCCTGAACTCGCTACACCAGGACGAATAATGGAAGATGCTGCCACTAATGTGTTATAGGTATTACATGACAATTTGGTCAGAAGTTGCCGCATCGCAGGACTTTCTATATAAAAACACCCAATAGTATGGGCTGACTGTAATTGCGTTGCTATGAGCGGATCATGAAAGAAAAGCTTGGGGTTGTCGGTATCGATCAGCTCGCCCAAATTCTCACGTACGATTGCTTTACAGTCTTTGATATGCCCTATTCCCCGTTGCGATAGGATGTCAAATTTTTCAAAACCAATATCTTCGGCAACATACATGTCAAATTGCATCGTGGGGAGTCCTTTAGGAGAGTAGTCCATAGCTCCATAGCATGTTAAGGGAGCCTCGGAAATGAGTACACCACTCGCATGAATTGAACGTTGATTAGGAAAATCCGCCATCCGATTATAGACACTCAAAATGGTATTCGTTACCTCATTTTTGTTAAGCATATGTTCAGGTTCGTTGATCAACCGATCTATTTCTCCTTTAGGAAGACCATATACCTTTCCGAGCTCACGCAAAATGCTCCGCGACCGAAACGTACTCATTGCGCCCATCAATGCAACGTGTCCACTTTTATACTTATTAAAAATATAACTATACATAGCGTCACGTTCATTCCAGCTAAAGTCAATATCAAAATCGGGGGCACTCTTCCGTTTCGGATTTAGAAAACGTTCAAATGGCAAATGCAGAGCGATGGGGTCAACATCGGTAATTCCCAAACAATAAGCAACGGCAGAGTTTGCTCCAGATCCACGCCCTACGTAATGAAAGTCGCTATGCCGTGCATAGCGACAGATATCATTCGTTATCAGAAAATAGCTTGAAAATTTAAGTTGTTCAATAATTTCCAATTCCCGCTGGATTCGTTCCATTGCAACGGAATCATTTTTTCCATAACGTCTTTCCAGTCCCGCTAATGCCTGACTAAAAAGCAATTGCTGATCTGCATAATGACTGTCTGTAAATGTGGTTTTATTTTTAACTGTCTCAAAGTCGAAGTAAAAAGAGCATTGGGCAAGCAGTTGCTCTGTATTGTTCATAAGCTCGGGCAGATCCGAAAACATTTCTGTTAAGGTCATTCTTGACAAAAGTACTTCATCTGAATGGGCCACCTGATCCGCTTCCAATTGTGATATCAACAGATTATTGTCAATGGCACGCAATTGCCTATGTAACACATAGTCATTTTGTTGGAAACTTACCGGTGCTAATATGACACAATTAGCCAAAATTTTCCGGTCCAGCAAACGTACTTTGGTGCGTTCCGAAGGCCTTATGCCAATATATTCATAGTCGCGCAAGCCATGGTGGCTGATTGCTGAAAAAGGATAAACAACAAATACCTCTTCAAAATCAGGAGCACGTTGCGGTACCGATCGTTGCTCCATATTGAGTTTGGTACGATAGGCATTAATCTCCTGAAAACCACGTTCGTTCTTCGCTATAGCGACAAAACAAAGCTTATCATCGGCTCGAAACTCCATTCCTGCGAGTAAATTCAGTCCCTTTTTCCGACCCAACCGAATAAAATCCAATGACCCGGAAGTATTATTAATATCGGTTAGTACGGCAGTATCGTAACCACCGGACTGAATACCTTCGATAAGGTCTTCCAGACTCAATGTGCCGTAACGCAAACTATAGAAACTACGAAGATTTAAGGGCATCTACCCCTCCTTTCTCCCCGGGCATGGGCACACAGATCCCTTTCATCAAAAACGCTGTACCGTAACGACTTTTAATACGATCCATCGCCTGCATCAGATTTACCTCTTCGGCATTATCCGCAAATAGATCGGTTTGGTAAGCTCCATAGATCAAACCAGAAAACTTAACCCCCACCAACCGAATTAACATGCGGCGACTATATAACTTTTTAAATAAGGATAGCGCAACTTCAATCAATTTTCGATCGGAATTGGTATAACCGATCTGCAATTGTTGGGTATGGGTATCAAAATTACTATAACGTATCTTCAAGGTAACACAGCTGGTAAGCCGCTGTTCTTTACGCAATTCAAAGGCAAGATTATCAACCATACCGATGAGTGTCCGCCGCAATACATCCATATCAATCGTATCCTGCTGATAGGTCGTTTCTTTGGACATGGATTTCTGTTCACGAAAAGGGACCACAAGCGTATCATCCAGACCATTGGCCTTCCGCCAGATATTTACACCATTTTCTCCTAAGACCTGTTGTAACGTAAAAATCTCCATTTGTTGCAACGTTCCAATTTTAGAAATCCCCATATTACGCAACAAGGTATACGACTTATCGCCGACCATCGGTATTTTCCGAATAGAAAGCGGTGCCAGGAACTGCTTCTCTGTACCTCCATTTACTTGCAGCTCACCACATGGTTTCGCCTGGCCGGTCGCTATTTTAGACACCGTCTTATTGACGGAAAGGCCGAAACTGATCGGAAGCCCCGTTTCCCGAATAATACGCTGCCGCAATTCCTGTGTCCATTTCCAGCATCCAAAGAAACGGTCCATTCCAGAAACATCAAGATAATGTTCATCAATGCTTGCTTTCTCTACAACCGGTGTCTCAAGCGAAATAATTTCGGTCACCATATTGGAGTAATAACTGTAGAGATCATGATCGCCTTTGACGACAACAGCATCCGGACACATTCTTAATGCCAAGCGCATCGGCATCGCGGCATGCACCCCTGATTTTCTGGCTTCATAGGAACATGAAGCCACCACGCCCCGATCACTGCTACCGCCAATAAGTACCGGTACACCATTAAGTTTACTGTTTATCAGCCGCTCAACTGATACAAAAAATGTATCAAGATCACAATGTACGATGCTCCTTTCCATATCATTCATGTATTGACGTCTTATATCGCCTAAAAGCAATAAAAATCACGCTCAAATATACTAATATATTTAGTATTTATAAATGATAGCGAATAAAAATAGGAATACACCCGCCCTTCATTTCGTTCAATGAAAAGGACGGGTGTAAGTTAGCGCCAATTGTTAAAATTTCATTTTTTGAATTCTAATGGCATTCAATATCGCAATTAGCGATACGCCAACATCGGCAAATACAGCCTCCCACATTGTTGCCAAACCTCCAGCTCCAAGAATCAACACGATCCCTTTGACTATAAAAGCAAGGCCAATATTCTGATAAACAACTTTTTTCGTTTGTTTCCCAATGCGAATGGCCATTGGAATCTTCGAAGGTTTGTCATCCTGTATCACGACATCTGCCGTCTCGATCGTCGCATCACTGCCCAGTCCACCCATCGCTATTCCAACATCACTCAGTGCGACAACCGGAGCATCGTTAACGCCATCACCAACAAAAGCAACAGATTCATTTAGCCCCTTTATTTCCCTGACCTTATTCACTTTATCTTCCGGAAGCAGGTCACCATAGGCCTGATCTATTCCAAGTTCCTTGGCAACATAGGCGACTACCGTCGTCTTATCCCCGCTCAACATCGTCGCTTTTACACCGAGCTTATGCAGTAGTTGAATTGTAAGCGCGGCATCTGCTTTAATCCTATCAGCGATGGTCATGAATCCTACAAATTTACCGTCCAAAGCGATGGCAATGGTCGTATATACGATACTATTCGGATCGATATCATAGGCTACATTAAACTTGTCCAGCAATTTAAAGTTACCCACCAGCAACTCTTTGCCTTCAGTAATTCCCTTTAATCCATGTCCGGCGATTTCTTCTATATTATGGAGATTAATAGACTCGTCGATCGCACCTGCATATTCCCTAATCGCTGTTGCAACTGGATGGCTGCTGTGGCTTTCTATTTTATTGACGAGCTTTAAAATTCTTGCCTCGTTGTAACCAGCCTGTAACTTAATTTCCTGCACCTTAAAAACACCGGCAGTCATTGTTCCGGTTTTATCCATCACCACATGCCGGATATCTGCCATCGCATCCAAAAAATTACTGCCTTTAAAAAGTATACCATTTCTACTCGCGGCACCGATTCCACCAAAATACCCCAAAGGAATCGAGATGACAAGTGCACAGGGACAGGATATCACTAAAAATACGAGTGCTCTATACAACCAGTCGCTAAATACATATTGATCGACAAACAAGTAAGGTAGGAGGCAAATTCCAATAGCCAAAAACACGACAATTGGGGTATATATCTTAGCAAATTTACGGATAAACAGTTCAGTAGGCGCTTTTTGAGCTGTAGCGTTCTGTACAAGCTCAAGGATTTTACTCAGTTTGCTATCTTGATAAGCTGTTGTCACCCGAATTAGGCTCACCGTGTTCATATTAATCATTCCTGCCAGCACAACATCACCTTTCATTTTTGTATCTGGCTTGCTCTCGCCAGTCAGCGCAGCAGTATTAAATGCGCCTTGTTCAGACAGCAATTCACCATCGAGCCCGAGCTTTTCGCCAGGTTTCAGCTGAACAATTGCTCCGATACCTGCGTCTGCGGCTTTGATTACTTTGCTCTTTCCATTCTCCAAAATGGTCACTTCATCCGGACGCTGATCCAGTAGTGCCTTAATATTACTTTTAGCTCTACTCACCGCTAAGGTCTGAAATACCTCGCCTACGGCGTAAAATAACATCACCGCTACAGCTTCTGGGTATTCTTTGATCGCAAAAGCTCCTATCGTAGCGATACTCATTAAAAGAAACTCCGAAAAGATTTCCCCTTTAGCAATACTCTTTAGGGCATCTCTGATTACAGGATACCCAACAGGCAGATAAGATACGATATACCAGCCTGAACGAACCCAATCCTTAAACCATGCTTGCGCAATCCAATTATCCATGGCTATTGCTGCAATGAGCAAAATAAAGGAAATTAGTGCGGGTAAAAACAACTGCATCTGACTAGCCCCTGCCGTTGAGTGGTCGTGACCGTCTTCATCGTGGCTATGATCATGACCATGACTGGAAGCCGGAGCTTTCCCAATAAGGTCTTCTGCTCCCGCCTGACTATATATTTTTTGTGCCTGTGTACAACAAAGCTGTCTGCCTTGTGCATCATAACTATGTTGATGTTCCATAACTTGCTTTGATTATGTTAACAAATACTGTCAATTAATGTTCGTGCCCACCTGTATTGCTCATTTTAGCATTGATAAAAAAGGCACCCTTTACAACAATTTTCGTCCCGGCAGGAACTTCGGTAACCGGGATAATCGCCGTATATCCCAAAGCAGACACGCCTTTTTGAATCTCTATTTTTTCAAAATTGATGTTTTTAGCCTGTTCTTCACCATGCTGCCCAGCTTCTTGCTCATTTTTATGCGCATGTTTTGCTTCACCTTCATCGTGCGCATGCCCGTGATCGTCGTGCCCTTCTTCATGCTCCTCAGGTTTCTTGTCTGTCTCCACAAAAATATAATACTTACCGTCAGCCTCCACGATTGCGTCATTCGGAACAGCCGGAGTCCGTACATTATTGACACCGATCATACCCGTGATGTTCATCCCATCAATCAACCCCACTTTGCTGCCCACGACCGTACTGTGCACAGCGATGGTCTTGCTATCATTTTCAAAGGAAGATCCAATCGTAAAAACTTTGGCGGTATAGGTTTTATCCGGGTTGTTGGTCAGTTGAAAGTTGATGAGCTGTCCGACTTTAACCAAAGGTAGATCCTTTTCAAACACCTGCAGATCCAAATGCAGCAGACTATTGTCAACAATCTCGATCACTGGCGAAGAGACATCTACATAACTCCCAATTTTCGCAAAAACATTACTTACTGTTCCATTGATAGGGCTTGTTACGGCCAATGAGGTCCGCATATTAGAAAGATTCACGCTATTGGGATTTATGCCCATCAATTGGATCTGTTGTTGCAACGAGGCCTTTCGAGCCCGTAAACTGTTGAAGTCTGCTGTTGCTGCCTGCAGATTTTTCCGTGCGCCCGCATTACCTTCATTGAGTTCCTGTTGCCTTGCCATTTCTTGTTCCGCCAAGGTAATCTTACTTGCGAGGGATACATATTCCTCCTGCAACTGTACAAACTGGGGGTTGGTAATCGTAGCGATCACCTGCCCCTTGCGTACGTTATCCCCCAACTGCACGTTTAATGTCTTTACAACACCACCGTAAAGCGTCGTTGCATTCGCTTTATTGTTATTGGGTACACTCAAAAGTCCATTGGCCTTGATTGTAGCTGTTAGTTCCTTCTCTTCAATACCTCCAAAAACGATGCCCACAGCTTTTATTTGTGCCGCACTCAGTGCCGCTACGGTAACCGGTCCTTCCTCATGCCCCTCTTCGGATTTAGGCGCTTCCTTTCCCTCCGGTTGACCTTTACGCTCCGACTCATTAGAACCGCAACCGTAAAAAACAGTAACGGCTATACATACGATAAATATCTTTATGAAAACTTTCATTGTTGACTTATTTGTTATTGAAGTAATTATATTGAATTGCTGATTGATTATACTGATTGAGGACTTCTAAATAATTCTGGCGAATCCCAATGGCCTGACTTAAAAATTGACTTAATTCAGCAAAATTGATCTCCCCAGTTCTATACCCCAAACTAGCCGCTTTAATGATGGCATCAGCTTGTTTTAAACCCGAAGACTCGTAAAATTGTAGTAACGCACTATTCTTGTCAATTTCAGCAAGTGCATTCCCTTTATTTGTCTGGAATACCTGCGTATCATATTCCAACTTACGCTGTTGAACTTCCATTTCAGCGTTGGCAGCCTTCACTTTACTTTTATACGCGCCTAGGCTAAAGACCGGAAAAGATGCGGAGACCGAAAATCCCGATAAGGGATCCTTGGCTCCCCAAACACGTTGGGAGAAAAATCGACCCGAGAACTCAGGCTTATTTGTATTTTTCTGAACACTGATATTCGATGAAGCGATATTTACGTTTTGCTGCTGTAAAACAAGTAAAGGATGTACTGTTTCCTCAGATGGACTGGCGTTCACGACAATCTTCTCCAAGGACTGATCCAATGGGAGCATCCACTCGTTACGGTCCAACAAGAGCATAAGTTGCTGTTGCTGGATAACAATGTCCTTTTTGTTTTGAACAAGCTGCGCCTGCAGTTCCTTCAGTTTTGCCTCAGCTGCGATCTTATCCAGCGCAGCCACGTCACCCGTTCTAAAGCGAAGTTCAGTTGCTTTGAACATGGCTGTATAGATGCTATCCAACTCCATATACAGCTTTTGGCGATCCTGGAGATACCAAAGTTGAAAATAGGCTGTCCTTACGTCTTTGGTAATCGCAGTTTTCAATACATCCGTATTCAAATTCGCATATTTTAGTTGCTGTTTAAAATACTCCTTGCGCGCCGCATAGAGCCCGGGCCAGGCAATACTTTGCGTTATACCAATTTTCAATAAGCCGGCCTTATCCGTAGGACGGTAATCTTCATTTTCTGCAAAAATCCCGGTCTTGGGGATTTCGGTCGCCGTTTTAACATTGAAACCAGCGCCCACGATTTCAGCCTGGTTGATCTGAAACTGGCGATTGCTCTTCAGCGCAGTTTCCACAGCTTCTGTAACAGAAATGCGCTCTTGGCCAAACACCTGAGATCCCAAGGCCATAAATAAGAAAACAAGTACTGTAACAAAGGTCTTAGCACCCCTACTTCGTTTCATATTCAATTTAGAATTAAAAATTATATACAATAAGGGCAGCACAAACAACGTCAGGAAAGTTGCTGTTGTCAACCCGCCGATAACAACCGTTGCCAAAGGCTTCTGAACTTCAGCGCCGGCACTTGTACTGATTGCCATCGGTAAAAAGCCCAGTGAGGCCACTGTCGCTGTCATCAGTACAGGACGTAAACGAGTCAAAGTACCTTCTTTAACGCGTTGAAAAATATCATCGACGCCCTCTTTCTTCAACTGATTGAATGTCCCAATTAAAACGATACCATTGAGTACGGCCACGCCAAACAAGGCAATAAAACCGATACCGGCACTAATACTGAAAGGCATGCCGCGCAACATCAATGCAAATACACCCCCGATAGCACTCATTGGTATTGCGGTAAAAATTAGCGTCGCCTGCTTAAAGGAATGGAACGTGAAATACAACAGCATAAAAATAAGCAATAAGGACACTGGCACAGCAATCAGCAGGCGCGAACTCGCTTTTTGCAAATTCTCGAACTGACCTCCATAGGTGAAATAATAACCCGCAGGAAGTTTTACATTTGCAGTCAATTGTTGTTGGATATCTTTTACTACGGTTTGAACATCACGCCCTGCCACATTAAATCCAATCACAATTCTTCGTTTACCAGCTTCGCGACTGATTTGGGCCGGCCCCAATTTATAATCAATGGCAGCAACCTGAGAAAGAGGGATCTGTGTGCCCGTATCTGTAGGAATCATCAGATTACGCACATCATCAATACTATTTCTGTGCGTTGTATCTAACCTGACGACCAGATCAAAGCGACGTTCATTTTCATAGATCTGTCCCGTACTCCGACCGGCAAAGGCGGTACTCACCACATCATTGACGTCCTGAATTGTCAATCCATAATTCGCTATACGGGTGCGGTCATAAACGATATTAATTTGCGGGAGACCGGATACGCGCTCCACTTGTGGAGAAGTTGCTCCTTGAACGGATTGAATCTGAGCGGCAACCACATTGGCGTAAGCGGCCAGTGAATCGATGTTTTCACCGAAGATCTTTACAGCAACATCCTGACGGATACCCGTCATTAACTCATTGAAACGCATTTGAATAGGTTGATTTTTCTCAAAGAAGACACCCGGAATTACTTCTAGCTTCTCCAGAATAGCGCTCCCCAGTTCTTCATAAGAACGGCCCGACTTCCACTCTTTTTGAGGCTTCAATACCACCATAATATCTGTCGCTTCCGGTGGCATAGGGTCTGTCGGTACTTCCGCAGCTCCTGTTTTACCGACGACCATCTTCACTTCATCGAACTCCTTGATAATCCGGGAAGCCTGCATAGAGGTTTCAATACTTTGCGAAAGCGAGCTTCCCTGAGGAAGTATGCAATGGAATGCATAATCGCCTTCCTGCAATTGTGGAATAAACTCGCCCCCCATGTTCTTAAAAAAGAAGGCCGACAAAGCAAAAATGGCAACAGTTAAACTCACGATCAGGTATTTAAACCGAATTGCTTTTTGTAATAAAGGCTCATAAATACGTTGTAGTCCTGCAATCATCCGGTCACTCAACGTTTTCTTGTCGCTGTGTTTTTTCGGCAGAAACAGAGCACACATCATGGGGATATAGGTTAACGAGAGAATCAATGCTCCG
The DNA here is from genome assembly GCF_024808035.1 of Sphingobacterium sp. BIGb0116. Lineage (NCBI taxonomy): Bacteria > Pseudomonadati > Bacteroidota > Sphingobacteriia > Sphingobacteriales > Sphingobacteriaceae > Sphingobacterium > Sphingobacterium sp. BIGb0116. Next base: position 322,022 of record NZ_JANUDT010000003.1, on the reverse strand, counting down.
AAAATGGCAAACCCAACTGTTTGTGCCATTGGACGAAACATTTTCCCTTCAACACCCACCAATGTTAAAATTGGAATATAGACAATAAGAATAATAATCTCACCAAAGGCTGCACTGGTACGAATCTTTGAAGCAGACTCAAATACCTCATGATCCATTTCGGCCTGGGTCAATTTCTCGGTTGACTTTCGTAAGCCTAAATGGTGTAGCGTCGCTTCCACCACAATGACGGCTCCGTCCACAATCAAACCGAAATCTATCGCACCCAAACTCATTAAATTGGCGCTTACACCGAACACGTTCATCAGTCCAAGTGCAAACAGCAGCGCCAGTGGAATCGCCGAAGCAACGATAAGGCCTGCCCGCAAGTTCCCAAGAAATAATACCAGGACAAAAATTACGATCAGGGCGCCTTCAATCAGATTTTTTTCAACGGTACTGATCGCACGCCCAACGAGGTCTGTCCGGTCTAAATAGGGCTCTATAACCACATCATCAGGCAAAGACTTTTGGATAGTCGGTAGTTTTTCTTTCACACGATTGACCACCTCATTGCTGTTTTCACCCTTTAGCATCATGACAACGCCACCCACAGCATCTACCTCACCATTGTATGTCAAGGCTCCATAACGCACAGCATGACCAAAACGTACATCTGCAACATCTTTTACATAAATCGGTATAGACCCTGATTTTCGGATAGCGATATTTCTGACATCTTCCAAAGAGGTCGCCAGTCCAATCCCCCGGATAAAGTATGCATTCGGTTTTTTATCAATATAGGCACCACCTGTATTTTGATTATTTTTCTCTAGGGCAGTAAATATCTCTGGAATCGTAATATTCATCGCCTTAAGTCTATTCGGATCAACAGCTACTTCATATTGCTTAAGCTCGCCACCGAAACTATTGACCTCGGCAATTCCAGGAGTTCCATAAAGCTGACGAGCAACAATCCAATCTTGCATGGTTCGCAAATCTTTTGCGTTGTATTTCTTTTCGCTTCCCTTTTTGGGATGGATAATATATTGATACACTTCTCCCAATCCGGTACTTACTGGAGCCAACTCAGGTTTGCCAATACCCTGTGGAATCTGATCCACCGCTTCTTTCAAACGCTCACCGATCAGCTGACGGGCAAAATAAATATCTACATCATCGTCAAAAACAACGGTAATGACAGAAAGTCCGAAGCGTGAAATACTCCTGATCTCCTCAATTTTAGGTACAGTTGCAATACTTTGTTCAATTGGAAAAGTCACCAATTGCTCTACTTCCTGTCCGGCAAGAGTTGGACAAGAGGTAAAAATCTGAACTTGATTATTGGTAATATCGGGAACGGCGTCTATGGGTAGTTTCGTCGCACTCCATGCCCCCCAAATGATAAGCAACAAGGTCATTAAACCGATAACGATCTTGTTCTTAATGCTAAATTTTATAATATGATCTAACACAATATACGTGATTAATGCTTAAATAATAGCTCGTTAGAATATCTTCATCGCTTGTCGTAATAAAATACAACAAACGGATTCCGAGCACAAAGCTGAATAAAGAACAGCATAGTGCGCTCCATCAGATTTGTTTCTAGAATTTTTACGAAAAATTAAGCATTAACCTTTGGCGGCTGCCAGATGCTTCCAAAATAACTGGAAACAATCGCTGTATTGAGGACAGGATTACGATTATCAAAATAAATTGACACCGGGACACCATCTATTTGTGGAAATAGATACGCATAAGCCGTTATATTTCCACTACAACAATTGCAATAGCAGAAAATAGAACAGGCATCAGATGCATCATCACTATGGTTATGAGTTTGGTTTAATTGTGTTTCCATAGCTGTCTGCTCACAGCGATTGCTAGAATCACTGCAGGGAACAAAAGAAAGTCCCATAATATATGCTATCAATATGAAAACAATTAACCTCATGAATACGCAAATTTAAAAAAAATAAATCATAATCTCCCCTTAACCCCGGAAATCTATTGGTTAGTATCAACTTCAGTACCTCCAATAAAATAAGGAGACAGTCGCTCTCAACTGAGCGTTTTTTTTCATCTCTTAAGCCTCATAAAACCGCACAATCCTACACAACATGATTGCTTGATGTTCTGATTAACTACAAGTAAATTATTATTCAAATAAAACGAATTGTAATTAACAGAAAAACACATAAAACATGTTCAAACAGCATTTTAAATACAAATGAACACTATTGTAGATGTTTCTCTACAAGAAATATAAGATAACATAAATACAGTAGATTAAGTAAAATGCTATTTATATAATTGCATCGATAAAAAATAACAGTAATAAAAACGCAATGGTATACCATATTTTAAATACAAATAGGCATACAACTGCAAGAGTTTTTGCAAAACAAATCAACAACGAAATCAAATAATCAAAAAATCAATAACAAAACAAAATGTCAATTAACATGAATCTAATCCCCCATCGCCGACTGACAAACCTGTTCATGCTAGGCTGCAGTGCTTTCGCACTTAGCCTCTACTCATGTAACAAAAGTGGAGAAAACACCGCATTAACAGGAGAAACTGTCGTTAAAATCAATCTATCGGGCGTAGAAGCTTACAATGAAACAGACAACAGTGCTGTTCAAAAGCAAGCATCTGCAAACGCTTCGCATTCATCAAGCAATGCACCTGATGTACAGGAAATGACTGTACCGTTAGAAAACGGAGGCTCAGTTGACGTTGTCCTAACAAACAATTCAGCGGTTACAAAAAGCCTCGTCGCTTCATCCAACCCCAAACTAGCGGCTGTCCAAACACAAGAGAAGCCATTGGACAAAAACGTCAAGTATAAAGTTGTTGTCTATGACAATCAAGGAGCTTACGTAACGGCAAAAGATTATAGCTACGGTGAGGAAGCTACTGCCGCGGGTATCGTTCTTGACGCCGGAAAATCATATACGTTCATTGCCTATTCGATCAATAGCACCACAGCATTACCGGCTATTAATAATCAAAACACGCTTTCTGCAGCGAACTTGAGCAATATTAGCGGTGATTTAATGTATTACACAGGTACATTAACGTTAAAAAGCGGTGTAAACAATTTAAATGTTGTATTAAAACACAGATTTAGCCAAATCACCACAACATTGACCATGGATCCAAGTATGACCGGAGCCATCACTCAAATCGGGACGGCAGTACTAAAACCTAGTCACAGTAGTGCTAATTTGAAATTCTCAGATGAAACATTAACATACAATGGCTTGAACAACGCCGGAGTCACCACACAATTCCCGGCTTTAGGAAATGGCTTACGTACTGTGATCAGTAACCCATCGTTATTGATCCACCCCACAACCAGCAACGGAACATTGATGCTCGGCAGTCTAACCCTTGATGATGAGACCAAAACAAACATCACCATTCCAAATGTTAAGATCAATCCTGGACAAAAATACGATCTGAAACTTAACTTCAGAACCTGTACACAAAATGTAACCAGCAGTGGTCTGGACTGGAGCTATCCAGCAACAACATCGGGTGGCAAAACCGGTATTATGAAAGACGGTAAATTCTATGCCAATGGAACAACAATTGATAGAAGCTTTACTGCTCCAGCCGCAGACTATGGTTTTGTTTTCGACATTACCGAATTGGACAATGCATTCAACATGGAAGTGAATGGTGTCAAATTAGCGAAACAGGAAATTCAATTTGAGGTAGGCGCTTCTTCTGCTCAAAACATCCAGTTTGTTGATGGAAGCAAATACGCTGGCAACAATATTGAAACCAACAAAAGAATCGATCAGGTTTACAACATGAAAGGTACAAGTACAAGTCCATTGATCAAACTTGTCATCAGCAGAACTGGCCAAGTAACCATGTTTGGTAGTAAAACATCCGGCGGTCCTTTATACGAACTTAAACTCGTGAATGGCAACAGCTTCAATACATTCCCTTGGAGTACAACACAAAGCAACACTGTAAAAGTAACCCAACTTGTTGATGGACGTACTATTATCAAGGGTGTAGGTGCTGGAAAGAAGAAAATCCCTTGCCAATAATCAATAAATAGATCAATAATCAGAAAGACTAAAACTTGCTGAATATAACATAAAAAAAAGCAAGATAAAAATAGATATTATGGAAAAGAAATTAGCGTACATCGCCCCCAAAATTAATACAACGACAATCGAACTTGAGCAAGGTATTGCAGCTGGTTCGGCCTACGCCAGACCAGAAGATGCCAACAGCGGTAAAGTAAACGAACAATGGGAAGTAGGATCAACAGATAATAGAAATATCGACTGGTAAACTATTTTCAATAGTAGACAAAAGGAAGGGGCAATCCAAGTGGATTGCCCCTTTTTTATGCAATTTTATAATACAGGATCGTGTCATCCACATTATACTCAAACCTTTAGCTTACCCAAGTGCAGACTGTCTGTATTACCTCCACCATAACTCTCGATAAAAAAGATATATACCTCATAGGTCGCTTCCTTTCTATGTTTTGGAATTTCAACAGTCTGTTTGCCAGACATTAAGCTGCTTTTCAAATCGTTCATCACAAGTGGATATCCACCCCCGTTATCCGCTGCATTATACAGGATTAAGAAAGAATCGTAAGATCTCGTGTCAAACTTTTCCTCCAGATAGGCATCATATTCCCAGGTGACCAGAAGCACTTGATTTTCTTGATCGAAATCCATTATGTAGGAAGTAATGGGATTGGGGCTTCCTTTGGCAATCATAAATTTTGGCCAATCAACGACAAAACCGTCTTCTTCCCGGATAAGTGCTTCGTTCAGATTATAAGACATCGCGACATCGTATGCCCGTTTAGGATAGCTGTACGCTTTATAACCCATATTGATGATCGGTTTTAATTGGCCAATATGTGACCTCACAATTTTGAAGCGTTTTCTACTCAGCAATTGCTCAGGAGTCGGCTCCCGTTTTTTAACGCGAGGGAGAGATCGTACATAATTTCCCGTTTTAGTCGACACAAACACAACAGAACCTGCTTTCCCGGAAACAGTTCCATTAACACCATTTTTGATGATTGCCATAATTGATTGATTATGTTATAGATAATAAAGATAAACATTAATACGGAAACATACGCATACCAAATTATAACAAACAACAGTTTTCAATCAATACTTAGACAGTAATTAGTCACTGTTTATTCAGTCTTTACTGAGCAAGCACTGAACAATCACTGAACGAGCACTGAACAAGCACTGTTTAAAAGTGGAATTTGGTTACCATCTGTTGCATCTAAGAACTAAAGGAGAAAAGGTAAAAGCCGACGACCTTTCATGCGAACCTATAAAGCAAAAAAAATGTCTCCTACATTTGCTTAATACAAACATAAGAGACATCTTCTTCTTTTTATCGTAGGTCTGATTGCCACCCCAAAGCGGGATCGAAAACTCGACCTGCTACTGCAGTTATAGGACAGCCTGCAGACGTTTTGGAAAATCTTCGATCTTTGAAAGACTCAATTGCTTCATAACCTGAAACAAATGCGTCTTAAACATATTGATTGTATGTTCCCCACCTTCATTGCCCAATGCGCCAACGCCATACATAAATGGTCTTCCCATAAAATTGAAATCTGATCCAACTGCATGTGCCCGCGCAAGGTCAACCCCTGATCGAATACCACCATCTAACATGATTTTTATTTTCTTTTTATATTCTGGGTTGCTCGCCAGGTGGATCAATGAATTGATCGAAGATTCACTTGCATCGAGCTGTCGTCCACCATGATTTGACACAATGACTCCATCAACACCCAATGCGATAGCAGCCTGCATATCTTCATCGGTGGCAATCCCTTTAAGCACCAAGGGCCCTTTCCAAAGATCCCGAATAGCTTTAATTTTCTCAACATCAACTTTACCCGTAAATGTCCTGTTCATAAACTGTCCCAGCTGCGCTAAATCAAGTCCCTTTTCCATGTAGGGCTTCAATGTTGCAAAAGAAGGAATTCCATGTCTTAATGTTTCTATTCCCCAAGTCGGACAGGCAAAGGTTTGCAAGATATTGGCGATACTCATTTTAGGTGGCATAGACAATCCGCTTTTTATTTCACGATAACGAAGTCCAAAAGCAGGCACATCCACCAGAACTACCAATACCGGACATTCAACAGCCTCCAGACGTTTAATAATATCATCGCGCAACCTGTTTTCCGTAGGATGATAGAGCTGAAACCAGGCTTTCCCATCAGATACCTCGGCAATACGTTCAATGCTACTTGTTGATACTGTACTCAAAATGTAGGGAATATCATTTTTTGCCGCCGCTTTCGCAAGAATCTCCGGTGCATTCGGCCACATCAATCCCTGAAGTCCAATAGGTGAAACACCAAAAGGTGCACTATAACGACGACCGAATAATTCTACAGATAAGTCTATTTCTTCACTTGCAAGCAGATATTGCGGCTTCAACAGAATATTATCAAAATCATTCTCATTTCTGGCAAGGTTCAATTCTTCATTTGCACCTCCGGTCAGATAATCAAATGCAAATCGGGGAATCCTTTTCTTCGCTTTAATCTTTAGATCTTCAACAGAAGGATAACGTGTATTATATATAAATTTCTGGCTCATGATTGATGTATTATTTATAAACAGTCTATGACTGCGCGCCAAACTTAGATAAATTGCATTTCAAATGCAAGCTAATTGTAGCTAATATAAAAAAATCTGTCATACATTTCTGCGATACCCCAATTCAGCACCACCACTTACAGGTAGATTTACCCCTGTGATAAAGCGTGCTTGGTTTGACAGCAGAAACACACAGGCATCGGCAATGACATCGCCCTCAGGACAGTATCCCAGTAAATGAATATCCTTCAAAAAGTCAAAAACCTGTGTCGGATGCGCTTGCTCCAGTGTCCATTTGTTGAGCATGGGTGTCATAACAGCTGCAGGCATAACCGAATTGACACGAATACCGACAGGTGCATAATCTATGGCCATAGATTTTGTCAACGCGTTGATAGCACCCTTTGTGGCAGCATATGCCGCATGGTTCTCCTGGCCAATATCCCCCACTAAACTGCTCGTATTTAGAATACAACCAGCAGATTCCTTTAAATGAGGATAACCATACCGCGTAGTTAGAAGAACACTTTTCATGTTGGTTTCCAGCAACCTTGTCCATTCATCGTCCGTAGTTTCATGCAAAGGCTTTGACGGGCTTGCCAGACCAGCATTGTTATGGATTGCATCAAGCCGCCCAAAAACAGCAACAGTCTTTTGGATGGCCAAATCAACTTCTCGGGCTTGCGTAACATCCGCACAGATACCAATATGTGGCGCGCCGATCAGTTCGGCTGTTGCATCTACCGATACTTGATCGAGACCAATAAAGGCCACCTTTGCCCCTGCTTTGACATAGGCTTTTACACATTCCAAACCGATTCCAGCACTTCCTCCTGTAATCAATATTATTTTATCTTCTAAGATTTTCACGTTTTTATTATTCTTGTATTTAGCATCAAGTTCCAAAGAATCGGAACAAATTAAAAATTAGTTGAAAATTACATATAAAATCACGACAATAGCTAACAGCAATGCCGACAAAATACGGTAATTCCCGATACCCGGCCAGGCTTTACCCCGAAGTGGATCCATAGGGCTCTTCCAGTACAAATCCCGACTTTGTGCAGTATGCTGCACGGGATACTTATACGATAACAAAACCTGAAGTAACATACAGATCAAAAACAAATAGAAAGCCATCATCATAAATGGAGTCTGTCCTACCCACGAGTCAGGTAGCAGCTTATTCAGCAAAAATACGGCAACCCCCAAAACAGAACCTATCCACAAGGTAAGTTTTGCAGCTGTTGCCGATGCCCCTTTCCAAAACACACCTAAAAGAAATACGCAGGTTATTGGTGGTGCAATATGTGCAATCACATCATTTATGCCATAAAAAATACTCTCATAGCGATCCAATAGCGGTAAAAGAGCCAGGGAAAATCCCATGGCAATAACTGCGGCAATTTTCCCGATACGAATTAGCTGCCCATCAGAAGCAGCAGGGCGCCGCTGTTTAAAGATATCGTAACTCACCATGGTCGATATCGAATTTAGCGCACCCGATATCTGACTCATTAAACCCGATAAGAGCGCCGCTACCAAAACACCGATCAATCCCGAAGGCAAAAGTTGCGTAATCATGAGTGTATAGATACCTTTTGAATTGACCTGCCCTTGATGGTCTACGCCAAGACTGCTTAAATCCAATTGACCTGTTTTAAACAGGGTATACGCAAATAGCCCGGGAAGCACAAAAATAAATACTGGCAGAATTTTCAGAAAACCACAAAAAAGGGCGCCCACACGTCCATGGTTTTCGTCCTTAGCTCCTAAAACACGCTGAACAATCGTCTGATCGGCACACCAATACCAGATACCCAAAATCGGATAGCCAAACAATACGGCATACCAAGGCATTCCACTTCCATCGTTGCTACCACGGAGCATAGAAAGACGATCAAGGGCATTATCCTCTACCAGAACAGCTTTCATCGGCATCCAACCGCCCATCTTGTCAAAAGCTGCAAAACTGATAATAAAAGCCCCAGCAAGCAACACAATTGTCTGGATAGATTCCGTCACCACAACAGCGCGTAATCCGCCCAATATCGTATATATTCCAGTTATCACACAGATTACCGTAATACTCAAATACATATTAAATCCAAAAAGTGTTCGCAGCACAATCCCTCCGGCCAACATCGAAAAAGCGATATGAATAACAATGGCCGATAGTATGGAGATAAACGTGAGCCAATCTCTGCTGGCACGATCATAACGCCGTTCCAGAAAGTCGGGCAAGGTTGTAACACCCGATTTGAGGTAAAATGGCACAAAAAAAAGCGCCAATAAGATTAAAGTAAAGGCAGCCATCCATTCAAAGTTGCCGTTAAGCAAGCCTGTATCAAATCCGCTCTGTGCCAAACTAACCAGATGTACCGTTGAAATATTAGTTGCAAAAAGCGCCAACCCAATGGCCGGCCACCGGAGTGTCTTTCCAGCCAAAAAATACCCTTCAGCGCTTATTTCTTTTACTTTCTTAAATCGCCCTGAGCCAGCCAATATGCCGACAACCAAAATCAACACAATATAAAAGATGGCGATACCTAAATCTAAATTTCCTAACATAACGTCAACTTATAACAAATCACAACTGCTTCCCACATCCATTGGGGTACGGTACACGCCATTTGCTATAGACACAGGATGTACAAAATGAGACTTTAGGTGTGGAATATGCTCCAAAAACAAAGCCTCATGCCCAAGGCTTATATGGTTAAACAAAACAAGATGCTGATGAAGCTGCCCCATATCACCGACATGCGGCACAACGGGAATATTATATTTTCGACAAAGTAGACTCACTGAAATAAACTCGCTCACACCGCCGACTCGAACAGCATCCACCTGTACAAATCCCGCCGCACCCATTTGAAGGTAATTTTTAAACAAGATGCGGTTCGGCACATGCTCACCCATGGCAACTTTTATCGGCGCAATGTGCTCGGCTAAGCGTTTATGCCCAACAATGTCGTCGGGATGTGTCGGCTCCTCAACCCAAAAAGGGTTCATCTCCTTAAGCTCTTGACAGATGGATAGCGCCTGAGGTAGCGTCCATTGCTGATTCGCATCGAGCATTACTTTGGCTTCATCACCCGCAACCTCCCGTACAATATGCGCACGACGAATATCCCGTAATGGATCTTCACTGCCTACTTTGAGTTTCATTGCGGAGAAACCGTTGTCTAAAGCGCGTTTACAGTTCTCCCGTACTTTTTCATCAGAATAGTTAAACCAGCCTACTGATGTGTCGTAGCCCGCATAGCCCTTTTCAATAATGTCCATTCTTTTATGACCAGTTGAGATAGTCGACTCCAGCAGGCTGATGGCTTCAGCCTTTGTAAATTCATCTTCCAAATAGGAAAGATCCAACGTATTGACAATCTCCTCAGCGCTGAGGTCGGTTAACAGCTTCCAAAGTGGAACTCCTCTTGTTTTAGCCCAGAGGTCAAAACAGGCATTTGTTACCGAAGCTAGGGCCAAATGAACGATACCTTTATGGGGACCCAACCAACGAAATTGCTGTTCGTTGCTCAACTTATTAAACAATTGACCAAAATCTGCCATAAGATCTTCAATTGGAATCCCTTTCAATCGTTCGGCATAGAAAGCTGCAGCACGACAGACCAGCTCATTTCCTGCTCCCAGTGTAAAAGCCAAACCTGTCCCTACGCGCCCCTTATCATCTACCAATCGAGTCACAGCATAAGAATAGATCGGATCCTTGTGTATCGCATCACTGCCCGCACCTGTAGCCAAAGGAAATCTCCGATCCTGAATATCAAACGTCTTTATCATAAAATCTTAACGTACTTGTTTTTAGTATTTAGGTTAATCTATTTTGAATTACAACTTTAACTTATCCTTTAATTTGCGCAAAATGTCAACATCCGAATCCTTTATGCGTCCCATCCGATTGGGACCAACGTTTAAGATCAGGATATTGTCTTGTGCTGTTGCGGTCTGATAAATCCCCGCAAGCTCTTCCAAAGACTTATACTTCTTGTCCGTGGTATTATAAAACCAGCGTTCTCCAAGTACCACTGTTGTCTCAAAAGGCATATAATACGTATTCCCCTGGGCAATAAAAAGCTTAGGATCGGGATTGATCGGAAGATAAGGATCGCCTAGCCTAAAATCACTTGGAAAATAACGTATAGGGTAATAATTCTGCTGATCTTTCGGCAAAACTATGTGTTTGTCTGTATTCTCAGGTGATCCTATACTCCAGTTTATACCAATTTGACATCCGGTAACCTTTTTCTTGATCAAATTGTAAATCGCCTGCGTGGGCCATCGATAGTTCTCTTTTTCCCAGCCACCGTCCAGCCAAAGCTCAACGATATCTGTATACTTTTTGGTTATATCAACTAACTCATTAAGTTGGTTCAACATATATTGATTATATGCTGCATCTGCAGACATGTCTTTTACATTGGGATTCTGCTTTCGGTCCCATAAAGAATAATATAAACCAAGGCGCATCCCCTGTTTGGCGCATTCTTTAGCCAGCTCCTGCACAACATTTGTCGCGTTTGAAGAACTCGCCACATCGTAGTCCGTATACTTACTATCCCATAAACAAAAACCTTCATGATGTTTCGTAACCAAAATCATGTACTTCATCCCAGCTTCCTTTGCTGTCGAAACCCACTGTTTAACCTCAATAGCCGATGGTGCATACGAGCTAGCGGGTTTAGATCCGTCTGTCCACTCCTGGTCATGAAATGTATTCATGCCAAAATGAACGAACATACCATATTTTCGGTCAATTTGCTCCCGCTGATAAGCATTGGGATGTATTGATGGAACAGGTACAATAGTCTTTGTCTGAGCACAGAGATTTGTTCCCAATACAGCAAGTGCCAAACTAAATAATAATTTCTTTCTCATGGTTATATAATGTTGGTTATTACAGCATTCATTCTTTTTCTTTATTCCGTATGGAATACCTCCGCCATACCAGACCATATTTCCCCTTTCTCCTGCGCATCGGACAGGGGTTGCTGACAAGGATCCGTTTCTTTCCACCAACGCTGTGTCTCTGGATCGGACGCCATCTTCTGCATATCAAGCTTGAAATTTTGTCCTACATATTCGAAATAGCTGAAAAGAAAAAATTTACCATCTATTTCCTTCAAAAAAATAGAATAATTGCGGATATGACATGCGTCGATCTTTCGAAGTACTGTGGGCCAAACCTTGGCATGAAGTTTCTTATAATAAGCTACTTTCTCTGCTTTTAATCCTGTTATAGATGCGTAGCGAGTCACAGTACGACTTCTTTCTGCAGACCGAAAGGCTGTCGCACAAAGTACGACAAAGACGATCATGATGCTATAAGGATATAATTTAGGATTCATAAGTTCTGCACGTTATTTTATACTATTCGAAATTACGTGCTTAACAGTACCGTGACTACTGCTAGATTGCTCATTTCTCCCACTATATTAACATTTTTACCTCTGTTTACTTATTTTTAGGACAAAATAAGCTATCTTGCTTGTTCTTAATTAAAATAACCAAACGCATGAAACCTGTTTTTGCAAAAATTCTGGAAGGTGCAGCTATTACGACTTTTGCGACCAAAGATGTCCAGCGACCATTCTTCTCCACCGAATTTCACTTTCATAGCGCCTGTCAGATGACCTATATTGTGGAAAGTGAGGGAAAACGGATCATTGGAGATAATGTGAGTAACTTTGCTTCTGATGAACTCACTTTTGTAGGACCCGATCTGCCACATGTCTGGCACAATAACAATATAAATTGCCCAGGCTCTGCTATTGCGGAGACAAAGACATCCCGCTCTTTGGCCTTGTATATAGAACCAAAATTAATGATTAAACTTTTAGGGCATTTCTTTCAGACACACAAAATCGAAGCATTCTTTTCGGCCTCAAAACGTGGTCTCCTATTCCGTGGCGCAACAAAGGAACAATTGAAGGTAAAGCTAAAAAAGATTGTACAGCTGGATTATGGCTTTGAGAAAACCATTTTGTTATTGGAGATTATCGAATTGATGTTATCAACAGATGAATTTGATTACCTCTCCAGCGCGGGATACACCCACAACTATAGTCCTATTGACAATAGTAAAATTGACAGCATCTTTAAATTCGTATTTAACAACTATACTGGAGAAATTCAATTGGATCAAGTTGCGCAGCTATCTAATATGTCGAAACATTCCTTTTGCCGTTACTTCAAATCCCGTACGCAGAAAACCTTCGTCCAGTTTGTCAATGAGGTGCGCATTAGCGAATCCTGTAGATTGATCGCTGAAAATAAGCATCAAATCACGCACATTGCTTATGCCTGTGGTTTCAATAGCCTTTCAAACTTTAATAAAATTTTCAAGTCAATTAAAGGAGTCACACCTAGTCAGTACAAATCTCAAATACGGTAGTAGCAACAAAGCAGGTAGGTCATTCTTAGCTATGGAGCAGACAAACCTTTGAAAAACTGATCTTTTAAGGTAAAAGCTAATAAATGCAAACAAATTCGGTTTCAGTGGGGTCTCTATAGAAACTTAAAGTTTAGTGATGAAAAAGAGAAAAAACTTATTTGAACGGTTCTCAAACTGGGCGACACACGCAACTGGTAGTTCAGCAGCATTTATTATTGCAACCTCTACAGTTATCATTTGGGCAGTAAGTGGCCCCATATTTAACTACTCTGAAACCTGGCAACTGGTCATCAATACAGGTACGACCATTGTTACTTTTCTAATGGTATTTCTTATTCAAAAATCGCAGAATAAGGATTCAAAGGCAATCCACCTCAAGCTCAATGAATTGATTGCCTCTCACGAAGGCACTAGCAATAGAATGGTTAATTTGGAAGATCTCAGTGAAGAAGAACTTGATCAGCTTGCGAAATTTTATGCCCACGTCGCTAAACTGGCGCTTCAGGAAAGTGATCTTACCTGCACACACTCAATTGATGCCGCAAAGGAAAATCACGCTTTTAAAATGAAGGCTCGAAAAGAAAGATACGACGCCTCAGACGATAATAGAACAGACAAGACGGATTAGCATTTCAAATTATGGATGGCAACCTTCCCGATCCATTATGACTGTCCTCGCCATGATTAGGTCGAGGATCCATTTCACAACAGAGTCCTGGCCAAGGTTGAGACTGGCTCTTAAACGGTGGTTTTGGGTATTCAATTTTACCAATAGCAGCCGTTCTTCCCATATTATCTGAATATTTCATAGCTCATTTTTTGTAAAAGGCCCAACGAAATTGAGCCTTTTACATTTTCTTTACGTAGTTGCTTTTATTAAAACACGCATTAATCATGTCCTTCGGCTTTCACAATCTTGTTATAGACAGCTACCTATTTAGCTTTCGAATTAAGATTTGTATCGGCCAGCGCGCTTAGATCTTCGTCGCATTTCTTTTCCTCACCCAGTGTTTCAAGTAGTAATTTCAATGCATCCTTGTGCTCTAACACTTTTGCAAAAGCCGCCAGCGTACCATAAGTAGCAATTTCATAATGTTCCACCTTTTGAGCCGCAGCAATAATAGCGGCATCCCGAACAGCCCCGACTTCTGTTTCTTTCATAAGGCTTTCGGCTTCTTCAACCAAGCCCGCCATCGCTTCACATTTTTCAGCTTTTGCTTTCACTCCTATAAACTCAAAACATTGTTCGAGGCGATCCACATGTGTTTCTGTTTCCGCCAAATGTTTAGAAATAGCAGATTTCAATTGTTCTGAACTTGCATTTTTTTCCATCTTAGGAAGTGCCTTTGTCAGCGCTTTTTCAGCCCAGTAAATATCTTTCAGACCATCTTCAAATAATTCGGCCAAATCCTTTGCTGCACCTGCCTCGGCACGTAGCTTTCTTCCTTGCGAAGCAGATCCTGAAGTTGATGTGCTACCTGATTTTGTGCTTGTTTTGCTTTTGTCTGCTGTTGTTGCCATAATAATAAGTTTTATGCTCCGAAGAGCTGTTCGTCAAATAAACAGATCTCAAACTTTTTTCGTTCAGCCAGTCATGCTGATACTTTCAAATCAAGCATTTACCACATATCTCCAGTAAAAACACGTTTTTCCGAAACAAGACCCCAAAAGAACAACCACGCCACAATTAACGTACAAATCATGCTACATTGCGTACTAACACAATTAACGATCTGACAACAGCGGTGGTTCATCAACAAAATGATTATAAATTAAATGTAGCATGAATAAAAATTGTACAGTTCAGGATCCCCATCGAGGTATGGGCATCCAAAAACAACTGTTTCATAGCTGTCTGTTTTTTATTTTTAGTTTAGTTGAGAAATTGATTTTTGACTGTCCCCCAATTGACATAAGAGCTTTAATCATGATGTAATACGAATTTGTACGATGTATTTACGTAAACAACACAGTTTTCGATTTAAATACGTAAAATATAACAGTTCCAAACCCTAACTTCTCGACCACTGTTCACTATTAAACACACACAAAAGAGTCTATGCTTATATCATCAGATCGTCTTTATCCTTTTTAGCATCCTCTATCATCCTTAGTTATGGACAAGAAGGAAATGATAACCGAAAAAGCATACATCGTTAACAATTAAACAATAGCATTATGAAAACCATTTTAAAAACTTTGGGAACGCTGCTTGTGATTTTTGCCTGCATTTTAACAGTACAGGCGCAAGACAGCAACCCCGCTCAGCCACAGCCTGGAGACCTGGACTTTGCCAGCAAAGCCACGGCCAGCAACAATTTCGAACTGCAGGCAGCAAGCATTGCTCTTGCAAAATCACAAAACGCAAATATCAAACAATATGCACAGATGATCGCAGACGACCATACTGCTGCTGGAAATGAACTGTCGACCATTGTAAAGAATAAAAATTGGCAGCTGAGTACGAGTGACGATCAAAATTACAAAGTTATGATCGACCAACTCAATAATGCGGACACAGCAAATTTCGACCGCGTCTATACCGATCTGATGGTTAAGAGCCATCAGGATGCTATTTCACTTTTCAAAGATGCAAGTACAGGTACAGCAATTACAGATGCTGACCTTAAGAAATTCGCTACTGATAAAATCCCCGCATTTGAAAAACATCTTGATCAAATTAAAAATATGCAGCCTTCAGATCCTCCGATAAGTGATATGCGCATTACACCCAATGCGCCATCTCCAGCAATCAAGAAAAAAGTACCCAAACCGACATTAAAATAAAATCATATTTCATTCATTCACTCCGGAGGACAAAGTCATTAAGGCTCTGTCCTTCGTTAATTCTCATAATACCATGGAACAAACATTCGACTACAAACATGAACTTCTTAATAGACAAATGGCGCTACGTGCTAAAATTGAAGAAAGCCCTATTGCGGGCGAAATTAAAATGAGTTATGGGCTGGATTTTTATCAGGAAGAAGTGCGGTCTATGGGTCTAGCGATGATTCGCGATGGCTGGGACATGGAGGGCGAACAACTGATTCTCGAATACGTACACGAACACTATCCGACACGATCGAGGGATGAACTTATTTGGATCAACAAAATGATGCATTACCTGGAGGTTATTACTGATACCTTTATCGATAATCTACATGCTGAGGGCTACCGCTGGTTACAAGGGAATGTGGATATACCCAATGAGCACGCGATATTCTACCCAGTTCATGACTTAGATGCATTCGGAAAATTAGCCCAAGAACTAGGGTTGAATACACTTGTAGATCTGAAAATACCTAACCCATTGGAACAGTTGCGAGGTTGGATCTATTATCGTTCTGGAAGTAAATAATTTTGCGCCATTGTTCGAAAAGATACAACCAGGTCAATCCGTACTTTTATCGCGATCCAAATTGTCTAATGGCACCCCTTCTTTTGCGCTCCCATCCTCATTTTTTGTCGTATCTTTTCCACGGCTTCGGTGGATATTGTCCAAGGGTAGACCATTTTGGTTGACTACGGTGTCTATCTTAGTTTCCTCTCCTCCATTATTAGCGCTATTATCGCAAGATATTGCTGTTGCAGCAAATGCGATGGCCAAATACACGTATTTAATCATAATCTATATTTTTAATTTATTCTTCTTTAACCCTTCCCAGTTTAGCTATGCGGAGTGTCAACAGGCTTTGATTCAGGTGATCCTTTTTAACGTAGAAGTTTAGTTTTACCAAGGAAAAGTTACCTGTTAAGTATTTATTTTCTTTCCTTGAGTGTAAAGCTTATTCGACCATTCGGTTCCATCAAAGCCATATCTACTTCATCGAGGTGCTTGCTGTTTGTTTCTAGCCGCAAGCTCGTCAGTAGATCTGTGCGACTTACCCCCAGTCGATCCATCTGATCCCATTGGATTTTACCGTTCTTGTATAAAACAGCCGGCTTACCTTTTACCATATTACCCAAATAGGGAAGCCGGGCCGATACCTGGGCCAGGATTTTATTGACAATAATCATTACAAAGCCGGCAAACACCGTTGACAGGAACGGCGAGGCGCCAACTATTCCTCTAGCCAACACTGCCCCTAGTATAATAATGATTACGAAATCCACCTCCGACTTTCGACCTAGAATTCGAATTCCTCCTAATCGAACCAAAAAAAGCGCTATAATAAACATAATAAACGCGCGCGATCCCATCTGTAACATCGTGAGATCCTCACCAGAGCCAAAAAAACTGTCCATATTTATGCTGTTTTTATACCTTTGTTATACGCCCATCCATACTTCATCGGGCAATGAGCCTTTACTTTATTTCAGAACATTTTATTTCAGAACATCGATAAGAGCCCTCCGAGTTCCAACAATTTTTAAATTGAGTACTTTTACCTATTAAACAGGTGGATAATACGTTTTCATTGACTATCAACAAACTACTTCATTTATTTGACTGTCTTTAAGGAAAAGTAGACAATATGATTCATTTAGATAATCCACCTGAGGATTGCTTGGCTTTCTTTCAGGATACATTGAGGCTGCTGCAGGAGAACGGATGTCAATTTATGGTAGGTGGTGGTTTGGCCATGTTTCACTACACTGGGATCATACGGCCTACGAAGGATATGGATATTTTTTGCAAAAGCAGCGAATACCCAAAAATTCTCAAACATTTTGCCGCTAGCGGTTATAAAACAGAACTGACGGATGTGAGATGGCTGGCCAAGATTTACAAGCCCCCCTACTTTATTGATATTATTTTTGATAGTGTTAACCACAATTGTACTGTGGAACAAGATTGGTTTGACAGGGGGCCTGAAGGAGTGCTGTTTGATACAACAGTACGTTATATGCCCGCAGAGGAACTCGTTTGGTGTAAACTGTATGTGCAAAACAGAGAGCGGCACGACAGCGCCGATATAAACCATATTTGGCTAAAATATGGGAAGAAACTGGACTGGGATCGCTTATTGGCGCGGATGGATCAACATTGGCACCTCTTGTTGGCTCAAATGCTCATCTTTCAGTTTACCTATCCGCATGACTATCGCGATATTCTTCCAAAGGACTTATTTGATCAGCTTATTAAGCGGGCAGCAGATCAGTATGAACTACCTCCTTGCTTAGAGAAAGTTTGCCTGGGACCGCTCATCGACCAGACGCAATATGAGATCGATATTAAAGAATGGGCGTATAAATCATATACCATAAAAACTGTTTGAGATGAATAAAAAGACAACAATAGCCGCTTTGGGCGATATACATATGAATGCTAATCAGCATGGAAAATGGAAAACAAAATTTGAAGAGATTTCAGAAAAGGCAAAAGTCCTGCTATTGTGTGGTGATTTAACCGACACGGGTGATGAAGAAGAAGCTGAATTACTCGTTGCCGAACTTCAATCCATCAAAGTTCCGGTCGTCGCCGTATTAGGAAATCACGATTATGAAAAGGGACGGCAGAAACAGATTCGCCAAATTTTGACCGACAGTAAAATTACGGTTTTGGACGGCGAAGCAATCGTGATCGAAAATATTGGTTTTGCTGGGATAAAAGGATTTGGTGGAGGATTTGACCGTTATCTGTTATCGATGTTCGGCGAAGATGCCATGAAAAGTTTTGTGCAGGAAGCTGTTAACGAATCATTGCTCCTGGACCGCGCTTTGGCAAGGTTAGAGCAAGAGCATGCAGCTATAAAAAAAGTCGCTTTGCTCCATTATGCACCTATCGCAGAAACAGTATTGGGTGAACCCGAACAGATTTATCCTTTCTTAGGCTCAACACATTTAATGGAGCCGCTCCAGCGGCGTAAAGTTACTGCTGCCTTTCATGGGCATGCGCATGCGGGAAAATTCAAAGCCCTATCCCCCGCCGGAATACCGATTTATAATGTGGCAGTACCTGTATTGAAAGCTCATCATGGCGACGATACATGCTTTGCACTTATCGATATTTAATTAAATTTTATTCATTTGGTGTAGCTTTATCCGATACTTTTTATTCAAAATCAACTTTAGCTTCACATTATGGCAACTGACAAACCCCAGCTCGAAGGTAATTTATTTCAAACCTTCATAGGTTTAGATCCGTTCCCTTTAAGAACACAAAACATATAATACAAACAAACTTTAGATATGGAAAATTTAAAAAATAAGCGGATTGCCATATTGGTAGCCGATGGATTTGAAGAAATTGAATTGACCAGTCCCAAAGAAGCGCTGGAAAATGCAGGCGCCAAAACAGACATTTTATCACCGACTAAAGGAAAAGTTCGCGCAAAAAATGGTGATGAATGGTCAAATGATTATCCTGTCGATGTTGCTCTTCAGGAGGCAGAAGAGGATCAGTACGATGGATTGCTGCTACCCGGCGGAGTCATAAGCCCCGATAAATTGAGAACCAATAAAACGGCTATTGCTTTGATCAATGCTTTTTGGGAACGCGATAAACCGATCGCGGCAATTTGTCACGGTCCACAATTACTTATTAATGCGGATTTGGTACGTGATAGAAAAATAACGTCTGTCGAAGCCATTCAAATGGACCTGATTAATGCAGGCGCATTATGGGAAGACAGTAACGTCGTCGTTGACGATAAACTTATTACGAGCCGCACGCCCGACGATTTACCCGCTTTTAATAAAGCCATTATCAAAGCATTTGCTATGGAAAAAAAGAACAAAGCGTAATAGTACCATCCAATAACGTATTAAAACGACCAACCTTTTGTACCTGTAACATGTTCAGCATATAAGTAACAAATAAAACAGAACATTATGAATACAACAAAAAGTTCAAGCCATACGACTGCCAAAGGACAATCGCAGGGCAACAGCAGCAACAAAGAAAAAAAATCAGCTCCAGCAACTGCTAAAAGCGCTTCTGCGTCTAAGAGTTCACAAAATGGAAGTTCCGAAAAAACCAAAGCTGAGCTCTTGGAAATGGCAAAGAAAATGGATATCACAGGACGTCATGATATGACAAAAGATGAACTTATTAAAGCCATCGACAAACAGGGCAAAAAATAGACCCGTTTTTAACGGATAGGTTCGGCCACTATAAAAAAGACCCGCAGCAGATGCGGGTCTTTTTTATTTCTTTTTTCCATTTTGGTCCCGACAACGCGGTTTTCATTCTTTGTAGCCATATTCATCTATTGTTGTTGTTCAATTAATGTAAAAGCATATGATGAAAACCAAATCGGACAAGGCCCGCGGTATTTTTTGTATTGGTTTTCTCGATAAGTTTTTGTCGATGTCCTTCTACGGTACGTTTGCTTAAAAAAATACGGTCAGCAATCTCACCATTGGTATATCCCTCAGCGATTAGTTCCAAAACGTGCAATTCCCGTTCTGAAATATCATATTTTAACAAAATACGGTTTAGGTCCAGGGCCCTGCCCGCATAGTTTTTATACTCATTAAGACAGGAAGCACTTAAGGAACCACTGATATATTTTTCTCCTTTAGCAACTTGCCGAATGCCAAAAAGTACCTCATCACAACTACTATCCTTCACTAAATAGCCATCTGCTCCGGCACGTAATGCATTTGCCGCTATATGTTTGTCATTTTCCATCGTCAACGCAAGGATTTTTATATCGGGGTATTTCTGTTTGGCAAATTCAATGAGGGCTATCCCTCCCATCTCGCCCATATTAATATCAGTAAGGATCATATCCGGTCGATGATTGATTTTTAAAACATCCAAGGCTGCCTCAGCACTTTCAACATCAGCCAAAACAGCGATATCATCTTGCGTTTCTAAAATCAGCCGAAAACCACATCTTACCAAATGATGGTCGTCGACAAGCAATATCTGAATCATATCTGTCTGTTTAATGAACTTATGTACTCATAGGAACAGTACTCAATTGTAAAAAGTTTTTTACAATTTATCTAAAAACAAAGAATATAAGGTTGGATTTCTTTTTCTATTATAATAGCTAATTTAAAATCCGAAACCCTTTTGACCTGAGCTTTGTTCTTCGGCTGAGTGTATGCAGCGTCATGCCATCATTAAACAATAAATAATATGAAGAACCCAACAAAATTAATTGCCGTCGGTCTAATTTGCTTAGCAGCCTATGGATGTAATGGCGTTAAAACTGATGATCAAAAATCAAAGGAACTGATGCGGGACTCCGTTCCCAACGATACCACGACGATACAATATCGCGATACCACATCTGCAGAATCCCGTGGAGAAATCCCGCCAACACCACAGCCCGATACATCGACAAAAAAGTAAAACGAATATAACTTAGCTATTGTTCTTTGCTTGATAATAGCATAATTATGAAATCCTCCCATCGTGAGATGGCTGGAGATTAGATTTATTGTAGAGAGCTAGACAATGTTAACATTGCCTAGCTTTTTTTGAATTTATTCGAAAGTCAGGTTGATCTTCGAAAACCCCAATCCCTGTAAGAGCGGTTTAAACACGGTGGTTGCATTGGCCTTGGTTTGCTGCAGAATGTCTGATTTCTTAACATCATCAGCAACAGCTTTTTCCGCGGCTTTGTAAGCTTCATCCACAAGCTCTGCTTCGCGCAAGAAAGCCATTTTCGTATCATAGACTTTGGATGCTTCATGATCGATCTTGATGTAACAGATTTCTGGAGCAGGCAATTTGATGGAAACCGAATCCCCTACAACCTTGATATCTTCCGGACTAAGCTTTGTAAGATTCACACAGCCTACGGCATCTGCTTTGACTATTAACAATACACTAGCGTCGGGCAAAAACGTATTCACGTTTTTATGCTCCACCACATCGCTATAGCGGTATTTGACCAATTCCAGTTTTCCCATTGCTTCAATGCGATCCACCAACAACTGATGTTTGCTTTCCACTGTCGGTCCGCTGTTATATTTTTTATACACGAACCAAGCGCCCACTGCCAAAATGGCTACGATAATTAGAAATTTTAAAAATTTTCCCATAAACTATAGTATACAAATTAAAGACCAAGCTGCTTTTTTAGGCATTTAACCTGAAAATATTACCTAAATATTATTCTCTAGGGTCGCTAAACGGGCACGCTTGAAAATTATACCTTTTGATAGACAATTGTTTAGTCAAAAAGTTTAAAAAACATTTGGAACATATAAGCTATAATACTACTTTTGTGACATCAAAATCATGGTAGGTATAGCTCAGTTGGTTAGAGCACTAGATTGTGGTTCTAGGGGTCGTCGGTTCGAACCCGATTACTTACCCAAAAGGCAGATCAAATGATCTGCCTTTTTTGTTTTCTTGTAACTCCTTGTTAATCTAATCTATTCAAAAAAACTGAACTGACCTATACGGTTCGATGTAGTAGGTTTTTGTAAGTAGATCATTCAGGAAAAATAAAGGGCTACATTATTGGACATTAAATATTATCCTAAGATCATTAAACCAATCACGAAAGAGTCCGGTCATTGATCAATGCTGTTTCAGAAAATGATCTGACGAATTCAATTGCATTTATTAAACTGGCCAAGCTTTCATACTTTAGGCCACTACCTATGATCTGGCCATTAGTCCCTGTTAACTCAAAATAGAGTTTTCCACTGATGGCTCTACACTTAATTTTAGTATCATCTTTTGCATTTCTACGGATGGAAGCAATGCTATTTAAACAATTTTCTTTAGTTATATAACATTCACTATTTAAAATTACCTGTCCATTGTCTGCGATTAATTGAAACGGATATTCGCCATATTTCGTTAATGTAATCTCAAATATTCCCCTTATCCAATTTGAAAAAAGTTATACTGTCCAAGGGAATTCATTATAAAACATAAAAAATCCCACTCATACAGATACGGTGGGATTTTTAGCAGTCTATTTGACGGATTCTTTGGGAACCGGAACTAGACAAATTAAATGTTATAGCTAATAATTTTGCCATATCGTAATAAGAACAAAGCTAATTCATTAGTCCTTTCTTTCATTATCCTAATCATTCCATTTGTTTACAAATTTATTTATCAACTAGGCTAGTATTTTTTTTCATCTGATCAGTCTTCAAAAACAATAAAAAATGATTTGAATTCATTTTCTATTGTTTTTTATTCTAAGTCAACAAATAGTATAAGTAAAAATTTAAATCGCGCAAGGAATAAACCAAATTATCCAATCTATAAAATGATATACACTATACTTTTGACACTCATATATTAACAGCATACATATTACTTAAATCTTCTCTAAAAGGAAAGCTGAACTAAATTCCGAGGATCTACGTCGGAAAAATCGAAATGGAGCATTATATTGCGGCAAGATCATCCAACATTAACACAATAGAATCTGTCAATATCAAAAAGGATAGACTACAAATTAATTAAATATTGCAGTGCTAAAGGAATAAATGAACATATATTATTGGGTAAAGAAACTTACCCACTCCGGCGGAACTTGACGGATTCTTGGAGACCGAAGCGAGGTAAGTATATCTTTTGTAGATGTAGTTTTTGTTACATTACAAATGTAATCTATTGAAGCATAAAACATGTTGCCATAATCATTCCTTCCGTTTACAAATTCAACTATTTTATAATTTTTCAAGACTCGTTTACCCTTTATTACCCTGTGACGGTGGGAAAAATACGTTTTAAGCATCTTTTTCAGATAACAACAACACAATACACATGAAAGGTGCTATCTCTACAAACTATTAACGCCACATAAACCCGCCAATACGGAAAAAACGGAGCAACTTGTTGATCATGGTCAAAGCAGGTTTCTTAATCTTCCATTTTAATCCATCGAATCCTGTGGGAGCCGCATTGAAATCTTTCACTGTCGCCGCTCCTGTCTTCATATGTATCGGCGCTTCATCCCTTCGATGCTTCTCCACGACCAAGATGCTATCATAGTAGTGTAGGGAACTTACCGAACGCGTAAATCCATTGACCTTCAGTCCACGTTGTTCGGAATGGTAAGCATTGATGTAATCAATAAAATTTTTACTGTATTCAATAAAAGTACCATTCCTTTTATGGCCACCACCATAAAATACCTGATAAGATGTATGTAAATCTTCGCAAAGGTAAACGCCATTATCTTTCACATGATCAAAAAGCTCCTCAAATGTCACAATCTGTTGTATCATCGTATGGCCGCCATCATCGATCAATATATCGATCGGCGGAATGGATTCTTTTACCTGGCGTAGGAACTTCCGGTCCGACTGTGAACCAATAAATATCTCTACATTCTCTTCTTCGAGTTCCTTACAGTGCGGATTGATGTCGATACCGTAAATTTTCGCACGATCACCAAAATAGTTCTTCCACATCTGAAGACTTCCGCCCTGAAAAACCCCAACTTCCAACACCACGATCTCTTTGTCTTTGAAACGACTAAAATGTCTGTCGTATACATCGAAATAATGCATCCATTTATTGATTAGCTTCGCATCATTATTTCGGAAATAAGTTTCTAACTCGTTCATGTCCTTCGGTCTATTTTAAGGGGTTCTGGTTTTTTATGCTTTGAATTTATTGAAATATAACGAAAAAAGCAACGACATATTTTTGTTTCAGCAGAATTTTAAAATTTAAATTTTACAACATTTAAATTATTTTCCTACATTTACATAACTGGTTATATAATTACTTATAATACAATGGAACTATTTGAAAAAACAGGAAAAATAGCATTAGGAAGCAGATTGCGCTACATGGCTTCAAATATCACAGAAGAGGCCGCCCGATTACATGAGCTTTATCAGATTGATTTTGCGCCCAAGTGGTTTCCCGTGTTCTTTATCTTGTCTGAGGGTGATTCAAAAACAATTACCGATATAGCAACAGAGATTGGCCACTCCCAGCCATCAGTCACTAAAATCGTTAAAGAAATGATCAACGCAGGTCTTGTAGAGGATAACCTTCGCTCTGTGGATAAACGGCGAAATATGGTTGCATTGACCGATAAAGGAAAAATGCTTTGGGAAAGAATGAAAATTCAATGCATCGATATCGATCGCGCCATAGATGGGATTATCCAGGAAGCCACGCACAATCTATGGGAAGCTTTAGCTGAATGGGAATTTCTCCTTGAACAAAAATCCTTGTTGAAACGCGTTCAGGAACAAAAGAAAATGCGTGAAAGTAAGGATGTCAACATTGTTCCATACAATTCAACATACCGCCTGGCATTTAAGTCTTTGAATGAGGAATGGATTTCTACCTATTTTGAAATGGAAGAAACTGACCATAAAGCACTTGACAATCCAGAGGAGTATATTTTGGCAAAAGGGGGTAAAATTATGGTTGCTCTTTATAACGATGAACCTGTAGGTGTATGCTCACTTATTAAAATGAATCATCCCGATTTTGACTATGAATTGGCAAAAATGGCGGTATCCCCAACAGTGCAAGGCAAAAGTATAGGCTACCTTTTGGGAAGAGCAATTATTGAAGAAGCAAAAACCTTAGGGGCTTCAAAACTGTTTCTCGAAAGCAACACCATTTTGAAACCTGCAATCAATCTCTATTACAAGTTGGGGTTCCAAAAGATTAGCGGCTATCCAAGTCCTTATCAACGATGTAATATTCAGATGGAACTGGATTTAAAAAAATAGCCTTGAGCAGTAGAAACATAAACTGGAATAAGCTAACTCAGATAAGCGAATGAATGCTTCCCTTTTTTGGGGAAGCATTTTTGTTTAACTAATTTTTCAAATAAAAGGTGATACTTTTCGCTAAATTGGTACATGTCTATAAATGATATTGCTATGCAACAATTGATCAATTCAAATCGAACAATAGACCGGCAGGTGCTCTTTATGAACTTGTATAAAAGTACATTTCCCATCGTGGCTAAGTATATCAGTCGCATGGGAGGTAATTTGGATGAAGCCAAAGATGTATTTCAGGACGCTTTGCTGGTGTATTATGAAAAGATTCTTTTAACAGCAGCACCACTAAACAACGATATTGGCTATTTGGTTGGAACAGCCAAAAATCTATGGTTAAAACGGTATGGTCAATCCAGTCCAAACCTTCCCCTGGATCAAGTGGATATTGCTTTGACAACCGAAGAGTCTCCTTCTAGCACAAGGCTGTTTCGTTTTTTGGAGACTGCTGGGCGTAAATGTTTAGAACTCTTGAAAAGCTTCTATTATGATCAAATGTCACTGCAGGAAATTGCAGATGAATATGGCTATTCGGGAGCAAGGAGCGCCACTGTACAGAAATTTAAATGCCTGGAGAAAGTTAGAGAATCCGTTAAACAAAAATCCCTGGTTTATGATGACTTCATGGAATGAAACCCAACAGATAGAAGCGTATATCTTTGGAATAGCGGAGCCGGAAGATGCACTGCTTTTTGAAGCGAAATTGGTGTTGGACGAGGAGTTGGCACACAAGGTTATTGCGCAACAAAAAGCTTATGCAGCTATTCGGCAATTTGGGCGCAAACAAGTGAAAATGGAAATTGAAGCCATAACGCAGGCATTATTTACGCATCCTGAACATGTCTCTTTTAGAAAAAAAATAATAAAGCTATTTAGCAAATCCTAAATTCCTAACATCATGACGATTGACAAAAATGAATTCCGCAAATTTGCGGTAGGGCATTGTTATGTCCAAAAAGATCTGGTGGATCATTATATTTCAGGCATCGAGCAGTCGCGCATTCCGCTGGCCATGACGCCATATATCACCGAAGAACGCGAATTGCGCGTATCACAAATGGACGTATTTTCCAGATTGATGATTGACCGTATTATCTTTATGGGTGCTCCCGTAGAATCCAACATCGCCAATATCGTACAAGCCCAACTGTTATTCCTTCAATCTGTCGACCCAAAAAAAGATATACAACTGTATATCAACTCTCCCGGAGGCGAAGTGTATGCCGGATTAGGCATTTATGATACAATGCAATTGATCAGCCCGGATGTTGCAACGATCTGCACCGGTATGGCACTCTCCTTTGGTGCGATATTACTCTGCGGCGGTGCTGCCGGCAAACGTAGCGCGCTGGAACACGCACGGGTGATGCTTCATCAGCCACTTGGCGGTGTTCAAGGCCAGGCTTCGGACATCGAAATTACAGCCAATCAAGTGCTGAAAATCAAGAAAGAGCTGTATGATATTATTGCCAAACACAGTGGACAGAGCTATCAACGCGTACATGATGTCAGCGACCGGGATCACTGGATGGTTGCTGCAGAAGCAAAAGAATTTGGAATTATTGACGACGTACTAATCTAGCAAGGATAAGTAAATTTATTGACAGTTTCAATCGGGCTATTGACAGACTATTGTCAATGGCCCTTTTAACTTTGTCATCAATAAATTTATATCAGCATGAAACTAACATCCATTCGACTGATTGCAAATGACATTCAGCAGTCCGTCAGATTCTATGAAGAAATACTGGGGCTCACCGCTCAATGGTTTACACCAGATTTTGCCGAGCTTTCCACCAGTTCGATTACCATAGCTATAGGAAGTACTCGTACGATGCAAATGTTTAGCGACAGCCCCATTATCTTTGGTAACATGGCCCCTATTATTATTGAATTTTTAGTGGAAAATGTAGATCATGAATATATTCGGATCAAAAATAGTGCTTCAAAAATCATTCAGGAGCCGACAACAATGCCTTGGGGTAATCGCTCATTGCTTTTTTGTGATCCCGATGGTAACATGCTTAACTTTTTCACTCCGCTGAGCCCTGAGGCGATCAAAAAATTTGGCGTAGAAGCCACGAACTAATCCGCTCACATGACAAGATACTAAAGTCTAAAAATTAGTATCTTGTCTTCCTTAATCGATATTTAACAGCTATTTCTTCAACTCATGGCCCTAATTAAAGATATATATACACCGGAATTTTATCAGTTTATTGCCGATCAGTTCCACCGCGTTGACCACAGTTTTAACAGAGAACAGTTTATCAAACGCGTTTTTTCAGGCAGTTTTCATGAAATGGAATGGAAACAGCGTACAAAACACAGCACAGCAGCCTTACATGAATTTATGCCGGCATCCTTTCCCGAAGCAGCGGCCTTACTAACACAAGTGGTGGAACATCTCCTAGAAACGAAGCATCGGGGGGGCCTTGAATATGTTATTTTTCCGGACTATATCGAAACTTACGGCATCGGAGATTTTGAAACAGCTGTGCAGTCATTTGAAATCGTCACGAGATTCATAACCTGCGAATTTGCCGTTCGTCCATTTATTATCAACTATGGATCTCGTATGATCGCGGAAATGGAAAGATGGTCCAAAAGCCCACATCCTCAAGTTCGACGCCTTACAAGTGAAGGATCTAGGCCCCGACTCCCCTGGGCGATGGCAATTCCAGCGTTGAAAAACGACCCTTCCCCTATCCTGCCTATCCTCCAAAACCTACATAATGACCCATCCGAGAGCGTAAGAAGAAGTGTGGCCAACAATCTCAACGATATTGCCAAAGATCATCCCCATCTCGTTCTGACCATTGCTCAGCAGTGGAATGGCATCGGTAAAAATACAGATGCCATCATCAAACATGGCTGCCGTACCTTACTCAAACAAGGACATCCAGCGATTCTAAGCTTTTATGGACTGGATAGTAGCGATTTTCATATTAGGAATCTCAGTATCCATACACCGGCAGTTAAAATAGGTGAACACCTTATTTTTTCCTTTGAAATTGAGAATGGAAGCAGCAGCGCCAGATCACTACGTCTGGAGTATGGGTTGTATTATCAAAAGTCAAATGGTCAGCTATCTCGAAAGGTATTTAAAATTAGTGAACGAACCTATCAGGGAACTGAAATAAACCGTATCGAGCGAAAGCAATCTTTCAAATTGATTACTACCCGGAAATTCTATGCAGGGAAACATAAAATTTCAATTATCGTCAATGGGCAAGAAACAGTTCAACAGGAATTTGAGCTATTGCACATTTAACGGGAAATAAGAAACAAACGAAGGGCTTTCGTGTTCTACTAGAAACAACAGGATATACGCTGGACAGGTTTTTCCCAGCGTATATAAGGTAAGTTCTTATGTTAATATGAGGTCTGTTATGAAGAAAATTCTCTTAATCCTTTTTGTCTTACTTATCCTATTTATCATTGGGCTTTTAATTAGAACGCTGACTTACCCGTTTACGCGTGTCAAAAAATCTGCTGCAACGCCTGTGCAGCCAGCGGTCAATGATAGCATTGTTGCCCGATTTGCCGGCGGCATCAAAATAGCCACAATCTCTATTGGCGACTCGACATTATTTAACTATGTTCCTTTTGAAGAACTTAATAGTTACATCAGGCACAATTTTCCACTGATCTATCGCTCTCTGGAAACCTATACGGTCAATGGCCACGCGCTGGTCATTCGACTCAAGGGAAGCGACAATAGCTTGCTTCCGCTACTCTTTCTTTCGCATATGGATGTTGTTCCTCCCGGTTCAGCTGCTATAAAAAACAACGATTCAACGCTATTTAAGCCTAGAGACCAGGCAATACCGCCTGTTAGCGAAATAGCCGAAGAATGGGACTATGCACCTTTTTCGGGGGCAGTAGCCAACGGCCGCATTTATGGCCGCGGAAGCTTAGATATGAAAGGCATGCTCTTCTCCTTACTTGAAGCTACGGAACAGTTGGTTCGAGAACAGGTACAGCCCAAGCGGGATATCTACCTCGCTTTTGGTTTTGATGAAGAAGTTGGTGGCGTACGCGGCGCAGCTAAAATAGCAGACTACTTCAAAGAAAAAGGCCTTAAATTCGAAGCCGTTTATGACGAGGGTGGACTCATTCTGGAAAAGGGCTCGGTCAAGGGAATCAGCTCCGATGTAGCATTGATCGGTTGTGCGGAGAAGGGATTTTTATCTCTGAAAATAAAGGTTAAAGGTCTTGGTGGGCACTCTTCGATGCCATCAACAACGAGTGCAATTGGTAAAGCGGCAGTCATCATGCAGCGCTTAGAAAATCACCAGATGAAAGCACAGATCGGCCCTATTATCCAAAACTTCTTTCAACAGGTTGGTGGTAGTATGCCTTTTGCCTCCCGCTTTGCGATCGCTAATCGCTGGATTATGGAACCTTTACTTCTGGCTCAACTAACGAAAAACCATTCGACTAATGCCCTCGTGCGAACAACTACGGCACTGACGATGATGAAGGGCAGCGATGCCCCCAATGTACTTTCACCTGAAGTTCAATTTGTCGTCAATTTTAGGCTATTGCCTGAAAACACCCTACAGGAAGTTCGGAATCATGTCGAGCAGGCTACAAGCGGGTTTGATGTTGAGATCGAACAGGTCGACAATGCCCGAGAAGCATCCAAAGTCTCACCAACAGACGTTAAAGCGTATAAGATGATGGAAGCTTCTATCCGCAGACTATACCCTGATCTTATTGTTACGCCTTACCTGACCGTTGGCGGAACCGACGCTATCAAATACCAAAATCTCAGTGATCATATTTATCGCTTTATGCCCATTAAAATTAATCACGCTGAACAGCAGAGTATGCATAGTACCAATGAATACATCAGCATTGAAAACTACCTGAAGATGATAGACTATTTTTATTACATTATGCGTCACTACGACGATGAAACTAGTGCCAAAACGAACTAGCTTGCTAAAGGTTATATTGCTCCATTTCCATTTTTACAAAATGTACAAATGCCGAAGGTGGCATTCCGGTAACGGTTTTAAAGGAAGAAGAGAATTTACTTAATGATGCAAAGCCACACATATCTGCAAGATAGGATAATTTAAAATCCAGGAGCTCCGGAGAAGTACGGATCTTATCCACAATATAATCAATCCGCCTTGTCTGGAGATAATCGTAAAAGTCTTTGCCTTTGAACTTTTGGATGATATAGGTTACATAACGGCTGTTCGTTCCCATGCTGGCTGCAAGCTGGCTCAGTGTAACTCCCTTTTCCAGATAAAATAACTCGGCTTCTTTTTTGAGCAGGAACTGATATAATCGGTCTTCCGTTTCTTTAGACATATTAACCTCTTTCGCTTTGATATTGCCCGGATTTTCTACGCGCTCATTTAGCAGAAGTTCGGGCTTGATCTGCGGGCTGCCAATAACCATTTTTGCAGGTTGTTTTTCCATTAGATCAACATACTTTTTTCGATAATTCCGTTGTTTTTCATAAAAAAACAAGATCACGCCAGTCGCCAAAAGTAAGATCACAGTGATACCGCCCAATGCGAAGATTAACCTATTCCTATAAAAAAACTTTCTTTCATTGAGGTTTTCTATGAGATCATCGGAAATACTCTTCGCTACATTGTCTCTTTTCTCCTTGAGGTCAATAAAAAGGGAACGATATTGAAGTGACTTTTTTTCATCTATACTTTCCTTATAATATTTTGACAACGTTTCGTAGGTTAACATGCTTAGTTCCTCTATGCTACCATTTTCGAGATAAGGTTGTACCAAATCCAGGTATTTCTTTGCGTTTTTCAGATCATTGCGTGCAAGTGCCACTTCGGCCTGAGCACGATAGATATATGGTTTGAGATTACTTTCAACCGTTTTAATTTTATCGAAGGAAGAGTTCAAAAAGGAATCTGCAGCCGCCAAATCGCCTAAATTCAAGGCACAAATTCCCATAAGCTGATCATTTGTAGCTTTAATGAGCAATGCCTTTTTATCATCATTGGCATTGTGTTGAATATAGGATGAAGCCTTAACCACATATGCTTTGGCATCCAAATAATTACCCTGGGCAAAACTATGAAATGCTCTTTCATGTAAAATATTGATACGTGTAAGCATTTTCATGATCGGATCAGTTTGATTTTCATTGGAAACTTCAGCTTTTCTCAAAAAACTCTCGGATGCTTTCAGTAGGCCCAATTGACGGAACGAGGTTGCCAGTGAGCCCGAGGTCGTTGCCTGCCAGGAAAAGTTCATGGTTGCATTGGAGATTGTATCCGCGCGCATAGCACTTTGAATACTCTGTTTCATATCACCTTTATTTTCATAAAGCTTAGACCACAACATATAAACTTTAATTTTCTGTTCATCGGTATTAGCGACATGTCGCAAAGAGTCTGCAACGCGTTCCGCCTCCTTTATGTCAATGGCTACCAAAGATACAACAACATCCAGGTAACGTTTGTTGAACTGATCCTCCTTTAATTTCTGGCCGTAACTATGCTGTAGCAAAACGAGAAATAATAAAAAAACAAAAATAAATGGCTTCATCATAAACCTATACAGCAGTAAAATATTCGTAAAACTTATATTCTAATCCAAAACAAAAAACCACGACAGCAGTAGTGTCAATAGTCCTCCGAGTAACGCAGCCAAGAACACATCTTTGGTCTGCCATTGTCTTTTTTGCACTAACTTTTTTACATCTTTCCTCACGACATATTCATTGTAATCGTAGTATGCGCGTAGATTATTGGAATCAATAACAACTTCGATCGTACGCTCTATTTCCCGTTCCAAATGTATAAGGGCCAATTGTGAGGAAAGATAACCGATCTCATTGTCGGCGACTTCACGCAATTGCAAAAAATCCTCGAGTGCCTTATCCAGATCCTCTGATAATAGTAACTCATTATTTGGGCAATATTTTCCAAGTGCCGTGGCTAACCTTTTCTCCAATTCAATCAAGGCCACCAGCAATTCTTTCGGCTCGTATATTACAGTATCCATATATTAGATAAATAACCATATAGGCAAACCTATCATCGGCGCTAAATATCCTATTTTAAATTTTTGTTAAAAATGACAACTATCATCTCGAAAATGACTGACATCACTAACGTATTATAAACTAATAATTAACAGGAATTACATCTCCCAAGATATAGCCCATAGCTATTTGTCATGAATGCTCTTATTAAAATCTTCATCCATAAAATATCCCTTATTATTTTCTGCACCGTCTACCAGGGTTTTCAATCCACCCTGCGCCCGGATCTCTTCACTATAGAGCTCTTCATAATCTTTCGTATACAGCGCATTTGGCACCACATTGATATCAAATATTATTTCGCGAATGGGTGATTTCTCAAAATTTCCGTATAACGTAATATAATGTTTGACGTAACCCACATTTTTTGCGCTATTGTAACTGAATGTCAATAAGCGTTCCTTACCTGGGGGGATGGAAAATGCCCCTAACCCTTCTTCAACTTTCAGGCAGCCACAGGAAGTAATGATATCAGTGATCATCATCGGATTCTTACCTATATTTTTCAAGTTGAAAGAAAGATCTTTTTCCTGGCCGGCTAGCAATGGATAATAGTGCCGCTCATTATCTTCAATTTCTATACTGGTCTTGCGGTTTGCGATATCCATACATGACCCCAATAGCAGCATAACAGCTGCGAAAATTGCATTTTTAATATATCCGTATCTCATCACAGGCAATTACTGATTTTTTAATATCCTTACTCTTGTATATTCTTAGTTGAACCGTTCCATTTTTTTCCAGTCCGACCTCCCTTTCCAACACAGCAACTCCCGATTGTAATTCAAAATCATCGGCCGTATAAGTTGCTACTTTGCGGCCATTGCAAAAGAATTCAACATGATCTGGCACTAGCATTCGATGCTTGGCATGCACCAGGCAACGTAGTGTAAATCTCTTTTTCTGCTCGGACTCATTATGGATGATACCGTCAACCACGATATCTTCACCCGCTAGGAACCAGCCCTGATTAAAATCACTGGCAAAACCGTCTAACCCATCACTTAATAAGTAACTATCTTCACAACTTTGCTTCGATATCAACCCTGTTGCTTGTGCTTGCGCAAAGTCATTCCGCTTGAAGGAATTTTCCTCAAACGCTTTCCAGTCCTGGATATACCTATGAATTGCTCCATCCTCTTCCTTGTAGTTCTTCAGGTCAGCATAGGTTGTATAGGCAGACAGTCTATCCAGTGCCTCTTCTTTGTTATCGCTATTGGTTTCCAAATTTGGCGTCCTTTTCATATCGCCCTGCATTCTTCCTGCGCTAGCATACTGAATTTGAAGTTTGGTATAAGCCAATGCCGTTAATAATTTGTCGATTTTCTCCCGTTCATTACCCACGGTGAACTTATTCAATTGGATCAATTTCTCATAGAAATGAAAAAACTCTTCCTGGTCAATATACGTCCGTAAAGCCTCGCGAAAGGAGGAGTAAACATCCGTTGGGTGGTTTCTTTTAAGGGCGCTACGCTCCAGTCCAATTAAGTAATTTGATAGCAAGTTTCCGGTACTTGGATAAAACCGTTGCAGGTAGTTTGTTATCAATTGTGGCACTTCCAACGATGGGTCGATCATTAAGGCGGCAAATACATAAGTTTTTACATCTTCGAACGAACTATAATCATAGCCACTACCATTTAGAAATAGCCCATCAATGCCAAGGCTATTAAAAAAAGGTAGCTGTTTCTTTACACGCTCCATGACCGGAAATGGCGTGAGATAGTCGTCAAAATTTGAAACATAATCCCAGCCGTACAGATGCCTTACCTTTGTTTTCCAATTGTTCGCTAGTATTGAAAAACTAGACACAGCAACCGAATTCAAATCGAGAAATGCAGTTTTTGGCAAATCGATCGTGCTAACAAATGCACCGACATTCTCCATTAATATTCTTTTCGGCGCTTCGGCAGTGGATCGATAAGCGAGGGTAAAAAAATGGTGTTTTGGAAATTCCTGTGCCAGCCGATTAAGCAGATCGCCAACTGCTGCAGTGGCACTGGTTTTCGTATTCCCCTTTTTTTGGCAGTCGTTACAGGTACAAACCAAGTCATTGTCATTTGGAGCTATCATAAAATGGGTTGGTGCCTTTGTTCCATCGCCATATTGATCTCTTATATATGAACTAATCGCATTGTAGGTTTCCTGTGCTGAAAAACAATACTGCTCATTTATTCTCTTTTCGTCTACGAATGCATAGGAATTGGTCGGTATGCTATTTCCAAAAACGCGTTTTAGATTATGCCCCCAAATTCCCCAGTCGCGATCTGTAGCTTTGGTCAACAGTATCCCGGCATAGTCCGCGTCCAGATTTGATGGTAAATGAGGCTCGCGGTATTGCATCGAAAAATGCCCTTTATGACTGTTAAAATTTAGGTAGTTGGGTGGCAGGTCAGCGACATCCAACTGATGGAAATTTGAAAAATGATCAATTAAAAGATAGGAAATCCAACATAGTGTAGCATACTCGCGTCCAAAGATAGAAAGCCGATCTTTTTCATTACGGATTTCATAATCGGAATCCAAATCCGGAACAAGCTCCAGGTACACCGTGTTTGCTCCCTGAAGATTGATCTGATCCGAACGTTTTACCTGAAAGGCCGTTCTATTTTGAATGCGTTTTTTTAGGTGATAGTATAAATAATCTGCCGCATTACGACTGCTTTTATCACCATTGGATGCTATGGTGAGCTGTGGCGACTCAAACTTGAATGTACTCGCCTCACCCGCACAGCTTAACAGCAAAATTTGTAAAATAAATAATATGGCGACCTTAAAAAGATACATTTAACTGAAGATATAGATTATATAAATTTCGGTAAGTACTGTTGTCCAACTCTTTTCCTGTTTGGAAATTATACCAGGTACCAATTGCGCTCACGCCAATATTACGGCTGATAGATCGTCCTAATCCTGCTCCTACCATCGCATTGAAGAAATTAAAACTATTATAGAATTGATTGTCCAACAAGTCAATATCGGGGGAGTTACCAATACTTCCCATGGCTAATACATAGTTTTTGGGACTATTCATAAAGTACTGCGCTTTTCCCATTAGACTATAGAGATATCGCCCTTGACCAGCGCTATTCAGATAGAAATTGCTCAACTTGGCATTAAGGCGAAAATCCTCGATTTCCTTGCTGATTCCGAGATTCAGATTAAACAGATTTTGCTTGGTATAGAAACTCCGAAAACCCAATCCCGCCTCGGCTTCCCAAGAGGGTTTCCAGGTATAAATTGCGGCTGCATTCAAGGCAATTTTAGCAAAATACTTATTGGCCCAAGCGACATCCATGCGACTGGACAAATCTGCTGTCCATGGTCTTGCCCATTCAAATTGTCCCTGAACTCCCTTGCCTTCAGCACGACCAGCATAATTTACCCGCCCCGTGTAAGTGCTCCCATCTGCATTTAGTCGGGTATAATCGATTGTTGAGATCGTTGAAATAGCATAGTCATCACCAAACCTAGCCCTTAAATGCGATACTGAAACCGTATTATGGAAAGATTTTTGCCCCAAATAATTGAGGTGGCTTTTGAAATCATCCAATTCCAGCAGTGAGGGTTCATAAAATTTCTGATAATAGTATGCCGAATCGTAATTTCTTAGTCCCTCATAAGCTAGGCCTTTCATATATTTCAGCACCTTGTTGTCTTTGTAGTGCAATGCAGTGTCGATGACGTTCAAGGCCATCTCATGCTCCTTTCCCTTTAGCAAGCGTCCGGCGTATTCCTCTGTCGTATTTGTGAAAGTATTTACCAAAGGTATGTGGAAGGGATTGAGTTTTACCTGGCTATGTAAAAGTGCCCAAGAGTCCGCAAGTTTCTCTACCTTATGAGTCATTGCTTCAGCGAGTTTTATCTTAAACGCGACATCATCGGCATATTGTCCTTCGGCAATCTGTGCATAACGCAACATGGCATCGTTGTCTTTCAGCTGATAACAGATATTGATCATATAAAGCAGTGCATCTTGATTATATTGATCAACGGTGAGCCACCTGTCGACAGACTGTTGCGCTTCAGTGAGTTTATACGCTTCAAGTAGGTTTTTGACACGTGGTATCATGATGTCACTATAGCCGCTCAACAAACGCTGACGCTCTTCCTCATTCGCTCTACCCAACACCTGTTCGTAAATCAAAAGCGCTTGATCGTAGCGTCCCTGCTTATTGTACAGATCCGATTTCTTTAACAGCAGTGTTGCATCGCCTGGCTCGTCAAGGAGAATATCGTCCAAAACAACAATCGCCTCCTGATACCGACCTTCTGTCACATAAGCATTGTACAATCCCTGTTGCGCTATCGCTATCGATGCATCATCCCCATAACGTATGACATCTTTCCAATCACTAATGGCTACCCCAATTTTTCCATCCTGAAAACTCGTTTTCGCCTGCTGTAAAGTGAGCGTGACATAGGATTCACGGAGATCGGTATCTCCGGGATATTTTGCAAAATAGGTTTTCGTCAAAGTTGATACTTTGGCTTGACTCCCCATACGCTTGTACACCGTCAATTCTCTCATGTCTAACTCCTTACTCCCGCCTACACTACGACGATGTTTAGTTAAAGCAACAATAGCACCTTCATACTGCTCTTTTGCTATTAGGTCATTATACACATAATCAAAAGCCTCCTTATTTCCAGGTGCGCCATCAAATATTTTTCCGTATAAGCTCGCAGGGTCATTATTTTTAGCATTTCGTGCCGCTTCAAGCAAAAAATAATTGTATTGCGATCGCAAACTGCCACTACCACCATGTTTAAGTTGATCATCCAAAAATGTCAGGATTTCAGGATATCGTTGTTGATGCTCTAATATTGCAATCTTCTTCTGCACAAAAGCAGCATCTCGGGGAAACTGATTTAGTGCCCTTTCGGTGTAGACCAGTGCATTATTAAAATCGCCCGCCTTGATATAGTTATCGATAATCGAAAAGTAACTATCCTGTTTTCGAGGTTGATCTTCGACCAATTTTTTGCCCATTTCAATGGATTGATCAAGCTTGCCTGATTTTTTAATTTCTGCGCTACGTTTCTCCAGGAGATAATTCTGATCCGATTTAAGTTCGGTATCCTCTGGATAAATCTGGGCGATACGCTTCAATAAGCGATCTGCCTCGACCTGGTTGCCCATGGTCCGGTACAATTCAATTTTCTTGCGCCACAAGCCTTTCCAATAAGGATTAACTTCCAATAGTTCATTGATATAACAGATCGCGCTCGAATAGCGCTGTGTTTCGGTCTCCACAGCAACAAGCATATGCTTGGACTCCACATTTGCGGGAGCATATTCAAGTGATTTTACAAGCTCATATCGCGCTTTATCGTACTGTTGCCGATGAAGATAATATTTCCCGAGCAGCATCCGCATATCGGAATCTTTGGGATTTTTTTTAAGAAATTCATCGACTTTTTTCTTTCCTTCCTCCCACTTTCCCTGGCTATAGAGTTCATTAATTTCGTTGGCATCTTTATTTCGTTCAATTGTCGTTCCGGCCCTTTGGGCATAGCTGGGATTTGCCAGCAGTAAAGCGCCAGAAATTCCTATAAAAAGACTGGCGTATGTAAACTTCTTAAACATTGTTATTGGCAGCGTTAACATTTTTTGAAGGCGAAAACCCTTGACGGGTCATCTGTCCCCATTTGAAATTTCGTTTAGTTAAATATTGAATGTATCCTCTAAGGGTAAAAACCACGACCAAAGGATGGTATATAATAGCTTCAAATGCTGAAAACAGCACGAGCTTGAGGTATTCCCAAAAGTTTTTGTAAAGCTTATTCAATACCAGATCATACGATACCGTAATGATAGATACAGAGAGACCAATGAGGTATGCATAAAGCAACATCATCCAAAATGTATCAAAATTGACCTGATGCGTAAACAATAAAAACAACAGGAATAAAAATCCAGTAAACTCGATTATTGGAGCCAGAAATTCAAAAAAAACAATGTAAGGCATCACAAGCAATCCAAGCCGGCCATAGTCCTTGTTTAAGAAGAATTTCCGATGATCGATAATGAATTGCAGCATACCACGTCCCCATCGGGTACGCTGCCTATTCAGCACTTTTATATTTGGTGGTCCTTCTGTCCAACAGAGACTATATGGGCATTGTGCAATCTTGTATTTCTTTCGGTTTTCCCGCATATAGGCTACCATCCGCACCGTCATATCCATATCTTCGGCATGAGAAGCCGAATCAAAGCCGCCTGCAGAGGTCACCACTTGAGTATCAAAGAGACCAAACCCGCCGGATACGTTTGGAATAGCATTGAGCATCGACCAGCCCATTTTGGCTACCAGATAAGATCGGAGATATTCTGTTTCCTGAAAAAGAGGAATAAGGCCTTTTGGTGGTCTTACACGTGTAATTTGTCCTTTGTCTATCGAACAGCTATTCACCATACGCATGGTCGCTCCGACTGCAATCACATGCTGTTCACTATCCAATACAGGCAAAATAATTTTGCTCAGGGTATCCTTGGCAAGAATACAATCAACATCGGTATTGATAAAATAGGCGTATTGAGCCATATTAACACCTGCATTCATTGCATCCGCCTTTGTTCCACCATTCTCCTTATCGACCACAATGAGCTTACTAAAAGCCGGGTTTTTGGATCGTAATATGCGATGAACAGGCCTACAGTATACTTTATAGACATAATAATAAGGAACTTCTTCTAGTTCAAATTCGTCTATTAAAATCGCTAGGGTCTTGTCTTTACTACCATCGTTAACAATAATTACTTCAAAGGTTGGATAATCGAGATTTAAAAGAGAGTTGACACTATCAGAGATAATCACTTCTTCATTGAATGCTGGCGCAACAATAGATATTCCTGGCGCCTCTTTCGGAAAGTTTTTTAGATAATGTTCGTCTCTTTTTGTGTAAGAATAACGATAATGTATCGTTTTAAAATAGCTCATTACGAGCAATGCTATATAGAAAATAGCAAGTGTAGTTGCATAAAAGTAAATAAGATAAGTAAAGAAGTATACCATTTTTCTAAAAGTTTAGGCTGATACGAAAATATTTTCTGA
This sequence comes from Sphingobacterium sp. BIGb0116, assembly GCF_024808035.1. Classification (NCBI taxonomy): domain Bacteria; kingdom Pseudomonadati; phylum Bacteroidota; class Sphingobacteriia; order Sphingobacteriales; family Sphingobacteriaceae; genus Sphingobacterium; species Sphingobacterium sp. BIGb0116. The sequence goes on along the minus strand of NZ_JANUDT010000003.1, from coordinate 282,272 downwards.
AAACACCTGATCCAGCAGCAGGTGCTCTTTCTCCTTGGCGCCAAATCGGGCGTCTTCTTTTAGCTGATGAAGTTTCTGCTTTCCTTGTTCACCATGACATTTAATAGAACGCGCCACAAGCAATTTGATATTTACATCTGCTGTTGACTGATAGGTCTCTACAAGGAAAGCCAACGTGTGTTCATCACGCAGACCACCCAGCGCTTTAATGATAGCCTCTCTGACACTGCTATTCTCCAAGGCGAACCTATCGATTAACACAGGTGCACATTCAAAATAGTCGAGTTCTCCAAGCGTCATTACGATCTGTGCCCGCACATCCTTATTCTCTTGTTTATCAAGAAGTGTCAATAAAGTTGCTGAAGCCTCATATTGTTTGAAGAAACCAATCTCACGAAGCACAAAAATGATATAATTTGGATTTTTTGAATTATTAATCCAGCGAAGTAAATTGGGCAATTTACCTTCATTTGACTTTTTAATCAATGTGGCATGAAGACGTAATTTATCCAACTGAGTGAAAGCTTCATCAAAGTTTTCCTCCATAAATCGGAATGGGTTATAGGTGTCTTGACTGGTATACAGGTCACGTGCTGCCTTACGCAGTTGGATATCTTTATGAAATGTTGACTTGGAGAGCACCCCACTATTCACTCCATTATCTATTTCACCCACAATTTGTAAGACTTCACGCCGACGGTCAATGGCAGCAACGCGCATACGTTTTTCCCAAAAACGCGTCAATCCCAACGCTTCAAGGCAATTCTTATAATTAATAACATTAAGTGCACTTGCCTTCTCTACCGTATTTTTGACCGAAAGAACAAGATCGGTCACCAATTCCCATTTCCACTTTTTCACTTTACTTACATCATAGTCCAGAAGAGCCTGGATTTCCTCGACATCATAGTTCGCTTTGTTACGCATAACAAAATCCAGTTTCTCCTCAAAATGTTGTTTCGTTTTGTTCTTTCGCCGTTCTTCCCGATTTATTTTATACCCTATAAACAATAAGCGCAGTATGCCACATAGTGTAATTACTGCCAACAACATGACCATCACCAAGGTCATTCGAATAATTAAGGGATATCCATTGTAAAGAGAGCTCAGGTAGCTCAAATAATACAGATAAAAATCGTAATACATAATCTTCTTTTTTTGGGTTGATAAACAGTCCTCAGTTTTCTACCTTACATCCATTCAGATACGAATAGATTCATTGTCAAAGACATAAAAACTTATTGACAAAGATTATCAATCGATCGGAATAGCATGTCTCAAACAAAGGACATATCATCGCGGATAAATTTATCGCTCAGCGATAATACAAAAAGGAATAAACCGTAAACAATTAATAACAAGCTTCTTACAAAAGAAAATAAGCCTAATGTCCCTTAAGGCGGGACAACTGTTTTTACGATAAAAAGAAAACATTTCTTTTGTGAAAAAATAAAATTGCCCCCACAAATTGAGACAATTCAAATTTATCCACATACCATTGAAAGACAACCTAAGCGATATTGATGGGGAGAACAACCAAATTCAGTTTGGAAATTGCGATAAAAAGAAGCCCTAGAATTAAAACCACAAACAAAAGCCAGATCGCTGATGGTGTAGACGAGTTCCTGTGAGCGCAGCTGTTTGGCTGCATAGCTTAGTCGCAATTGATTGATAAATCCATTCAGCCCTTTATCATACTCATCTTTGAGAAAAGCCCCTACCTGATGTACAGGAATACCCACTTGCTGGCAGAAGCTTTCCTTATTGAGATCGCTATCCAAATATGCTAAGGTTTGTATAAAATAGTCAATGGCTTTTCTATATTCTAGCTGTTTTTCTGCACTCATTGGAGGAAGAGAAAGTTTGCCTTTCTGTTTTTCCAACTGCCGCACTATATCGAGCTTGAGTATCTGTTGTGGAATTACAGAAATTTTACTTGCATTAAAGGCTTCTGTTTGTATTAACTTTGCATCTGGAGGCACAACAAACTTGATTGCTGACAGGAAGATCACATATAAGCCTATACTGAATCCCCGATGAATATTAAAATTAACATCAAAATAGGCCATTCTAAAGATCAAAAAAGAGGACAAAAAAACAAAAACAATTATACTAGCAAAAAAGATTATTCTTTTAAGGTTAAATTTTAAAAAATCGTTTTTCCGCATTTCAAACCACAACCAAACCATGTACCCTAGTAGATGGATGTAAGATAAAAAATTAAGAAAGATGGAATAGTCGAGGTTATACTGGTATCGAAGGGTAAAATTGCTGCATAGCAATACAAAGATAAGCATGGCTCCAAAAAAAGGGAACATATGCTTCCACAAACCAAATACCGTAGATCCGGCAATGAGATCATGAACTAATAGTGCCAAAGCGGGTCCATACAATAATCCATTAGGAAAGATCAGCAAAAGATATAGCCACTCAGGAAACAAGTGGTTGCATAAAAATCCGAACAGAATCTGAAACAAACCCAATGAGAGAATAATCATAAGGTGTCTCTGAAATAATGTATTTTCTCGTCGAATACTGAGGAAAACAAGCGTAACATTCAATAAAAATACCAAAACAGCAACTACAGATAAAAGCATATTCTTTACGTTAATAACATCGATATCCAGCGAAGAAGATACACTAAGGTGTAGGTTTCGACGGAATAGGTATCATAAATGTAGTTCAAAAAAAAGTTAAACAATAAGTTAAAATCGATATTCAAAAAACCTGTAGCCGAAGCGCTACAAACAGCTCGCTAAGAAAACCTTAGCCATTAAGTAAATAATTACAACTCTTCAAAAAATAGTTCCCAAAATTTCGACAGTAGAAAAATTGGCTTTAGGCGCACTCAATTTTTTTTTTAATTTTGACCATGGACAATCTTCGCAATTACATTCACGCACTGGTTGACTTTTCGACGGATAGCTGGCACTTGCTGCAGCCAGCATTGACATTGCGTAACTTCAAAAAAAATGATTTACTGCTGAAACAGGGTAAAGTTTGCAATTCGCTCTTTTTTATCGACAAAGGCTATTGTAGAAGTTATTATGTTATTGATGGAACTGTCAAAAACACAGGATTTTTCTTTGAAAACGACATCGCTACCAATATTCAAAGTTTTGGCAGTGGGCAAAAATCCGAATTTAACATCGTAGCCTGTGAGGACTTAAGGACCATTATTTTTGATAAGTCGACACTATTTGAACTTGCTGCACAGGCTATAGAAATAGAGCGGTTGGGACGGCATTGTATCAGGCAGTTTGCTTCACGCCAGGAAGAGTTTGCCAATCTATTTAAACTCTATTCGGCTGCTGAACGCCTGTCTTATCTAGAACGCAAATATCCTGAAATCCTACAACGTGTGCCACTTTCTCAATTGGCTTCCTTTTTGGGAGTAGCTCGAGAAACCTTAAGCAGAATTCGTAGGAGAAGGCTAAACTCTTGATATTATGTGACGATAGTCACGGGTTAGAATAATTTCATTTTGGGAACTTTGTATCAATTAAACAAAGATAAAAGATATGAAAACAGCTAATAATGCACTCTTGGATTTCGAAAAATTTATGGCTATCCGTTTAAAAGCCTCAACAGATTTTGTGGAGGGTCATTTTGATTCCCTAAAAGATATTTCTGTCTCAAATGAGCCTGCAACAATTTTTCCGCCCAATGGAATATACATTTCTGGGCTATTACAGGTCAATGATTTTAACCAAAAAGGAGCTTCCAATTTCCTTCCGGGTGCACAAAACAAATTTGAAGTGATCCATCAAGATGCAAGTGATACACTAGCCTATTGGACGGGTATACAACGTTCGTCCGTCAACATAAAAGGGCAAGATACCGTGGTGATTTTCAATCTCAGAATCACCGAAATCTTCAGAAAAGAGCAAGGTAGCTGGAAGCTTATGCATCGACATGCCGATACACTGTCCGAATAGTCTAAATGACCTAGGAAGCAGCAGTTTATTTATAGATCGCTATGGTTTGTGCCCTCTGCTCCTTATGGTCAGATACTCAAAATTGATCGGCTACGTGCAGCAATGGTCCACCAGCGATTTCCTACGATTTGAGTTCGGCATCGCTGGTTGATCCCTTGAATTTCTTATTCCAAAAGAGTAATAAAATAATAAACAGTATAAATAATAACAGGGTGACTAAATTTGTCTTCCCCAACAGTGCGTGTAAAGTAGCTGGAGCTATAATTGAATTGGTTCTTATGGTGGAGAAAGTCAATACAAACGAAAAGACAATACACAAAAGCACAAATCCGGCAAAGCCACCAAATTGGCTAAAATTATCAAAAATTAAAAGATGCCAAATCGCCCAAAATATTCCCGTAATCACACTTTTAATGGGCCATTTTATTTCTCCTAGACTATCATTCAAATAGCCCCGCCAAGTAAATTCCTCCATGATATCATACAGCAATGTAAACAGGCAGAACAACAATGCCCATACGTGCTCATCGACACCGTAATTATTTTTGAATCCATAAATACCATATCCTGCAAATAAAAGGAATGGAAACAAAAGTGACTTTATTTTATTAGGACCAAAAAGTGTAACGGTGGAAACGACTTTTGACAAAGCATAAAAAAATGCTGAGATAATCAGAATAATAAATCCGTGATTCATATTCCAAGGCAATGGAAAACTAAAAACATCTTTCATAGCCATCTGGAAAATATTAGGAAGCTTTCGTATGGCAAAAGTTCCCAATATCAGCAACCCGTAAAATAATGCGATACGCAACCAATTCGTCTTTTTTATGCTTTCAATAATATTCATACACTATTTATTAGTCTATTGTCCCTACAGCAACTGTTCATTGTTTAATAACGTCCACAAATTTGAAGTCGCGAACTTACAAAAAAACGACGAAAGCAGGTTTGCATTCATAAGTAAAATTGCTTAAGCACATATCTTGCTGCCGTCAACTCCTCGGTGGTCAACTGTCGACTTTTTAATTCTATCTCGGCAGCTTCAAGCACAGAAGGCTCATAGTGATCGGGATTGTCTACCACAGACAACAACTGATCCGTCGACCAAGTTTTATAAAGTTCAGCAAAATTATTTTCGGACATTGGCTTAATTTTTATAATTGGTCTCAGCCCATTTCTTTGAAACCAACCATTGGGGACGATTTAAACTATTGCGCATTGCAATGTTTACCTAACGACAGTTCATTAAATGGATAATGACTATTACTTAAAGTATCCCTTTTGTTACAAAAGCAATTCACACAAACGATTGCATCGCATAGTTTTCGTTTAATTTAATTGTATTTATAAAATTAGGGTGAACAATTAAATTTAAATTATGAGATATCCTAAAATTACGCTACTGCTCTGTACAGTATTGGCAAGCTTTCTTTCTTGCCAAAAAAGCGAGGTACAAACAAATTTAGAAGAGAAATTATCACTACGGGCCGCATCCCCTGGTCTAAGCGGATACGAAGTTCCCTTAGGTGGCAATGCTTTTGTTACTTCGGCACCTTCCGGTGCAGTAGAAGTCATCAATAGCAATGGATTGGCAAACTGGACCAATGCCAATAGCGTGATCAGTACCTATGCTAAGGTCCCCCAAGCGGGCGCTTTACGTGTTAAAATAAGGGCTAAAGTGTTACCTTCAGGCGATAGTAGTACGGTGAAGTTAACAATCAACGGTGTAAGCAAGCAAATCAAACTTAAGGGTGGAACATTACAGGATTACACGGTCGGTACCTATTCGCTAAATACGGCGGGATATATAAAAATGGATCTTCAAGGTGTGACCAAGTCAGGCGGTTATTTTGCAGATGTATCACACTTGATTTTAGACAGTTCGGCAACAAATGGCACTGTAATTTATAGTGACAATAATGTAGATAATACTTACTATTGGTCGCGACGGGGCCCATCCTGCCATTTTAGTTATACCATTCCAACAAATCAGCAAGTATCCTATTATTATAGCGAGGTGAAAGTGCCTGCCGGAGAAGATAAGATAGGTTCTTACTTTATGGCAAACGGGTTCGGCCAAGGATATTTCGGTATGCAGGTCAATTCAGCGACAGAGCGCAGAATACTATTTTCTGTTTGGAGTCCATATAGCACCGATAACCCGTCCCAAATACCAGCAGAGGATCGCATCACATTAAATAGAAAAGGGACAAATACGACAACAGGTGAGTTTGGTGGCGAAGGTTCTGGTGGACAAAGCTACCTCAAGTATAATTGGACTGCCGCCACTACTTATAAATTTTTATTGAAGGGAGAACCTGATAACAATGGAAGTACTGATTTTACGGCATGGTTTAATGATCCTTCGACCAACAATTGGATACTCATTGCAAGCTGGAAACGTCCCAAAACAAACACCTATTTAACGGGATTTCATAGCTTCCTCGAAAATTTCAATGCCGACAACGGCTTCCTTGGCCGTTCTGCAGAATATCGTAATCAATGGGTTCGTACAGCTACTGGAACTTGGCTGAAAGTCGTGGAAAGTACCTTTACAGTTGATGCGACCTATTCAAACAACCAACGTATAGACGCTATTGGCGGAACAACCGGAAATAGCTTCTTCCTGAAAAATGGCGGTTTTTTCAATACCGTCGTAAATCCAGGAACGAAGTTCACACAACCGGGTTCTGGCACAGCACCTTCAATAAATTTAACAACTCTACCTTAACAAGCATATTTACAGCAAATTATTCTTAATTTACATCCATTAAAAGGGACAATACTTCATGAAGAAGTATCGTCCCTTTTAAACTCAACCTTGTCATATTTACAGTAACAATTCGTACCTTTCAATAACACTTTATTATAAATAGCTGACCATCTGACTTATAGCAAAGACGATGGATTTCAGTTTTTAATGCATAATCAATGACAAGCTTAATCTTCATCTTCGGCAGAAAAGAAGGAATAGAATTAAGTTATCATTAAAAAAATATGTATTTATCTTTAATTCAATAAAAAATAAAATTAAAATAATAGGAGTAATAATAAATTCTCCCAAAATATTATTAATTTTCGGAAACTAACCAATGTGGAAATCGGTGAATGTTTATTTTTTTAACTAAAGAAAGGAGGCAAACAAAACAACGACGATGAGAACCGCTTGGAAAACCAAGCACAATTAAATTAATGATTCATTCACAAATCTTAAAAACTAAGTTATGTTAAAATTAACCAGTCGCTGGAACAGACTTTATACTGTTTTGGCCGTAGTTTCCACATTTTCTATTTTTAGTTGCCAAAAAAATTCATTGACTCTTGAGAGTCCGGAGGCGCAACTTAACAAAAAAGCTGCAGTATCTGCGCAAGCAGGAGCTACAATTGCAACATTGAATTGGGATCAAACCTATCAAAAGATTGATGGATTTGGTGCATTCGGAGGTCGGATTGTTCCATTCTTTGAATCCGCAAAAAGAGATAGTATCCTGGATTATTTATGGGGAGGCAGTGGGTTGAAACTGAATATCCTTCGTGGTAAGGTACTTCATACCTACCCTTTTAACCAACAGACCAAGGTCGTTACCATTAAACCGGCAGGAGTTTCGATTGACGTGGATCCCAATAGTACGACTTATCAGAATTTGACAGCAGACGAAAAAGAACAGCTTGGGCAGGTCTGGATCATCAAGAAAGCGAAAGAACGCTATGAAGTTCCCTTCGTTATGGCAAGTACTTGGACTCCGCCATTATACATGAAGACCAATACGAGTAGTATTTCCGCGAAATGGTTTAATGGACTTAATTTTAATACTTCTTCAACAGCTTTTGCTCGCTATCTGACTGGATTTGTAAAATCGTTTCAGAACGAGGGAATTACAATCAATGCTATTTCTCCGTCAAATGAGCCTGAAAATGTCTTTTCTGACTGGGATGCTTCTTATTGGGACTCTTCACATCTGGGACAGTTTATTACCAACAACCTCCGTCCCGAATTAAACAGTGCGGGCCTTCAATCCACCAAGATCATATCTTCTGAGAATGCGGCCTGGGGAACAGCCGATAATTTCCTTTCAGGCATGGACAGAAGCAAAGTCGACATCCTCGCCGGGCATGGCTACGTAGAGATAAGCGGCATCATCACTGGTCAACGTGGATTTAACCAGAGTCCTTCCATGTGGAATTTTAGTATTGGAGGTAAACCGATGTGGGTAACAGAAGCTTCCGATGATGGCGGCAATTATGACAATGGCATTGAAGGTGGCCTGAAACTGGCGGTTAATATGCACAAGCTTCTTGCGGATTGTAACGCCAATGCGTATGTGTTTTGGCTAGGTATGCTAGCATTTCAAAATAATGAGGCGCTTATTTGTACAAAGAGTGATGGTTCCTTGGAATTTCCAAAAACGTATGATGTGATGGGACATTATTCCAGATTTATCAAAGCAGGTTATATGCGAATCAATGTAGCGGTTCAAAATGGAAATGGGTTATTGATTTCGGCTTACAAAGAGCCACAAACAGGTAAGTTTGTTTTAGTTGTCACTAACACGGGTACTGCAGCTGTTCCATTGGATATCAACCTTACAGGTTTTGCAAGCGGCGCATTGAACAATTACCAAACCACTTCAAGTAGTTCGGGTCATTGGGGTAACGTCGGCGCTGTGAATCCGAATAGTTCAGGCGTCTACTCTTTAACAATACCTGCTAAAAGTATAAGTACTTTAGAAGGCAACAAACTTTAATTTGTTAATTATACTGAGGGAGTACGCTCCCTCAGCATATAATTTAAAATCCGATATGCTTTAAATCCTACATGTTACTGATCGTCAAATTCCTTCTCAGCACCGCACCTATTCTTTCATTTTTGTAAACATAAGTTTTGCAGTTTCTGGATCTAATACGTCCATATCAATGAGCTTCAATAATTTCACCATATGGAGTGTAGTTGACTTATATTTTAAAAAGTGTGCTGTTTTCAAATGGGCAAGGTAGGCTTGCTTGTCCCGATAGATTTCCAAGATACGTATCTGTGTCGGATTATCTTTTTTGAACATTGGAAAGATCGCAACAACACCTTCTTCGAGCGCCATAGATGCAGCAGCCTCTTCTTTTAAAATGGTCTTGTATTCTTCGAGGTGTTCAACATAAACCTCAATTTCAGAAATACGTACCATAGACTCCTTATCTTGTCCACGAACAATATCCCCGCATAAGAAAAGTATGATTAGCGTTAAGGGCAAAGGCAATAATGATTTCATGTGATTAAGTTTAAAAGTTTTGGGCCTGATCATTTTTTGCAATCAAGGCCCTTCACAAATTTCGTTATACTAGATGATAACACCAATATATATATTACAGAAATATCTACCAGTTTTACGCATTTAGGTCAAAATATCGATGTCTTAGATTTCTCTGAAATCATATATTCCAATATCTTTGCTACCTGAATTTTGAAAAAACTACGATGAAATTGCACTACCTTGCGGTGCTTACACTTGGGATATGTACTATCTCTGGATTAAAAGCACAAGAAAAATCAAATCTTATCAAATTAAATCTTTGGCCTCTATCTGTTGGGAATATTGCACTGGAGTATGAAAGATCGCTCAATGAGCATCTATCGATCAATGGAACGATCAGTTATCGTCCAAATGCCAACTTACCCTTTAAATCCCTATGGGAATCTGCTTTTGACGATGATAATAATATTTTGGGTGAAGCTAAATTAGGGGCTTTTTCCATCACCCCAGAAGTACGTTTCTACATCAATAATAAAGAAGTGTTAAAGGGATTCTATATCGCACCCTTTGTCAAATACGCCAATTACAGTGTACACACAAAGATTACCGTCGACGAATCAAATTATCACAAAGAAGTACCTATATCGGGTACCTTAAATGCTTTTACCGCTGGTGTCGCTGTCGGTAATCAATGGAGGCTTGGACAAAATATCTATTTAGATTGGCGCATTGTCGGTCCCAGTTATGGCTTCAACAATGGAAAGTTCGAAGGGAAAACCCCATTAAATGCTGACGAGCAACGCGAAGTAAAGAGACAACTGGATGAATTTGACAGTAATCTCATGAAGATCAAAAAAGAAGTAAATGCTGATGGTGTAACACTAAGCACTAGCGGACCCTTTGCCGGTATCCGCACCGCATTATCCATAGGTTACCGGTTTTAATTACAAAATCCTACCCTCTTCATGTCATCCATTCCAATAAGCGCTTCCCCTTTTACATTCGCGCCCTATGGAACGAAAACATATACTATATATAGAACGGCCTAAGGGAGCCGTCTTTCCAGATTTTAATAAAATGTCCCTAATTTCATCTTTAATATCATTTCTCCAAATACTCTTGCTACCTTTGTTCTTCAAATTAAATTAACATGCCAAAAGAGACAAGAACAGGGCTTTATCAGGGAATCATCGAAAAAGATGATAATGGGAACTACTTTTGTGGTCCCTACCTACTGGATTATCAGACCGTAGAAACTTACTATAAATTGGGCGATCGCGTTAGTATCAAAACCATTATCAAAAATACAAGCCGTAAGAGTATGGAGGCTTATCCGCAAAAATCAGTTAAATTTTCATTTGCGACAGAAGATCATGGAAATGATTAAAACTCACTTAGATTGAACAATATAAATAACAAGGCCTGTTCCACAGAATTGGCCTTGTTATTCAAGATTACGTTTGACCTGAGGCTAAAAACAAAGCCTCTGATTTTTGGTAAATCGAGAGGCTTTTGCATAATCAAATTGATCGATTACTTTATAAAATAGGTATATTTTTTTTCGGGATAAAGCATGCACTATTGGAACACTCATCTAAACGATGCATTTAAAATTCATTTTCCATAAAAATTATTCAAGCTTCACATGCTCTTTGAGTGACTCATCCGATCGTCGCTGCTGCCATTTATTGTAAGTTTCATTGCTGATTTACTCCTCAAATATAAATACTAGTTTAATAGCCTCCGAGCCGAAATGATTGTCTTGTCTCATTTTTCGTCGAAATAGCGATTCAGTACGATAAAAATTAAAGGGCGAAGTCGTTCGTTTTTTCTATAATAAATCTACATTTGCACGAAACAATTAACCTAGCAATGAATAATAGACATCTTAATTACCATTGTGCAATTAACCGCCGCTAGTACCTAATCTTAAGGGCAATAGGTTGCAATTCCTCATTCGGTATCTGGGGAACATATACGGTTTGCCCTCCCCTTTCGTCGATCAATAGGGCCAATAGACTGCTAATATCGTCGATCGTGTCTAATCCGATAGGCTTGTCTACGATCGCTATATCCTGATCTGAAAGAATCTTTACGGCTTGATGGAAGCTCTCTTGAACGACTAGGATATCCCCACGGCCGTCTTGACATGCACGATAAATTTCTTGCAGATCAGTGATCACTAAACCCTTGCCCACAGCTGCTTCCAGCTCTTTAAAGTAGTCTTCATTTTTTCGTACCAACTCCTGTTTCATAAAATTCCAGGCACGGCTCTCCAACTGATGTGTTTCAATGTTATTGTAATCTATTGGTAAATATCCATAATAGATAGAAGGTCTATCCGCAACCTGTAAGAGCTTACTATAATTATCCTCCGTGCAAAACACGAGTGTTACGCTCTTTGTGTCCCCAATATAGCGCAGGAGAGCTTTGTCCACCCGATTAAGATATTCCCTTAAGAGGTCATCAAGATGTTTGGCATCGCTACTTTTATCGGGAAATGTATTGTAAAATTGATTTTCGGCAATAGGAAACTCTTCACTACTGATATCCTCAACAATGCGCCCATTCAAGGCACGAAAAAGATGAACACCGCTTTGCGAGAGCAACATCACAAGATAACTGGTTTGACGGCCAATCTCCTTAACCAAAGGGCGTACAGCAAATGTATTGCTAATATGGACACCTTCTTGGTTTGTCTCCCATGATGACTTGAAAACTTCTGCTATTGTATCTGAAACGAAGATATGCAGACTTTCAAGATTATAATTAATATCAAGTTCATGCGCTATCTGTTCCAATTGTTTGATGAGACCAGCAACGACCCTCTTATCATACTTATCCGTTAGTCTATCAATCGCTTCTCCGATAAAATTTTTGATCTTTATTCGGTCGCTTAGGTTATCAGGATGTGTGCGATGGGTATTGATGGAAATGGTAATGCATAACTCATCCTGAACTCGGATAAGCATTTGTAGAAGTTGTTTTTCGGTCATAATCATGGACAAATAGTTAAAAAATTGAATACACTTTACTAATACAACAAATTAAAGATCCTTCTTGTTTGTGTAAAATAAAAGTAAGTATTACCTCATTTAGGTGATTATTGAAACAAAAACAGCTTATCTATAGTTATTAATTGTTAAAAAAACAATGATGAAAAAGGTGTTTATTGCAGGAGCAACAGGCTGGGTCGGTAAAGAATTGAGTAAAAATATAATCGACGATACAAACTATAAATTGGTCGGCGGGCTTTCACGCTCTTATGCAGGAGAAAATCTCGCTGAGATTCTAAAGATAAAAACGTCTCCGATTCCCCTATTTGATACGATAGAAAATGCGATGGAGGATATTGATTTTGATATTTTAATTGACTTTACCACTCCACTTATTGCCAAGAAGAACATCCTGAATGCGATAGATAAAGGTAGGCATGTCCTTATTGGGACTTCAGGGCTCTCAAGTCAGGATTATGAAGAAATTGAAGAGCATGCGAAAGAAAGCGCGGTATCCGTTCTAGCTGCCGGTAATTTTTCGATTACCGCTGTTTTACTGAAGAAATTTGCGGAGACTGCTGCTCAATATATCGATCAATTTGAAATAATAGATTATGCATCCCAAAGAAAGGTAGACTCACCAAGCGGCACAGTCGCAGAATTAGCCTATAGTCTTTCCAAAATTAAAACGCCGAAGGTTGAAGTTCCCATAAAGGATACCATTGGCAACAAAGAGACTCGTGGTGGTGATATCAATGGTATTCAGGTGCATGCGATAAGACTACCGGGTTATGTACTAGGTGTCGAGACCATCTTTGGTATGGAAGATGAAAAATTAATCATCAAACATGAAGCTGGAACTGGTGTAGCACCCTATCTGAATGGCATTAAGATTGCCCTTGCCAAAATGGGTACCTTTAAAGGATTAAAACGTGGTTTGGATACCATAATGGATTTGTAAATTACATCATTATCTATCAACCTCTAAATTTAACACAGAATGTTGTACCCACGCTGAGCTCGCTTTCTACAGTAACTTTCGCATCAAGACGATCCGCTATACGTTTGACAATGGAAAGACCAATCCCCGATCCTTCAAAGCCCTGCGAATTTGACAGCCGTTTAAAAATGTCAAATATATTACTGTCATCCTGAATATCCATCCCAATGCCATTGTCCTTGATATAGTAGTAAACTGAATGGCCGTGTTTTTCACTATAAACTTCCACCCTTGGCTGATCTTTTTTACTGCTATATTTTACAGCGTTGCCGATCAGATTTAAAAACAGCTGATATAACAGTGTTCTTTCCCCAAGAATGGGCCAGGTCTCCCCTAAGACAAATTCCAACCTTGTACTGTCAAACTGTTGCTTGCAACTTTCGAGAATATTAAGAATTTTGTTCCGTGGGTCGATCAGTTCCGTTTTGAAGGCTACATAATTAGATTGCGTGAGCTGATATACCTTATCCATCATCTCAGTGATCAGCACGGTAGCATCCATAATATTTAGTGCCATTTTGCGTAGTATATCCTTAGGAAGATCATCTTTCATCAACATCATCTGTGCAGCAAGCTTTATCGAAGAAAGAGGGTTTTTAAGATCGTGAGTCAATGTATAGCCAAATGTATCTAAGGCATTGTTCGATCTTACGAGCTCCTTATTGAGCTGAGCAATCTCCCCGCCCCGTTGCGCAATAGCTTGTTGGGTTATTTGTGCAACTTTTTCAATAAAAGAAAGCTCGGCATTTTTCCATTTGATGGACTTGCCTTTCATCGTTTCACGCCAAGCTTCAAAAGATGTCCTAGGTGACGGAAACTCTATTTCCCTTTCGGGATCATAATGATATATTTTTTCGGGTTTTCCGGCCCATACATCTTCGTATACATGCTCTTTACGGAACAAATAGATGTGCCATTTATTACTGGGAAGGATATTTATACGTAAAATACCGGGAAATATGAGCGATTGTTCTAAGTCAGCACCATCATAAACAAAATTTGATGTAAAAAATAAGTCATTCTCGCCCTGTTTTTCTATATAACGATCAATCTGTCGTTGCTCTGATTCTGTCGGTACTACACCCCAAGTTTTGGAACCACGGTCATGTTTGATCACCAATCCGTCTGCCTCCACTATTTCCAAGATTTGCGGAGCGAAGCGTTCAAGCACGATTCCGATATCACTGTTTACCAATAATTCAGACTTTAGGTCACGTTCCATAACGCCCATAATAGTCTGCGCGACAAGATTTTCCCTTTGATATTCTGAAAGGTAATAATTTATAGCATACTGCGTTAAGAAGGCGCATAAGTGGCGTTGGGCAAGGTCCACATTCAAAGCTAGACTATTCTGGCAGGCCACCAGCCCCCAGAGTCTTCCCTCGATAACGATGGAAAAACTGGCACTGGCACGTGCACCCGCATTCTTAAGATATTGTAAATGTACGGGAGACAATGCTCTGAGGCTACAGCGTGTCAAATCAACCTCTCGAGCCTCCAGGCCCTGTATAGCAATAGTCGGTGCCTCAATATCTGCTACATGGCGCGCAGGGAATTTAACATACAGCGCGCGTGCTTGTGCCGGAATATCAAATTCCGGATAACGGTACCCCATCAATGAGGTCATCCCGTCTGCAATGGACTCTGCAATTACCTGTCCGCTATTGTCCTCTTCGAAACGGTATACCATGACACGATCAAAACCAATAATCTGGCGGATCAGTACAGTCAATGATTGCCAAGCATTACCGTGACGCTCTTCAAGGTATTTCGCATAATAGAATAAACGGGTCGCTTTTAATTGATTCTCACTACAGATCTCGACTTCAAGATATGTTTTCTCATCATACCGGTAAATGCTTAGATAATAATCTACATTTTTGATACGGATACGTTCTACAAAACGTGTAAATATCTCCCCTGTGATCTGTATCTCAATTTCTTTGAGATTCAACTCCGGTTCGGACGATATCAAAGGCAGTAGCTGCTCGATCGATCTCCCTAAGATTCCGTTTATAGGAATATTGAGTACTGCAGACAGGTTTTCACTTGCGGCAATACACCCACTCTCATCAAAAATACAAAGGAAACCGAAATATTGGATCTTACCGCATAGTTGGATTTCTTCTTCGTGGCACTCCAGTTGACGCATATTTTGCTAGTTTTTAATCTTTTAATTTACTAATAATAGGAAATTCTCAAAAGAGATAATTTGCCACGCATAATAAAATCTAGCACCCCTCTTCAAACATGTCATATCTAAGGCTAATATAGAAAAAAATAACTACGAAAAGCGGATCAAACGATTGTCCAATAATTATTCAGAATCTGAATAATCTGAATGGCTGGCATTGAGGCTTATTAATTGGTTATTTCGGTGAAAAATAAAAAAGCTAGGTTGGAAAGGTGCCTAGCTTTAAAACTTTCTTCATGACCGGACAAGCAGTCTGTATTTAATCAACAATACTTTTTACGACTTTGTTTGGATTATCTTGGATATTATTCAATTAAAGTATAAATAACGTCATATAAAGAATTCGAAAGAATATAAGCTATCAGCGAAATTTTTATACGGTTTTATATTATTGGCTAATAGATTGAGAAGTCCTGAAGCAAAACGCCGCAAAACTCATAATGAACTGTTTACAACAAACAAGTATAAGCCACATTTTCCGTAATATTTACGCAAAAATAGGATGTTAGTCTTTAGTTCGTAAAACTATTCATCAGTAAAAATTGTCATTTAACCATTGTCACTAAATAAATAATATTATGATTTCAAACAAAACATTACTCGCTTCATTAGCGACTGCAGCAATTCTAGTTTCATGTAACAATCAAACACCACAAGAAAAAGCAACCGAGCACATGGAAAATGCGGAGGAAAAAGCAGCTGACGCTAATGAAGAGGCCATGAAAACCTCAGAAGATGCTGCAACAAAAGATGCGGAAGCAGTCGTTTATTCAGATAAAGCCGCGGCCAATGCAGCAATTGCTTCAGTGACTGCCCCAGTCCTCTCCAATGATAAAGCTAAAGAGCTTTATACAAAGCTAGGCAAAACCTGGGTAGACCGCATCAATGCAGAATCTGCAGAAAAAGCATTGGACAAAGAAAAATCGATATTGGATATAAAAAATGAGATTGAAAAAAATCTTGTTGAAGGAAAAATCTCCGCTTCGGATAAAGATAATATCATGAAATATCAGTCCGATTGCCTAGCCGCTATAAAAGCAGCACTGTAATATAGAACAGCAACAATAATCAGTAATTCATAAGATATCTTGCGATCCACTATCAGATCGCAAGATATTCTATTATTTTTGTTTCTATCATTACATGCCTTTTGATTAAAGAAAAATAAAAATTATGAAAACCCATTCGACAAATTACTTCAATACTTTAATTGAAGCTGCGACAGATACCAAAGTAGTTAAGGGTACTATTCCACCATCAAAACGCCATAAAACCGTAGCTGAAAGACAATATGAGTTAATCGCCGCAGCACCTTATCAGTATACATCTGACGATATTATTTTCCAAGTCTATGCGGAAAGAAGGGACCTAACGCCAGACGAATATCCCGAAGCAAGAACAGTTTTTTTCTCTAGAGGACAAGCATGCCTGCGCGCCTCCCCTCTTACAAAGACATATGGGTATGGGATTCATAGTAATAGTGAAGGCAAGGTCGCGTTATGCGGAATGGAAACAGCTATTTATCGGAAATTTGTAGCGGATGAAAATACAACAAAAGTTAAAGCAATGAAATCTGCTCGATAGCGTTTGCAGAATAAACTTGTGTTGAAATAAGCAATCATTTCCCATGAACAATAACTTGCTCCAGAAAAGAAATCTGTCGTTCGTTTATTTTCTTCCTGGCTTCCGTAAATGTAAACCAATCGCCACGATCTATTTCAGGATAAGTTTGCATTTTCCCTGATTTCGGCGGCCATTCCATTTCAAAGGTATTGCTTACAAGTCTAGCAGGATCTATATCTCCTTCAATTGCCCAGCACTTAACTATTTTGCCTCCTTTTTGTTGAATAGCATTTAGCGCAATAAAATTTCCACGGGGAAGATAGCCTGTCTCTTCAATAAACTCTCTTTTGGCCGCATCAAGTTCATCTTCGTTCAAATCGATTTCCCCTTTAGGGATTGTCCACGAGCCTTCATCTTTTTTAGTAAAATAGGGTCCTCCAGGATGTACTAAGAAAAAATAAATTTCTAACGCCCGAAATTTATACAATAACAATCCCGCACTGGTATTTATCTTCTTAGCCATTCGTGCTGATATTTCGTAATCGAATCCATGTAGGCGCATGATCGCTACTCTTCTCCCATCCGCGCACATCGCGATCAATTCCGCCTTCAATTAAACGATCCTGAATTGAAGGGCTCAATAGGATATGGTCTATACGTAAACCAGCATTTCGACTGTAAGCCTGGCGAAAGTAATCCCAGAACGTATAAACCTGCTGATCTGGAAAAAGCTGACGAATAGAATCCTGCCAGCCCTCTTCAAGAAGTTGACTGAAAGCCTCCTTCACCTCCTTTCTAAACAATGCATCGTTGACATATTTTTCAGGTTTATACGTATCCATTTCTGTTGGAATAATGTTAAAATCCCCAATGAGTATCGCTGGAACATCCATACTAAGCAGCGTTTTGGCCCGCTTTGCTAAGCGCTCGATCCACTTCAACTTATAGTCAAATTTGGGCCCCGGAAATGGATTGCCATTGGGCAGATAAAGACAGCAAATCACGACTTGCTGGATCATAACCTCCAAATAACGGCTTTGTACATCTTCGGGATCGCCTGGAAGTGCTCTAGCTACTTCTTCGATCTCATATTTGGAAAGTACCGCAACCCCGTTCCAACTTTTCTGACCATGCCAAACCGCATGATATCCGATGTCATTAATTTCTTGCAATGGAAAACGTTCCTGCGGAGATTTCAACTCCTGCAGACATACGACATCAGGCGATTCTTCTGCTAACCAACGTAACAACACGGGAAGACGTGCGTTGATGCCATTAATATTATAGGTGGCTATTTTCATGAAATTGTCCTTCTAACTAAAATAGACAACCAAAGAAGCTTTTCAATTGTTTGAGAACTGCTCAGAAAAATTTAATACTATAATTTAACAAGTCCAGTCTGCAGGGGGCCTTTATTCCACCTGTCTTGCAGGCCAATGGCGCTATTCACGTTAAAACCTTCCATAAATAGGTTAAATAACATTAAATTAATATTATATTTATATAACCATATATATAAAGCATTAGATCATGGCAAAAACATCCCCAAAAAACGTCTTTCGAAATGACATTGTCATTAACCTAAAAGATTCACTAACGTACCTAAAAGATTATTTAAGTGACAAAAAACTCAACTCTCGCATAGAAAAAGCAGCTAAATTATTAAGCAAGGGTATCAAAAAGAAGAAAATTAAGAAATTAAACCATCGAGAACTTAAAAAGATCGATAGTAAGACTAAGGCTTCCTCCAAGAAAGATCTTGATCAGCTGGCCGTTGATCCTACGCTAAATGATACTGCAGAAAAAATCACAGTACCCGCCAAAAGTACAGCAAATAGAAATGCTGATACAACAAAAAAGCCAGTTGCCAAACAAGCGAATACAGACCACAACGATATCGAAAGTAAGTCTCTTAAGGTAAAAGATGTTCAAAGTAAAAGTTCCACCACTGCAGTTGGCGTAAAACCACCTGTTCCTCGAAGCAAAAAAGAGAAGGTCGAAAAATAAATCAGGTTCTTTAGCGCTATAAATACGTAATCGACCTGTTTTTTTCGGGACCATCTCACTTAAGCTACGTTATTTCCTTTCAAAAACTACGGTTAAAGCTTTTCAACGTCCTTTGGGTATAACTTTTGATCCAACTATAGCAAAAGAATTTAAACTCAAACAAAGTACTGAATATGGAAAATATCGATAAAAAAGCGAAAAAAATGGGTCTAGAGAAAGGCTATTATTTATTGTTAATGGCGATTCTAGATCTTCCAATTGAGGACGTACAAAATGCTGTAAAGGAGGATTAAGTCATATGAAAAAAATAGCAATCATTAGTACTTGCCCTCCACAAGAATGTGGGCTAGCAACATTTACCAAAGATCTCAAGCAGGGAATGGAGCTCGATCCGAATGTTCAAATCGATATCGTCGCTGTATCTAAACTCGGTTCGGAAGATTTCGACCAATCGATACGATTTGTCATATACCGGGATCGACTAGATAGTTATCATCAGGCAACTCGTATTATTAATGAAGAATATGATTATTGCATTATTCAGCATGAATTTGGAATATTTGGAGGAGCCGATGGCATTTTCATAACACAAATTGCCAACAATCTAAAGATACCCCTGCTAACCGTGTTCCATACCATTCTTCAAACCCCATCATTGCAGCAGAAGGAAATCACCGAGCTGTTGTTGAAGAAATCTCAGGCAGTTGTTAGTTTGTCACCCAAAGGCATCGAATTATTAGAGGAGCAATTCGACCCTACCCATACAGATAAAATTAAAGTGATACCACATGGCGTACCACATTTTGATTACAATCAGGGACTCGCCAAATACAGATTAAACCTTCAACACAATTTTGTAATGATGACTTTTGGTCTCATCGGAAGAAGTAAAGGACTGGAATATGCCATTCAATCCTTGTCGGAAGTTGAGCTCCCAGGGTTTAAATACCTGATCATCGGAAAAACACATCCGAATGTTCTGGCCCATGAAGGGGAATCTTACCGTTTTGAACTCCAAAATTTAGTCGATCAGCTTGGTTTACAGGACAAGGTTGTTTTTATCGATAAATTCTTAACGGATGAGGAGCTTAAGGAGTATTTAACAGCCTGTGATATTTATCTGTCTCCTTATCCACACGAACAGCAAATCAGCAGTGGGACCTTATCTTTTGCTGTAGGTGCAGGTGCAGCTGTTATTTCGACACCATATTGGCATGCAAAAGATTTATTGAAAGACGAACGTGGTATCCTAAGTCCATTCAACGATATCGCCGCAATGCGTGATAATATTAAAATGCTGTACCAATCACATCGATTACTAGCCTGGCATCGTTTCAAAGCGCGTAGTTATGGTGAACAAACAGTTTGGGGAAATGTGGCAAAAATGTATCTGGAGCTTCTACAAGGGCTAGCAACTCCAGTAAGATCTTTAATTGATTATGAACAATATATTGCAATGGATCTAAAGAGGGAAGCGTAAAATGATAGAAAAAGCATAAACATTTTATATGATATGCATGTTAAGTAAAAAGACGATCTTTGTACGCTAACATTAAGATAAAATCCATCATCACATGATATATTCGAAAATAGCGCTGTCAACAGTTCTTTTATTATTGATGGCGCTCACTTGTACGGGCCAGATTTTTGATCGCGAACTGAGGGATCAAAAGGAAAGGACGCAAAAAGAATTTTTGAAATTTATTACTGAAATCGGAAGCAAAATAACGGATTCTACCTTAACGAAAGAACAACAAAATGCACTATTTAACCCAATCGTTGCGTATGCTCATAAAGAGCATGCTGACTTAACACGATTGCGCAAAAAATATTTTAAAAAAATACAGGCTCCGCCATCAGTACTTAATACATTTATTTTTGATAGCGAGCCTCCTGCGGAACTATCAAAAATGTTGGGAACCCCACAATTCACGACAGTAACCCTGCTACAGTGTTATCGACCTCTTGAAATAGGCCGACTTATCAGTGGAATTATTCAACCTGTGATTTATCAGCAATCGAACACAGGAACAAACGAATCTACAATAGCTTATATCTTTGGAAATCAAGTATTCGCTAAACAATTAAAAGAGGATATTTGGCAAATTTGGTTAGTAAATAGGCTTTATATGCTTAGGTTTAACCTGGATCTACAAACTATGGTTATCCATAATTCGGAATATACGCTGCCCAATAAAGCGGAATATTTGCGACTTCAGTTCCCGTTCGTAATTCAGAAGACAGCCAATGAATTAGAGAAAATCTATCAAGAAATGGATGAAATACGCTGGAATAGCTATCTATCAACAGGTATAAAGCAAGTCAGTCCTCAAGACTGGCAAGATACTATTGATAAGCGATTATCGGCGTTTTACCTAAAAAATCAGCTCCGTTTTATAAAAGTTCAAAATGAAATACTCAAGGATATAGAAAAAGGCAACGATTTGGATGCGAACTGGCAGGAATTACATTTATCTTCCGATGAAAATATACAATTGACACAAACTTTAAAAAACAATATGCTGCAACCCGATGAAGCTGCACAGCAGCTATTTTCATTTTCAAATAGCATTATCCCCTTTAATCAAGATATTGAAGAAATTGGAAAAAATGCAATGTCGGGATTCTTGCACTATATAGTTGGCCATGAAAAAGACCAGGTGTGGAAAATTAGATCTGTAGGCTATTCCATTGCCTTCGAATATACCTGGGATCTAAAACAAGGTCGATTTTCTGAAATAAAAATCTTTAAGAGACAATCATAGTGTAAATTTCCATTGCGCCCATAATAATCTTTTTTGATTTAGGTATTGATAAAAAAATTACAGGAAACAACGTTGTCGTTACGTTATCATTTTATGCTTGGCGCCCCATTTTTCCAACTGACACCAAATAGGGATAAGTTCTGCCGCAATTTCAGTCAATTGATATTCCACTCGGGGGGGCACTTCTGCATAAGCAATCCTTTTAACAAGTCCTTGCTTTTCCAATTCTTTGAGCTGCAAGGTGAGCATGCGATCGGTAATCCCTGTAATCAATTGTTTAATTTCACCAAACCGCAACTTTCCATGCTGCAATTTAGCAAGTATCAGCAGCTTCCATCGGCCGCCGATTTTGCATACAGCATATGCTAAATCACATTCAATAATATACTGTTCATTAATCCTATTTGTCGAATTTTCTTTTCGTTTTCCCATGATTTAAAATTTCTTAATAGCGTACAATTCGTTGCAAATAGGGACAAATTTAAAACTTCTACCTTACATCTGTGACACCACATTCGTCAATAATATGACACAAAGCAATATTATGACACAAAGCAATATAAGGTTATAGGCTCCAAAGCGTAATAGTCTTTATCTATGAAAATAATTTAATACTGAAATTATGATTACGAAAAAAAACACCTATTTTAGGTTTTGTAATCCAATTATTTATTCCAAATATGCCTGATCCAAATTAGTTAGACTTCGAATATGCTCCAACAGTTTTATGCCTATCTAAAAATTTTAATGCTATTCATTTTTTTAGATCTTTTAATCTTCTTAAGAATTCGGACATTGTCAACTTGGAAATCTAACCCAAAGCTGCTAAACATAGTCTGGTGGTCTGTCAGTATACTTTCCTATCTGTGCATATTCCTTAATTTATTTTTTAAATGGACTAGTTTTGAATCTGCCTGTTTCGTGTTTTTTCCGCTTTCGTTGCTATTTGGTAAGATAATCTGTCTTTTCTTTATCGGTATTGATACTATTGTATATACGTTCAAAATAATCAACAAATGTTTTAAAAAAAATAAATCTTCGCCAAAACAGGCTGGAAATTTACCCCCTATAAAAAGATCAGATTTTATAGTCAAAAGCGGCCTCCTGCTAGCTAGTGTCCCTATCGTTGCACTTACACGTGGATTTGCCTTCAATTTATATAAGTACCAGGTCAACCACCTCGATTTAATCTTACCTAATTTACCGAAATCATTTGAAGGAATTACTATAGCGCAAATTTCCGATATACATGCAGGTAGTCTATTTAATTCAATTGCTGTAAAAAAAGGGATCGACCTCTTATTAGCACAGAAGCCTGACATCATCTTTTTTACAGGGGATCTAATCAATGATTTTGCGACCGAAATGGAGGATTATTTATCCATATTTGATAAAGTGAAGGCTCCATTAGGAACATTCTCTATACTTGGAAACCACGATTATGGAGATTATCATTTTAACAGATATCATTTCTTTGATCAAATGAACTTGACCAAGGAACAAAATCTTTCAAATCTCAAATCCATTCATCAACAACTAGGCTGGCAACTACTTCTCAATGAATCGAAAGAACTGATACTGAATAACGAAAAGATTACCATTATAGGCGTCGAAAATTGGGGGGCAAATAATCCCAAAAATTATGGGAATATCGATTTGGCCATGTCTAAAGTAGATAAATCTTCGCCCATCAACTTAATGCTTTCACACGATCCCTCCCATTGGCGCGCGGAGATAATACCCAAATATCCCACAATCGACGTCACTTTCAGTGGACACACACATGGGGGACAATTCGGTTATAACCACCCGAATTATCAGTGGAGTCCAGTGAAATATGCTTACCGTGAATGGGCCGGCCTGTACCGTGAAAAGCATCAGGCACTGTACGTAAATGTTGGATTCGGTTATCTGGATTATCCAAGCCGAGTTGGGATACTACCGGAAATCACCATATTTCATCTGAAGAGTAAAGGTTAAAGCATTAATACTGTTCCTGATGGATCCGTAATACAGTACATATTTTCGGGTAACTCATTAAATTCAATATAGGTTTCAACACGATTTCAAATCAAATTTTCTATCGACTGGTCTGAAATGCCAAGAAGTAGCAATTAGAATAATATATAATAGTGCCGGAGCCATTAAAGCGAAAGAATCTCCCGATGCAATATGTGAATACAAAGCACCAGTAGCTGTAAAGAAAATACCCGCATATGCCCATTCTTTCCAGAGAGGCCTTTTGGGCCAAAGCAAGGCAACCACGGCTAAAAGCTTCCAGATCCCAAGTAAAGGAAGTATATAACTAGGATATCCCAAATGAGTCATATTTTGTATCCCACCTGCTCCTTCCGTTTGAATTTTAAAAATCTGTATGATAGCAGTTGACAATAATCCTACAGCCAACCATACGGTTGCTATCCAATAAATTATCCTATTTCTTTTCATAATGCTATGATTTACTTATTATACTGTTAATTACTTCACGTTAATAGTCACCTCTCTTATCTTCAACACTTGGTCTTATTCTTATTTCCTAAAATAAGCTGGGTCTTTTACCGGCCGCTCCTTATTATGTAGTTATTTGACTATAAATATAAGCGTAGCTATTTAACTACACAATATTTTATTTCATTTTTTTTTATCTGAGACATTAACTTCAATAACTATCCCCCTAATACTCTGGTTAGACCTGCTATTTTATTTTTCATATCTTTGAATTAAGATTAATCTTATGTCACATAATACCGATAAAATAACCGTAGTAAAGGGCGATATAACAAAAATTACAGTCGATGTTATTGTAAATGCTGCCAACACATCGTTACTTGGAGGTGGAGGTGTTGATGGGGCTATTCATCGCGCCGGCGGACCGGAAATTCTGGAAGGTTGCCGTAACATTCTGGCTAAACAAGGAGGCTGCAAAGTAGGTGAAGCCGTAATCACAACTGCAGGCAAACTAGCCGCTAAATATGTAATTCATACAGTTGGCCCTGTGTGGAATGGAGGGAAAAATCACGAAGTTGAAAAATTAGAAAGCTGCTATTATAATGCACTCAGATTAGCTGCAGAAAATGGTTGCCGTTCGATAGCCTTTCCCAATATCAGTACAGGGATTTACAGATTCCCGAAAGAACTAGCTGCTCAAATATCCATCCGCGTCATTACGCAGTTTCTGATGGCGGATACAACACTTACGCAAGTCAAAATAGTATGTTTTGACGATGATAACTTCCGGCTGGTCAATCAACTAGTAATGCAAGCCTAGGGGAAAATTATCCTAATCCGTTTCAAATTCCCATATACATTCATAGGAAGGAACAGACTTTTCGATGTTTGGAAATTGCAGTTTTTTGAGCTCCTTAATATTCTCAAAATCTTTATTTAAAAGCAAATATATACCCGTGTTCTTACTGATTTCTCCCAATATTTCTGGAGTGATCTCTCTTTCTCGACTGTTGGCAGATATGATCATTTTCACAATTTGCTTTCCTGATGAAGTTATATACTGATTCAGCTTATAGGGGCCCGGAATACCATCATTTTCATGCGATTGTCCTGCCAATACGTCATTGATATAGATAGCATAGTCTACATTTCTTATTTCATGATAGAGAAAATATGATTTTACGACCGAGGCTATTCCGTTTTGAGATACTTCAGCAACCTCATCATTTCCCCTATCTTCATCCCTATTGTTACACGACATAAACAATACAACACAGTAGACAGCAATGACGATAATTTTTTTCATTTCGTATTTTCTCCTTATTTTTAAACTGCAGCAATATTCCTTTGACAAAGTTTCGAAGCCAATATGACCAACAAGTTAATACCCCAATTTAAGGCCTTAAAACATGAGATTGCGGATGGCTATACAGTTTATTAAGATACAAATTAGTCAGAACAAAAAGGAAGTAAACAAACAGATATGGCCATCTTTTTAAAATTTCTTTATAAGTCATTAGAATTCACGATATTTAAAAAAATAAACACCCTACCAGTATATGTTTAAAACATTGGTTATCCAATATCTGGGTAACCTTTTTTTTGCAAGAAGCAATCATGAAGCTGTCTCCCCATTACGTCATATTGAACAATACCCAAACACAGCTTGAATATTGTTCGACGGTCATTTAAATACTATAACGCACAAACGATTGCAACAAAGCCACAAAAACGCACAAAACAGTAAAACAGTACCCGATTGGCTCACATAGATTAATACTTGGATTAATACTTGGCCGTCTGAAATCGGCTCGTTATGGTATCGTTTCAAAGAAAGCTTCCCCTGCCCGATCGATCTGCATAATAAGTTATAGTTTTGTTGCGAAATTGATTGAACAACTGTATTTTTACAGGGGTGAAAAGATTTTTTCTTTACATATTTCTATTTTTGGTCATTGGAGAATCAACGATGCTGTCCCAGCTGGCGAAACTGCCCAAGCTGTATCAGCATTTTACAATCCATAATGAGATAGGTCCGCCCATAACCTTTGTGGAATTTCTTTCCATGCATTATTGGGGCCAGGATCTTCCTGACAACGATGAGCAGGAAGACATGAAACTACCCTTCAAAAAATACGATCTAACAGCATTTTCATTTGTCTTTGTGTCCAACCATAAGATTCATTATGTTAGACCGCATCAAGTCGCAGTGGATAGTGCTTTTGGTTTGCCTAAACCGAATAATTATTCCCGATCGTATATTTCCGCATTATTCCGTCCGCCTCAAGTCTAATTTATATTAAATCAGCATGTTAAAACAACCTGATTTTTCAAGTTGCAGATCTTTTTTTGTCCCAAAATAAGGTTTGCACGATTTCTTATAATTTAGATTTTACTAAAATGCTTAATAGAATAATACAATTCTCAGTTCGAAACAAACTGGCAATTGGTCTTTTTATATTGGTATGGGTCGGCTATGGCATCTACCAATTGACCAAGTTGCCTATCGATGCCGTACCAGATATTACGAACAATCAAGTTCAAGTTATCACAACCGCGCCCTCCCTTGGAGCCGAAGACGTTGAGCGCCTTATCACCTTTCCCGTGGAATTGGCTGTCAGCAATGTTCCCGAAATCAAGGAAAGCCGAAGTATGTCGCGGTTCGGTCTATCGTTAATAACCATCGTATTTGAAGATGGCACCGATATCTACTGGGCGAGACAGCAAGTCACAGAGCGTCTCGCACAAATTGAAATAAACGAAAATGCAAGTGCTCCTACACTCGCTCCCGTCACTACAGGACTTGGTGAAATCTACCAATATGTCCTCAAACCTCAAAAAGGTTATGAACAGACCTATTCGCTAGCAGACTTGCGCACCATTCAGGACTGGACCGTACGCCGTCAACTTCTCGGAACTCCCGGAGTTGCAGATGTTGCTACATTTGGTGGAGAACTCAAACAATATGAGGTTGCAGTAAACCCATCCAAGCTGAAAGCCTTGAATATCAGCATCAGCGACATCTTTACGGCACTCGAAAACAACAACCAGAATACAGGCGGAGCCTATATCGAAAAAGGCCCCGCAGTATTATATATCCGAAGTGTTGGCTTGACAAAATCCATAGCCGACATCAATAAAATTGTGGTCAAAGATAATGGTGGCGTACCGATCCTCATCCATCACGTTGCCGAAGTCAGGTTGGGCTCAGCGATCCGTTATGGCGCACTAACTATGGCAGGACAAGGCGAGTCTGCGGTGGTATTGTCATGATGCTCAAAGGTGGAAACTCTTCGGATGTGATCAAAATCGTCAAAGATAAAGTCGATCAAATTCAGAAAACACTTCCCAAAGGAGTCCTTATCGAGCCCTTCCTCGACCGCACGAAAATGGTAAACAACGCCATTGGAACCGTAGAACACAATCTCTTGGAAGGAGCTCTCATTGTCATACTGGTTCTTGTGCTGTTCCTAGGTAATCTGAGGGCAGGTTTAATTGTTGCTTCGGTCATCCCGCTATCCCTACTCTTTGCCATCAGCATGATGAACACATTTGGCGTCAGCGGCAACCTAATGAGCTTAGGAGCACTGGACTTTGGTTTAATTGTTGATGGTGCTGTTATCATTGTTGAAGCCATCTTACACCATATTCATTTTTCAAAAAAATATAAGGGCATCGACAGTTTATCCCAACAGGAAATGGACCAGGAAGTGACTTCTTCAGCCTCCAGAATGATGAATGCCGCAGTTTTTGGACAAATTATTATCTTGATTGTCTACTTGCCTATTCTTTCGCTTACTGGAATCGAAGGGAAAATGTTTAAACCGATGGCTCAAACGGTAGCATTCGCTATTTTAGGCGCTTTCATTCTATCTTTGACTTATGTCCCAATGATAAGCTCACTGGTGGTGAGCAAGAAGCTCAATCATAAACCCAATATTTCGGATCGGATTATGACCCGTCTCGAACGGGGTTATCAAAATGCACTCACTGGTGCACTTGCTATCCGTAAAATACTCGTTGCCATCACAATTGCACTTTTCGCTATTTCAATCGTTGTATTTTCAAAAATGGGGGGTGAATTTATACCCCAACTGGAGGAAGGTGACTTTGCTGTAGAGACAAGGCTGCTCGTTGCTACCAATCTCTCGACAACGATAAATGCAATTGATCGGGTTTCAGAAGCCTTAAAAAATCGTTATCCTGAAGTTGAAAAAATCGTGTCGCGGATCGGAAGCGCAGAAATACCAACAGATCCAATGCCTATTGAAGGTGGTGATATGATCATTGTCTTAAAACCAAAGTCGGAATGGAAAAATGCTAAATCATTTGTGGAGTTGGCAGGTAAAATGTCGGCAACAGCACAGGAAGTTATGCCTGGGATAACGACAGGCTTTCAATTTCCTGTACAAATGCGTTTTAATGAATTAATGACTGGAGCAAAACAAGATGTCGTGTGCAAGATTTATGGAGAAGATCTCGATAAACTGGCAAACTATGCGCAGCAATTGGGCGATATTGCAAAGACAGTAAAAGGAACTGCAGACTGGTACATCGAATCAGTCACAGGAATGCCCCAGATTGTCATAGACTACAACCGGGATGAGATAGCAAAATATGGTCTCGATATCGCTTCCATCAATCGTACTGTTAATTCGGCTTTTGCAGGAGCTTCCGCAGGCAAGATTTATGAAGGTGAAAAAAGCTTCGATCTTGTTGTGCGCGTAGGTAATGAAGGTCGCCGTAATATTGAAGATGTCAGGAATCTACAAGTAACGACCGCCAAAGGGATACAGATTCCACTTAGCCAGATTGCACATATTGATGAAGTAGAGGGCCCTAATCA
Source organism: Sphingobacterium sp. BIGb0116 (assembly GCF_024808035.1). Classification (NCBI taxonomy): domain Bacteria; kingdom Pseudomonadati; phylum Bacteroidota; class Sphingobacteriia; order Sphingobacteriales; family Sphingobacteriaceae; genus Sphingobacterium; species Sphingobacterium sp. BIGb0116. The sequence continues at coordinate 253,269 of NZ_JANUDT010000003.1, read as the reverse complement.
GATCCAGCGGGAAAATGCGCGGCGCCGTATTATCGTGGGCTTCAATGTCAGGGGGCGTGATGTGCAAAGCATCGTGGAGGAACTGCAGCAAAAGGTTGCTGCGCAGCTTAAAATGGATACAGGCTACACATTGACTTATGGTGGTACATTTGAAAATCTGCAACAGGCCAAGGCCCGCTTGAGCATTGCTGTGCCCATTGCCCTGCTTTTAATCTTTGGTATGCTTTACTTTGCATTTTCGTCGTTAAAAGATGGCGCCTTGATCTACACTGCAATTCCCCTGTCGGCGATCGGAGGTGTTTTTGCCCTGGCACTTCGGGGGATGCCCTTTAGTATCTCGGCAGGCATTGGTTTCATTGCCCTATTTGGTGTTGCCGTTTTAAATGGCATTGTCTTGATCTCGGAGTTTAACCGTATAAAAAAGGAAGGAATTATTACCGACATGCAGGAACTGATTATGGTGGGCACTCGCAATCGTCTCCGACCGGTACTGATGACCGCCGCCGTAGCGTCCTTGGGATTTTTACCAATGGCATTGAGCAATGGTGCAGGTGCTGAAGTACAACGTCCACTGGCAACGGTTGTTATTGGCGGTTTAATCTCAGCAACATTCCTAACCCTCTTTGTTTTGCCCGCATTATATCTGTTGTTTAATAAAAAAAACAAAGCCCTTAGCAAACCAAATTCGGCTGTAACCAAAATAGTCCTTTTGGTTCTATTGTCTTGTTCCTTTTTTCAGGACGCTCAGATTTCGGCACAAACGATCAACAGCACACAGCATATATCTTTAGCGCAGGCCATACAGCGGGCAGAGCATAATAGTCCGCGTATCCAACAGCTCAGGATCAATGAACAAGCTAAGGAAAAATTGGCCAAAACCGGATTCGACCCTTCTAAATTAGCTATTTCAGGCGATTACGGTCATGTGAATAGTGCGTATACCGATAATCGCATCGGTATCAGCCAAACGGTTAGTTTTCCTGCTGTTTATAAAAAACAGACAGCAGTCTTACAAAACGAGCTCTCTTTGTCGCGTGAATCTACCAAGTTTAATCTCCTGGAGATTCGAACCGCCGTTAAGAGTCTGTATTTCGATTATCTGGCAATGGGCAAACGAAAGGAGCTCTTGTTACGCGCAGATAGTCTGTATCGTATTTTTGAAGCAAAGACAAGCAAACGCTTTGAAGTTGGCGCAGCAAATATCCTGGAGCAAACCGCAGCCCAAACACAGCGTCAAGAAATCAATAATCAATTAAAGCTGCTTCAAAAAGATATGAACATCATCCTGAACAGATTCAATTTCTTATTGCAGGACAGCATTCGTTACATCCCGGCCTCCGACACAATTAAATATCAAGAAGTTATGTCGATTCACCCGGACTTATCCAGTCAGGCTGAAGCACTTCCGGCCTATAAGATTGCGCAACTTCAGACACAGACAGCACATGCTCAATGGCAATTAGAGCGTTCAAAGTTGCTTCCTGAAATCACAATAGGATATAATAGTCAAACGTTGCAGGGGGTACAAACCTTCCGTGGTCAGGAGGTATTGTACCGTTCGTCCGACCGTTTGAGCTACTTCAGCGCCGGCATCAGTGTACCCCTATTTTTTGGAGCGCAGTCCAATCGAATAAACGCGGCAAAACTCGCATGGAAAGGTCAGTTGAAAGAACTTGAATACGTAAAAAGTGAATTGAAGACAGAATCAAACAATGCCATCGAGCAGGTTGAGAAGTTTAAAGAAGTACTAAAATATTATGAAGATCGTGGATTAAAGCATGCAGATACAATTTTTGTAACAGCCGACAAACAATTCGTCAATGGCGAAATAGACTACCTACAATGGGTCATTCTTGTCAACCAAGCCATTGGCATACAAAGCGAATACATCAATACATTAAACAGTTACAATCAAGCAGCCATCCAATTAAGTAAGTTATACAATGAATAAATCGTTAAAAAACACAGTATACAGTTTGATCCTTTTTTCCTTCGTTGCCTGTGCTCAAGGAGAAAACACCGAAAATAACAAGCCAGCGCCCGTGGCAGATTCTACACCTGTAGCGCAAAGTGTTCAACTTGAACCCAAACAGATTGCAGCAGCCGGTATTGTCATCGGACCCCCTACAATCGAAAATGTCAGTGGCAAAATTACATTACAGGGCGATGTCGCTGTTGCGCCGGAAAGCACTGTGAGCCTAAGTTTTCCCATTGGTGGCTATATTAAATCGACGACTATGCTCCCTGGAAAACCCGTGCGAAAAGGTCAGGTATTGGCAACTATCGAAGATATGCAGTTTATCCAGCTCCAACAGGACTATTTGACTGCACAGACAAATTATGTGCTCGCCGAAACAGAATATAAAAGACAATACGAGCTCAATCAAAGCAAGGCAAGCAGCGACAAGGTGTTCCAGCAGGCCAAAGCAGATATGGACCGTGAACGTATACTAATTCACTCATTGGCGGAAAAACTGCGTCTTATCGGAATCGAGCCGAAGAAACTGACGACGACAAGTATCAAAAAAGAAGTTCCTATATTGTCTCCAACGAATGGTTTTATCACCAAAGTGAATGTCAGTGTTGGGAAATACACCGCTCCCACAGATATCCTATTTGAGATTGTTAATCCATCAGACATGTATCTTTCCCTACAGCTGTTCGAAAAAGATCTGGCTAAAGTCAAGATAGGAAATACTGTTTCTGCGTATACCAATACGGAAGTCTCTCGAAAAATTCCGGCAACGGTCTTTCTTGTCAACCGTACTTTTGATGAAAATAGAATGGCCGAAGTGTTATGCCGTTTTCAAAAATCCGATGCTATTTTGACTCCAGGGATGTTCATGAATGCCGATCTTCATATCAATAATACCAAGGCAATGGTTGTACCAGAAGAGGCTATCGTACGTTGGCAAAATAAATATTTTGTATTTGTGCAACATAGCGCTGGTTCATTTCAAATGAATGAAGTAAAATTAGGTATCCAAGAGAACGGAAAACAGCAGATTCAGGCCGATAACATTCAACCGAACACACAATTAGCACTAAAAAATGCTTTCGCGTTACTAATGAAAGCACAGAATAAGGAAGAGTAAAATCATACGTATCGAATAAATCATTTCAAGTGATAGCCGCCATTTATGGTCCTTTTAAGAACAATGAATGGCGGCTTTTAATTTCGAATAAGCCGATCACCCATCTAAACTGCTTTAGTTAAAGTACGCAAACTCAGATTTATTGCCCTAAACTGAGGTCAAATGTCGCTCAAGCGGGCGATCATCATTTTTTGTTCGATAACTACCGGACATATTTATTTCAGGATAGTTCGAAGTGCTTTTCGAATGATGTATTGCGTTTCCTTGGTATCGCTTTCCTGTTCCCAGCGATTACAAAGTGCCCTAACAAAACCGGGTTGGCTTTTGCTTGCGTCATTCAGCCAATTTCCAACACTATCCTGAACATATTTTGAAGGGTCAGATTTTAGTGGTTCTAAAATAGACAAGGCTAGACTTGGCTCCTGCTTCAAGCGATCGATGTGCTTACACCATACGCCTCTCGGTCGGGTTGCCTCCGAAGCAAAACGTCTCAAATTTTCATCCTTCTCAATCGTCCATAGACTCAGACCGGCAATACTCCTTTCCAAGTCCAAAGCTATCCTATTACGTATCGCCATCCAGCTGATTTCTCGCACCCCAAAATGCCGATCTGCGGCAAAAGGACGCATTGACAACAGTAATTTCTCAATTTCAAGCTGCTTTTCATCTCCGACCGTGTAGGTTGCCCAGCAACGCACGAGATCTGCAGCATGATTGGATAGTATTGTCAGGAAGGTATTATCACGATATTGTGTGATCAGATCGAGCAGCGCCCGCCCGATCGTTTCATTGATGGAATTTACCGTCGGTTTCTGTAACTGATCGAGCAGTACCAAGATTGGTTTCAAGTAATGAATGCGCCCATTTTGCTGAAGGATATGCTCGAGTAAAAACCGTTGGTCAACAGCGAGCCACTCCATAAGATTTGCAGTTTCAATTTCTCCGCGGTTCAGACTGGCCAGGCAATCTATCGAAATATCCGCTATCCGTCTTGCTCCTTTACGTTGTATTTTACTCATAGCTGTGCTATTAACTCTTCAATATTAAGCCTATTCATATAGTTGACATCCATAAATCGATAAGATATCGTATAATCAGGATCGATCACAAAAACAGCAGGGACCGGCAGTATGTTGCTGTCATTACCATTGTAGGCGGACAAATTGATTCCCAAGCGCTCATAGCTTGAAATGGCATAATCCTGAAGTTCAAATGAGATGCCAACACTGATTGCCAAAGTATTATCTTCGTCAAACAACAACTCGAAATCCAAATTGTTGTCCTTCAGAAGTGCTTCGCTAAATTTAGGCACTTGTGGCGAAATTGCAAGAAGAGTGGCTTCAACAGCAGTAAAATGAGTCAAATTCTGTTGTAAAGCTCTTAACTCGAGATTACAGTAGGGACACCAGCTACCGCGGAAAAAGGCCACAATGACTTTTCCTTTGTTCAGAAGTTTTCCCAGCTCAATTTCTTCACGCTTCGAATTCACCAAACTAAAATCAGGGAACTTGTCCCCTATCTGCGGGCTCTTTTCGGTTAGATCCCCAGACTGTAGATCCTGAATCGATCTGCCAAATATTTCCTTTATTTCGAGAGGAAGAGTTGCTAAATTCGCATTTAATTTAGCAATTTCGTATTCTAAATTTTTCATGATGCTGTATGTTATTTCTGCAAAGTTTTAAAAGTAAATGCACAATCACAATACCGCATTTTATTATCCCTATGGGACAAAAAAGTCAATTTTATGCGTATAACAGAGAAAGCAATAAAACAAAAAATATGTCCATTGGAATTTGCCGTCAATGCGATTAGTGGGAAATGGAAAATTCCGATTGTATGGCGTATCAATGAAGGGGAAAAACGCCCAAGTGAAATGCTTCGTGGTATTGCAAAAGTTGATAGACGAGTGCTAAACCAACAATTGGGTGAAATGGTCAATGATGGCATTCTAACCAAACAATCTTTCCATGAGCTTCCTCCAAGAGTGGAGTATTCATTGACCCCCTTAGGGAAAAGTTTGATGGAAGTACTCTGGAAATTGAATGCTTGGGGAGAACTTTTATTGGAAAATTCCAATAAAAGTTAGCACAAACGGGCAGATTCGATCGACACAGCGATGCTCAATTTACGAGAGAAGTATTCGACCCTGCTATAACAGCTATTTGCGAAAACTGCAAAACACAAAACGCTGTTTCGTGTCGAAGGGTGTTATATGGTCAATATCTATACATTCAATTTTCCTAAAATATGTCTGGAACAAATCGCTTATCGATTGTGCTGAATATTGTTTAATTGTAATGCCACTGCATTTCGTTGGTCCCTGTTCAGAAAAGGTTCCAACAACCAAAATACCTCCCACTGCAATTGCTTGATCTGCGATTTCGATGTAGCGTTCAATCTCCTGGCGAACAGTCAAAAAATGAAATGTGGCCCGATCATGCCAAAAATCATATGGTGTATCGGGAACGAAGTCCAAGATATCTGAAACAATCCATTTGACTTTAGTCGCTTGATCCCCTAATCGCTTCTGCGCTCTTTCAATGGCAGCGCTGGAAATATCCAATACAGTAATATCTTCAAATCCTGCTTTTAATAAGAAATCAACCAGGAAACTGTCACCACCACCTATATCAATAATTTTAGCCTTTTTTGGAAGACTAGATTGATTTATAAAATGTAGTGATACTTCTGGGGTAGGCTGATACCAGCTAACTGATTCCAGCGGCTTATTTTCGTATATCTCTTCCCAATGCTTTTTTCGATTGAAATTTTCCATCTGTCTATTGTCCTGATAAAATTTATTGACTGATAACGATCAACCTTGGTTTTAGGGCAAAATCTTTAGATCCCTAAAAATTTTCCGTGTAATCGCCTTGCGGCAGCTCGAGAAATCAGGGCTGTTGAACTTCCGGTCCTGAATAAGTCGCGTTGCAAAGAAATAAACATTTTCCTTTTGTTCAACATAGCCTATCCACCATCCGGTGTTGATCTGATTGGCCATTGTCCAGCCCGTTTTAGACCGAACCGTATAGTCCGCGTTTTGTTCCGAAATCATGACACCTTTGACAATATCCATATTTCTTTTTGAAAATGGCAAATCTCCATCATAAAGCTTTTTCAAAAATTCAACCTGATTAATTGGTGAGATGCCCATTGGACCAAAATTCCAGAAGTCGGGACCTGATTCGGAAAGGTCCACATTCCCGTAGTTACAAGCTTTGAGATACTTCTGATAGACAGAACGATCAATTTTCTTCGCTAACTCGATAAAGGCCCAACCTGCAGACACCGCAAATGCTTCTTTTACACTGATATTTTTATAAATATCTGGTCGGTAGCCATATTTTAAGGTATCTGTTGATCCTGGCCATGGAACAATGCTATTTTCATCTTTGATCGTCTTCGTTTCCAAGGCAATCAACATATTTATAATCTTAAAAGTTGACGCAGGTAATGTTGCAACTTGTGTGTCCGATGTATCGGACAAAATCCAAGCTCTTTTGTTATTGTCATAAAGTGCAACAGCGCCCTTAACATGACACTCATCAAAATATTTTTGAAAGTCAGATCTAATGATCTTCTTCTCAGGATTTCGAGCTTGGGCCAACAAGTCAAACGAAATCACCGTCATTGTTATAAACAAAAGCGATTTGAAAACCATCCGATAAATACTATTTAAAACCATACGTTGATACCATTAAAAAGCCATTATACAAATTGAAACTTGAAAACTATACTAGAGTCTTTATAAAGTTAAGACATTAATTTAACGAATTTCAAATTCCAATAAATGATAGACATACAAAATGTGCTTTAGCTCGGTTAGAAGTCAGTCATCGATTATTGCAATAGTATTGAATAGGAGAAAATAGATCGGGACTATTGCTAAAGCAAGATAGCCCCGAAAGCTATGTGATCCGAGCCTGTTATTCAGTCCTCGGACTTAGACTTACTATTCAGACCAAGGCGAATGAAGAATACAATCGCAAAAGTTCTTTCGCTCAAAATTAGGGATCATAAAAGCGCACACATCTGCCTTTATATTGCCAAATGTGGTTTCTGTCTTATGCTCAAAACCTTCAAAAAAAGTCGGAATAATTTTCTTTTTAAAATTATCCCTAGGAAAGGCTTGAACAATCTCTTCTCTATTTTTGGCACTTAAATGCGCATAGCCCTCTCCCATCACATCAAGCCCAACGCCCGAGTACATCAGGGCAACTTCATTTTCTTTGTGTTCAGCAATTCCTATGCTTGTATGGAGTGCTATGGTATCCCATACGAGCTGTAATTTCGTCGACTCTACACCATGGCTTTTTAGAAAGTCTCGGGCGGCGTTAGCGCCATCCACTTCAAAACGAAGATCTGCACTGCTGTAATGCGATACTAAGCCCAAATCATGAAATAAGGAAGCTACATACAACAATTCACTGTCGTAGACCAAATTTTTGCGTTTTGCATTCAAAGATGAAAATAGGAAGACACGCAACGAATGGTTGTAGATAAATTCAGTACCATGTTCCAATAGTAATGCTGTCGCTTGCGTTGCGATTTTACTGTCCGGAATAACAATGCCGGCCACTTTTTTTAGATGATTTACTGCCATAACTTTAAGATATTTAGGACAAAGTTATGATGGTAACAGCCCCATAGGAATAGCAATAAGTACGTTTGAAATGTCAAAATTTACCGTGTGCAACTTTCAATCTGCATCAACAAATTGATTACGGTAGTTCAGGGGAGACAGTTTTGTATTCTTTTTAAAAAAATGACTAAATTGTTCCGCCGAATTAAAATTAAGTGAATAGGCGATTTCTTTCACTGTTATCGCACTAAACTGCAGCAATCGTTTCGCTTCTGCTATGAGCTGCCCATTAATGATCTCCTTCGCCTTAATCCCGCTACATCGTTTACAAAGTTCGCTTAATCTTCGTGCTGAAATATGAAGCATTTTGGCATAATCCGACACGGCATGATATTGATCAAACTGTGCACTGAGCATTTCCATAAATTTGCGATACAAGATGTAATCCTGACTATCGAAAGTTGCTTCCGCGGTCAGTTTAACGTTCGCAAGTTTAATCATAATAATTTTCAAAAACGCCGCAAGAGCATCCATCTGATTGATATACTGGGGACCACAATATTCCGACAACAGTGCATTAAATAGAAATAACAGCTCTACTACTTCGGTAGTATTAGGCTTCAGATATGGATTTGCACTGGTGTTATTGAACAATACAGCTTTACAGTTACTTGCGCTCGGAGGTATCTTTTGCCAAAAACAATCTCCAAAGGAAATGGAAAAACCCATTACCGAAGTCTGATCTGAAAAAGCATAGATCTGTCCCTTGGATAAGAGAAAAATGCTATTGTCATGTAGCTCAAATACATTATTATCAATAGAAAGATAGCCAGCACCGGTTTCGACAAAAAAAATACGATGATAGGTCAGTCTATTAAATGTTTCATGATCGTTAAGGTGGTGATCTATCCGACTTATAGAAAAAGAATCATCTATTACAGGTTCGATTATAATCTTCTTAGCTGATTTCATACTGTAAAATCAATAAACCTTGACAATCTCTTTTGCTCGCTATTTGAAAATATCCATATTCTCGTCATAGATAGGGCTCTTCATATCCAGAAATTTCAGCACACTATGAAATACATGATTTTGGGTCAAGGTTTTATTTGGTTTCAACTGTTTTGAATGATCAGACACCCAGACAATAAAAGGAATCTCGTATTGCTCTTTTGGTGCAATGCTCATCGGCAGTCCGTGCATATACAGGTTATTTTCACCCAGTGATTCTCCATGATCCGAGACGAACAACATGGCACTGTTATATTCCTTCAATTGCTTTAGATCCTCAATCAGATTATGCAAAATATAATCTGTATAAACAACGGTGTTATCATAAGCATTTATCAATTCTTCTTTAGAACAGTTCCCTAATTCAACACTATTGCAGACCGGCTTAAACTGCTCGAATTGAGCGGGATATTTCTTGCTATATGTTGGTCCATGGCTTGTACTTGTGTGGAGCACAACAAAAATCTTGTCTTTTTTACTGGATGATATCCGCTCCTTTAGACCTGTTAAAAGTACCTCATCGTAAGCACATCCTTCACCTTTACAGTTTGTAGCAAGTTGATCATTCGTTTCATATTCTTTAATATGTACAGGTGGCTCCCCCCAATTACTTGTTCGCCAGATCACATCGACATCATTTCTATAGAGGTAATTTGGCAGGATTTCGTACAAATCATCCGTATTTTTATGTTCCAAAATACATTTTACTCCAGCTGTCGTATAGGTAGAGCAAGAAGTTGCGTCAAAATGATAAAGATTGGGTGTTTTGGAAAGCAGAGGATTTGTATTCTTCTGATAGCCATACAACGAAAAATTATCTCTTCGAGCAGATTCACCTATAACAAGTACAACTACTGTCTTTTTGTGGTCAGTTATCGTCGCATCCGGCAATAAAATCTCTTTCTTATTTTTTTGATATTCATGAATATAAAAGCGCGAAATATTGACGGTATAAGACCAAGGCATGGCAAGTGCACCCAAAGTCTTCGAATTCTTATCGATCCACAACCAATTAGTCGCATTGGCAAATATTAAAATAACGATAAATAATAACGAAAGTGAGGAAGTGATAAAAAATTTCCTTGGTTTATCCTTTATTATTTTAGCTTTAATGATGAAGATACTGGGTATAATACCGAGAAACACGAGATAGACGATCAGTTTCAGGGAAAAGAAACCGCTGGACTCGGAATATCGGGTATTCAAGATATTACCGATCATTGTTTCATCCAAAATAACGCTATAGGTGTTAACAAAATAAACGGCGACTGAATTGATCAGAAAGAACAAAACAAGTATGGATTTCCCGAAGCGACGTGACGCCGAAAAAAATAGATAAAGTACAAAAGCATTCATCACCAGCATCAGAACCATTAAACTACCGATCAGAACAATACCCCCAAAGCTGCTGTAATCAACATTATTAAAAACAAAAGTATAAAATGGAAAATGGAAGAATATAAAATTCAACACACTCATGAAAAGGACAAAATGAATTAATTTTAAGCTATTTTTTAGCATAAACCGTAATGATTTTATAAAGTGCACTAATTAAGCAGATAAATGTAAAATAAAATATTAGCAAATTATCATTAATTATTCTATTGATCAATACAATACTGAAAACGAGGAACAATAATATGAAAATTGGATAATACCGTTTGTTGTTGACCCAATTCCATGTTTTAAATTCCCTGCTAAAAAAAATTCCGAACAGCCCCGAAAGATATCCAATAATACAGCCACAGACCACGTCTAATGGATAGTGTGCCCCCAATGCGACGCGAGATAAAGCAAGCATTAACCCAATAAATGTTAAACCTAAAAACCACATTATTTTATAACTCAATCGTTGCGGCATAAAAGCATACATGATAACGGTCAACGTTGTAAATATCGTGATGGAATGGCCAGAAGGCAAGCTATTGTTCCCCAGAAGCATCTTACCGGTAATCAAAAAACTAGTATGATTAAATACTGCTGCGGGTCGTGGCACAGCAAATAGTACTTTTAAAAGGATCGAAAAGAAGGCAGAAATTAGAGATGCTGATATTAACGCCTCCCATAATTTAGGACCATAGCGCAGAAAGACACTCAAAAGCGAGAGACTGATTAAACAATCTCCAAACTGTGTAAAATTGGACTCAAGATTTGGATATCGCCCCAGATAAGCATTTATCGCGAAAAAGCTACTCTTCTGAATGACGGTATAGCCATATACATTCAATGCATGATTAAAATAAAGAAATAGAATGAGCAGAACTAGCAGAATTATAGGTAGAAAGAACAACGATTTTCTAAGCCTAGCATAATTATGGATTATCGCCGAATTAATATTCATCTCGCACGCGTCTTTTTAAACGCGTAAAGAACGGAACGAATTCTGTAGAAATTTAGAATTTACAAATGCAGGGTAGGTTTTCTTATTCCGTGCCCATTATTGATTCACTTGCTCCTCAAAAAAAGCTTTATCATAAAAGGAAACCGATATTCAACGTATTTTGCTTCATCTCAGACCACAAGGCTGAAGATCGGTTTCCTTATCTTACAGTTTTCCCAGCAGCTGTGAAAAAGTGCTGATGACCAAAGTTGGCTCCTTAAGCATAATATTATGACCAGATGCGGTTGTTGCCAGGTGAACAAAGTCGCTTGCGCTCTCATTTATGCATAAGTTAAAACTTGTCTTGCTGAATCTGTTCGATTCCTTGCTCGTAAGAAGTAACCTCAAATTCAGGAAATCTATTTCTAAACTTTGAATCATCAAATAGATTATTGTGTTCGTATCGTGGAAGAAGTTCCAAAAACTCCTTTAACCGCTTATTGAACAGAGCCCCTATTTTAAAGATAAATTTGGGAACTACAGTATATTTGAATTCCCTACCGTAAATATCTGCTGCCATTCTGATAAACTCCCGGTAAGTGGGATGCGCTTTATCCACGGGCAAATGCCAGGTCTGTCCATATGCATCGGGTGTATTTCCGATAAGTGCAGTTGCTCGACTTGCGTCGGGAGTCCAAATCAAACTTCGTTTTTTATCGACCCGTAAAGGCACTTTCAGTTTTTTATCCGCTTTGATGTTATCAAAAATTAGGGTATTGGTAATGCTTTGTGTTTTGCCAGGACCATAAAATTCAGGCGCTCGACAAATAACGGCTTCAAGCTGGCCCGATGCTATCTCAGCAAGTACCATTTCTGCCATGTTCCGCCTCACTTTCCCCTTTCTTCCAACAGGAGCAAAGGTACTTTCCTCCGTCAAAACACGATCGTCTTGAGGATACATATATGTATTATCAAAAAAGACAAGCTTAGTACCATTGATCTTACAGGCATCAATCACATGACGAATAATAGCTGGAAACTGTTCCTCCCATAGATCCGAACTTATAGGAAGCCCTAAAGTGAAATAGGCAATATCACTCCCCTTCACCGCCTCGATTGCCTGTTCACGGATCGATAGATCCGCAGAAAAAACTTCGTCAGTATCATTTACTTTTTTTGCGTTTCGACTGACTATGCGGATAGCAGAAGTAAAATTTCGCTTTAGCTCGCGCGCCAGTTCTTCTCCAATTTGTCCATTGGCACCCAATATAGTCTGCATAATATTCCTTTTTCTATGTTGTGACCATCTGATACCAATATATTGATATTTGTTCAATTTACCGCACCGTTTCGGTTCAATACCGAATAACTCCCGACCTCAACTTTGCTCAGTGCCCATGACCTATGCTATTAAGGATGTTGCCATGGACTGCGATACGGTCTTTGCAGTAATTGAGTTGCTTCAGGATCATCGACACATATTTTTTGTATTGGATCATAAATCAAGGGGCGATTCAACTGCATCGACAAGTTCGCCAAAATGCAGCTTGCGGTGGATATATAGCCTTCTTCAATATCCGCTACAGGAAGATGATTATTTTCAATTGCCGATAAAAGGTCAAGCATATGTTGTCTCGTTGCAGGCGCTGTATGCAATTCGATTCGGTGCTCCGTCAAATCTTTGGGGAACTTCTCCTTTTCTAAGATAACATCCTGTCGAATTGGCTTGCCTTCTCCGATTGGAATAAATTCATATTTCATCACGCTTCCCTTTAAGGTACCCTTGTCACCATATATCACAAATGCCCAAGGGTATTCAGGGTCTGCTGCTGCCCCCCATGTCCTATGCTGCCAGACACAATTAAGATCTTCGTATTCAAATAAGGCTGTCTGCGTATCCGCGATCGTCGATTTCCCTCCTTTTTGCACATAAATACCACCTTTCGCATGTACGCTTTTGGGCCATTTAAGCTGCAGAAGCCAACGCACAGTATCAAACATATGCATTCCCATATCCCCGGTTATTCCATTCCCATAGGCCATAAAAGTTCGCCACCAGCCACCATGAGGCAAACCATCATAAGCCCGCAAAGGTGCTGGTCCGGTCCAAAGTTCGTAATCCAGGAAATCTGGAACCGGCTCGATCGGTGGATTGCCGTTCTTTCGCATATGATAATAGCAGCACATTTCCACATGCGAAATCTTACCAAGTAAGCCACTATCGATCACTCGCTTCTTGGCATCAATGAGATGGGCTGTACTTCTCCGTTGTGTTCCCACTTGAACTTTCCGGTTATATTTTCTTGCCGCACGCCATATAGCATCCCCCTCAAGCACATCAACACTGATCGGTTTCTGCAAATAGAGATGAGCACCCGAACGCATCGCATCAATTGCCTGTCTGGCGTGCCAGTGATCTGGTGTTCCAATGAGAATGAGATCGAATTTATGACTGGCGAGCATTTCCCTATAATCTTTATACAGTTTTGGAACTTTTTTTGAAATTTGACGCTCACTAACCAGCCGCCCAGCTTCCTGCAGCTGATTGTCGTCGACGTCGCATATGGCGATGACATCGACATCCCGAACCTGAATTAAACGGAATAAATCACTTTTCCCATACCAACCTGCACCAATCAATCCGACCCGAAAATTTTTAATCGCATCACGAAATGAAAGCCCCTTAACTTCTAAGGCTGATAAAGTTAAAACTGCCCCCGCTCCTTGAATAAATTTTCTCCGATTTAGATTGACCATAGCCATAATTCATTGGTTTATTGCCTAATATAAGAAAAAACAAACGATAAATCAACCTGTTTTAAGAGGCAACATGCGTTGTAAACAAAAGAACCTACCTACAGGAACAAGACCTGCACTTTAAGATCAACAAGTAGCACAGCATTTTTTTTCATTTAAGCCAAAATAGCGTAAATTCATATCGAGCTAAACAATTAAGACATGAAAAGAGAAATGGTATTTTTGAAAGTAATATTATTTTACTTTGCCTCCCTCGTGGTGTTTGCTTTCGCTGCAGGCATAACCAAACAAACAATGTTCCCCGATTTACTTTCACTCAGCCTCGCGACATTCCTCAGCTTGGGTTTAGTTTACCTGTTTAAAGCTTGGGATAAAATTAGTTTTTCTCAAATTGGGTTAGGATTTAACAAAAAGAGTGTGCTCAATTTTAGCGCTGGCTTATGCTTAGGTATTGTTATGGTCGGCCTTATGGTTATAATACTAACAAATTTTGCCGAAGTATCTTTTAAGAAACAGGCATTTATCGACACTAAATTATTGGCAATACATATTCTTCTTTACTTTTTCGTCGCCTGTCGGGAAGAGTTGGTTTTTAGAACCTATTTCTTATGGCGCCTGAAAGATAAACTCGGCACTGTTGTAGCCTTTTCGATTATGGTACTTGTTTTTATTTTAGAACATTTATTTACCGGTTTTACACTAAAGGCGGCAGTACTGGGTTCAGGACTTGGAGCTGTACTTTTTGGTCTTGCTGTACTAAGAACCCGCAATATTGCACTATCTATTGGACTGCACTTCGGCTGGAACCTAACCCATTGGGCTTTGGGGTTTAAAAATAGTACAGGGTTATGGGTAGAAAGTGTTGCAAAGGGCAGTGAACATCAGTCTGAAAACATCGCGTTTATTGCCTATACCATCGTAATGCTTTTAGGTATTCTGATCGTCTATATGCTATCAAAAAAAACATCGTTTCAGGGGAACAATAGTAGCCCGATCGATTAATCCAAAAATCGATGCACAAACCATCGTTAAAAGCTTTTGCCAACATATAATTCCCTTTTTTATATCGACTATCCTGTAGACACGAAGCTACAACAATCAGACTCACTGCAAGTTCTAAAAATAAAGGCACGGCTTTTGTAAACTACTAAGTAAAAAAAAGTATTATGAGAAGAACGCCTTACACCACATCTGTTATTATATTGCTCGTCCTATGTGTGATTGTACTAATGACCACATGTTCAAAAATTGCCTAAATTACATCCAGTTTGGGCAAAATTGTAAAACCAGTCATGAACGTAATGACGAGTTCATCATTGAAAATAGAGTCTAAAAAAATAGATTCTTAGGCCTTCCCCATGGCTTTCATCAAGCAGATAAATTTCACTTTATTGATCAGGAAAGAACACAATCCGAACAGATTGTGCTAAACTTCGTTATTCCCACACGTATAATTACAAAAAAGCCCTAGAGCGGGGAACTCTAGGGTCTTAGCCATATATTAACCTATTTTATGAAAAGTATTTGTATCAATAACGTCTTAGTTTTCTATTTATTTTGTACAACATAGAAATTTCTTAAATTTTCTTTTTTTTCGCACAAAGGTTCGATTCAATCATTTACCTTATAGAGGTTGGGCTAAACCAATCAATAATCCCTCTACTCCTCTTAGATAACAAAGGCGATAAGCATTTTCGTATTGTACCACCTCCCCTACGAGGACAGCGCCATGATTGCCAATTAGCCTCCGCAGTACATCATCTAGATCTTCAACCGTAAACATTGCCCGCAAATAGCCCAAGGCATTGACCGGAGCATTTCTATGATCTGCAATTATCGCTGGATCAATAAATCTTGAAAGCTCCAATCGGCTATGTCCATCTGGTGTCACCATCATGGCGATCTCCACATGCTGCGCACCGAGACCAGTCACTCTACCTGCCCATTCACCTTCAATCTGTGCTCTCCCTTCCAGATATAAACCAAGTTCTGAAAAAAACGAAATCGCGTTGTCCAACGACTCCACCACGATACCCATATTATCCATTCGAAGTAACTTACTCTTTTCCATAATACATCATTATTTATAAGGAGTTATAATCTCTATTAAAGATACAAAGGAAAATTTTAAAGCTACCATCGCGCCCAGTCTTTAGAATTTATAACTCAGACCCGCTTTTACCATAAAAGGTGTTCCAGGAGTGAAATGCAATTCAGAAACGGACTGCTGTTCATTTCTTAATCGAGTCTCGGTCTCAAACTGCGCTTCATTCCACTTGGTGTCAAATAAGTTTTGGATCTGCACCAAAAAATTCCATTTTCCCAGGCCATAGTTTAGCAGGAGGTCATTGACAAAATAACCTTTAGCACGTACCGAATTATCTTCTATCGCTGGTTTTGTATTCATATAACGATAGCGCAAATTGGCCGAAATGCCAAGCGGTAACTTCACAGATACCCCTCCTGTACTTGTTAAAGAAGGCACCAGCGGGATATAGTTTTCGCCTTTAGGTTCGTCAATCGCCCGCGCGTAAGCATAATTTATGTCGCCGTCAAAATATAACCAAGGGGTAGCTTGATAGCGTAAACTCAAATCTGCCCCCAGACGTTTCGTTTTCCCTGAAGGCTCTACGACAGCTTCATCCCCGACATACACAAATTCTTGCTGAAGGTATAACCCCCATAAAGCAGGCTGAATAAAGAGGTTATCAGTTGGCTTCCAGATCAAGCCAAGATCTGCACCATAGGAAATAGGCATAATATCTTTTCCATGTTGTTCCATCACCACGCGGATATCATTGGAATGAAATCCCATACCCGTTTTCAAATATAATTGTGCGCGATGACTGAACGTATATCCAAAATTAAGCTTTGGACTAATCCTTGTCGCGGAAGCCTCTTGTCCGGCGGGGTCACTTTTCAGCTTATCATGCAAGTTGAAAATCAAATGATCGACACGTATTGCAGGATTAATAGTCCATTTACCAATACGCCAATCCAGATTACTATAGGCATGCAGATTCATTTCTACGCCCGAAATATGCGAAAGCCGATCCAATAATTCGTCGCGCTGATAAACATGGTTCAGTTGAAGATCTTTGATATCGTCCACTCGGAGTCCAAAACCCGATGTCCAAGAAAGCTGACTATGATCAAACTGAAATTGGTGATTGTATTTGTTTTCAATCCCGTACAGGTATCGATCATCAACCTGTTCTATCTCATCGCCATGAATGGGATCTTTCAGAAAAAAAGTGAAATCGGAAAACAGCTGAAATTTATAGCGCGACAAGTAAACATTGCTTTCCCAGCTTTCCTGATCACTGATCAGCGCACGATATTGCATCGCCAAATTCATGCGGGATGTATTTCCGCCTTCAGTAGAATCGATCGACCCCCAACGGCTAATCAGTCCCTGCCGAACGGCCCGCTCCGGAATCTGACCCGATGCATTCCAACCCGAACTGAATATTGACCCCTGGAAATTGATATAATGTTTCTCATCGATCCACTGATTATACTTCGCAAATAGATTGACACGACTAAAATTTTGCTTGATGTCAAAAGGACCATTCGAATAATTGAACTCACCTGCAGCATAGGCATACTTATTCTGCTCATGGTTATTCACCAGATTAAGCATGGCTACCGTACGCCAGGAGTCAAAAGACCCCCCTTCAACCTTAAAAAGATTATGATCCAAATGATCCAAAGTTGTAAAATTAACATAACCCGATGTATTCAGATCACCTTTGTCTGCATAATAGGCCCCCTTGCCAAAATCAATATCTTTAACCGTTTCTGGAATAATAAAATGGAGATCTGCATATCCCTGACCGTGCGCATGAGAGACCATATTAACTGGGATACCATCTGCAGTAATGGCAATATCTGTACCGTGGTCATTATCAAATCCACGTAAAAATATCTGCTCAGCCTTTCCACCGCCGGCATGCTGTGCTATAAAGAGCCCAGGAACTTTCCGTAATAGATCTTGCGCCGAATTAACAGGAATCTTACTTAAATCAACTTTGCTCAATGTTTTACTGCTATTGAATGCATCCACCTGAATTTGACTCAACTGCACTTCATTTTTTTGCATCTCGATTTCAATAGGAGACTTTGCTTCTTTTAGGATGTACATCTGATCGAGATAGCCTATCCTACTCAACAGTAAGGTGTCCGGAAATGTTCCCGGCTGTACGGAAAAAGCACCATTCAATGCGGTATGACTATGCTTTATTCCACGTTGGTAGCGTATATTGACTTCTTCTAATTGCTGTTTACTATCCTTATCTTTCACAGTTCCCTGAATCACATGTTGCTGTGCATAACTGTGGGTCGCAGCCAGTAGGCCTATAAAAAAGGTGATTTGACGTTTGTTCATATAATATTTAAAAAATTACCATCCCAGAAATAACATGCCCGCACCGCAAATTGACAGGACAGCGCCACTAATGGCGTGTACATATCGATCAAGTTTTTCGGTATTGAGCAAGTTATAACCATAAATTCCCAACAAGACCATTCCGACCATAGTTACCACTGTCGTGATGGTAAAAGTGCTAATCAGGGTAATCACCTCCGCCATTGAGCGGTGTGCACCTGAAAAGAATAAAAGTGGAATCAATGGTTCCGATGGTCCCATGACGAAAATTGCAAATAATACCAAAGGCGTTACCTTCGTTTTTTGATGATGGTGATGCCCTGATGCGCTTTTCCCATGGGTATGTTCATGCACATAAACTTCATCGCCCAGCACATCAAAATGCTTATGGGAATGCTTCTTAGACATTTTCCAGATCCCGTAAATCAAATATCCAAGTCCAAAAATAAATAGTGCCCAACTCGAAACATTGCCACGCACGTCCTGTAACCAGCTGATTTTATTGAGCTGCCATCCAAGATAAACGCCAATAATCCCCAGGATGACCGAACTGAAAACATGCCCAAGTCCACATATAATTGTCCATAATATAGTTTTCCCCAACGACCATTTTTTCGATTTGGACAATACAATAAAGGGCAGATAATGGTCGGGGCCCGATGCAGTATGAAAAAAACTGATCGTAATAGCTGTAATAGCTAATGCGTAAAGTGTTGTGTTCATATAAATAATTTAATAGCAAAGCAGATGATTAAGCCGCTTTCTTCAAGCAACGATTTGTTACATAGGTTATATAGCCGTGTTTCGACTCAACCGATGATATTCACCAAAAGAAAAAGGGATTTAACCGAAAATTTTAAAGGAATGGTATAGGATACACTTGTCTGGTAGTCTGTTAGACAAATATTTATTTTGGAGTTCATAAAAACTATGCCACGACTTCTTATCCGTAAATAGCAAGAAAATAGGCAGAATCAGTCCCAAAGCACAGAGCCGAACGGCATATGCTAAATGTTGATCATAACTCAATTCGAATGAGCATTCTTCGATCGACCCGACATAAAAATCGAAATGAGATTGTGATGAAGCTATTGACGGTTTTGACGCGTTTTTATAGGCAGCATGTGAAAAGACATCCTTGTTTATTTTACCTGTAAAAAATATACAGGAAAAAACAATGGGCAATAACATTAAAAGATGTCTTATATACCTATACATAGCATGTCACATCCCTATGGGATTGATAGATCAAATTTATTATAAGTTTGACCTTATAGAGTAGCACAAATCTTGAATTTTATAGCCTTTTTATAACCTAGAAAAAGAAAAGACAGCTAGATAAATAAGACAAAAACTTCGCTTAAACCGATAATAAACCAATAAAATATAAAAAAACAAGGCT
Source organism: Sphingobacterium sp. BIGb0116 (assembly GCF_024808035.1). Lineage (NCBI taxonomy): Bacteria > Pseudomonadati > Bacteroidota > Sphingobacteriia > Sphingobacteriales > Sphingobacteriaceae > Sphingobacterium > Sphingobacterium sp. BIGb0116. The sequence continues at coordinate 233,715 of NZ_JANUDT010000003.1, read as the reverse complement.
TTTACGAATAAACCAACAGACTCAAACTAGCACAAATCACGATTTCATATTCTAACCTATTATTCATTTATTTTGTGGCTATCGGCCATAAATAAACAAGGATAGTCCAGATTATTTATAGCGAAAGCATGTATAGCAGTACATGAATCCAATAACCTCACAGGAAACCGACTAGCCATCCCGCTTATAATTTAAATTCATTAGGCTATCCCCTGTATCTTAAGCTCCAGTTTCATCGGAATAAACACAAGATCATCAGAAAATTAAGCCGCAGAAATGACCTAAATTTTCTGACGATCATACTTAAGCGGATGCAAGATTTAAAGTATAATTTTAAAGGTTCTGTCTGTGGCCAACAGTAAAATACTGAGTATGCACATAAGCAATGAGTTGTAGAAATGATGATATTCCTGATGTGCCATATGCGCTGTAAATGCTGCTACTGCAAACGGGAACAATACCAGTACTGCCCCATTCTTAAATTGCGGGTTATACAAACCTATTAAGAGCAATACCACTCCTATAAGTTCACCTATTCCAATAATGACCGTCCAAGTCTTATTAAAACCCAGAGACTGCATGCTTTGCATCATGGAGCTTTTCTGAAACACTTTGAACAATGATGCATAACCAAATACATAAAGGTAATACGCATAGCTCAACCAATGAGCGACTGATTTAATCATTTCCATTTTATACTTTTTGTTTTCCTACAAATTTCTTTATTAATTTGCATGAATAACAGTACATACAAGATTGTATGATACCAACAAAAAAGTTCGTATGAACACGCGAAAAGAGAATTCAACCAATCACATCAATGAGCTATACTGGAAAGATCGTTGTGGTATTGCATTTACCTTAGCCACCATAGGTGGCAGATGGAAAATCAACATTCTTTCCTATCTGCTAAATGAAGGTAAACTCCGCTATAGTGAGTTGCGAAAAAGGCTCGTAGGCATATCAGAGCGTATGCTGATTGCTAAATTAAAGGAGCTGGAACAGGACAACCTGATCACTCGAATAGTATATCAACAAGTCCCGCCAAAGGTAGAATATGAATTAACTGCGCTCGGCCGTTCACTCGAGGAAATATTAACACTAATGGATAAATGGGGAGAAGATAATCTCCCCGAATCAATGCTTTGATAGTGCATAGAGTGCAAATGTACCTAACCAATGTGACCCCATATAATCATCCTTGGTGGTAATATTGGGCAAAGAGTACTTTAAATGTTTATTTGCCAACTTATGCAAGTAACTTAACTCAGGCAGCGCTTTTGCGATACCGTTTAAACAGTTTGCGCGACTAAAATTAAGTCCATCCAGATGGACCAAATGTCCGTCTGTTCGATCTTTCACGATACCTGGTTCTAAATTGAAATCGGGATTAAACAGATCTGGCATAAAATCCTTTAACCATTTACGGTAATCCTCCTGTTGCAACACCAAACTCATACAGAGGGCTTCTTCAAGACAAGGAGAAAGAAAGTCGCTTCCACTTGGCTCAAAAGAAATGTTGCAGTTCTTATCCTGACTATATAAACGAGAAGCATTCGTCATTAATGATTTTTCAAACGTCACATTTCCTGTACTTCTTGCATAGTCCAGGGACAGAGAAAGGCCAAATGCCGAATTATCATGATACCCTGTTCTAATCGGATAGACTAATTTGGGCAGATATTCTTGATAAGATTTTACAACGTGTTTCACCAACGGTTCAAGATTCGATGCCCAGCGTTTTGCATCTGTATCTTCCCAAGTTAATAATTCCTTCTGCAGCTGCAACAACCAGGCCCAGCCATACGTACGCTCAAAGTTCTTATTGTTCTTATCTTGAAAGAAATCTAATTCAACAGCCACATTTTCCGCTGTAATATTTCGGTTCAATTGGCGGCGAATTTCACCCGAACTGTCCAAATTTGGAAATTCCTTCAAAATATGCACAATTGACCAATATCCGTGTACAGAAGAATGCCAGTCAAAACAACCGTAAAAAATTGGATGTAATGTGCGCGGTGCTTTTAGATCACTATCCCTCCCGAGTACCTGCCCTAACTTATTGGGATACTCCACTTCGATGCAATGCAATGGCAAACTGAGCAAATGCTTGGCTTGGACACTATCCAAGGTCAAGGGCTGATCATTTGAACTCGTATTTACTTTGATTTCCGAATTATTTTGACATGCAGCGAAAGCAACGGATAGGCAAAGGATTCCTATTATTTTTTTCATAAACCTCTATTCTATATATTACTATACAATACTTAATAAAGTAATTGTTCTACCAATTTAGGAACAGCTATTGTCGCTGCCTCCTCAAAACACTGTATATTACGTAAAGCCCTGTCACTAGGTATTTTTTTGTCAATTAAAAACGTTTGACAGTGACTAGGCGCAAACTCTTTAAGTCCTGCAGCAGGATAAACCTGTAGGGAGGTTCCAACAATAATCAAAATATCGGCATTCGAAACCAGGCTTATGGCCTCCTCAATGGCTGGCACAGCTTCTCCAAACCAGACTATATTTGGCCTCAGCTGACTACCTTTCTCGCAAAGATCGCCCATCTTGATCTCATCACCGACAACGGGATAAACCAAGCGATCATCGATAGACGACTTGGCCTGATCCAAGCGGCCATGCAAATGAACAATATGAGATGATCCCGCCTGTTCATGCAGCAGATCTACATTCTGCGTTACAATACTCACCCGGTACGCTGATTCTAATCTTGCCAGCGCATAATGAGCTGCATTTGCCTGTGCCACCAAAGCCGCTTTCCGTCTCAGATTATAAAACTCCTGGACTAAGGCTGGGTTTTTGTGCCAACCTTCAATTGAAGCAACTTCCATGACGTCATGCCCTTCCCATAATCCATTGACATCCCTAAATGTAGGTATACCGCTTTCAGCCGAAATACCGGCCCCCGTCAATACAACAATATTTTTCTTTTCCATCTTAAGTCTATTTGTTACACCATATTATAGTTAAGATTGACTTTTTATATGACTTTCATCATGTCTGTAGATCTGATCTGGATCATTCATTTATCAACAAGGATGCATAGTTATCCGGCAGCTCAAGTCGGATAGAATCTTTACTCAATACAGCCTTTCGGTTCATATCATCAAAAGAACGTTGGTAATACACAAAAGCGCTATTTGGAATATGTAGTTCACTAGCTTTCTGCACATTGAACTCATAACGATTATTTTTCAGTCTGACATGCTGATAAATTCTGTAAGTAACAACTTGAATCTGTACTTTATCAAATTTTGGAATGACCTTTAAATCTGCTGGTTCATGAAAGTATTTATCATTGAAATACATAAATTCATTGGACTCTGCTAGTGTTGCTATATTTAACTTTCCATCGACAACTTCATTCACTAACGAATCTGCCCGCAACCTCTCGGATTTACTTCCGTCACCGGAAGAACAGCAAATACAAAGAAAAACAATAATTGATATCAAAACAGCTTTGATTAGATTCATAGGTCTAAGTTATAATAAAAAATGCTTCCGTGCCACAATTCAAGAGAAAATGCATCGAATACCCCCAAAATTGATCAGAATGGTTTACATCACCCATAAAAAAGCCCAGGATATTTTGTTATCCTAGGCTTCTTTTTAACGCTAAGCGTTATCCGACCTCTTAAAGATTATTTTCGATAGCCCCCACTTTCTCGCGATATAGTTGTATTGGCGCATCCAACAACACAGCGATAACAGTCATATTTTTATCCAAGCGCTCCGCTGGTGCCTGAATGTAGATAATACCAGGGATGCTACTCCAATAGAGCTTATTGAAAACCTCATGGTTTATCATGGAACCATCACCGACTACCCGGATTCTAGCGACTCCATTTTTAACACCTTTTAATGCAATTGGGCCTGTAGGTTTTCCCTCAACAAACAAATACAAGGTCTGGCGATCTTTGGAGAGTGCACTTAATCCTTCATAATGTCCTTCAGGCAAGCCTTTTCCAGTCTCATAAAGTGCTTCGGCATGGTCTTTAATCCACTTCAATACCGTCGGATTAGTCGCGTTACTGCTCGGCAATTTGGTATCTAAGCCATCTACGGTTAATCCGGAATTATCAAAAATATTTTTTCCTGCATGCAGTGTTGAAGCGATCTGACCTAAAGCACGATCTGTCAACTTATTATCCAGCACAGATTTCAACGTAACTTCAGTCTCCTGAGGCACAGCCCAACGGAGCGCTTCCGCAAAGTTCAGTGCAATCACGGTAACATCCTGATCAAAGTTTACTTTCGTCAAATCTACTTGAACGGTTCCATTTTCCGACTTAACACTTACTTTCGCGGATGCATCACCGACTACTGAAACACCTTTAATGGTCGTATTATTGACTAAACCTTTGAGTTGCAATTCGGGCTTCTGTTCATACACATACAGATAAAGTGTTTTTCCGTCCTTTGATAAAGCAGATTTCCCCCCGTAGTTCACAAAAGGAATACCAGCCCTTGTACCGTAGATCGCAGCCGCATGCTTATGCGTCCATCGCCCAAGCTGTTTCAAAATATTTAATTGCTCCTCAGGGATCGTGCCATCTGCTTTTGGACCAATATCCAATAATAAGTTTCCACCCATGGAAATACAATCGACCAACGTCCGAATGATCATATTGGGTGATTTGTACTTTTTATCAAAAGGTTGGTAGCCCCAAGAATCATTCATGGTATAACAGAGTTCCCAAAATTTAGCATCGGGGCGCGTGACCGGAATCCCTTGCTCAGGTGTATCGTAATCTCCATGATGATTCAATCGCGAGTTTATAATAATATTCGGATTATATTTCCGCAAAAGATTTAAGGTCTCTTTCGCTTTCCACTCTTCGGCACTATGCTCCCAATCTCCATCAAACCAAAGTAATTCTGGCTTATACTGTTCGGATAGCTCGGTCAATTGCTTTTGGTAATATTTCACATAATTATCCCAGCGCGTAGGCTCGGCTTTCAATTCATAACGCTTTCTATTGCGCGTAAAAACATCATAATATGGGTGGCTCCAATCGGGCAACGAATAATAAAGGCCAGTGTGCAAGCCCTCTTCTTGTATTGCTTTCACAAACGGTGTGATTACATCCTGTTTTGCAGCCGCGTCTTGTAATGTAGTGATCGCTTTATCAGCCTTCGTATTCCACATTGAGATTCCGTCATGGTGTTTGGTCGTAATCACCGTGTATTTCGCACCAGCTTCTTTAATCAATTTGGCCCATTCCTTCGGTTTGTAATCCTTTGCTGTAAACCCATTAAGTTGTTTGATATAATTGTCGTGGTTAATATAATTATTGAAGAATGACCAAGATTCCGAGATTCCATCTACAGAATAAATCCCCCAGTGAATAAAAATACCCAATTTGGCATCTTCAAACCAATCCATTTTTTGCGTTGATACATTGTTCTGAGCTGAAACGTTTAAGCACGCAGACGCCAAAAGAACAAAAAGAGAAATCTTTCGAAACTTCATAAAGCTATTTTATCGATTACATAACGAGTTTAAGCCGGCAAAATACACATAAAATCAGCAAAATTCAATTGTGTAAGGGATATATTACGTATGCATCACATGAATAGCGCTAATTTCTTCCGAACAGGGCAAGTCTAATACCTTATCCGTAACAACTAAAGTAAATAGCGATATATAAATAATAAATACGAGGATAATCAAGGTTTTGGCTTATCCCTTGTTTAATTGATGTCTATTAGTATTGGATATAAACGCAAATTTATCTAAGTTTGGAGGGTATGATCGAATTATATACAGATGGGGCTTCAAGTGGAAATCCTGGCCCTGGAGGTTACGGAACCATCTTAAGAACTATTTATACAGGCGATAATGAAGCCTTTAAAGGTAAACTTATCGAAAAAGAGTTTTCGGGCGGTTACCGCAAAACAACGAACAACAGGATGGAATTGATGGCTGTGATCGTTGGCCTTGAGGCACTGAAAAATCTACAGCAGCAAGTTACCGTATATTCTGACTCCAAATATGTCATTGATGCCATTGATAAGAAATGGGTATATGGTTGGATACAAAAAGGTTTTGCGGGAAAAAAGAATAAAGATCTTTGGTTGCGTTTAATGAGCGCCTATAAGCTTCATACCGTACGCCTTGTGTGGGTAAAAGGTCACGCTGGGCATCCGTTAAATGAGCGTTGTGATCGCTTAGCTGTAGCGGCCTCCAAAGATAAGGCAAATTGGAAAATCGATAGTGTTTTTGAGATTGAAGAAGGGAAATAAAAACGGGGCATTGTACAATGCCCCGTTTTTTATGCCAATGCGATTATTCGCCGCTTTCTTTAGCTGCCAAGTATCTTTCAGCTTCCAAGGCTGCCATACAACCTGTACCTGCAGCAGTGATTGCTTGACGGAAAATATTATCCTGAACATCACCACAAGCAAAAACACCCGGTATATTTGTCGCAGTACTATCTGGTTTTGTGATTAAATAACCTGTTTCATCCATATCCAGTACACCTGTGAAAAGCTCGGTATTAGGCTTATGCCCAATAGCAACGAAGAAACCTGTTACTTCTAGATCTTTTTCAGACTGGTCTTTATTGTTAATAACACGTATTCCGGTCACCACTTGACCATCTCCTAAAACCTCTTTTGCCTCAGAATTGTAGTGAACTTCAATATTTGGCGTATTCATGACACGATGTACCATTGCTTTAGAAGCACGAAACTCGTCACGACGAACCAACATATATACTTTTGAGCATAGTTTTGCAAGGTATGTCGCTTCTTCTGCAGCTGTATCCCCAGCACCTACAATAGCAACCTCCTGGTTTTTAAAGAAAAACCCATCACATACAGCACATGCTGAAACGCCAAAACCGTTGTATTTTTGTTCAGATTCTAAGCCTAACCATTTTGCTGTAGCTCCTGTTGCAATAATCACAGTATCTGCGGTAACTTGTACCGTTCCGTCGATCTCAACACGGTGTACCTCACCAGTAAAATCTACTTTAGTCACATATCCAAAACGCACTGAAGTTCCGAAGCGTTCAGCTTGCTCACGCAAATCTTCCATCATCACCGGTCCGGTAATACCTTTTGGATAACCAGGGAAATTGTCCACTTCAGTTGTTTGAGTCAACTGTCCTCCTGGTACAATACCGGTATAAACGACCGGTTTCATATCCGCACGTGCAGCATAAATTGCTGCAGTATAACCTGCTGGCCCCGAACCAATAATCAAACACTGTACATGCTCCACTTCTTGTTTGAATTCCATAATCCTTTTTCTAAGCTATTAATTAAAGTTATTTTTTAAATTTATCTTGCAATCCTTTCAACATATCTAAAGAAATGTTCTGCGGCGCTTCTTCTTTTTGCTGATTGAATTCCTTTTTCGCAAGTTTTTTATCTTCTACAGAATGGGTGGCTGCAGCTGCTTTTGCTTTTTGCTCACTCTTTTCCTTTTTATACCGATTCCAGATATTCTCTAAGACCTTCTTGGTATACAATGGAAAATCACCATTCTGCATCCAAGCGTAGTAACTAGGCTCCTGCTCAAATACTTCGATAATAGGTTTTCCTTTATGTTTACCAAAATTGATCGTTTCCAATCCTTCCGCATTATATACGAGACGCCCGGCAAAATCTACCGGTTTGCTTAGGTTGGTAAACGCATGAAGAGCCTCGACGTCGTTCACTACTGGATAAGATACGACACCATGTTTATCTTCAAATGCTGCCCCTTCATATTTCGTCAACTGTGCTTTTAATACTTCATATGTTGCGCGAACATCAGCTTCAGCCGTATGTGCATTTTCAAGATTTTCATTGCAGTAAAACTTGTATGCCGCTTTTAACGTTCGTTGTTCCATTTGATGGAAAATGTTCTGAACATCTACAAATGCTCTTCCTTCCAATGAAAAATCAACACCCGCCCGCAAAAACTCTTCCATAAGCATAGGGACATCGAATTTATTGGAATTATATCCCGCCAGATCTCCATTCTCAATAAAAGCCGCAAGCTCCACTGCAATTGCTTTAAAATTAGGAGCATCCTTCACATCTTCATCATAAATACCATGAAAAAAAGAGGATTCCGCGGGAATAGGCACTTCTGGATTGATCTTCTTTGTATAGACTGTTTCTTCACCATTGGGCATCACTTTCAAAAATGATACTTCGACAATACGATCGGTCGCCACATTAACACCTGTAGTTTCCAAATCGAAAAATACCAATGGTCTTTTTAATTTTAATTCCATGCTGGATAATACACTTTTTTATCAAAAACCAAAAATACAAAGTAGTATTCGATTTTTGTAGTCTAAGAAATTTAATTTACAACCGCCTGATGAACTGATTCTGCTTGACTGATTTTCCCAACAACAACTTTCACCATTGCATCAAAGTCCAGGTATTTATTGGCAAGATCACGCACCTTCTCTGGCGACATGTTTCTGATCTGTTCCATATAATAGGAATAATACGTTAATGTCATCCCATTTAACAAAACACTTTTAAACTTGTCCGCATGCGAAAAGATACTTTCCAATGAACCCAACATAGAACCTTCCATATAGGTTTTAACGAGATTCACGTCTTCCTCGGAGGCCAATGTTGTTTTCAACAAATTGATCTCCTTTTCTATTTCTGTCAAGGTTGCATGTGTTACATCTACCCCGACTTCGGTTACAATAGTCATAAAACCAGTATGCTTCAAGGTTGCGACTGCCGAACCAATACTATAGGTATACCCTTTTTCTTCACGAATATTGCGCATCAGACGGGAACCAAAAAAACCACCTAATAAAGTATTGACAAACTGTAGTGCAGGATAATCAGGATGTGTCCTTCCAATTGTCTGGCAACCTAAACGAATGGCTGACTGCAATGCATTTTCTTTTTCTTCGTAAACCAGATCATTAGATCCTTGTGCCAAAACAGGCCCATCCAAAGAAGAGTGAATAGCTGCTCCCTTCCAATCTACGCCAAAAATTTGTTCCAGCTCTTGCAATAGCTCACCCGAAACATTACCTGAAACAATTAAGGTACAGTTACTAGGAACAATTTCCTGTTGGTACAATTCGATCAACTGCGCACGTGTAATCGCATCATAATCTTCCAGTTTTGGTGTACGCCCGTAACGATTATTCTTACCGAAGATCAAGTTATAGAATTTACGTCGCGCCAGATAATCATTTTTTTGAATAGAAACTTGAAACTTTTGCTTGTTATTACGCAAATAGGTATCTAACTCCTGTTGCGGAATAGATGCCTCTGTCAGAATATCTTTTACAAGCGGCAAGAGGACCTGACTGTGCCTGTTCAATGTATAAAGCGACAAAGAAGTTACGTCAAAAGAATATTCAGGGACAAGAAATGCACCATAGAAATCTACTTTATCTGCGATCTCTGCACTGGACATGGTATTTGTCCCCTCTTTAAGTAAGGCGCTTAAAGCACTATTTAACAACGGGTTTTCAACCTGTCCATCAAGATAGGTATTCTCAAAGATCCATTCTATCCGCACCAGCTCTTGCTCGGGCGACTGGAAAACATAGACAGGCAATCCGTTTGCAAACTGCTTCTTGATTGGCTCTTTCAAACTTATATTTCCAATTTCACGGAACTCAGGTGCTTTTGTTCTATCCAACATGTACAGCCTCCTCTTCTTTTGATTTATACATTAATATAGAAGCATTCTCCGGTCTAAAAATAGCCTGAGCTTGCTGTTGAACTTCCTCCGCACTCACCGACAAATATTTTGAGACCTCCGTGTTAATACCATCTGCATCACCCAGCAACTCATGGAAAGCCAAGTTCATGGCTTTATCCAAAATAGATAGTTCCGCAAAAACATTTGTCGATTCGATCTTATTCTTTACCTTATCTAATTCGGCTACTGGTACTAACTCGGATTTTATAACCTCCAATTCGGCCCAGACTGCACGTTCAGCTTCTTCTAGCGAGATGCCTTCCGATGGTTTTCCTTCAATGACAAAGAGGTTATTGTCAATACTTCCCATGACATAGGCGTTTATTTCACTAAATAACTGCCCCTCTTTTACCAATCGACGATACAAACGTGAGGAGGATCCTCTTGATAAAATATCCGACAAAAGGTCCATTGCGAAATACCCTTCTTCCAATCTTGCGGGGCCATGAAATGCCATGTAAAGTGCATCTAGAGGCACTTCTGCCCAAGTAGTCTCACGCCTTATCTCCTCTTGCGCCGGCTCTTTAGGCAATTGACGATTGTATTTTTCGCCAGCTTCAATATCGCCAAACCACTTTTGGGTCAAAGCCTTTACTTCTTCAAAATGTACATCTCCCGAAACAACCATAATTGCACTCTGTGGATTATAATGTAATTTGAAGAAAGCTTTTACATCTTCCATTTTAGCTTCTTCAATATGGCTTAACTCTTTTCCGATGGTCGCCCAACGATAAGGATGTACCTGATAAGCTAATGGACGCAATTTTAGCCATGCATCGCCATAAGGTTGATTCAAATAACGCTGTTTGAACTCTTCGCTCACGACATTTCGTTGCACCTCAAGGCTCTGTGCTGAAAACGCCAGACTTAACATCCGATCCGACTCAAGCCACAATGCTGTTTCGAGATTTGAAGAAGGTAAGGTGATGTAGTAATTTGTGATGTCGTTGCTAGTGAATGCATTATTTTCACCACCTACTTTTTGCAATTCGGTATCGAAGTTCGGAATATTGATACTTCCACCAAACATCAGGTGTTCAAATAAGTGTGCAAATCCGGTCTGTTCCGGAGACTCATCTCTTGCGCCCACATCATACAAGATATTGACACAAGCCATGGCCGTATTATGATCCTCGTGTACCAATACACGCAGGCCGTTTTCTAACGTAAATTTTTGATAAGAAACCATCTGATTTTTCTTCGATGTTTTTAAATCCAGTTTATACCTTTTCGTAGTAAAGCTAAGGTTTTGGCTTCTTCTGAGCCTTCTTCAGGACGATAATCATACACCCAATTGGCCTGGCCAGGTAGACTCATCAGTATCGACTCAATTCGACCATTCGTTTCAAGTCCAAATTTAGTCCCCGAGTCCCATACCAAGTTAAATTCGACGTAGCGTCCGCGGCGGATTAATTGCCAATTTTTTTGTTGATCAGTAAAGTCTTTATGTCGATTTTTCTCGACCAAAGCGGTGTAGGTTGGTGCAAACGTACGGCCAAGATCACACGAAAAAGCAAAAATATCTTCCATGCTCATCCCTGTTTTTTCAGTATTCAACTTATCGTAAAATACACCTCCTATTCCCCGTGTTTCCTCGCGGTGTCTGATATAAAAATAATCATCCGCCCAATTTTTAAACTTTTCATAGAATGTAGCATCATGCCGATCACATACATCTTTCAGCTGCTGATGAAAATAGCTGGCATCTTCTTCATTGACATAATGGGGCGTTAAATCGATTCCACCACCAAACCAACGAATCTGATCGTTTAGCTCAAAATAGCGGATATTCATGTGTATAATAGGGACTAATGGATTATTTGGATGAATGACGATGGATACTCCTGTCGCAAAAAAATCATCTTCTTCTACAGCAAATGATTTTTTAATCGCTTCGGGTAATTTGCCATAGACAGACGAAAAGTTAACACCTCCTTTTTCCAAAATTTGACCATTCTGAATGATCCTGGTACGACCTCCGCCGCCACCTTCACGTTCCCACAATTCTTCTTCAAAGCGCGCCGATCCATCTAATTTCTCCAACGCCTGACATATTTCGTCCTGAATTTCTTTATAAGCTAAAGCAATCGCTTCTTTTGTTATCATCTACTCTATTGCTACTTTATTATGTTAATTTTTCGCTCAATGCTTGAATAATTTTAGATGCAGGAAGGTGTTCATACAAAATTTGGTGCACGGCATCGCATATAGGTAATTCCACTGCATATTTCTTTGCATATTCCTGAATACATGCCGAAGCGTAATACCCTTCTGCCACCATATTCATTTCCAATTGGGCAGATTGTACGCTGTACCCCTTTCCGATCATATTTCCAAAGGTTCTATTTCGGCTGAATTGAGAATAGGCTGTTACCAAAAGATCCCCTAAGTAAGCCGAAGTATTCACATCCCTGGAAGTATCACCGTCCACTTTACCTACAAAACGACGCATTTCGCGAATTGCATTGGATACCAACACTGCTTGAAAATTATCACCGTAACCTAAGCCATGGCAAATACCACCAGCTAACGCATATATATTTTTCAATACTGCACCAAATTCTATCCCTAGGACATCTTCCGACAGAATCGTCTTAATGACCCTTGACGATAGAAATGAAGCGACCAATGCTGCACTATCCAGGTTTTTACAGCCGAAAGTTAAATAAGACAATTTGCCTAAGGCAACTTCCTCCGCATGACATGGGCCACCAACCACACAGATCTGTTCAATATCTACCTCATATCGTTGCTCCAAAAACTCACCGATGATCAAATTATCTTTGGGAATAATCCCCTTAATGGCCGAAACAACAATTTTATTTCTAAAATCTTCCTTCGTAACATTCGCCAGTGCGTCCTTCAAATAAGCTGCAGGCGTATTTAAAATGACAATGTCCGAATTAGTAATTATATTTTTTGCATCGGTATCAATCGTCGTAATACTAAGATCAACCGAAACACTACTCAGGTAAGTCGGGTTGTGTTTGAATTTTTGAATATATTCTGCATCTTCTTCCTTTCTTACCCACCAAAAAATATGCTTGTCTTGGTCATTTTCACATAGCATCTTGATCATAGCAGTAGCCCAACTTCCGCTACCAATTATACCAATCTTTTTCCCCTGCATGTCTTTAATTTGTTTTCGATAGCAAATATACTTATTTACTCATTAGATATACGATTCACGCGGTGAGATATGATACTTTCGTTACTTTCTAAGCAAATAAACGTTGCCAAAACCCTATTTCCAGACCAACATAATAGTCTTTATCTTCGAATTTTACGGGGTAAATAGCAATAAAATCATGCTGCTCTGGATTACCTCTTCCTGAAATTAGATCAAATTCATGGCGATGAAAAGGACAGATTACTTTTCCACGTTCACACCAGCCATTTTTCAGTGGTGCTCCAGCATGGGGGCATTTTCGGGAGAAAGCATAGAGTTTGTCTTCAAACCACGTTATACAAATAATTTTCCCACCGAATTTATGTTCGCTGATGCCCTGATTTTTCAGAAAATCGGCATGTTCAATTTTGTACCAATGAACCATTCGACAAGATAGCTAAAAATTACAGTGAATTTTCTATCTTTGTGCAATTTCAAAAATTTGCACTATATATGGCTTTACAATGCGGTATCGTAGGTTTACCAAACGTTGGTAAATCAACATTATTTAACTGTTTGTCGAACGCGAAAGCGCAAGCGGCTAACTTTCCATTTTGTACAATTGAACCAAATGTTGGGGTAATTACCGTACCGGATGCCCGTCTCAATAAATTAGCTGAATTAGTCAACCCGCAACGCGTTGTCCCAAATACAATCGAGATCGTCGACATCGCAGGTCTTGTAAAAGGAGCTTCGAAAGGTGAAGGCTTAGGCAACCAATTCTTAGGAAATATTCGTACAACCAATGCTATTATTCACGTTTTAAGATGTTTTGACGACGGAAACGTGATCCACGTTGATGGTTCGGTAGACCCGATCAGAGATAAAGAAATCATTGACACCGAATTACAGCTTAAGGATTTGGACACTGTTGTAAAACGTATCCAAAAGGTTGAAAAAATGGCTAAAACAGGCGGTGACAAAGAGGCAAAAAGAACATTTGACATCCTATCGATCGTTAAAGACCATCTTGAGGCTGGCAAATCTGCACGGACTGCAGCAATTGATGCTGAAGATTTTGAGTTTATTCAGGATTTAGCATTATTGACCGCCAAACCTGTACTTTATGTATGTAATGTAGATGAGGGATCTGTCAACACCGGAAACGCTTATGTCGAACGTGTTAAAGAAGCTGTAAAGGACGAAAAAGCCGAAGTATTGATTATTTCTGCACAGATCGAGTCCGAAATTGCACAACTGGAAAGCTACGAAGAACGTAAAATGTTTTTAGATGACCTTGGCTTAGCGGAATCTGGCGTTCACAAGCTGATCCGCGCTGCTTATTCGCTTTTAAATCTGGCGACTTACTTTACCGCTGGCGTACAGGAAGTTCGTGCCTGGACGATTGAGAATGGATTTACAGCCCCTCAGGCTGCAGGTGTCATCCACACAGATTTCGAAAAAGGATTTATCCGCGCTGAAGTAATCAAGTATGACGATTTCGTCACGCTTGGCTCTGAAAATGCAGTAAAAGAAGCTGGAAAATTATCAGTGGAAGGAAAAACATATATTGTCCAAGATGGCGATATCATGCACTTCCGTTTTAACGTATAGGCATCACAGCTAGCCAAACGGGTGAACATAAAAAAGAGGCGAACACTTCAAAAGTGTTCGCCATTTTTATGTTTTAATCATCTCCCTTTCTATTGTCAAAACTATGCCCCACCTAGTGGACGAGCTATTACCAAATTCGCCTTGTAAGCACAGTGAGTCCACCATGAGTCCACGTTGAGTCCACCTTTTTATTGTACAGTCACTGTGCTCTCACCGTAGTCGAACCCCGCTCACAGGGCGAAGTAAGTACCTCATTGTTGTCAAGTAGACCCCTAGAAGCCTCCACTAAAAACACTTTTACATTAAGCTAGGGATACAAGGCTTACTATTTAACAAAATAACGATGCTCAATCACCTCTACTTTTTTGATATCCTTATCTTCTAATACTTTCTTAACATCACAATGGCCGGTTACGCCACGATAGATCAAAGCTCCACCAAGGGTTAGTCCAGACAATCCAGTAAGTGGGGATTTAAACAGTTTTTTAACACCCAAGCCCAATATGAATCCGCCGGCAATCACCGACAAAACACGCTCAGAGGTGCCAATATTTTCTTCGATACAATCGTCTTCGATCTTCGTTTTTATCTTATCAAATGCAAAGTTTAGTAGGTTACTCATAATTATCTCTATTTTATTTATCGTACATGTTATAAACAAATGGTGTCCTAAAAAAGTTTAGGAATAGAATAATAGTTTTTTATGTTGTTTCTCCGACGACATCTCTTATATTCGTATTTAAGAAATTAGAAATACATGCAAATCAAAAAATATTCTGGTGAATTGGTACCCTTTAATGGTGAATCGCTACGCCATTCGCTTTCTCGTTCCGGTGCCAATGCCGACCAGGTTAATCAGGTCTACGATAAGGTACTCAACGAAATATATGATGGTATTTCAACAAGAGAGCTCTATCAGCTGGCCTTTGATACTTTAAAAACAGTACGAAATTCCTTCGCCGCACGTTACAGCCTTAAGAAAGCCCTGCGTGAACTCGGCCCTGAAGGCTTCTACTTCGAAAAATACATTGCTCACCTATTGCGATCCATCGGCTATGAAAGCACCACGGGACAGACCGTACAGGGGTATGCTGTTTCGCATGAATTGGACGTTGTAGCCTATAAGGACGGTAAACTGATTACCGCGGAGTGCAAATTTCGAAACGATATTGACGCTAAAATATCCGTAACAACGCCGATGTATTATCTTTCAAGATTCAAAGATATCAGCAATATCAATTATCAGTTTTTTGGAAAGCAGCTGCAGTTTCAAGAAGGCTGGCTGATTACCAATGCTTACTTCACTTCCGACTCGATTGATTTTGCTAAATATTATAATATCAACCTGCTCTCTTGGGATTACCCCAAAGAAAATAGCATTAAAAAAAGAGTAGATAAAGCAGTTTTCTATCCAGTCACTTGTCTAACAACTCTTTCAGACCTTGAGGAACAACAACTGCTCAAAAATCAGCTTATTTTAGTGAAAGATATCGTCAGTAATCCCGAAAAATTGGATCTTCTAAACTTAACAAAAGAACGGAAAGAAAAGGTTTTAAATGAGGCTCGCGAACTCATAAACTATCAAGTGGAAGAAGAATATTAATAACATACTAAAAAAAGCATTATGTATACCTGTTTGGACAGATATACATAATGCTTTTTTAGTAACCGATATTACTCTTACAGCTTGGTTGGATGATAGATCTTTCCATATTTTGCAAGTGCGCTTAAATCTGTTTTTTCCCAAAATATGCCATAAATAGCCGCTCCGGAACCTGACATAGAAGCGTAAATCGCTCCTTTTTGATATAAAGTTTCTTTAATTTCTTTCAACAATGGGTAATTCTCGAAAATACCATCCTCAAAATCATTTCGAATATGAAACTTCCATTCTTGGATGGGCAAACGAATCGCTTCTTCCAAATTAACTTCGGGTACCTTAGGTTGTACACCAGCATAAGCTTCAGCCGTAGAAATATGAATATTGGGCATAATGACTGCAATATGGTAGCCATCCAAATTTAGAGTTAAGTCTTTAAAATCAGTCCCAATGCCTGTTGCAAAAACAGGATTATTTGCGATAAAAAAAGGACAATCGGCTCCTAGCTTTGCAGCATACCCCGCTAGTTGCTCTTCTGTAAGATTCAATTGAAAGAGTGTATTGAGCCCTTTCAAAACAAAAGACGCGTCGGCAGAACCGCCGCCCAAGCCTGCTCCGATCGGAATTTGTTTGATCAAATCAATTGAAACGGGCGGAATGCCATAATCTTTTTCCAACAATTCAAAAGCTCTTATACAAAGGTTATCACGGAGATTTCCTGGGATACGTTCCCCCTGAATATTTAGTGTTGTCTCTGCAACAGTCGTATCCAATAATTCGATAATATCGTAAATTGGAAGTGGATAAAAAACACTGTTCAGCTCATGATAACCATCCGTACGCTTGGCAATTACTTGCAGTCCAATGTTTAGTTTAGCGTTTGCAAAAAGTATCATGTGAAATGCTCTAAATCGTATATTTTTAAATTAATAACTTACCAATGAAAAGATATTATCACTGAACCTGGATAATCTTCCTTTCGCCTTTAGGAAGTCTAAAGAGATGATAAAACTATAAGCGACGATCTCGCCACCAAGTCTTTCAATAAGTTTACTGGCAGCAACGACGGTACCCCCTGTTGCTAAAAGGTCGTCGTGTACCAATATGCGGCTTCCTTTTTCAAAAGCATCTTCATGGATTTCAATCGTTGCTTGGCCGTATTCCAGTGCATAAGATTCAGACACGGTCTTAAAAGGTAATTTACCTTGTTTTCGAATTGGAATAAAAGGCAAGCCCAGCCTATTGGCAAGTAAAAATCCAAATAGAAAACCCCGGCTCTCAATTCCAGCAATAGCATCTATCTCTATTCCTTGCAATTGATCAATAATCGCATCAACCATTTCGCTACACAATGCCGCATCTTTCAACAAAGGGGTAATATCTTTAAAGACAATACCAGGTTTAGGAAAATCCACAATATCCCGGATTTCCAGTTTCAATTTATCTTGAATCATTCTCAAATATTAAATAAGGCGCAATCTTCGCAATCGCAAGATCTGAAAGTGTTCCTATTTTTGTCAAATCTTCTATATTGACATAACTTCCATGTTGATCCCGATAATTGACGATTAGTTTCGCATCTTTAGGGCTAAGATACGGATGTTTAGCCAATGAATTTGCATCAACTTTATTAATATTGATTTTTTTGATTCCATCTAAATTAGCCACAACAATATAGTCTTTAATCAGATCATACGTTTCAGCCGTAACTCCATAAACCTCCTTTAACTGTTCTATACGATAGAAACCACCAAGAACATCTTTATATTTCAAAATGCGTTTGGATAGAATCGAACCTATCCCTTTAAGACTGATTAGTGCCGTGGTATCACAGGTATTAATATCGATAAGTTCAGCTTTATTTCTTTCAAATTTATCATAAAGCAAAGACGCTCTATCTTGTTGTTTTGTTCGTTCCGAATCGGGAATTGTTTTTATTTGGATGTAAGGCTCTAATCTCTTGTAAAGTCGCTCATTAATAGAGTAAATTTTCTTCAGATCGGTTTTTATTTTAAATCGCCCCCCTTTTTTTTCATAATTTTTCAGTACTGCAATCTGTTTATCAGAAAGTCCCAACTTATGCCAATCAGCGTGAGGTAAATTATTTGGATCAAAATAAAATAGCTTTTCATCATCTAAATCTGTAGTCGGCGAGATGGACACAACACTTTCGTTTTTATTCACATAGGGGCTATTAAACTCCTGTTTGTTGGGTGTACTGGAAATCTCTATAGAATCGTGAAAGGACTGTTCAAAAAGTTTGGCCTGATTTGGAATAGGATCTCTCGTATTACGTTTAATCAGCGTATAAATCGTCGCAAACAAAACGATAATCACCAAAATAATGAAAAATCCATTTTGTTCTGTTTTACTAAATTTAAAATAAGCCAATAGCCTTTTCATAAGCCGCTAACAATTGGGTTGTTTAAATTTAATAAATTATAAGGAAAATAAAAAGGGAATTATTAAAAAACAATTCCCTTTTTATTAATTATTATCTACAAAGAGATTTATAACTTTGACTTATCAACTTTTTCAACTTGACTACCGTCTTTTAAGGTTTTGGAAATCGCATCAAATGGTCTAGAAACGACCTCGTCCCCTTTTTTCAGTCCCGAGGTAACAATGATATTTTTATCATCCTGAATGCCTGTCTTCACCAAAACCTGCTCAACTATTTTATCTTTTAGGACAAACACATATTCATCAACTTTTTTATTTGTAGTTGTAGAGTCTTTATCATCAGAGCGCACGGTTACTGATTGAATCGGTACAACCAGTCCTTTATCGTGTTTTGTAAATATCTGAACTGTTGCAGACAGACCCGGTTTAAATGGTGATGCCACATTCTCTTTCATCAAGTCTTGATACGATTCTGCGCTGATGCGAACTTTCACATTAAAATTTGTCACCTGATCTGTCGATGATGTCGCTGTAGTTGTCGTTGCGATATTTTTAGACGAGCTGGCGATTTCGGTCACAACACCTTTAAACTTTCTGTCCTTAAAAGCATCGACTTCAATCTCAGCTTGATTCCCTACTCTTACATTGTTAATATCATTTTCATTTACATCGACATTAACCTCCATCGAACTCATATTGGCGATACGCATAATTTCTGTACCCGCCATCTGCGCTGTTCCAACCACACGCTCACCCTTTTCAATAGACAAGAGAGAAATGATGCCATCTGATGGCGCGTAAATTGTCGTCCGATTTAAATTGTCCTGTGCTTCTTTTACTGATGCCTGCGATTGGTCAATACCATATCTTGTAGAACGTACAGTCTCTCTTTGTGCTTGGATAGAAGCCTGTGCTGCATGATATTCTGCCGAACTTTTATCCATTTCTGAGGCAGAAATAACACGTTTTTCAAAAAGTTCCTGATTCCGTTTATAGGTAGCAGCCACATTTTTGAAGTTTTCTTCCTGTTGTTTTAATTGCTGTTGTGCAGCGGCTAAATTGGCCCGCTGTGAATTCATTGCTGCAACAGAGCGATCATAACCAGACTGCAAAATATCTGGTTTGATCCGACAGAGTACTTGTCCTTTTTTTACAAAATCACCTTCTTTAATGTTAAGCTCAACAACCTCTCCAGACACCTCCGAACTCAGTTTGACCTCCACCTCAGGCTGAATCTTCCCACTTGCAGAAACTAATTCATCAACATCAGTCTCTTTTACTACATCCACCGCGACTT
Organism: Sphingobacterium sp. BIGb0116; assembly: GCF_024808035.1. NCBI lineage: Bacteria > Pseudomonadati > Bacteroidota > Sphingobacteriia > Sphingobacteriales > Sphingobacteriaceae > Sphingobacterium > Sphingobacterium sp. BIGb0116. Next base: position 213,986 of record NZ_JANUDT010000003.1, on the reverse strand, counting down.
TGGTAATCTCTCCTTTGCCAAACCAGCCTGCTTTAAAACCTATAAAACCAAGGACTACCAAGAGCACTACTATTATTAATATAATTTTTCCAATGCTACGTTTTTTCTTTGCCATTTCTTTTGTTAAATCAAATAGGTTAATTGTTATCGAATTGAATTGGATTTCCGAGGTAATAATCGATGATCTTTGATCTGAATATTACATTATATTTTGCTTGAATAAGGTCAAATTCGGCCTTATTTCGTTCCGTTTGAGCAGTAAACAGCTCCAATGAATTCGCCATACCAATATCGTAACGCTCTTTTGTCGCCTTAAATGCTGTTTCAGCACTTTCAAATGCTACGGTAGCCGAGCTATAGCGTTGTTTGGCCGCATTCACGTCCAATACAGCCTGATTAACGGCCTTGTTTAAGTTATTTTTTGCCAATTGCTCGGAGGCTTCAGCCTGTTTCAAACCGATCTTTGCCTTTGCCACATTTACTTTATTCTGATTTCTTGAAAAAATTGGAATAGCAAGAGATAAACCGGTAAAAAAAGACTTATTATCCGATATCTGCTGGCCAAAAGGCACTCTAAAAAGAGTGGCAGGATCCAATGGATCTGTTTGCCTTGTTGTTGCAGACGAGTAATTCGTTCCATAATTCACATTCAAATTGAGTGTGGGATAATAGCCCCCCTTTGCAATATCGATTTGTTTCAATGCGACCTCTTTATCCAATGCAGATTTGTGAATATCAGGCTGCAATGTGAGCGCTTTCTGGTAAACATCTACCGCATTTTTATCCACTGCATGAACCAATATAGATTCCAAGCTTGGACGCTCCAAGGAAATAGGCGTTTCAGGAGGCATTTCCATCAACTGCTTCAAGGTCAACAAAGACATTTCGTATGAATTTTTCAAATTAACTTTGTTCAATTCATTTGTAGCAACCTGATTTTTTGATTTGGCAAGATCGGCAATTGTTTTATTACCAACCGCAAACTGAATAGAGTCCAATGAAAATTGCTGTTTCGACAAAGCGATCTGGTCTTCACTCGCAACCATCATCTCATGATTGGTAATAGCTTCCAAATAATTAACCAACACATTGAGCACAAGGTCATTCTTGATCTTATCCACCTGAGTCGCCGTAGACTCCAGTTGCAATTTATTCGCTTTGATCTGATTGATCTGTTGAAAGCCCTGAAATAAATTGACACTCGATCCCACCGAGCCACTGGTTCCTTTTGTCCAGGTGTTATTGACGATTCGTCCGGAAGTTAAATCGAAGCCAAAGCCATAACGAAAACTTTGATCCACGCTAGCACTCAGGTTTGGCAATAAATTACTTTTTGCCTGAAACAAGTCCTGCTCGGCAAGATCTTTGTTCAATGCAGCTTGCTTTATTTGTACGTTCCGTTCCAATGTTATACGAATGGCTTCTGCCACACCCACAACCTGTTGGGCTTGAACCAAATCATTAGTTCCTAGAAATAACCCAGTAAATACTACTGCAGAATAATAAAATCTTTTCATGTCCATATGTAGAACCATACATTTTTTTTTAGATTTGAACTTCATTTATCGGTTATGTATTTTGTCAAATCTCCATTTTTCCTTAGATGGCTATATCCCAAATCAATATGGAATATGCCACGTCATGAAAAAAAAGTCTATCTTACTTTTGACGATGGTCCAATTCCTGAAATTACACCTTTTATACTCGATATCCTAAAAAAATATCAGGCAAAGGCAACATTTTTTTGTGTTGGTGAAAATATTAAAAAAAATCCACATTTGTTTCAACGAATTTTAGATGAAGGGCATCAGGTGGGCAACCATACCTACAACCACCTCAAAGGCTGGGAAACAAATGATGAGCAGTATTTGGCAAATGTTGCGAAATGCCAGGAACTGACCCAAAACGATCTTTTTCGTCCGCCTTATGCCCGAGCAACAAAATCCCAACTCCGTCAAATTTATAAAAAATACCGAGTGATCATGTGGGATATTATGTCGGGTGATTTTGATCCGAATTTAAGTCCCCAGAAATGCCTGGAAAACGTTCTGCCCAACATTAAAAATGGCTCTGTTATTATTTTTCATGATAATATCAAAGCCATTCCTCGTGTCGAATATGTTCTACCTAAAACAATAGAGTTTTTATTAAAAAATCACTATCAGCTTTCGAGAATAGATTAAGGTTTACTTCTAGCAAACGTTACCTCAGATTCGTAATATTTGCCTACACTAGCACTGAAATACCCCAGTGCATTGTTGCTTAAATTTGAAATCGGATTCGATGGTGAAGCCGAACCGGGATTAATCATTTGAAAACTATTCCAGTAATTGTACGCCCCTACATCGATACATTGACGTAGGATACGCACGCGATCACCTACTTTCAAATCTCTATCGCGGTCGACAATATCATGCTGCACCTCTAAGCCATTGTTATACTTATCGTTAAAGACATCAATAAAACGTAGTTTACCCCCATTGACTGACATTTTATACTTATAATAGTTGCCTTTTTCCGGTGGATCGATAAATACGAGGGTCGGATAGTAAATCGTGTCAGTAAAAATAATTCGCTCTGAAAGCCCTATAGAATCCACATCCACATAGCTGGGAACCGTTGATACCCCTTGGATCTCCCTTCCATCAGCGGTCTTTACCTGTAACTGGTAAGTGACCTTCTCCTGTAACCGTAATGTCTTATTGGTATACAGCCCATCAGCCCCTGCTTGAAACGTATAAGTGCGATTATTTTGCATATTCTTAACGCTCACCTCCGCATCTGTTATCGGAGAAAATAGAGAGTCTTTAATGCTCACAACCTTCTGTATACTAATCTCATGTTGTTGATCCGAAACCATCAAATCTGCGGTAATAACCAATTGACCTGTATTTTCGGGCAGTTCCAAATCTATTTTGTCCTCGCAGCCCCCTAAAGTAAATAATGCAACAGCTATAACTCCTAATATCTTCTTCATTCTTTGCTAAAATTTAAAATTCCAAGTAATCGATGGTATCGTCCCAAATAATGCTATCCGATAAATCTCGGTGACGTTGGATTGTCCTTCTTTTTCTCTAAAGTCGATCAAATAAGCATTTTTTCGATTATAGGCGTTATAGAGACCAAACGACAAGCTCGAGTAGCTATTCTTTGTCCGCTTAATATCATAAGTTGCTGCCAAATCCAGGCGGTGATAAGCAGGCATCCGCTGCCCATTTCTTTTATCGTAATAGAAGATCGTACGATCGTCAACAAAATATTTCCCCGCAGGCATCGTTACAGCGTCTCCTGTATAGTAGACGAAATTGGCACTTAAATTCCACTTCGGATTTAATTGATACTGCGCTACGATGGCTATATTATGCGTTTTATCCTGCCGTGCACTAAACCATGCGCCATCATTGATTTGTTCAAATTGGCGCTCACTTTTGGATAAGGTATAACTCAGCCAGCCGCTAAATCGTCCCAGTCTCTTTTTCAGAAACCATTCAATGCCGTACGCTCTACCTTTTCCAAACAGCAATTCTCCTTCCAGCAATTCATTTGCCTGTAGATCGGCACCATTCCTATAGTCAATCTGGTTCTTTAAATCTCGATAATAACCTTCGACGGAAAATTCATATCTGTTGGATGCAAAATTTCGAAAGTAACCCAGCGAATACTGATTGGATAGCTGGGGCTTAATCGTATTATTGCTCAGCACATATTGATCTGTAGGAAGACTACTGGTTGTATTGCTCAATTGATGCAGGTACTGAACATTGGTATTAAAAGAAGCCTTTAACGTCGTTAAATCATTGATAGCGTAGTTTAAGGAAACGCGAGGTTCCAGATAGAAGTACTTTTTACCCAACTTGCCATTTCCCACATAGGTAGAATCTACGGCCTCACCTGCAGGATCGAAAGTATAAAATGTCCCCGGCCCCAATGTTGCGTAAGCAGATGCCCTCAATCCATAGTTTAATTTTAAACGATCATTAATAGACCAGTCATCGGTCAGATAAGCAGCAACATCAGCACCCTTGCGATGTTGAATTTGCAATGAATTCACCTTCGAATCTTCCCCCGCTTCGATACTTGCCGGTCGGATTTCCTGCAAGGCTGCCTGCAATCCAAATTTTAGATTGTGACGGTCCGAAAGATTGTATTGAAAATCTTGTTTAAAATTATAATTAAAGATGTCTGAACGGATTTTAAAGTTGTTATCATCCTCAATCTTAACCTGATAATTGAATTTGCTAAAAATAAGCGTAGTATTGCTAAACAACCTATTGCTCCACACATGGTTCCAGCGCATCGTTCCAGTCGCATTTCCCCAATTGAAATCAAACAAATCATGATAAGCCATCGCATCCTTGCCGAAATATCCAGACAAGTAAAGTGTATTCTTATCATTGATACGATAATTTAATTTTGCATTGAGGTCATAAAAAAAGAGCGCGCTCTTCTTAATATTCTCATCACTTGAAAGCTTTAAGAAAAGATCGGCATAGGTACGTCTACCGGAGATCATAAATGAGCTCTTGCCTTTTTGAATCGGCCCTTCCAATTTAAGACGCGAAGCAATAAGACCCAAGCCACCTTCTACATTGAAATGCTGGTTGTTTCCGTCCAAGGTGGTAATTTCCATCACCGATGATATTTTGCCACCATATTGGGCTGGAACACCTCCTTTGTAGAAATTCACGTCTTTGATCGCATCGGAATTAAAGGTCGAGAAAAAACCGAACAAATGGGAACTGTTATAGACAGGAGCCTCATCCAGCAAAATCAGATTTTGGTCGCCACCGCCGCCACGCACATAAAAATTGCTGCTTCCTTCCCCCCCACTGGTTACTCCCGGAAATAGCTGAATGGTCTTGAGAATATCCTTTTCTCCAAATAGTACGGGGACTTTTTCGATTTCCTTAGGGCTAAATTGTGTCAACCCTGGGGTTAGATCCTTTATTGATTTGCGCCTATTTCCGGTTACGGTAACCTCAGCGAGCTGATTTTCCTCAGGTACCAACTGAATAATATAAGTGGAGTCCTTGTCAAGGTGGACAGAAAATGCTTTCGTTCGATAGCCTACAGATGATACTTCCATCCCTTTGCCGGCATCACGGACAGACAAACTAAAAAAACCATATTTATTTGAAGCGGTGGATTTTTTCTCTGTATCGTTTCGTATGACGGCGCCAATGATATTCTCACCGCTGATACTGTCCCTAACAAACCCAGAAATAGATTTAGACTGTTGACTATACGCTTGCTGCGCGCAGAACAAAATGGAAGAAAAACAAAATACAACCTTTATAGGTTTAAACATAATCAAGTGAAGTCAAAAATTTTGCTGAAAATAATAAAAAAGCCTTACAATTTGTAAGGCTTAATAATAAGTTTATAATTTGTTAGTTAAGGTCTCTGTTTAACAAAAATAGCATTTTATTCATTTATGCCAAATATTTATCCATTTTTCTTTTCACTTTTCTTCGCTTGATCAAAATATCCCTTGAAAAAAGCCATTTGATAAACAATTGACCGAGACCAGTACTCCCAATTGTGTCCACCTTCACTTGTAACAAAGGTATGATTTATATTATGGTACATCAATTTATCGTGCAGTGCAACATTCACGGTGTAGAAAAAATCTTCCTTACCGCAATCAATGATTAGGCGAAGTTTATTATTGACTAATTTGGGAACCATATTAATAACAACACGATTATCCCATTCTTGCGGTACATCAGCATAATTCCCAATGCGATCTTTAATTTCCCAGTTTAAGGGAAAAGGTCTAAAATCTACCCCACCAGCTGTACTTCCTGCAGCGCCATAGCTATCCTGATGTTTTATGGCCAGCGACAGCGCACCATGCCCACCCATACTTAATCCCGTAATTGCCCTTCCGCTCCGATCTTTGATCGTCGAATAATGCTGATCCATATAATCGATCAGCTCTTTGGACACAAAAGTTTCATATTGGTAGTTTTTATCATTCGCGACATCCCAGTACCAGCTTCCAAAACCACCATCAGGGCAAACGACCATATAACCGTACTGATCCGCCAATGCGCTCACACTTGAATTTTTAACCCAATTGCTATAATTACCAGAATAACCATGCAAAAGGTAAAGGACCGGATAACTGATTTTGTTCGAGTAATTTTGAGGAAGAATTACGACAGTTTTAATTGCTTTACCCATGGATGGGCTCTGAATGGACAGGGTGTCCACTTTGGCAGCAAACGCGTTCGTGAGGGTAAATAAAAATAAAACGAAGGCAATTAACATAAGCCTAATACCTCTTGAACAAAATAGGCAGTTTTTGATAGGCTCGGTTTGATGAAAATTATGCACCGAATAACTGAAAATAGGTCTAGTGTTTATCATAAATTTATTGATTTCTTTCAAAAAAATAAAGATAGGATTTTAAACCAAATGGACGCTCGCTAATTGTATAAAATCCATTTCCCTTGCTATCGAAAGCTATCGCTTCCCCTTGTGGCTCCACCTGATAAGGCAGAATAGCTGGCTTTTGTTGGAATACCTGTTTCCAGGATTCACTCCGGTTCCTCTGCCAATAGAAAATATGGGTAATATTCTTTACAAGCAACTGTGTACCGGTCGGATCTATAGCGGCGGCAGTAGCAAAAGTAAATGGCAGCTCCGCTACGCTATTTAAGGTAAAATACTGCTGTTTAGAATTTGTAAATACCGCTGCGGAATAAACAGTCGATCGAAATTCACGTTTAGATATTACATACAACATTTTGTCTATTGGATCAATCATAATCGATTCGGCATCTAAACGTTTCTGGCCCGGAAATTTAAGAAAGATAGCCCGAATTGACTTCTTCGGAATAAGCCCAGCATCATCGGCCTGAGGCTCAGGAAATACATACAGGCATGTCCAGGTTCTTTTCCCGGCGTTGTTTCCGATGTCCGCAAGGACGAGAAAATAGGTATCCCCAATTTTCACTCGATCGATATCCTCACAGTCGACGACCGATACACCCTCAAGTGAAAATTTTTTCAGTAGTTTGGCCTGATGATCGATTAAATAAATCGTTGCACCATCACCACTATCATTATGCACCCAAAAATTGCCCTCCAGATAAGCCGGTGTAATGCCAGACACCTCTTTCAGTAGTGGATCCGTCAATTCCCCGAGGGCAATTTGCGTTTTAAAATAATCCTTCCTATTTTGGCCGTAAACCTGCAGACTTAACAGAGAAAATACAAGCAGCAGGCACAGGTTCACTCGTGCAATATTCATGTTTAAAGATACGTTTTTATTGATATTTACATTCTAATTATGAAGAAGCCTTCCACATACAGTTCATTACTCCTTTTTTTAACACTTTTATTCCCCTGTCACAGCTCGCTTGCCCAGAGCTCTTCATTTCGCGTAAAAGTAAAATCAGGTCTTCGGCAAACACCACCCTATCTTGTCAAATACTACAACAGCAAAGATTGGGAGAAATTCTATGCTGAAATCTTGCAATTTGATTATGACCCCAAATTTGAATACGACATCAAGATCCTCAAACGTCAAAACGGTTCACGTTCGACATACACCTTGGCCAAAACACTTACAAAATCACTATCGGAAAATACAGCAGTGGCCACATGGGAAGTTGGAGAAAACTACGTGAATGCCCAGAGCCTGGGCAAACTGAAATGTCTGCAGGTAAAATCTGATAAAAGGAATAAATGGGAATACCTCACTTCAACAATTCAAGGTTTCGATTACCAGGAGGGCTACCGTTACCGCATTCGTGTAAAACAAACGAAACAAAAAGATACAGACTCCGTCAGTTATAGTTTAATTGAAGTCCTATCAAAAGAACGTACAAACGAACTGCCCAGTGTGGCCGCATTTCTTGCTCGTTTTAAATGGAATCTGCTTCAGTTAAATGGAAAGGATGTCAGCTCCAGCAAAGCAAGTATCGGGTTCGATGCCAGAAATGGCACGATTACCGGTACAACGGGATGCAACAATTTTTGGGGAAATTTCGCCATTAAAGACGATAAAATCAGCTTTCTGCACCTGGCAAGCACCATGCGCGCCTGCAATGGCATAAATATCGAAAATGACTTTTTTCAAATTTTTGAACAAAAACAAATTCAATTTGACATAGCCGAACAAACCTTAAATTTATATAACGACAGAAAACTAGTGATGATTTTTGGATTGGAGCGAGAATAAAAAAACACCCAAAGTCTGGGAGACTTTGGGTATCTTAGCCATATTATTAACCTATTTTATGAAAAGTATTTATGCCATTTGGAAATGACATAAACAAATATGTGAAATAAATCGGAAACAATCGAAAGCATAATAAGATTTTAACAAAATTTTAACATTTCAAAAAACAATGAGACAAATAGGCATATAAATGATCCATTTAGACATATCCCAATCAAATCTATCCCGTACCTTACAAGTTTAAACCGACATAATGATTAAAACATTTTTAACATCAACAACCTTACTTTTAACCGCGACACTTTTTGCCCAGAAGAATCCTGTTATCACGGGAAACTACGCTGATCCTGAAGGTATTATCTATGGAAATAAATACTGGATATTCCCAACCTATTCAGCGCCTTATGAAGAGCAGATATTCTTTGACGCGTTTTCATCTTCCGATTTGGCCACCTGGACAAAACATAGCCGTATCTTGGAGAACAGCAACGTTAAATGGGCGAAAAAAGCCATGTGGGCACCTGCGGTGTTGGAAAACAAGGGGAAATATTATCTGTTTTTCGGAGCCAATGATGTGCATCAAGGAGAGATCGGAGGCATTGGGGTTGCTGTAGCCGACAAGCCAGAAGGTCCTTATACCGACCTATTGGGCAAACCCTTAATTAACGATATTATCAATGGTGCTCAGCCGATAGATCAGTTTGTTTTCAAAGATAAAGACGGCACTTTCTACATGTATTACGGCGGTTGGAAGCACTGCAATATGGTCAAACTCAAACCAGATTTCACAGGCTTGCTCCCTTTTGATGACGGTACCTTTTACAAGGAAATCACCCCTAAGGATTACGTCGAAGGACCATTTATGTTTATAAAAGATGGAAAATATTATTTCATGTGGTCGGAAGGCGGTTGGACAGGCCCCGACTACAAAGTCGCTTATGCCATCGCCGACTCGCCCTTTGGCCCTTTTGAACGCATCGGAACAATATTGGAACGAGATCCTGAAGTCGCTGTTGGCGCCGGGCATCATTCAGTCATCAAAGTCCCCAACAAGGACAAATATTTTATTGTCTATCACCGTAGACCGCTTGGCAAAGATGGAGCCAATGAGCGGGTAACCTGTATCGAAGAAATGAAATTTGACAAAAATGGACATATCATACCTGTTAAGATGACCTTTACAGGTGTCAAATATCCATTAAAATAGCAGAATTACTTCTTTTCGCAAACAACAAAAAAGCCCAGATCAATTGAACTGGGCTTCTTTTTATATGAAAACGATTACCGCTTAAATACTAGATATTACATTATTCAATGTTTCAGACGGACGCATTGCCTTAGCTGCCAATCCATCATTCGGGAAATAGTAACCACCGATGTTTTGCGCATGCCCCTGAGCCGCGATCAATTCTTCATTGATTTTCGCTTCATTTTCTGTTAACACATTTGCAACGGTCGCAAATTTCTCAGCTAATTCAGCATCTTTTGCTTGTGCTGCCAAAGCCTGCGCCCAATATAGTGTCAAGTAGAAATGCGATCCACGGTTATCAATCTGACCAACTCTACGTGCTGGAGATTTGTCGTTCGCCAAGAATTTCTCCGTTGCTTCATCCAATGTCTCCGCCAATACCAGCGCTTTTGGATTATTTTGTGTTTGAGACAAGTGTTCCAAAGAAGCACCAAGTGCCAAGAATTCACCTAATGAATCCCAACGCAAGTAACCTTCTTGAAGGAATTGTTCGACGTGTTTCGGAGCCGAACCACCAGCACCTGTTTCAAATAAACCACCACCATTCATCAATGGAACGATCGACAACATTTTAGCTGATGTACCCACTTCTAAGATCGGGAATAAATCCGTCAAATAATCACGCAATACGTTACCAGTCACTGAAATAGTATCTTCGCCCTTACGAATACGTTCCAAAGAGAATTTCGTCGCATCAATCGGAGATAAAATACGAATATCCAAACCAGTTGTATCAAAGTTTGGTAAGTATTTTTCTACTTTTTTGATGATTTCTCTATCATGTGCACGGTTTTCATCCAACCAGAATACAGCTGGTGTCTCAGATAAACGAGCACGATTTACAGCCAATTTCACCCAGTCTTGAATTGGAGCATCTTTCGTTTGACACATACGGAAGATATCTCCTGTCTCCACTTTTTGCTCCATGAAAACATTTCCTTCCGCATCCACCACGCGAATAACGCCGTTTCCTGCAGCTTGAAAAGTTTTATCATGGGATCCGTATTCCTCAGCTTTTTGCGCCATCAAACCTACATTTGGCACAGAACCCATTGTTTTTGGATCTAAGGCACCATGCTCCTTACAGTCTTCAATTGTCGCTTCGTAAACGCCAGCGTAACAACGATCAGGAACCATAGCAATCGTATCTTCTTCTTGACCGTCTTTATTCCACATCTTACCACCGATACGGATCATTGCTGGCATAGAAGCGTCAATAATTACATCAGAAGGTACGTGGAAATTTGTAATGCCTTTATCCGAATTTACCATCGCCAAAGCAGGACCATTTGCGATAGCAGCGTCGATAGCAGCTTTCACTTCAGCCTCTTTTGCATGACCTGCGATTTTAGCATAAACCTCGCCTAAACCGTTATTTTTATTGATACCCAGCTCTTTGAACAAATCGCCATATTGCGCAAAAACATCCGCAAAATAAGTTTCAACAACAGCACCAAATATAATCGGATCAGAAACTTTCATCATTGTTGCCTTTAAATGCGCAGACAACAATACTCCTGCGGCTTTCGCTTCAGCGATAGCATCAACTACAAAAGCTTTCAATGCAGTTAAGCTCAACGTTGAAGAATCGATAACTTCACCTGCTTTCAGCGCAGAAAGTCCTTTTAATTCTGTTACTGCACCTTGTGCATCAACAAACTCAATTTTAAATTGGCCTTCATTTTCAACGGTTACAGACTGCTCTGAACCGTAGAAATCACCTGAAGTCATGGATGACACCTTTGTTTTGGAATCTTTCGCCCAAGCACCCATTTTATGTGGATTTGCTTTTGCATAATTCTTAACCGCTTTAGGCGCACGGCGATCCGAGTTTCCTTCACGTAATACAGGATTTACAGCAGAACCCAATACCTTTGCATACTTAGCTTTGGCTGACTTTTCTTCATCTGTGGTCGCTTCATCAGGATAGTTCGGAACAGCGTATCCTGCTTGCTGTAATTCAGCGATAGCACCTTTTAACTGCGGAATTGATGCGGAGATATTCGGTAATTTAATGATGTTTGCTTCAGGAGTTGTTGCCAACTGACCCAACTCAGCCAATGCATCAGCAATTTTTTGATCTTCTTTTAAAAATTCTGGAAAGCTAGCAAGAATACGGCCTGCTAAAGAGATATCTCTCAATTCAACATCGATACCAGCTGTAGCTGTAATCGCTTGAACGATAGGCAAAAACGAATAAGTCGCTAATAAAGGAGCTTCATCTGTTTTTGTCCAAACAATTTTTGATTTGTTTGACATAGTAATCTATTAGAAATATGTTTAATTTTTAATGCTATGTGAAATAATTGAAAAATCTGAATTTCTCAAAAATTCGCCTAAAGATAAGAATTAATGCCATAATTAACGAGGAATTGCACCCCTTTTGACAATAAAATTGTGAAAATAAATATATTTTGGCAATACAGAATAAGTCGCTTCACCTCCGCCCAAAAGTATCCCTCTTGACATTTCAGTGACCGGATACTACAGGCGAAATCCTATTTTAGCTCAAATTAAAAAACACAACTGACAATGAAAACATTCAAATTGAACAATGGAGTTGAAATTCCGGCAATTGGATTTGGAACTTGGCAAATTCCAGAGGGCGAAGAAGCTTATCAGGCAGTTAAAGAAGCTCTTGCCGCTGGATACACACATATTGACACTGCGGCTATATATGGAAACGAAAAGAGTGTTGGAAAGGCTATAAAAGACAGTGGTATAGATCGTAATTCACTGTTTATTACAACAAAACTCTGGAATACCGAGCGTGGATACGATAAGACAATTGCTGCATTTGAACAATCACTCAGCGATCTACAATTGGATTATCTCGATCTTTACCTGATTCACTGGCCAGCCAATGAAACACAGTTTGCAAACTGGTCTGACATCAACGCCGATACCTGGCGAGCTTTTGAGCATCTGTATCAACAGGGGAAAATAAGAGCTATCGGTGTGAGTAATTTTCCAAAAGACTACCTCGCCAAATTATTGGAGTCAGCGACAATCGTACCTGCTGTGAACCAGATTGAATTTCATCCGGGTTATCTTCAGGAAGATACCGTGGCGCTCTGCCAATCCAATGACATCCTTGTTCAGGCTTGGTCACCACTGGGTTCGGGCAGAATATTGCAGGATGAAACACTCGTTGCACTGGCAAAAGAAAAGAATACAAGTGTTGGACAGATCTGTATCAAATTTGCTTTATCCCAGGGCATCTTGCCGCTGCCAAAATCAACCAATCCCGATAATATAAAAAGAAATTTAGCTATCGACGATTTTGAGCTGACAGCAAGCGATATCAAAACTATCCTCGAACTCCCTGAAATGGGTTTTTCTGGATCGGACCCTAAAAAAGTCGCCTTTTAAGAGCGATAATACAGAATTTATGGAGTCGGTCTAAGGCTGCTCCATAAATCCTATATTGTAGAGCTTCCAGCACAAAAGAAATTGATTGTCCCTTTTTGCTGAACAGCATAGAACAAATTTTTGCTACTATAGCGGTAAAGTTGCCTACGCTATTCCTTACTTTTTTATTGAAAAAATGAATGAAATAGAACTTATAGATCAATCGGAACTTCCTGCGCACGGAGAAGACTACCACTATCATCCCTTATGGACGACTTGTATCCTGCTGTATAGAGGCTCTATTCAGGTCAATAGCAATGGTACCCCCACCGATCTTCAAGCTGGCAATATCCTCTTTATCGGATACAATAAGTACTACAGCTTTACAGCAATTAGTAACGATGCTGTTTTTAAAATACTCCATTATGACCGGAATTTTTCCAACCGAATACGATTGTCGATCAGTCGATACGATGCGTATCGGTTAATCAATGCCAATCGCTCCACACCCTTTACTCCTGCCCCCAACGATTTTGAAGCTATCTGGACATTGTTATCCACTTTACATAGCAACCGTAAAAAACCGATCGATCCGAAGAAGGATTTTCTCCAAAAAGCCAATATCAATATTTTTATGGCGATTATTTACCTTTTGGCCGATGTGATCTATGCCGCCGGCGAAAGCTCCGGAAAGACACACAACAAAAGAAAGGAAGAAATTACCGTTCATTTTTTACAGCTTATAGCCGATCACTACAAAGAACAGCGCGATCTAGCATTCTACGCCGACCGCCTCAATATTTCCATCAAGTACCTGTCGATCAGCATCAAGGAGATTACAAAAGAATCGCCCTCTGAAATTATTAGCAACTGGCTAGTCACAGAAGCTAGAGCGCAGCTCACCATTTCTACCAAAACAATCAATCAGATCTCACAAGAATTTAATTTTTCAGATCAATATGCTTTTAGCAAGTTTTTCAAAAAACATGTCGGGATAACACCCAAGCTATTTCGTGAACAGCAAGCTAATCTTGTTACCAATTGAACATCATAAAGCAGGAATCAAACATTTCTTGTCACCCCAAGGCATGCTAACTTTGTATCACATATATAAACAAAGTTAAATACCATGAATACGAAGTCAAGAGCCCGAAAAATAGGTTTTTACTTGACGTTATGCTTCTTTACATTCTTTTGCAATCAAACATACGGTCAAGACAGCATAAACAGCCGGAAAATAACAATTGAAAAACTGTTCGAACTTGCTATCCATAACCACCCAAATCTTATCGTTTCGGCATCAGCCGTAAGTATCGCCCAACAAAAAACAGAAGTTGCAAAATTAAAAAGACTTCCCGAAATCAGCGCTTCGGCATCTGCCTTTTACCTCGGCAATGCCGCGTTGATCGACAAAGACTTATCAGGATCGGAAAAGGTACCTCTACCCCATTTCGGCAATAATTATGCTTTGGAGGCGAAAGAACTTATCTGGAAAGGAGGTGTGGTAAAAAATAGCATCAAAGCCTCTACCTTGGGTGAGGAGCTGGCTGAATTAGATCATAAGAATGAAGAACAGAACATTAAAATTTTGGTTTTAGGGTACTACCTTGATCTATTTAAACTTAAAAATCAGGAGGCTGTCTATAATCAAAATATTGAGCTTGCCCACAAAAGGCTAGACCTGACGGAAAAATTATATAAACAGGGCATGATCACCAAAAATGATGTCATCCGAAACCAATTGCAAATATCTGAATTGGAGTTAGCGAAAGAGGTCATTCAAAACAATCGGAAAATCCTGAATGACGAGCTTATAGTCGCGTTAGGACTACAGGAGGGTACAGTAATTGAGCCGGATGATAAACTATTAGATAGCAGCTTTCAGCTGTCAGACCTCGCGAGCTTGAAACAAGATGCTTATGTATCCAGCCCGGGCCTTCAGCTTGCGGCCAAAGAGACCGAGCTTTTGCTGACAGAAAAGACTATTACAAAATCAGAACGATCCCCTGCCCTCAGCGTATTCGCGGGAAACAGTCTTGTGAAACCCATCACCAATGTGATGCCGGTGATCGACAAATACATGAATACCTGGAATACTGGTATCTCCCTGAGCTATACGATTTCATCAGTCTACACAACAGGAAAAAAGCTTAAGCTAAATGATCTACAAATTGAAAAAAACGAGAAATACGCAAGCGCTCTGAAACAAAAAACCAGCGTAGCTGTTAATACTGCATACATTAAATACAATGAGGCCTACTCACAACGCAAGACTTTGGAGTACAATAAAGCCCTTGCAGATGAGAACTATCGTATTATTGAGAAAAAGTATTTGAACCAATTGGCGTTGATCGTCGATATCATGGATGCATCAAACTCAAAACTTGAAGCGGAATTGAAATACACAAATGCTGAAATCAATATCGTGTATGCATATTACAAACTTTTAAAAGAGACTGGAAAGATCTAGTACATTTTTCTTTTGCCTAATTTAATCAGTTTTATATATGTAAGGCCTCGTTAAGAAATCAATGGGGCTTTTTTATCTGCAATATTTTAACTCATTATTATGGCAAATTCATTTTTTAAAACGATCCGGACATCCATCAAGCACTGGTATATCCCATTGATTATCGGAATTCTATTAATTCTTTTGGGTTTCTATACCATTTCCACACCTGTTGCTGCATTTCTCACATTAGCGATTCTATTTTCATGGTCATTTATTATTTCCGGTATTTTGGAAATCATTTTTGCTGTGCAGAATAAAGATGAAGTGGATGGTTGGGGCTGGTACCTCACCGGGGGCATCCTCTATACCCTATTTGGCATATTGCTCATTGCCAATCCGCTGTTGTCAGCAAGCACCTTGGCATTTATCGTGGGTTTTTATGCACTTTTTAAATCCTTCCAACTACTGTCCTTTTCCTTTGATCTCAAAAATTACGGTAGTAAATCTTGGGGTTGGAATTTGTTATTTGCCATTTTAGGCATTATTTTCAGCTTTATCTTGCTTTGGAATCCACTATTTGCCGGTTTCTCACTGGTAATCTGGACAGGAATGGCTATTAGTACGGTTGGTTTCGCAGCCTGTGTATTTGCATTTCAGCTGAAAAGTCTCAAAGATATCCCGAAAAAGCTACCAGACGAGTGGAAAGAGCGTTATCAGAAGCTTAAAGAAGAATTTGATCAACATCGTAAATAGAAAAAGGGCAATTAAGCCCTTTTTTTATCAATATAAATTCGGTGGTCAAGGTTATTTACTTATTTCAACAATCTTAAAAGGCACTTTATGAAGTGGATAATCTTGCTTATCCGTTTTTACACGACTTATTTTCATGATCACATCAAAGCCTTCATAAATTTCACCAAAAACGGTAAAATCATGATCGAGTCTTGGCTGTCCTCCGCGAGCTAAGTACTCCTTACGTTGTGCTGCAGTATATTTTATGCCTTTCTTTAATTCCAGACTATCAAGTTCAGCTGCCGTGATTTTCTTTCCAACCACGAAATAGATCTGATTCAAAAAAGATGCTTTCGCCGGATTTCCATCCCGTCCTGCCCCCAGAGCACCCATTTTATGAAAAGCCCGGTCATCGAACTCTGCTGCCAATCGTGGTTTTTTATGAAGGGGATCTGCTACCTCACGTTTTTCAATATCAATATCATGCTCTCCGCCCTGCACAACAAAATTTTCAATAATGCGATTAAACAATGCTCCCTGATACACAGTATCCCGAATGGATCGCAACATCAAATCGCGATGATTGGGCGTATAGTCATAAAGTACAACTTTAAAATCGCCAAAATCAGTCTTGAAAAGCAGATGTTTTGATTGTGCATAACAATTCCCCAATACAATAAAAAGAAAGCATAGGATGGTCAGAATTTTCCTCATAGTACGAATTAATCAGTTTCTTAGATTTCATATAAAAATACATTAAATTTCGATTTATAAAAGACATCACGCAGTAGTTTTCCAAATGCGCTTGAAGGACATCTGCATTGGATTCTTCGGAAAGTTGCCCTGCACTAAAAAATTACATACGTCGTGTAAAATTAAAACTTGCAAATAAGCATAAATTTATCTTAGTTTGGATTAAAACTATTCAAGACTATGCAGTATACAGCAAATCCAGACCGATATCAAGATATGATCTATAATCGTTGTGGTCAATCCGGTCTTCTATTGCCTGCCATCTCATTGGGAATGTGGCATAATTTCGGTGACGACACACCCCATCAAACCAAAGTTGATATTTGCACAACCGCGTTTGACTTGGGAATTACCCATTTCGACCTCGCAAACAATTACGGTCCACCTGCTGGGAGCGCCGAAAAGGCCTTCGGACAAATATTAAAAGAACAATTTTACGGCCTACGCGATGAAATGATTATTTCATCAAAAGCAGGATATCACATGTGGAATGGGCCTTATGGAGAATGGGGAAGCCGTAAATATCTGATATCAAGTTGTGAGCAATCACTCAAGCGCCTGGGTATCGATTACGTCGATATTTTCTATTCACATCGTTTCGACCCCAATACCCCCTTGGAGGAGACCATGTTGGCACTGGATCAGCTAGTCCGTTGCGGAAAAGCACTTTATGTCGGTATTTCATCCTATAACTCGCAACGCACAAAAGAGGCCTATGCGATCCTGAAATCATTGGGTACACCTTTTATTATTCACCAGCCCAGCTATTCCATGTTAAACAGATGGGTAGAAACCGATGGTTTGCTTGATACCTTGGATGAGATAGGCATCGGTTCTATCGTATTCTCTCCCTTGGCACAGGGTATGCTCACCGATAAATATTTACAGCATATCCCGGAGAATAGTCGCGCTTCGCAATCCAAATCACTTCAGACGAAATTTCTGAACGAAGAAAATCAAAAGAACATCCAGGCTTTACATGCAATTGCACAGCGTAGAGGACAGTCGCTCGCACAGATGGCGATTGCCTGGGTATTACGTAAGAAGCAAGTTACATCGGCACTAATTGGTGCGTCAAGACCACAACAGGTTGTTGATTGCGTTGGTGCACTGAAAAATCTGTCGTTTAGTCCGGAGGAAATTCACGAAATTGATCTTTATGCAAAAGATGGCCATATTAATATCTGGGCTAAATCGGCTGAGATCGATTAAGATTAATGCCATAGAAGTTTTCATCCGGGGAACCGCTTTGCGCCCGGTTGAATTCCATAAAACAAAAAAGAGCCCGGCACTATCCGGGCTCTTTCCGTTGATTAACCCATTTTTTTCAATATCTTTTCAAAGGTGTTGATATTCCGGCTTGTCATCTTATCTTTAAGATTCTTTTTTCCTAATACCTTTCCAAAACTGGAATCTAAAGTATTTCCCTTAGGCACACGCCAATAAAAGACCGCATTGACAATTTCAGCCTTCTCCCCTGGCACCTGCGTCGAATTGCTGAATTCATCCATCAGTATGGTTTCGACACCTTCTGTCCCTACAAAAGCATATACATGGAAGTCCGTATGCATTTCAAACGGAATGTTTGCCTGCAGCAATTCCACCTCTTCCTGCGACCGGATGAATAAAAAAGCTTCATAAGAAAAATATGCCGACATGGACTCCTCCAATAGCCGCTTGAGCGGGTCGGCCGCTTTGTCCGACGAAAAAACAATATTTCCAGAAGCCAGTACTGAAGTAACGTCAGTTACACCGCCGTCCTTAAAAACCTGACAGACATCCGCCATCTTCATGTTGGTTCCCTTCACATTGACGCCGCGTAGAAAAGCACAGTATTTCATGTTATTAAATTAATCGATTAATTCGTCCATCGGATTCCAAAACAACTTCCTAAAATCCTTGATCCGTAAATTATTCACAACAAGCCCCTCCGCTTCAAGCCGTTCTTGAAATCCAGGCACCGCAAGTGTACCGCTACTTGATATAACACGATGGGCAGGAACATCTTTCGGACATCCTCCCATCGCTTTCCCAACGTGCCTTGAGTGGTTAGGAAAACCTAAAGCTTTTGCTATGGCTCCATAAGTCGTTACTCGACCTTTGGGAATCAGCTTTGCAACCTCATATACTTGTTTTTTGAATTGCTCATCCATGTTAATTTATATTTTATTTGCGTTGTTTAGCATGTCAAAAAATCTTCTTTCCTATTTCCGCAGCGAAAAATGAAGAGCAACCTAAGTTACGAAAAGCTCCTGTATGCAAAAGTTTTTTTAATTAATTCCCTTGCCTAATGTTTACTTTCTTTTTCAAGTAACTTCGGGGAAAAAGATCCCTCCAATTGTCTATATACACGACTCCAGCTAGGGTTATCATCAGCATTCAGTTTTACATATTGCCCCTTTTTTGTTGTAATGCTTATTTTTATATCTATTCCATCGTATGGCTGACGCGATTCCTCCTCTTTAGCGGCAATAAATTTTTCCAAATCAATTTTATCTAATAGCGAGTTCCATTTGTCTTCCGTATTGCCGTATGATTTTATCGTACTCTGTGCTGTATCAATTGCAGAAAACAGACAATAAACACTATCTCGTGTTATCTTCATCGTATAACCTTTTGAAGGTGTTACTGTAAATCCGCCAACCGTAGAAATTGACACTGCAGTAATCTCATTTTTATTATTTTCTGCTGTCACCCGATGTGAGTTATGCGTACAGCTTTGCCATAAGAATAGCTGTACGACCAAAAGCGAGAGCTGTAAAATCAATTTTCCGCCCATATTTTATGCCTTTAAAAGCTAATAAGTAAATAATTAAACAAAAAAAAGCGTTTTGTGTTGTTAACAGAAAACGCTCTTTGCTGCTTACCTAATTTACATAAGTTATTGGGATTTCGTGCTCCCAATCTCTGTATTCGTTACATATGAAACCGATCAGTTGCCTTGGATCAGCTCGAAGGCTGTTCCTCGTAGTACCATACTCACTCGTGACTGGAAATTTTATTCCCTAACAAAAAGTTGTTCATTCCGTTTCCTATCAAAACACATTGATACAGGGCAAAAAAACAAGTGTTTTTCTATAACTATAGGTTAATATTCACTTTCCTTTTAGTGCCTTTTCGAAGGAAAAAAACGGAAGCTTCACAGCCCCAGTAGGGATAAAGCACATGCTAAGCACAGATAAAGCACAGATAAAGCACTGTTCATGTATAAAGCAAAATGCGCTTTAAAGGTACTACAAGCATGCGTGAAGGCTGCACAAAGCGACCAAAAATGAGGGCAAATAGAGCTAGATTTAGTTAATTAATAACTATTTAAATTCATTCAATGAATATACGTAAATGCTCGTTGTTTTATCATTTAATCACTTGAAAATAAAATAGAAATAGGTGTTAATATAAATAATAGGAGTCCACGATTTTGTTTATAATGGTTGTTTTTCATGAATAGATTAAATAAAAAAAGAACTAGTAAGGTGCTTGCTATTCTTTCTGATTTTTCAGAAAAAATTTGAGCGGAGCTAACACGCTATAGCTCTGCCCGCTTTTCATATTTTACAATTATGTATATTAAAAAGAACATTTCCTACCCATTACAGCATTAAGAAAGGAAAACCATTATTCAACAGTTATGTTCTATGACTATTAATCTTTGTTCTAAATGAATCTAAAAAGAAATTCAGTTCCTTAGCATCCTCTTTGGTGCCAATAGCCATTTCTTCCTTTTGATTCCATCTAGTAACATCCCAATGTCTTTTTTTTGAGCATTCTTTTGAAATTCCATCTACCGTAATTCGAACATAGACAATGCGGATAGTTCGGCTTTTTCTCTTGGGCTCTTTAGAAAGAAGTTTAGCCCATAACTTTGTTCTAACATAATCAAACTTTTTAAGGGTTATAAATGTCGAACCAAAGATTTAAGTACTCAAGTCGTTAACCTAAGCATATACTTAACATTAAGTACTTAATAATATTTTTTGTGGCGCTTTTTAAAAATTTGAAAAGTGCCACGAATGTGCCACAAACTTTTTGAGTATTTTTACATATTTCACCAATATCCACAAACAAAAAAAATCCTGCAAATCATTGATTTGCAGGATTTTCACATTTTTCAGTGCTTTTTTAAAACTTTAAATTTGCACTTGGCGGAGAGTGAGGGATTCGAACCCCCGAACCTGTGACAGTTAACGGTTTTCAAGACCGCCGCATTCGACCACTCTGCCAACTCTCCGCGACAAAAGTACGAATTTCCACTCTCCTACCAAATTTTATTTTATATATTGTGCTTATTGAGCTTTTATAAACTGAATATCAGCACTAAATTTTACATCGTCGCTCACCATTACCCCTCCTGTTTCCAATGCCGCATTCCAATTAAGGCCAAATTCTGAACGTTTGATTTTGCCCTCTACAATAAAACCAGCTTTGGTATTTCCCCAAGGATCTTTTTGGATACCTGCAAATTCTAAGTCAAAAGACACCGGTCTAGAAACGTCACGGATTGTCAAATTTCCTTTAATTTCATTATTCTCCAAGCTTGTTGCTTCAAATGTAATTGCTGGATATTTCTCCACATCAAAGAAATCTGCACTTTTTAAGTGACCATCACGTTGCTCATTACGCGTATTGATGGACGCAGTGTCAATAACAACTTTCGCTAGGGCATTTTTAAAATCTTCACCATCGGCGTCAACATCTATTTTAAAACTGTCAAAGTTCCCTTTAACGTTCGTAATCATCATGTGTTTTACTTTGAATTCTATCTCGCTATGTGCAGCGTCTAGTTCCCATTTTCCTTGTGCCATAATTTTATGTTTTTTCTATTTGTTTAATAACACAAAGGTAACAGCAGTTTTATTCATTTTGTTTGACCTAGATCAATAAAATAATCTTGTTGAAAAGCAATCAGTTATTGAAAAACCACAAAAAAAAGTTGGCGATATTTTGGAAATATAACACAAATGTCTACTTTTGCATTACCGAAAGCGACGCGCCAATAGCTCAGCTGGATAGAGCATCGGTTTTCTAAACCGACGGTCTCAGGTTCGAATCCTGATTGGCGTACTTAAAAGCCCCTTTGTTCAACGCAAAGAGGCTTTTCTTTTTATACACTATATGGTTTCAAAAGTTAAGATTCATTAAAATCTCGTCGATATGGCAGTCGAGCTTGAAGATGAAAATAAGCTAAGGTTTCTCATTTTTAAATTGACCATATAATCAAACCTATTTCTTAACAAACTCGCGCACGCGCTCATCTTTAATTACACCCGACCAGTTCAAACCATAACCAAAATCGTAAGCATGTCCGGCTTGATCAACATATACCTCCATATCAAAGGGCACATCCTCTGCTTGCTTCTCTACTGTAGCCATATTCGCTGGCATTTGAACCGGTAAAAGACCAGATGGTTCATACTTTCCAAACATAACATCCAATACAGCCTGTGTCGATACGCCAAAATTCAAAACAATACCAGAGACTTCCTTTTCAAACTCGGCAAATACCATCGGCTTGTTGGCAGTTACAGCAACCAGAACTGGTTTATCTTTCATCATATCCTTCGTATCCAATATCGTCTGAAGATCCATCACATTAGCAGCAGTCACCATTTTATTCTTATAAGACCTATTCTTAATCGATGGATCGATTACTGGATCACCTGCAGCAATACTCTCCGCTCTAGCGTTTGAGGCTGTATAACTGCCATACTGCAAGGAAATGGGAACATAGCCATTTCCACCATTCCTGCGATCCCTTTCGCTATACCCACCTTCGGCACTGATCGGGCTCTGTACAAACACGATTGCAAGATCAGCTTCATTGGGGTTATCGGTTACATCGGCATATTTTTGCAAGAGATCAATGTTGGCGGGGTATTCCAATCGCGCCTGTGTATAGTTTCCCCACCAATCTTTCATTGCTGCCCTATACATCTTCGGAACATAAACTTTCTTCCGTCCACGAATAGGCAATTGCTGATCACTATTCTTTAGTAAAACAACGGACTTTACCTGTGCGTCGTAGCCCTCCTTCATATAGAGGGGATTTCCGACAGTGGCACGACTTTCCTCGACATCCAAATATGGATTTTCAAAAAGCCCTACCCGGAAAATATTTAACAGAAGCCTTCTAGCGGAGGCCTCAAATCGTTGTCTCATAAATTTCTGTCCGTGCTCTTTCACACCCAGTTCATAGGCCGTCAAAACAGGAGCCTTATCGTTATTGCCTCCAAATTGATCTACACCTGCCATTAATACTTTATAATGACGCTCTGCCACCGATAGCTGTTCTACCCCCCAGGGTTTACCTGCAAATCCATCTGGCTTAGGCGCTTCATCTCCCGTAATCAACCAGTCCGAACAGATCACACCATCATAACCGTAGGTGCCACGCAACAAGTCGGTAAGCAAATATTTGCTATAACCATTTCCCACATTTTCACCATTCTTCTTGTCCTGACCAAAAGAAATCGTATAATAGGGCATAACTGCGGCAGCTTTGCTCGTCTTTCCAGTCAACTGGAAAGCTCCATTGACAAATGGAATAATATGTTGCTTCAGATTATCACCTGGATATACCGCAAACTTTCCAATAGCCCAATGGCCGTCCCGACCACCTTCCTCAGGCCCTCCACTGGGCCAATGTTTCACCATAGCATTGACACTCTTATACCCCCAACCTAAGGCAATTTCGTCTTTCCCGCTCGATGTCTGGAAGCCATCGATATAAGCTCTAGCCATGGCTGTGGTCAACTCGGGGCTCTCTCCGAAAGTCATACCAATGCGGTACCAACGCGGCTCAGTACCCAAATCTATCTGTGGAGATAATGCCGTCGTGATGCCCAATGATCGATATTCCGAAGCCGCCACTTGCCCAAAACGTTTAACGATAGCCGGATCGAATGTCGCCGCCATCGCAAGTCCATCCGGCCACATCGAAATTTGTCCCCCTGCCCCTGCATTGAACTCCGCACTGACAACAGCATTATGACGTGGATCGGAACTATTATTCGCCGGGATACCCCATCCCAACCCTTCCACAAAACCCTGCAACTCATTATTCCAGCGGGCTGCGGTTTCCGGATCTTTTACTGCCGTTAACAGGACATGCCTAAGCCCATCCTTCTCCAGAAATTCGCGCTGCTGATCGGTTAGAGCCCAAGGTGAAACAAGACCTTCCTGGTAATTTTTTCCTTTATAGGTACCTGCCATAAATCCAAGGGCCGGTGCTGGTAAAGCTTGATGTCTACTATATAACATAAGCCCAGCGATCTGATCAATAGATAATTTTGAGGCGAGATCTTTGGCACGTTCCTCTGGTGTCAAACGCCAGTCTTCATAGCGATCTAATTTCCCATTTCGATTGAGATCCTTAAATTTATTTCCAGCAATGCTTAGGATCTTCACTCCCGAAGTTGTCGAATACCCCAATACAGGGCCGTATTTATTCTCAATCTTTTGGTAAACCTGGGCTTGTGCCGAAAACGTTAAAAATAGACTTAAAGATGAAGCGAATAGTAGTTTCCTTGCGTTCATATAATCTGTTATTTTAATAAATGAGTTCGTAGTCAAAACGTTCGCCTTATCGGCAATAAAAACATTTGGCTTTATACGTTATAATCAGTTACTTGTATTGCTTCTTTATGAAGCAATACAATTGTACAACCTTTTTGTTCAAATACAAAATAAAATCAACGAAATAACACAAAAAACTAACTATCAATCTATTGATTTAACAAAAAAGCCCCTAATGTAATTTTTGACACAAAGTATTGTTCGACTTTTATCGGCCAACTTGCCTCCCATTGAGATATTTTTTTGTAATATTAAGCCAAAGACAGAAAGTACATGGATTTCAGAACACAGATTATTAACGCATCGGCAGAGAGTTATGAAAAATTTCTACCTCACATTTCTGTAGACACCGTCGTCTTTGGCTTCGACCAAGGTTCTTTGAGAATCCTTTTATTAAAAATGAACTACAATAAAGAGTGGTTTCTTCCTGGAGGTTATGTAGGGAAAGAGGAGGATACTGACGAAGCGGTCAAACGTGTACTTTATGAACGCTCGGGTGTAGAGGATATCTTCTTGGAAGAATTTGCCGTATTTGGAAGCCCGCAGCGCAGCCAGCAATCCTTTGCGGATTACCCCGACACACTGTGGAACAAACAGCGTTTTATTTCAATTGGTTACTACGCGCTGGTAAATTACAAACATGTTGTTCCTCAACCTGATTCCTTAAGTGAGACCTGCCAGTGGATCGACTTTAAGGACATCACTGAACTTAATATCACCATGGACCACCGCAAAATCATCAACAAGGCTCTTCGGACTCTTCGCGAGCGGCTTTCTTACAAACCAATAGGATACAATTTACTACCAGACAAGTTTACACTGCCCGACTTGCAAGGGCTCTATGAAACAGTACTCGGTAAAAAACTTAATCGAGGCAATTTTTATCGTAAAATGAAAAATATGGGCATCCTTCAAAAACTTGACGAACAGCGGAAAGGTGGAGCCCATAAAGCTCCCGACCTCTATAAGTTCAACGTAGAAACCTATAATAATATCTTACAGGAAGGCTTAAATACCTGGTAGTACAATCACCGATACTTTGATACCAAATTTATAATAGACTACAGCATAGTCACCACTAACACAGGCCAACATTCTACCATCGGCTAAACTATCCCGCAAGAAACTGAAAGTCGCAGTACTGAAGTCCAGCCTTTACAATTGATCTATACAATATATTTATTGACAATATTTTCCAAATCTTCCAAATCAAAAGGTTTAGATAAAAAATCATCCGCTCCAGCACGATCTGCTAGGGATTGAATATCGTTGTTTGCCGAAACGTAAATTACAGGAATATGGCTAAAGCGCTTATCTGATTTAAGCAATCTAGTCGCTTCAACACCACCTATGTTTGGAATCCAGTTATCCATTAAGATAAGGTTGGGCTCTGCAGATTCTACCTTTTGGATAATATCATGTGAAGTTTCCGAAACTTCAACATGGAACCCTAAATCTGTCAAAACAACCGTTATAACCTCCAAAATAATGGTATCGTCCTCAAATATCAATACCGTTTTTGCTTTACTCATATAAAATAGTTTATGTATACCTTCATTGTTTTACATCAGACACAAAAGATTCACGCCTGCCTGCACCCCCTTATAAGGTATAAAGTTTTTTCCAAATTTTTTGATCCCCTACAGGTGTAAAGTTATGCTGAATACCTGAAAATCGTATGGTTTCTTTACTACCTAATGCCAAATATCCTAAATTTTCTATACTCGCGTCAAATAATTTAAAGACACGCTCCTGCAAGTCTCTATTAAAATAGATCAAAACATTGCGGCAAAGGATTAATTGAAAGCTATTAAATGAAGTGTCTGATACCAGATTATGGGTAGATAAAATCATTTTTTGCTTTAGATCGGCATTGAATTTCGCCCATTCATAATTTGCTGTATAATATTTCGAAAAATCCTGTTTTCCTCCAGACTCTATATAATTTTCAGAAAAAGATTTTATCTGGCTCAATGGATATACACCATTCCGGGCAATATCAAGTACCCGTGGATTAATATCCGTTGCATATATCAATGACTTGTGATACAGATTCGCCTCTTTTAGCAAAATGGACATCGAGTAAGCTTCTTCTCCTGTGGAGCAGCCTGCAATCCACACACGGATCAACGGGTATGTACCCAATTGTGGTAGAATTTCCTCCCGTAGCTGACGAAAGAATAAAGGATCCCGAAACATCTCAGTTAAGTTAACGGTAATCTCTTCTACAAAGTGCTGCAAAAATGCAGGATTGTCCTTTAATACAAAGCGAAGTTCAGCAAAGCTTGCCAAACGGTCATTCGTCATGATCCGATTAATCCTCCTCTTCATCGAGGCACGGCTATACTGCAAAAAATCATACCCGTAGTCTCGATAGATATCTTCAAGCAAAATATCTATTTCATGGTCTTTTATGATACTATAGCCCAACATTTAGATTAACTGTTCAATTTCACCCATCAATTTATCGACATCAATCGGCTTCGAGACATACGACTGGGCTCCAGCTTCCAAGCATTTCTCCCGGTCTCCACTCATCGCTTGCGCTGTCACGGCAATAACCGGAATTTTACCCATCAAACTCGAATTACGAATTAGCTGAATCGCCTCATAGCCATCGATTTCAGGCATCATCATATCCATCAATATCAACGCCACACCTTTATTCGCCTCCAAGATCTCCATAGCCTCGCTCGCACTCGTGCTGCTCAACACCTGATATCCCTTAGCTTTCAACGTCAAACGCAATGCAAAAATATTGCGTTGATCGTCGTCCACAATTAATATTACCTTATTCTGATCCATATATCAGTTGTCCTCAATTTTCATATAACCACACACGCAATAAAGACAAGAGTTGGTCAATATCCACCGGCTTCGAGATATAATCCGAAGCTCCTGCCTGAATACACTTTTCACGATCCCCGATCATCGACTTTGCCGTAACGGCGATAATTGGTAATCTTGCATAGTCCACATGTTGTCTGATATTCTTAATCGCCTCATAACCATCCATCTCAGGCATCATCATATCCATCAATACAATATCTATAGGTTCTCCGGACATCAATACCTCCAACGCTTCTTTACCATCCATCGCGGGAATTACCTTCACTTGAAATTTCTCCAATGCTTTGGTCATCGAGAAGATATTCCTAACGTCATCATCAGCGACAAGAACCTTCTTGCCCTTCAATACGTCGGTCAAAGCTCCAAGCCCATTGTTCTTCCTCCTAGCGTCGTCTGAATTATTAACCTCAATCAAATGAAGAAACAGGCCTACCTCATCCAGAATCCGTTGATAAGAATGAGCCGTCTTTACAACAACTGAGTCTGCATATTTTTTAATTTTCAACTCTTCAGCCTTGGACAAATTCTTGCCTGTAAAGATAATGATCGGCAAGTTCTCCAGTCCTTCATGTTGTTTGATTGCTTCCAACGTATGGTAGCCCATTTCATCAGGTACTCCCATGTCCAAAATCACACAGTCCACATCCGCCGTGCGTAAAGCTGTAATGCTATCCTCTACATTATCTTTTACTTCAAGTGATATATTAAAACTACTTAAGAAATAAGACAATGCACTTGCATGCTTTGGATTTTCTTCAACAATAAGCACCTTCTTCGGTGAACGACTTAACGCCGATTCAATTCTTTGGAATACCGAAGTCATTTGTTCTAACGCAACAGGCTTATTAATAAAATCGATCGCTCCTTTTAACAAACTTTCTTTCTTCACCTCAAGCGAAGACATAATATGAACCGGAATATGGCGTGTAGCCTTATTGCCCTTCAATTGATCCATGACAGCCCATCCATCCATAATTGGCAATTGAATATCAAGCAAAATAGCAACTGGGTGATATTTCTGGGCTGCTGGAAGTGCATGGTCACCACGAACAACAACTACACCTTTATAGTTTTGCGTATGGGTATATTTCAAGAGTGCCTTGGCAAAATTAACATCATCCTCCACAATCAAAATTACCTTATCGCCTTCTACAACCGTATCCCGATCATCGGGAATCTCCTCCGGGATCCTAATCGTGACCGGATTATAGGTATCTTCTTTAACAATCTCAATGACCTCTTCTACTTCCGAAGATATCTCCTCAACCAATTGCTGCTCCTTGGTCAATAGCTCTTTGACTTCAACTTTAGACTTCGGAATAATAAACAAAAACGTACTGCCTTTGCCAACTTCGCTTTCCAACCGGATTTCTCCACCCAGTAAGCGCGCGATCTCGCGGCTAATGGAAAGCCCCAATCCAGTACCACCAAACTTCCTTCTGGTTGAGCCATCAGCTTGTTGAAAGGCTTCAAAAATAATTTTCTGCTTTTCAAGTGGTATACCAATACCCGAATCGACTACAGCGAACACAAATCGATCACTATCGCTTGGGTCTTCATAGATTTCCAGACGTACTTCGCCTTCTTTGGTAAATTTAATCGCATTTGAAATCAAATTACGGAGTACCTGATCTATGCGAAGCCTATCTCCCTGAAATCTCCGGTTGACCTTATCGCTGATATTCGTTTTTAGCATCAAGCCTTTTTCCTGTACAATCGGCAAAAACAAACTATTCAAATCCGACAAAATATCATTCAGATCCAACGACGCATAATCCAAGGTCATCTTACCCGATTCAATTTTGGAAAGATCCAGAATCTCATCGATCAACGTCAACAAACTCGTTCCCGAACTTTGAATGACTTTAGCCGATTCAATCTGATCTGAATTTAAGTTTTCCTCTACATTCTCCGATAGCAAGCGCGATAGAAGTAATATTGAATTGAGCGGTGTACGGAGTTCGTGGGACATATTAGCCAAAAACTCGGATTTATATTTAGTACTCAACGCCAACTCTTCGGCTTTCTGTTGAATTTCCTGATTCCGTTCGGCAATCATTAAATTTTTATCTTCAAGCAGTCGCGAGCGTTCCTCTAATTCTTGATTCGACTGCATCAGTTCCTCGTGTTGCACTTTGAGCTCTTCCTCTGACGACTGCAAACGCAATGTCTGCGCTTCCAATTCCGTATTCAGGCTTTCAAGTTCGGCATGCTGCGTCAACAGCTCTTCAGACTGTACCTGGGTCTCTTCCAACAGGGCTTGAATCTTTGCCCTTCCCTTTGCTGAGACAAGGGCGATACCAATCTGTCGGGCACATTCCGTCAAAAATGTCTGCTCTAATACTGTAAAAGGCTCCATTTGGCCAATTTCCAATACGCCCAGCACCTGACCATCAACCAGCATCGGTAAAAAAAGGATATGCTGCACACCGATCTTTCCATTGGCAAAACTGACTACATAATCCTTTGCATTTAGATTATGTAGTGCCTTGGGCTCACGATCCAAAAATACCTGCCCGATATAACCTTCTCCTGGCAGAAAATACTTTTGAGTCTGTATATCCAAGCCATATACCCCTGATAGCTGCAGCTTCTCATCATTAAAAATATAAATTGCACCACTGACTGATTCCGTATAGCCGACAAGACTTTTAATGGAATCCGTAGCAATAATATCTTCACTCTTATTTCCCACCAATCCCGTATAGAGTTTAGCATAACCTGCATGAAGCCAGTCATTATCCGTTAGCTGATCAAATGATTTTTTCAACGCTTTTGACATCCTATTGACGGCGTTCGCAATTTCGCCAAGATCATCATCTCCGGCTCCCTCTACCTTAACATCATAATCCCCCAATGCGATACGATTGGTAATCCTCTGAACCAAATTTAGTCGTCTAGAAATACCTTCATCCTTCTCACGTAGTGATTTTTCAAGCGCTGAACGTTTCAAGAAGTCTGCACGTAATCTAAAATAAAAATAGGATGTAATAATAAGAGAAAGCAGCGCACTGATGATAATAAACAAAGTTGTGATAAACGAAGAATTGTCCAGATCAGCCGACTTTTTGTCAATATTATCGTCCTCATAATGAATAATAGCCTTGATAATCGCCCGACACTTATCCATAGCCATCTTACTTTCATCCAAATGTGCTAAACTGACAACTCCCCCCTTTCTTTTAATATCAACAGACTCCTTTAAAATAGCTAAACGCCATTGTGCAGCAGTCAATAGGCTATCAACCCGAACTTTTTGTACGGGATCCATCTTGGTCAGCGCTTCAACTTCCTGCAATTCTCGAGGAAGGCTTTTAAGTGCCATATTAAAGGGTTCCAGGTAACTTTCCTTGCCTGTCAGAAGAAAACCTCTATTACCCGTCTCTGCTCCTTGCAATGAGCTAAGCAGACTATTCGACGTACTGATAATTTTGCGTGTAATAGCAAGTTCCTGACGGTGTCTATTCTGTTCCTGAATACCTAGATAGGATGCCGTAGAACTGATTAGCAGAATAATCAAAGAAAAGCCTATTCCAATCGTTAAATTATTGATTGTCTTATTATTTGGCATCTACAGGTAAATTTAATGGTAAAGTAAAATAGAAGGTGGCCCCTTGCTCACCTGAACTTTCTACAGCAATCGTGCCCTGGTGACTACGGATAATTTCGGCACAGATATATAAACCTATGCCTAGTCCCTGAAAGTCAAATGACGTTTCCTCCACGCGGTAAAATTTCTCAAAAACATCGGCTTGCTTCTCCACAGGTATCCCTATGCCAAAATCAATCACACTGATTTTCACAGCATCCTCAACGAGGGTGCAATCAACGATGACCTTCTCGGTTCCCGCAGCATATTTATATGCATTTGTTAGAAAATTAACTAAAACCTGCTCGAGACGAATCTCATCGCCGTAAATCAGCAAATCGCCAATCTCTCCCTGGCGATAAAGGACCATATTGCTCTGATCGTGCGTTTGAATAATCGAATCAATGGCGCTCTTGATCATATGCTCGAGTGAAAACACCTTCTTGTTGATCAATAGCTTGCCGTTATCGATCTTTGATAGATCGAGGAGATCACTAATTAAACTATTGAGTTTATCAACCTGCCCCTGAACGCGGTTCACATACTTTGCTTCAGCACTCTCTTCCTCAAGCTTAAGCTTGCGGTCCAGCAATTGCATATAGGCCTTAATGCTCGTCAAAGGGGTTTTCAGTTCGTGACTGGCGATACTCAAAAATTCATCTTTCTCTTTTTCCGCCCGCTTCTGGGCGTCAATATCGGTAAAGGTCCCTACCCAGTTGCTTTCGCTATTTTCTAAGATTGGCCATACACGCAACAAGTGGTACGAATATTCACCACAAACGCTCTTTTTCAAGCGAACTTCCATCTCCAGTGGTTTGCCCGACTGAAGACTCGCATGGAGCTCGGCCGCAATAGATCGATCTCCCGGATAGGTTTGCGGAAAAATAGTAGCATCGTCCGAAAACTGAAACCAACGACCATTGACAAAATCAATGTTCCCCCTGTTATCACAGGTAAATGCAATTTGAGGCAAGGACTCTAAAAGAGTATGCAGATAATCCACTTTGGACCGGAGCTCTTTCTGTGCCTGCTTACGCCGCTCTACCTCAAGTTCCAACGTTTGCTGAACGTCTTTCAGGGCCTGGGTTTGCTCATATAAACGATAAAATGTCTTGACCTTCAACAGGAGAATATCTGGATCAACCGGTTTGGTCACATAATCCAATCCACCCGAATCATATCCCTTTGTGATAAAGCGCTTGTCGGTATTCACTGCCGACAAAAATATAATCGGTGTCTCCTTCGTTTTGCTAAATCCGGCAATATTTTCAGCAACTTCAAAGCCATCCATATCCGGCATCTGCACATCCAATATAATGAGTGCGTAATTATATTTTAAGATCTTTTTTAATGCTTCTTCGCCAGATTGAGCGGTATCAACTTTAAAATTTTTGGATTCCAGCAATTTTTGTAAAGAGTAAATATTATCCGGATTATCATCGACAATTAATATCATAGTGTATTAAAACTTAGCATCAAGGTTAACAAATCTAAAAAAATTAACTGAATACCCCCAATATAAATAAGCAATCGCAGCGCCAAATTGAAAACGCGACAAATAAGTAAAACTTTAGCGCACGAAAGCCTGTTTTAATGAGATATGATACGTTTTACATCAAAAGGTATTTACTGCGTTCCGGGCAAGTTTTATCTCGATCCATGGCAGCCTGTAGATCTGGCCGTTATCTCCCATGGACATGCAGATCATGCCCATGTAGGAATGAAGAAATACCTCTGCCATCATTTTACGGTCAATATCCTACGAAGCCGCATAGGTCCAGACATTCAGGTTCAGGGGCTAGCCTACAACGAAGCGATATCCATCAATGGCGTCCGGGTATCACTCCACCCCGCTGGGCATATTATTGGTTCTGCCCAGATACGCCTGGAGTATAAAGGTAAAGTTGTCGTTTTTACGGGCGATTACAAGATTCAGGACGATGGCTTGTCCACGCCCTTTGAACCCATAAAGTGCCATGAATTTATTACAGAAAGTACATTTGGCCTCCCAATTTACCGTTGGGAATCTGTCGCAGCGCAAAATGAACGCCTACAAACTTGGATTAAAACCAACCAAAGCAACAAAAAAACGTCCGTTTTTATCGGGTATTCACTTGGAAAATCCCAACGTATCCTCAACGCTGTTCATGAAATGGGCCCTGTTTATGTCCATTACAGCATTGCCAAATTAAATGAAGCCTACAGTTTGGCGGGAATAAAATTGCCGGATTATCACATCGCCGACTTAAAATCGGACCTCAAACAACTAGACAATCAGATTGTTCTGCTTCCACCAGCCTTGCTGGAAAGCCAACTGCTCCAAAAAATACCACATGTAGCTTATGCGATCTGCTCGGGTTGGATGCAGATCCGGGGGGCGCGACGGTGGCGTAGTGCCGACGCAGGCTTTGCGATCAGTGACCACGCGGACTGGACAGGCCTGCTACAGGCTGTCCGTGGCAGTGCCGCAGAAAAAGTCTATGTCACTCATGGACAAACGGCGACATTCGCCAAATACCTCAATGAAATCGGCGTTGAGGCCGAAGAAGTGACTACACACTATGGTGATGAAGAGGATCCGCAAACCCAGACAACTTAATAGCCTATGAAAGAATTTGCCACATTGATCAATGCGCTTGATAGCAGCAATAAGACCAATTTGAAAAAAGAGGCTATATTGGACTTTTTCAGAACGGCTACAGAAAAAGACAAAATCTGGTTCCTGGCCCTGATGACCGGAAAAAGGCCCAAACGCAGCATCGCAATAAAGGACCTCAAAACATGGACTTTAGAAATTACAGGAATCCCAGAGTGGCTATTTATTGAATCTTATGCCGCTGTCGGCGATCTCGCCGAGACCCTGTCCCTACTGCTACCACCGCCCGCAATGTTGATCGAAAAAAGTCTGGGTGAATGGATGGACGAGATCATCGCCCTCCAGGATGCCACCATAACGGAAAAGAAAGCTTTTGTGCTCCGTTCCTGGAATACATTAAACACAGTGGAGCGCTTTATTTTCAATAAGCTTCTCGGCGGCAGCTTCCGGCTCGGTGTTTCCGCCAAGGGACTAATCAACACCATCGCACATTATGCGAATACCGAAGCAAGCGCCGTTGCGCATAGTATTATGGGGCAATGGAATCCACATGAGGTTGAATTCGACAAACTAGTCAAAGGTGCTTACAGCAACACCAACCGCTCTAAACCTTATCCCTTCTGCCTTGCTTATCCTATAGAAAAAACACCCGAAGAACTTGGCCCGATAACAGAATGGCAAGCGGAATACAAATGGGACGGTATACGTGGCCAACTTATCAAGCGCGAAGACGAGATACATATTTGGTCTCGCGGCGAGGAACTTGTAACCGCACAGTTCCCCGAAATTACTGAGGCTCTCAATCAGTGGAAAGGAAATTTTGTACTCGATGGTGAGATCCTCGCTGTCAAAGATGGCCGTGTGCTGAACTTCTCCGAGCTACAAAAACGGATCAACCGAAAGACCATCCCCAAATCACTGCGTGAAGAAGTGCCTATTTCTGTCTATCTATATGATATCCTGGAACTGAACGGCATCGATCTGCGCAATGAGCCCCTTACCTATAGACGTGCGCTGCTGGAGCAGTGCTATGCTGCAAACCCTCCAGGAGCATTACAGCTATCACCTTTGATACATGCAGCAGACTGGTCTGCGCTCCAAAATATCCAGGCAACATCCCGTACGCTAAACAGCGAGGGACTGATGCTGAAAAAGAAAGACTCACCCTATTATACAGGACGCAAAAAGGGTGGCTGGTGGAAATGGAAAGTCAACCCCATGAGCATTGATGCCGTACTCATTTATGCACAGAAAGGAAGTGGCCGTCGCAGTGCACATTATACCGATTATACATTTGCAGTACGGGATGGTGATCAGCTTGTAACAATTGCCAAAGCCTATTCGGGACTTACAGATCAAGAAATTCTGGAGGTGAGCCGCTTTGTAAAACAAAATTCACTGGAAAAATTCGGCCCTGTAAGAACGGTCAAACCGGAACTTGTTTTTGAGATTGCCTTTGAAGGTATAGGATACAGCAAGCGGCATAAATCGGGTATTGCACTACGTTTTCCAAGGATATTGCGCTGGCGAAAAGACAAAACAGCAGCAGAGATCGACGATCTTGAAGAGGTTAAGAAATTGATACAATAAAGAATAGAAACAATAGATATTGAACACAACGTTAGCACATAGTGAAGGGTTTCGAATTGTCAACGGCTATTTCGAAACCCAAGGAAAGGTCCCCTTTAGCTTTCAGACCAAGGCCTGGGAAAAATATGCCCAGGGATATAGCGGACTGGTTATTGCCCCTACGGGTTTCGGAAAAACCTTTTCCCTTTTTATGGCGGTACTGATGGACTTCCTCAATCATCCGGAACACTATCAAAGGGGCCTAAAGCTCCTCTGGATTACACCCCTACGCTCCCTGGCCAAAGATCTTGCGCGGGCCATGCAAACAGCAATAGACGAAATTGGACTCGACTGGATCGTACAGGTCCGTAATGGTGATACCGACCCCAAGATCAAAGCGCAGCAAACCCGCTCCATGCCCGACGTTCTGCTCGTTACTCCGGAAAGCCTGCACCTACTGCTTGCTCAAAAACAACGCGACAAATATTTTAAGAATCTGCGATGCGTGACGGTAGATGAGTGGCATGAACTTATGGGCAACAAACGGGGCGTGATGGTCGAGCTGGCACTTTCCTTCCTGAAATCGTATACGAAAAACCTGCGCGTCTGGGGTATCACAGCGACCATCGGTAACCTCGATGAAGCCATGGAAGTTTTACTTCCACAGGTCACCAAACGTATCCAGATCGTTGCCAAGGAGAAAAAGAAAATTGCCATCAAACCGATATTCCCCAGCACAGTGGAGCTCCTTCCTTGGGCAGGGCACCTCGGTGGAAACCTCGTCGATCAGGTCGTCCCGATTATCCTTGCTAGTAAAAGCACGATCGTCTTTACCAACACGCGTAGTCAAAGTGAAATGTGGTACCAATTGCTACTGGAGGCCTACCCCGATTTTGCCGGACAAATCGCCTTACACCACAGCTCCATTGACGCCCATATCCGCGAATGGATCGAAGACAATCTCAGCAGCGGCAAACTTAAAGCAGTTGTATCGACCTCTTCCTTGGACTTAGGGGTAGATTTCAAACCCGTTGATACAGTCATACAGGTTGGCTCAAGTAAAGGTGTAGCCCGGTTTATGCAACGCGCTGGAAGAAGCGGCCATAGCCCTTTCGAAACCTCTACGATTTATTTTGTCCCCACGCACTCCCTGGAGCTCATCGAAGTCGCTGCCCTTAAGGAGGCCGTAAAAACGCAGACGATCGAAAACCGGGATCCCATGGTTCAAACTTTCGATGTGCTTGTTCAATTCATGGTAACCATCGCCTTGGGCGGAGGATTTCGTTCGGAAGAACTGCATGCAATTGTCGCCAATACCCATGCCTTTCGCTACATGGATACGGAAGAATGGCAATGGTGCATGTATTTTATTACCGCAGGTGGAAAAATAGGCAAACGCTACGAAGAATTTCACAAGGTTATCCAAGATGAAGAAGGCAAATGGATCATCAAAAACCGTCGTCTTGCACTGCTCCACAGACTCAATATCGGTGCCATTGTCGGTGATGCCATGATGCGCGTGAAGTTTCTCTCCGGTGGTTACATCGGCATGATCGAAGAATACTTTATCAGCAAACTTAAAAAAGGTGAACGCTTTATTCTTGCGGGGCGGATACTCGAAGTTGTGATGGTTAAGGAAATGACCGTATTTGTAAGAAATTCGTCGGGCAAAGCCATTACTCCAAGCTGGCTTGGTGGCAGACTTCCCTTATCGTCCAACTTGAGCCATTTCCTTAGAAAAAAATTGGCTGCGGCAACAGAAGCTCCTTCAAGTGAAAAAGAGCTTCATTTCCTGGCACCACTGATCGAAAAACAGACCGAACTTTCGGCCGTGCCTAGCGAAGCGGAATTTCTCGTCGAACATATCAAAACCAGGGAAGGCCATCATTTGTTTTTCTACCCCTTGGAAGGCAGATTGATCCATGAGGTCATGGCAGCACTTATCGCCTACCGCATCAGCAAGTTGTATCCCATCAGCTTTTCCATGGCCATGAATGACTATGGCTTCGAACTCTATTCCGACAAAGAGATCCAGCTCAGCCAAACGCAGCTCGAACAGCTCTTGAGCCGGACTAATTTGATGGATGATGTGATCAGCAGTATAAACGCTGCAGAGATGGCCAGCCGCAAATTTAGGGATATCGCCGTCATTTCGGGACTGGTTGTCCAGAACTACCCAGGCACACAGCAAAACAACAAATCATTGCAGGCCTCCTCAGGGATTATTTTCCGTGTACTGATGGAACACGACCCCACCAACCTTTTGCTCAAACAGGCTTTTTCCGAAGTGTTCAACCAGCAACTGGAAGAACATCGATTAATAAAAGCATTCGAAAGGATCAATCATAGCAAAATACGCTATACCTTTGCCGAAGAGTATACGCCATTGAGCTTTCCGATAAAAGTGGATAGCCTCCGGCAATCCCTGTCGAGCGAAGCCTTGATTGAAAGGATTCAACGCATGGAAAAGACCAATGCTCAAAAAAAGAAGCGCAGAAAATGAAAATCGGAGAACAAACAATTACCTTCAATAAACAGGAATTAAGCCTTAACACACAGCGATCTATATACTGGAAAGACCAAAAAACGTTGATCTTGTCCGACCTGCATCTGGGTAAAGCAGCGCATTTCAGGAAGCATGGCATTGCCATCCCCATGGATATAGCCATAACCGACCTCAATCGACTGGAATCCCTCATAGCGTACTATCAAGCCAAACAAGTCATCGTTGTCGGCGATCTTATTCACGCAGGCATCAATCAGGAAGTACTTTTGTTGGAATCATTCAGACAACGACACCCGGAGCTCCAGCTTCATCTTGTCAAAGGCAATCACGACCGCTTATCACAACAAATGACCGCCCGTTTCGGTATAGTGCATCACAGGGAAATTTTTGAAACGCAACAGATTCAGTTTAAACACCATCCCGCTGATGCTGCAGATTCATCTTCTTTTCGGATTAGTGGGCATATCCATCCGGGTATAAGCTTGGTTATTCCACCGAAAAGACAGGTTCGCTTACCCTGTTTTCTCGTATCTGATCATCAGATTATCCTTCCCGCTTTTAGTACTTTTACGGGATTGGACAGCAAAGACCTGTCTTCCCTATATCAAAGCTATGCTATTTCGGACGATCACATCTTCCCGATCAGAAAAAACTAATCCAAGGCCCAGCTTATATTACATCTTGAGCTCTCCAGGTGAGATACCGTAATACTTTTTAAAAGCACTGCTAAAATTATTTTGGTGGCCATAACCTGTCAACAGTGCCACCTCATAGACCGTCATTTTATCTTCGAGCAGATAACTTTTGGCTTTTTCCATACGCACCCGTGTGAGATAGTCGTGAATGGTCACTGAAAAATATTCCTTAAAGTCTTTACGTAGTTTACTTTCACTTGTCAGCACCTCTGCGGCCAGTTCTTTTTGCGTCGGCGGATTGGCAATACGCTGTTCAAGAATCTGCCTTGCCATCTCCAGCCTTTGCACATCCTCCTCATGAAAGAGCGAATCACTGCTTTCGGTCTTCTCGTTATATTGCTCAAACTGATACATCAATAGTTCAACAACACGTGACTCCGTATGTAATCGACGGATCTCCCCTTTCTTTTTAGATTCAATCAGCTCAGTTATCGTATGCTGCATCTCGTAGGTTGCCATCAGATCCTCCTCCGAAAATGACACATACTCTCCCTTTTCGATCTCATGCACAAATTGCTGATGCAATAACGAATCGCGTTTGATCAAATTGAGGTAATATTCTTTGGAAATAACGGCTATAAAATACGTGTATTCAATACCGGGTTCCACTTCATGGATGGATTTGACAGAAGGAATGTAGCGTATATTATGCCGGCTCATGCCATACGGCAATTTGCTATCTGTCGGCTTAAAGAAAATAAACTGGCTGGTTATGGTCTCGCCCTCGATCTCCGTAAGCACCTGCACTGGCCGATCAAACTGCATTTTCGAATGCAAGATAAACAATCCTGAAGTCGATAGCTGAAAATTCTCCATATGGACAGGATCTTTGGATATGGATATCCTATTTTCCACCAAAGGTTTGTCGGGAACATAGCCATCCGGAATTTCTTCTTCAAAAAGCCAATCTGCCAACTCTACTATTTTACTTTTCACCAACATGATTACAAATCCTAAATAAGCTTGAAGCAGTTAAAATTAACGAAATAAGATGGTATTCTAAAATTATTTATAATCTTTCTAAATAACATGGTTAATCCAAGTCAATATCCATTTCCTCCAACTGAACATAAGGTTTCAATGTTCTTGGATTCATAATGACATTGGACTCGACCGAAAAGATGGTATAGATCTCCTTTTGGGCCAATACTTCCACCGGGGTACCATGAAAGAGCTTTCGGCCATTTTTGAGCATCAGAATACGATCGGCATACATGGCGGCAAAATTGACGTCGTGCACAATCAGCACCACCATAAATCCTTTTCGGGCAAGTGCCCGTGCAATGGCCAATACTTTCTGCTGATAGTGCAGATCCAATGCCGAAATCGGTTCATCCAATAACAACAACGCATCCGGATTATCCCATATCTGCGCCAGGATCCGTGCAAGATGAACACGCTGCTGTTCACCACCAGAAAGGCTCAAAAAATCCCGTTCAGCAAAAGCTGATACCCCACAAAGTTCCATGGTTTCGGCCACGATTTTATAGTCCTGTTGCTTGGGCGTATTCTTATAATGCGGATACCGCCCCATCAGCACAATTTCTTCCACATTAAAACTCAATGTCATCTGCTGCTGTTGGCTCAGTAAAGCCCTGCATTTGGCCAAAGCCGCAGGCTCGTATGCCGACAGCGCCTTGCCATTGAGATGAACAGCTCCCGAATCAGGCTTCTTTTCACCACAAAGCACCCCCATCAGCGTCGATTTACCAGCGCCATTGGCGCCTAGGATTGCCAGAATTTCCCCTTTGCGCACCTGAAAGGTAATATCCTTCAGGAGCTTTCGTCCGTTCACTTCGTAGTTGATCTTCTCTACACGTAGCATAATGCGATTATTTTTTAAGCCTCTGCCAAAAGACTATTTATCTTTGATTAAAATATACAAGAATACCGGTGTACCCAATAAAGCTGTAATCACGCCGATGGGCAATTCGATGGGTGCCACGGCGACCCGTGCAATCACGTCTGCCAATGTCAACACCAGTGCCCCTAATAGTAATGAAGCAGGAAGCACAAATCGGTGATCTGCCCCACCCATCAGGCGAACTGTATGTGGAACAATCAATCCCACAAAACCAATAATACCCGACACCGCAACGGATGCTCCCACAGCAAGCGTGGATAAGACAACCACCCAGCGTTTGACGCGATCGGTACGCATACCCAAAAGGTCCGCCTGCAACTCCCCGAGCGAAAAAGCATTCAATGACTTTCCAAAAAAAGGCAAGATCAGCACCGGGATCAAAATAAAGGGAGCCAAAGCCCTTAGGTTATCCCAAGTAGCCCCGCCAAGACTGCCCAGCATCCAAAATGTGATGGTACGTAACTGTTGCTCCGTCGACATATAAGTCATCAAACCCGTCAGCGCACCAGCAAAGGCATTGATGGCAATACCCGCCAACAACATCGTCGTCACATTTGGACGGCCATTTTTACTGGCGATACGGTAAACCAAAAAAGCGGTTAAACCAGCGCCCACAAAAGCACCAAAAGCCAATATATAATATCCAATCCAGGCCGATAAAGAGGTGAAGAGAAAAGTCTCAAAGGCAATGATCAGTACTGCAAAAAGGGATGCTCCAGAAGAAATCCCGATCAATCCGGGTTCCGCTAAGGGGTTGCGGAATATACCCTGGATCGCAGCACCCGATATACCAAGTGCTGCACCCACCAAAAGTCCGAGCAAAAGACGCGGCATACGAATCTCAAAAAGAACATCTCCTTGCATATTGTGCACAGCTTCGGCACTCCCCAAGTGCAATTTTTGCGTCAACATCGTTAAGATATCAGCGGACGGAATATGGTAGGCCCCCATCCCCAAGGCAACAATACTTACAACACCCAAAACCAGGCCCAAAGCCAATAGGATAAATTTCTGTTTCTTTTGCACTGGCTTTATTTTGAATCCATCACTTTTCCAAATCCACGGTGCAATTCTAAGATTGCGTCTGGCAGCCGGTTACTGAAATTTACCAGTAGTGAGGCATTCATCACCAAGATACGGTCGTTTTTACCCGCATTCGTAATACGCATACCCGGCAATTTGAGGATAGCATCCTCACCGCCAAGGCTACTCGCGCCAAAATCAAACATCAACACAATATCTGGATTGGCCTGCACCAGCGCTTCCGTCGTATAGGGTTTGAAATCCGAAAATTCTTGAACCGCATTTTTACCACCAGCCAGATTAATCATCGCATCCAAGCTACTGCCCTTACCTGCCACACTCATGGTACCCGTACCACGCGCATATAAAAACAATACTTTGGGCGCCGCTTTACCCTGATTTTCCTTCTTTACTAATTCCATGGTATGATCCAAGC
Source organism: Sphingobacterium sp. BIGb0116 (assembly GCF_024808035.1). Taxonomy (NCBI): domain Bacteria; kingdom Pseudomonadati; phylum Bacteroidota; class Sphingobacteriia; order Sphingobacteriales; family Sphingobacteriaceae; genus Sphingobacterium; species Sphingobacterium sp. BIGb0116. The sequence continues at coordinate 172,558 of NZ_JANUDT010000003.1, read as the reverse complement.
TTACTTTCGTGCGGGAAACCAGATTTTTACCGGCAGCAGATTCACCGACGGCATCTGCGACCTCCTGGATGTAGCGAAGTGCACCCGGAACAGAATAATTTGGTTTAATGGAGACAAACTTCACACCAGCCGCACGAATCTGCTGAATGACCGATTTGGATACGTCGCCTTCATTCGCAATGACGATGCTTGGTTTAAAAGATAACAGACCTTCGGCCGAAACCGACCGATTTTTGCTTACCCTCGGCAAGGCCGCCGCTGCTTTGGGCGATATACTTGTCACATCGGTAGCGACCATGCGCTCGCCTACTCCCAGTCCGTAGATCGTTTCGGTCAACGAACTGTTTAACGTAATGATTCTCTGCTGTGCCGTCGCCCATCCACCGATTTGCATCACAAAACACAGTATAACAACATAAAATCTACTCATTGTAATTCTTTATCTCCATGATGGCGATAGCGGATTTCCAGGAATGGTTTTCGCATCTCGCCGTTCAACTTGAGTACAAAACAAATCAATAATCAGTCTAAATACAAATTATATCGAATCTTTTAGAATAGTACACCACAACGCAAAAAAGACTATAAAACACTACTAAACAATAATATACATCTTAAAATAAACTACTTTTCAGTCCACAAAAAACGGATTAAATAGAATTTATGACATTTTGCATAGAGAAAAATTCAGACGGATTACCGTTTTTTGTAACATTATTTAGAATTAGTAAAAATAAAAATAGTGTTTAGAAGCATCTCATCTATTCGAACAAGCACCTTGATCGCCTTATGTGCCTGCCAGGTTTATACCCTGCAAGCACAGGAAAAATGGAAAATCTCCGGTGTGTTGAAAAACGAATCCAATAAAGGCGTAGCCAATGCGACCGTATATCTTTATCCGGACAAATATGCTTTTAAAACAGATACTGCGGGGAGATTTCAATTCAGTCAGCTCTATGCGGGGCGCTACGAATTACAGGTACAGGCCATGGGTTATCAGCAGTACCGCCAAGTTATCGATTTGGAAGACAAAAATCAGCAGTTGAACATTGTGTTAAAAGCTGAAGAACGACAGATGGATGTAGTTGATGTGCAGGGTAAAGCGCAGGCTGTAGACAATCTCGTTAAGGCCGAAAATGCAGCCATGCCCGTAAAAGTCATCACCAAACGTGAAATTGAGCTTATGGGCAGCCGCCGTCTGGATGAAGTTTTAAAAGAACAGACGGGTATCGCCATCGTTAACGATATTGCCGGGGGCTCCAGAGCCGTCGGTGTACAGATCCAGGGATTCAGCAGCAACTACGTAATGGTCCTTGTAGACGGGCAACCTATGCTGGGACGCAACAGTGGCAACTTTGACCTGTCCCGTATCTCGGTGACCAACATCGAACGTATCGAAATCATCAAGGGCGCATCCTCCTGCTTATACGGCAGTGACGCATTAGGTGGTGCGATCAATATCATTACACGCCATGGTGCAATCACACCACAGGCACAGGCATCGCTTCTTTACGGCAGTCTCAATACCGTTGATGCAACACTGGAAGCAGAAACACCTTTTGCTAATCAACGCGGGAGCGCCGTCTTTTCGGGCAATTACTACCGCACGGATGGTTTTAATACCGACAAGCAGTATCTGGACTCCAAGAGTACCACTTTTCCACCCTATACCAACTATAGTTTCCAGGGGCGAGTACGTTATCGTACAAGCAAAAATGGCACTTTGGGCGTTACAGGGCGTTATGCAGCCCGAGAATCTGAAATGATCAATGCATGGTCCGAATCGGCCGCACTACAGGATAAACAAAAAGATCAGGACATCAACCTTTCGGCAAGTTACGACCATAATTTCGAGTCGGGACTGCGTAGTATGACGCGTTACTATTTCTCGCGTTTCCACTCCCAGATTGCCGCACAATGGTTGCAACAAGGTATTGTTGCCAGTGCCGAGCAATTCGGTCAAAATGTACACCGCATTGAACAGCAATTTGCGTATAGCCCCGCACAACAGGTCAAACTTACCGGTGGTATAGGTGGTAGTCTTGAACTGATGGACAACCAGGATCTGGATGCCAAACGCTCATTGAACAGCGCATTTGCCTATTTGCAGACCGAATGGAAACCTGTCGACCGCTTATTGACGACGCTGGGTCTACGCTACGATCAGACCAATGTCTACAATGGCCATCTGAGTCCAAGTTTGGGTCTACAATACCATGTCAGTCCTAAGCTTTTGATCAAAGGTGGTATCGGAGCCGGATTTAAGGCACCCGACTATAAGATGCGCTATCAGGTCTTTTTCAATCCAGCAGCCAACTATTTGGTCGTCGGTTCAGAACGCGTAGCCGATGTGATTGCAGCTATGGATCAAGCTGGAGAACTGAGTTATAAAAACAGCTATATGCTCAATTTGGTGGCGGGCAACCTCAAAGCCGAAACCAGCATTTCAAACAATATTGGACTTACCTGGAGTCCGTCCAATAGATTTCAGGCCGATTTCTCGGTCTTCTACCATCGGATCAACAATCAGATCAACACAGTTAGTGTGGGTAACGGGACCAAAGTAGCACAGATCTATAGCTACCGCAACCTGCCCAAAGCCATGAATAAAGGTTTTGAAGTTTCATTGACCTATCAGGCAACCAAAGATCTGCAATTGTCGATGGGCTATCAATACCTGATTGCCAAAGACTTGAGTATTTTGGATAGTATTGCCAAGGGAAGTTATCCCTATAACCAGATCAACGATCCCGCTACAGGCGAATATCGCCAGAGCAAAAAATCAGATTATTGGGGTATTGAAGACCGTTCGAGACACATGTTCAACGCTAAAGCCCAATACGAATATAAACCCTGGGGCGTCAATGTCAATGCTCGGGTCAATTTCAGAAGTGCCACACCTTTTCAGGAATATAATGGCAACCAGTTTATCGACAAATATGACATCTTTATCCCCTATCACACACTCGTCAATATGACTGTGGAAAAGAGTCTGATGAACCGCAGATTGACACTGCGTTTGATCGGTGACAATCTATTCAATTTTACAAGCCGTTATTTACTCGGGCAACCTGGACGCGTTATTATGGGCGGCGTCAGCTACCGTTGGATAAAAGAATAATAAGGAGTAATGAACAAGAATTTAGCACACAAAGTACAAGATAAAAGATGAGAACGATTCGCATGATTATTGGAGAATGTAGCATCTGGCTTTCCTTTCACAAGATTGGCCGCTGTATTTTTTCAGCACTATTGTTATTGACAGTGGTATCCTGTGGGAAAGACAAAGACTATACGATCGGATTAGAAGATGGCAAAAGTACCTTGATCAAAGATCTTGCTGGCGATACCGATGCAGCCATGGGCGAAGGTACTGAAGGAAAAGAGCAAAGACCATTTTTTATATTTCTTTTTCGTTTTAAAGACCAAAAGCAAATATGGGTTAAGACCAAAGCCGATTCTGCGCAGTGGCTTAAAACAAAAGATTGGGATATTGCCTTTACAGGTCCTTATAATTCGGAGATCTATGTGAACAATTCCCAGCATGAATACAATCCGGGTTATGGCGGCCAGGCAAATAATACCGCTGTGGTTTTACTGCGACAAGCCTATCAGAGTGTAACTGTAGCCCCTTCGGATGAAGAGTTTAACAAAAGTGAAGTAAACAAAATTGGCTGGGCAGCAACCGATGGTTCGGATGGCTGGTTTCGTTATAGTTTGAGCACCCATATTATGCAGGCGCTCCCCAATCGTACCTATGCGATTCGCTTACCCGATGGCAAATATGCCAAATTACAACTGATCAATGCCTATAAGGGAAATCCTGCGGCGGTAACCAACCTTAATTGGCCGGCCCCATACTATACATTTAAATATTATGTACAGCAGGATGGCAGCAAAGATTTAAATACAAACACATTATAATAAGGAAAAATTACACAATTAAATTAAAGATGAATAGATTATTTACAACAGCAGCACTACTATGTGCATTGAGTTTAGGTTTTACTTCTTGTAGCAAGGATGATGATAAGGTGGAGCAAGTCGAGCCGGAATACCAAGCTAAGGTTATGGTCAAAGACGGTGAAACTGTTGATTTAACAAAAGTTTCTAAAACCATCAATACACAAGGAACAATCAAGCGTACAGGCAATACCTATTCACTTCGTAACTTTAAACAATTTACAATCGGTGAAGATGGAAAAGCAACAACAACTGCTGCGCAAACCTATTATTTTGATTTTAAAGAGAACGATGGCTTAAATGCGAGCGATTTTATTGTTTCTTTTAACGCGAAAAGCTCCAATGTAGATTTAATAACAAATAATGTTAAAGGCTACACCTTATCCTTTATTGACAAAGCTTTTGAAGATGTAAAATCTACCGACCAGTTTACGTCTGCGTCAAATAATCTTTTAGGACTTCAATCGTCTTACGCGCCAAATGTAATTGGTTGGGCGAATTATACAGGACAACCAAATCACCAAGTTCTAGCTGTAGCAAATCGAACAATTATCATTTCAAAGGAAGGTAAACCCTTTTTTAAAATTAGGATGAATAATGTTTATGAGAATGAAACGATGAATCGTGAAATCGCACCAAACAATTATTTTTTCTACTCCATCGATTACCAAGAATTTAAATAGTATCAACATAGCAGCTGGTTAAAATTCCAGCTGCTTTTGTTAACCAAAAATCAAAAACCGAAAAAAATATATTAAATACCAATTTTCATACACACTTTATCAGCAAAAGATTTTATCTTTACTATTATTTAGAATCAATTTAAATAAAAATAACATACTAACAACCCTACTACATGTATAGAAAGGGACAAGGTATCAACTAACACAAAAAAACTAGTAACAATGAAAATAAAGAAACGCAGCAACCTATTAAAATTCATACCGGTATTGGCATTTTTAATTGTGTTGGGGTCTTGTAGCAAAAGCGAGCCCACAGTAGTAGAGCCTGAACCAGATCCTGTTGCACCAGAAGCTATGTTCAACCGTTTGATTACTGTTAAGAATTTTGGCGAAGACTTACCTGCTGGAAGTGCACCAACCACGGCGCAATCACCAATATATTACAGCCTTGAACAGAACAAAGCTGTGACATCGGATTATAAACTAACCGCACGATGGGACATCTCTTGCTCAGAAATATACCGTAGTTTTATCAATTGCAACAATACAGCAAACGGATTTGGTAAAGGTGGTCCAGGGAAAGGCGGTATACTCATTGTTAAGAAAAAATTTGAAGATGTAGTCGATATCCCCTCGGATGCGGAGTTTCGCAAAGGTGAAAAAGCATATGGTACAGATGATTCAGGAGCATTTGGTGAAGGCTTGGGTTGGTATTTATATGATTTTGATGGCGTAATCAAAGGTGGTGGAGCCGAAAACAAAAAACACGTTTGCTATCCAATTGAAAGCAATACATTGATCGTCCGTACAGCTCAGGGAAACTATGCCAAGATCAAGATACAAAGTATCTATAAAGACCTCTTGGATCCAAAAGATTGGTTTAAAGATTCACCAACACCATTCTTTACATTCCAATATGTACTTGCCAAAGCTGGCAGTACCAAATTTACAATCGCTAACTAAAAAAATAAGCATAGCTTACTTATTAGACACTAAACTAACATGAAAAGAATATACAGCATTTTAAGCTTCCTTTTTGTAGGATTGCTGCTAACCCGCTGCACCAAAACGGAAGAATTAGCCTTACTTCCAGCAGACAAAATACTGGAATACAAAGTCACCAATCTTCCAAATGACGAAGTTATTTATGGAGCCATCGACAATGAGGCCAATACCATTACGGTATATGTCCCTTACTACTATGGGCTATTGGTGATAGATCCGAGCATTACACTCTCCAATGGAGCGAGTATAGCCGAAGAAATTTTACCTGTTAAAACAGATGAAAAAAACCAGACGTATACCGTAAAGGCTGCCACAGGTACCACAAGAACCTATAGCTTAAAGATTGAATTGCAAAGTACGCCATCTTTTGAAGCTCAGTTTTATACAACTTCGTCTCTTATCCTTACAAAAGGACCTGGAGGTGCTTTTCCAGCCATTAATGGAACCTTTATGCATACCAATCCCTCATTGGTAAGTATTGCATTAATTAATCAAGAAACTAAAGTACGCTATCAGATGTCAACGCCCAATAGCTTAAAAGTATCGAGTAGTGTTTATCAATTAACCTACACGGGAACCGAGCGGGAAAACCGCATTCCATCCGATATTTTGGCAGGCACCTATGATGTTGAGGTAACCAATCTAAATCATACTGTTACATTGGCAAATCCGCTCAAGATTACATATCGCCAACCCGATGTATATATTAGCTTATTGGGACTAAATTTGGCAAAAAATAAAGACTGGACCATTTTAGCCAACTTAGATAAAGTGATTTTAGATCCGACAGCCGTTATCATGACACTCAATGGCAAAGATTATCCATTGATTATCAAGTCGCACACGAGAACTGAAATGACAGTTTCATTACCTGCAGATCTTCCGACGGGAACATTTGAAAACGTACAGGTTAAGTTCCAATTTAAAGACTGGGCCGATGTGGTAAAGACAGAGCAAAATCCTAGTACAATAACGGAATCATAAACAAGCATCCACAGCATGCCAAGGTGGCATCAAAATTAAATAAATTAAAATAACATGAACTTAAACATCAAAACTATCTTAAAATCTGCTATGGCCGTGACTGTGCTATCGGCAGCAGTATGGGCAGCAGCCCCAACAACAGAATCAGCAACAGCTCCTTTAGCTTTAAACCAAGCAAAAGCAAACAGCAACTACACTGTAGTAGGTCAATGGTGGAGCCCTTCGGCAGCGGCAACTTGGCCGGCAGTCTATGTAGACCTTTCAACAGGAGCACAAAGCCTGAGTAGCTCTGGTCAGGTTGCATTCTTTAGCCATGTGAATGGATCGATCAAAGCAAATTCTGGCTATTCGATCAGAACTATAACAAAAGACATATCTTCCGTTACAGCGGGAGATTGGGCTAGCGCTACTCCTGTGACATCACAAGGTAATAACGAATGGTATGCCTACGATTTAGACAGCCATGCCAACGAAGCTATCCAACCATTAACTGTATTAGTTAATGATGGAACAGGCGCTAAATATGCAGTCAAACTGCTTAACTTCAGCAATGTAAGCCAAAGAAATATTACTGGCTTAGAAGTAAAAGCAGATATCAATATCGAAGTTAAGGCACTATAGTCTTTCCTATTTTAATGAATAGAAGATCCCGCAACCTGGTGGATGGGTTGCGGATCTTTATAACCTAATCATCATCCGCATAACGATTTTTTAACCAAAAAAAATTATGCAACACTCATTTTTGAAAAAACAAATACATATCATTCAATTCCTAGCTATTTTTATGCTAGCATTAACATGCTGGTCCTGTAAAACCGAATACCCCAGCTTACCCTACAACGACATCGAATCCTTTAGCATTCAGGACGCTGATGGTAAAACCTTATCAGCTAGCATCGTGAATGACCAGATTATCTTATATTGGCCACCCTTGGTGGAGCAACCCGAAAGCATTACGCCCAATATTAAAATTTCGGAATTAGCGACAATTACGCCTGCATCTGGGACAGCAATCCAGTTACAATCCGACAAACCAATTACCTATACTGTGCGGGCACAGGACGGATCCAGCAAAAATTATACATTGGTATTCCAGTACAACCAGCCTCTGATACAGGCAAAAATGAATCTGGCCGAAGGTAAATATTACCTTAGTTACCCAAAAAATGAGAATTTGGTAGTACGAGGAGAAAATATCCTTCCAGACGAGGCGCAAACCAAGGGCTATCTGGTCGATAAGGATGGAAAAGAGACCTTACTTTCTTTTTCTCAACCTCCAACATCTTTTATCGCGCAATTCAACACTCCAGAAGATCTCAAACCAGGCATCTACCACATCAAACTGATCTCCGGACGCTACACGGTGCTCACCGATGCTTTTGAAGTATTCTTACCAACATTATACAACGTCATACAATGGCAAGGTATGTTTTATACTGGCAAAAAGGGCGGCGACCTGGTGCTGAACATAAATAGTAAAGAGACTTATGAACTTTATTTCAAGGCAGATTTTGACCATTTTATAGCGATTGATAACCTCAATAACGAATATACTATCAACAATATAGTCTTTGATGTTGCAACGATGACGATAAAGCTACCCATTCCCGTATCTGTACAGGGAAACGCAATTAAATCCTTGAAGATGATGGATAAAAACGGGAAGTTATTGTCAGAAGGTGATTTTAGTATCACTTTAAATTAATTAACGTCTTGCCTAGGATATTTTTGACCGCGTATTTTCGCTATCACGGAAGGCAATTGATCGTAGCATGTTTCGTGGCACTGATACTATGCAGCTGCAGCAAGAGCGCTTCTGTCCCAGAAGAGCCTACAGCTCCGACTTTGCCAGAGGAAACCTTACGTCAACAATATAGTAAATCGGCAGAAAAATGGCCAGTTGCCGCTTGGTACAACAATATCAAGGTACGTGAACTGGCCACTTTACCCGAAAACCCATCGAAAGATAAGGCCGAGCTAATAGCACTTGGCAAAGCCTTATTTTTCGACCCCCGCACCGGTAATGGCATGAAGACTTGCGCTTCATGTCATAATCCGGACACCTACTGGATCGACCAAAAAACAACGGCAGATGGTATCGCACTGCATCACCGCAATACACCTTCCATGGAAAATGCCTGGTACCTGGAAGGCAAACTCTTCCACGATGGCCGCGCAAAGACTTATCGAGAGCAGATTGCCGAAGCCATCAACTCCCCGATCGAAATGGGCGGCAATACAGCTGCTTTACCCGCTAAGCTGCAAGCTATACCAGGCTATCTTCGTTTATATGAGGCGGCTTACTCGAGCCAGACGATGAGCGTCGAAGGATTGCTGGATGCCATAGCAGCGTATTCAAGATCAATTAGTAGTGGTGAAACCGCCTTTGACCGTTTTATCAAAGGAGATTACCAGGCATTAAACGATACACAGCTCGAAGGCCTCCATCTGTTTCGCACAAAAGGGAAATGCATCAACTGCCATAATGGTGCCTTCTTTACAGATCTCGATTTTCATAACCTGGGCTATGCTGTTACCAGCAAAGGTGCCTTGGACAATGGTCGCTTTGAGGCGACAGGACTGGAAACAGACAAAGGTAAATTTCGCACGCCGGGTCTGCGCAATGTGATCCATACTGCACCCTATCTGCACAATGGTAGTATTTCGAGCTTAGGTGAACTGATCAACCTGCTGAGTCAGGGCATGCCCCAAAAGACAGGACAACAGATCAATGGCACCTTATCGCCGCATATTCAAAATGTCCGATTAAGCAGTAAAGAACAGGAAAATATCTTGGCTTTTTTGGAGAGTTTATCCAGTGTACCAAACAAAACAGAACGACCTGTATTGCCCTAAAATAAAAAATCCCAAAGGGGATACCTTTGGGACATTTTGAGTGCTCCACAGTAGCGGAGGCATCAAAAATTAAATAAATTGGCACAAAATTAGGCTTTTATATTAAATAAAAAAGTAAAAAAGTATTAAATTTCAGATAATTATCCATTTTGTAGCGAATCAACTACAAGGACAAGGAACAAAATGCACATTATATAATGAGTCGAATCCGCCAAATAGTTGGTCTATTAGTTACAATAACTGCTATAACAGCTTGTCAGAACGGCAGTAAAACAACAACTCTGCCCGATGAATTTATTAGTCCAAAAACAGGAACAAAAAAAGAATTGACTCTCGACTCAATCTACCTGTATGCCAAACAGCTATACCGCTGGCAGGAATCACTCCCTTCATATACCACATTTGATCCGCGGACGAAATATGCCGAAATAGAACCAGAACAAACGGCTTATGAGCGGGCACTTTTTGCCCTCAGCCAATACGCTTTGCACAAGAAAGATAGACCTTACGAATTGTCGACCATCCCCAATAAACCCAAATATTCATATTTGGAGCGTCGTCGTAACGACAAGAAAAGTAGTGGTCACATGGCCAGCATAGAAACACCCTACAGGTACGCTACACACCTGTCCTACTGGTCTGCGGGAAACAAACGGATTGCTTATGTTTACATTCCCTCCTTTCCCCAACTTCAGACAGTGAAGGCCGAACTGGATCAGCTTGCTGCCGAACTGGCTCAAAAGCAAGTTACTCATCTCATCCTCGATCTACGTCATAACGGTGGCGGTTATGTGGAGACCGCAGAATATTTAGCCAACCTCATTAGTCCAGCCAAACTGGATAAAAAAGTTATGTTCAGCGAGCAATTTCATCCGAATGTACAGCAAGGCAAAGCAAAACTACTCCTTAAACAACCCTATCTGGATGCAAATGGCAAAGTGGTCCAATACAAAGGACGCCCTGCCACACTCGCCGATGTGGATTATAGTGAAAAAGCCAATACGCATTACTTTATCAAAAAGGGACATTTCAATTCACTACAGCAGCTGTCATGCATTGTATCAGAACGCACGGCTTCGGCAAGTGAATTACTGATCAGCAGTTTCAAACCTTATATTCCGATACGCCTCATCGGTCAGCAGACTTTTGGCAAACCCGTAGGTTTTTTTTCAGTCCACATTGGAGATTTCGATGTATACCTGGCTTCATTTCTCATCCGGAATGCCAATGGCTGGTGTGATTATTTTGATGGCATACCCGTCGATCTGGCCTTAGCTCCTGTAGAAACCTCCCGCCATCCCGGGGATCCAAAGGAAGCCTGGCTTGCAGCAGCGCTAAAGGACATTACAAAAGACGAAAATCTCACAGCAATTTCATCCACGACTTATTTTCCGATGCCAGCAGACGAAAATTTGCTACTTAAAACAAACTTTAGGTTAAAGTAAGAAATTTATTGCAACTGGATTTTGTCATAATTATGTTTAAATTAAAACCATTTTTCATAGATGATAAAGCAGAAAACAGCATAAATTTGTGGAAATAAATACGAATCTTTGTATAGAATCGTTATAAATAAAAATAAGAACATGTTAAGTCAACATATCAAAGAGCAAACGCACGCAGCTCACCAAAACGTAGAAGGAACGATCGTGCGCCAATTGAAAAATATTCGTTCAGAAGCAGATTACGCAGAAGTATTAAAAGGCTTTTATGCTTATTTCCGCGCCGTAGAAGATAGCATCGCTCCTTTTGTAACCGCAGAAGTATTGCCCGATTTGGCCGAACGCCGCAACTCATCTTACATCAAAAGCGATATCGAAGCTTTGGGTGGTAACGTAGATAACTTGCCAGAAGCAAATGCTCCAGCTGTAGCAAATATACAAGAAGCACTTGCATCATTATATGTTTTGGAAGGTTCAATCATGGGTGGTCCGTATATCGTGCAGATGCTCAACAAATATGGCCTTACCAAAGGAACTTCTTTCTTCGAAGGTTATGGCGAAAATAGCCGTGAGATGTGGGCTGGATTTACAGCGGTATTAAACAAATATTCAGAAGATCCGGCGACTTATGATCGCGCAGTAGAAATTGCAAACCAAACTTTTTATAACTTTGGCGAAGTATTCACTCCTATTGCCAGTGCGAACTAAAATTGGAGTGTTCGTGTTTAATCCCATAAATGGAGCAAAAAGACAACAAATCTAAATGGCTTAAGCGTGCCGGAATTGGAGCATTTCTCTTCTTTCTGGCTAAAGGACTCGTATGGCTCGCTGTATTCTTTTTCGCAGCGAAGTCCTGCAGCATATCTATTTAACACAAAAAAAGAAGCATTCCTCTATCGCACAAAAAGTGCATCAGAGGAGTGCTTCTTTTTTAGCCCAGGCTAGCCTGTGTTTTTTTACCTCTAGCGCCAATGTATTCGGGTTGTGTTCGTACTGTGTTCGGACCACCTTCGGAGCTCAACAATCTGGTGATCATTATTGACCAAATTCCGACCAGTTAATTCCTGTTCAGGGTCTGTACGATAGCTGTACAGCACCTGTACAGCTATCGTACCGCATCCGAATAAGGTACGAAGCAGGTACGAAGCAAGTAGAAATCTGCTCCATACCGCCTGCCCTCTTACCTTATACTTTTGTAACCACTGTCCGATAAAGCTCCATCCCCTCATGGCTGATAACCTGACAAGCTATTTCTTCGCTACTGATCGAGAAAGAGAAGAACCCGTATTGATCTTTCGCAAAACGACTATACGGCAGATCGGTTTTTACAGGCGTTACCTCTGATCCTGCTCCGGAGATAAACTGATGAAACTTCTTGCCTTCTACTTTTAAGTGCTGCAGCGAATGTTCATGTCCTGAAAGGTAGATATCTACTCCTCGCTTTTCAAAGATAGACTCCAAGACTTTTCGAACCGCCAGGGTGTCGTAATTCGTCGTACGCGGCCCCGCCGTATACAGGGGATGATGACCGACGACAATTTTCCAATGGGCATCCGAATTTCCCAGTAGCTGATCTAGCCAGGCCAGCTGTTTCTCGGGTTGCTGTCCCGCAACATATGGCCCATACGCGCTGTTACTGTAAAATTCAGGAATCATCGGATTAGTATCGATAAAGGCCATCAGTACTTTTTTTCCATCCTTAAGCGCAAATGTCTTGCTGTAATAACGCGCAGGCATCTTCCAACGTCTGCTGATCGTACTATAACGTACCTGTGCATCGGGATCTGATTTATAATCGTGGTTTCCCAAAATGGGATACCAGTCCCATTGCAGCGAAAATGCGGTATAGATATTTTCAAACGAATAATGCCACAGGGGATCATGTTCACTGACCACTCCGGAAGGGTAAAAATTATCACCGGTAGAAATGATAAAGTCATTGGGATGCTGATCGGCCCATTGACCCATCTGCCCCGCTACAGCCAACTGATGGTCGGCACCATTGCGGCCCCAGTCGCCTACAGCCATAAAATGAAGATCATAGGCATCTCTGGGTTTCAAAAGCTGTTGTATATCTTCGCTTTCAAGTTGCGTAGGTTTTGTCAGACCGAAACTACTGAGCGTAATTCCGCCCAGGCCGGCTGTAATCGCCGTGCCCAGGGAATTTTTCATAAAAGTTCTGCGTTTCATCAATAGATTTTAATAACCAGGATTCTGTTGCCAGTGGGTGTTTACGTTTAATACAGTTGTTGGTACAGGGAAAATACGACGGAACTTCTCGCTCATGCCGGCAGGATACAGCGATCGGAATCCCCAGTTATCTTCAAATTTTCCGTAACGGATCAGGTCATTTCTACGCCAGGACTCATCAGCAAACTCACGTGCCCGCTCATCCAACACATCCTGCAGACTTGGGGCAGCCGTGAGCACAGGTGCATTGACATAGGCTCGGATCTGATTAACCAAAGATTGTGCGGTCTGACCATTGGTCGCGGTAGCCCCACGGAGTATAGCCTCCGCTTTCATCAACAGGATATCGGCATAGCGAAATACAGGTACATCATTGCTCTGATTACGCTGATTGGCTGATGTAACGGCTACGTCCATATAAAACTTAATGGATCTGTACCCCATTGAGCGCCCCTTTTGGTCGTTACCCACATTCAGCGTGGCCGCACCATCCGAACGCAAAGTAATTTCTTTAGTGGTCTCCAGTTGCCAATCAAACTGCGCATCTGCATCCGCAGCATTATAATCCTGATCTATGCCGCGTTTGGAAGTTCTGATCAGAAAAGGACGAGTCTTATCTTCTGTATAATTTGACCAATAATATTGCTTACCACCGATGTATGAGGCGTTCCTTTCGTCGCCTGCCAGATTAAATTTCTCCAAATAACTCGGTAATACACGAAAAGTCCCCCCAACACTTTGAGGCAATGTTGCAAACTGATTTTGGGCACTGCGATGTATCCAGAAGCGCGAATAAGTCATACCCTGCTGTTTTTCACGATCATAGGGTATGGCAAATATAAAATCCTTTACCTGATAACCATTATCGGGGCGAAACTTGGCCATAAACTTATGGCTTGTCAGGTTAAACCGTCCTGAGGAAATAATCTGGTCGCACATCGCAACCACATCATTTAATTTTTCATTTTGTGCACTTGGATTGTAATTGGCCACATCCGCAGCCGTATAAACAGCCCAGTTGAGGTACAACTTAGCCAGTAACGCTTCGGCCATATATTTCGTTGCTTTTCCATAGGTTGCTATAGAAACTGTAGTAGGTAACAAATCCTTCACAGCCAGCAATTCGGCCTCAATAAAACGGCAAATTTCAGCACGGCTTGAACGTGCGGGGACAGCATCAACAGGCCCCGTGATCAACGGTGCGGCGCCAAAATTATCCATCAGTATAAAATAATAATAAGCACGGATTGCGCGGGCAGGTGCCGTCAGCTTTTCTTTATCTTCCCCGAATAATGCAATGGCATTATTGGCTAAGGTGATTCCAGTGGAAGCATCGTTCCAGATACTTGGTAAGAGGCCGTTGTCTGCATTCCAATTGTGCAGATGGAATTCGCGGTATCGACCGCCATCAAACCAGTCTGTCCCCATGGAAACACTCACTGCCTCATCCGCCGAGAGTGTTTGGGCCATCCAATGATCGCGCCCCATTGCGCCACGATAAGCGGCATATACATCGGCAAGAATTGCCTCGGCTGCACGTTCCGAATCCGGAAATTCCGTCAGCTGTGATTTTATATCAACATCCAGATCGGTACAAGATCCCAGCGAAAAACTCAATGCTGATAAGGTTAATAAACGAATTATTAGTGTTGGTTTCATATAAATTATTTCTTGTTCTATAGGCCATGTGGCATGCTCCATTTATGTCAACAGGATTGTTTCGATAAGAAGTTTTCCATCCCACAGGTCTGTCTTATAAATTAAAGTTAAGGCCAAACATAAACGTTCGCGTCCGTGGGTAGGTCTGGCGGTTATCAATTCCCGGAGTTAGGCCTCCCAAGCCCACCTCGGGATCAATACCTTTATATTTCGTCAGCACAAATACGTTGTTCATCGTTGCATATACTCTTAGGTTTTTAATCGGTATATTTTTCATCGGTATCGTATAAGCCAACGTAACATAAGCCAAGCGCAGATAGCTTCCATTCTCCAGGTAACGATCGGATAGGTAATGTGCATTGATATCCGTCATGCGTTCGGTTTCCACAACGCTGGCAAGCACGTTTTTCTGCCCAGCATTACCAACAACATTCGAATGGCGCGCCCGGGTAGCGTTCATAATTTTCTGTCCAAAAGCACCTTGGAACATTCCGTTTAAAGAAAAATTCTTATACGAAAAGCTATTGTTCCAACCCAGTGTCAACTTGGGCTGTGGACTTCCCGTCACAGCCTGATCTTTCTTCTGTGGCGTTGTGGTTGTTTCGCCTGTACGTTCGCCTGTTTTCTCATCTCGGGTATAGAATACCGACACACCTTCATCGTTATAGCCTGCCCATTCCCAGGTATAGAACTGACCTATAGGTGCTCCCGGTGTCAGCCTCTGCTGAAAAACATTGGTCTGCCCTGCCCCACCCAGATCCGACAATTCGATATAGTCCTGCGTAAACTGCTCGTTGGCAATGCTCACCACCTTATTGGTGTTGTGTGATAGCACCAATCCGGTATTCCATTTGAAATCCTCTTTATCAATGGCCTTTGCATTCAGACTCAGTTCAATCCCCTTGTTCTCTATTTCACCAACATTGGCAGTCAGCGTTGGATAAATATATTTCGATTTGCTTACCTGATAATCATAAATCAGGTCACTCGTTTTCTTTTTATAGACCTCCAAAGACCCTGTCAGGCGATTTTTTAGAAATCCGAAATCCAGGCCTAGGTTAATCATACTGGTTGTTTCCCATTTGAGGTTCGGATTGCTATTGCGCAGCACCATCAAAGTACGTAATGGGCTTACCTGGCCATCGGCACTTACATAATCGAAAAACTTGGATGAGGCACCACGTACAGACTGCGCGGTAAATGCGTCAAAGCCCAATGAGTTGCCACTCACCCCGAAACCAGCACGCAGCTTTAAGTCATCAAAAATTCCGGTTTCACGGATGAATGATTCCTCCGAAAGGCGCCACGCTGCAGACACCGAAGGAAATGTCGCCCAACGATTGTTGGTTCCGAAAGCCGAGGAACCGTCGCGTCTTACCGTCGCCTGTAGGAGATACTTGCTATTATAGGCATAATTCACACGGCCATAAACAGATATCATACGCAAGGTGGAAAGATAATAGTTCCCAAAGCCCAACAAATCAACTACATTGGCCATACCCGGGTTATAATAACTCAAATCGTCACTGTAATAATCGGAAGTCGTCAATTGAAAGCCATCGTTATTGTTGTTCTCTTCCCATGAATAACCTGCCAGTGCAGCTACCTTATGTTTTCCGGCGAATGTCTTTTCATAACTCAGGTTCATTTCCATCACTTTCCGTTCATCTTCTACAGCTGCACGGATAGATTTGCCATTCTGACCACGTGCTGCCATCGAAAACATGGAATAGTACTGTGCATTGTTAAACTGCCTATTTTGCAGCGAAAGGTCAATATTATAGGTCAACCCGGGCAAGATCTCATAGCCCAGTTTTGCGTGCGCCTGGAGCACCTTAGTTTTAGAAAAATTTGTATTCTCTTCAATTAAAGAAAGTGGATTGGCATATTGCGAACGGTCGGCTTTTTCAAACCAGGAACCATCGGTATTTCGGACCGGCGATACAGGCAGGTAATAATACATCGCATCATAAACGCTGAGTCCCTGATCCAAAGCAAGCACATCATTCTGCTTGGTGATACTTGCGTTGATATTGAAAGAAGCCGTCAGCCGATCATTCAGCGCCTTGGTCTGCAAAAACGCTCGAGCAATCTGCCGCCCCATATCAGTCCCTTTGATAACGCCATTGTTTTTGATGGTATTGAGACTGATGCTATACTGTGTTTTTTCTGCTCCTCCAAGAATGGATATATTATGGTTGTTCGATATCCCTGTCCGCTCAACAGCTCTTTGCCAATCGGTATCTGCCCCCAAGTCGTCCGTTGGCTCCATCGAAAATCCATTATCATTGACATAAGACCGGTATTGCGCCGCATTCATCATCTCATAATGCTTAGCCACTTTATCGATCGCCAGATAGCCGTTGTAATTGATATTGGTCTGCCCTGATTTTCCACGCTTCGTTGTAACGATAATAACGCCATTGGCCGCTTTTGAACCATAAATTGCGGTCGCTGAGGCATCGCGAAGCACGTCAATAGAGGCAATATCATCGGGCGCTACCAAAGCCAGCGAAGCGCCCGGGACCCCATCGATCACATAGTAGGGTTCCATCGCTTCACCACTACGTAACGTTGAAGCTCCCCGGAGGCTAACGGAAGGCGTCGCATTGGGATTACTGTTATTGCTCGAAATCGTCAGGCCGGCAACTTTCCCCTGCAGCATCTGTGCTGGTGAAGTAAATACACCGACGTTCGCATCTTCTGCTTTGATGGTACTGATGGAACTCGTCAGATCCTTTCTGGATACACGGCCGTAACCAATGACGACCTCATCCAGTTTAACGGCACTCTGCTGAAGCTTCACACTCAACGACAAAGGCTTTCTTGCTTCAACGACATAACCCGATAACGTATCGGACTGAAATCCTACCACCGAAAACACAAATCGATACCCTGCATGTTCTACTAAATTCTGAAAATGGAATAGCCCCTGGCTATTCGTACTGGTGGTCACACTTGGACCTCCATTATCCTGAATGGCCTTAACGCTGACTCCAGGGAGAAACTCGCCCTTTTCATTTTGTACAGCCCCTTTTACTTGTTGCTGCTGCGCATGTACATGGGTAAGTCCAGCGGAAAGCAACGCAAAAATAAGCAGGTTCTTTTTTTGTGGATTTTTCTTGTTGAGCATATCTGTTAGTTGTTTAGATGTTCAGTAATTGTATTTTCCTGTTTGTATAGCGTATAACTTCCATCCGCATTGGCGACAAAGCGCAATTCATTGATCAAGCAGATTGTTGTCAAGATATCCTTCAATGAATCGTGATGTACATCAATCTCACCTGTATAATGGATGGCGGCAATACCCTTGTCACCCAAATGGATCTGTTTTTTAAATGCTGTTTCTAACGCCTTTAGCACATCAGGCATCGGTGTATTTTTCAGATTTAACAAATCTGGGGCAGCCAGACCTGGCGTGTTCAATGGCTGTTTTTTATTGACGGCTTCAATTCTTGTTGCACCTCGTGAATCAACCGTCAGCTTTTGGCCCGGGTCAGCTAAAAAAATCTGTTTGAAACCGTTTGTAAGGGAGGATACAAGCACCTTACCTGTATGTAATGCCACAGTCACAGCCTGACGCTTCAATTTGGTATTAATGGTAAAGGATGTACCAAGCGCCGTTGTTTTAGTCCCGCTGGCAAACACCGAAAATGGGCGTTTCGGATCCGATGCTACATCAAAGTAGGCTTTACCGCTAAGTTCAATATCACGGGCATTGGCAACAAAATTTTTCACATAGCGAATATGGCTTTGTGCGAACAACCGCACATGGGATCCATCGGGTAGATCCAGCGTTATACTATAGGGATTTTTATTTTCTATTGAAGTCCAGACTGTATCTTGATGCGCTATAACAGGTTTAGCTGCAGACCGCTGAGCATCTGGCTGTACAACTGAATCTTTTGTCCACCAGGTAACAAAATGGAAGGAAAAGAAAAAGAGAACTGCAGCTGCGGCACTGTATCGCAGTAGCTTTACCAAACGATATCGATGTAATGCCTTTCGATCCTGCGCTTTTTCCTGATTTTGAATGGCAGTCTGTATAAGCGTTTTCATCGTTTCAGTAGGCACAGGCTCCTCCATTGCTGTGCTATCAAATTTCTCCCAATCTTCGTCCTTGAAAAGTTCGTTCACGAGGAAGGGCATTTTCCAGATCTTCTTTTTGATCTGATGCTGCTTTTTATCATGCTTCATACTCCTATTACGCAGGCCAGCACGACATCCCTTAGTTCTTAACAATTATTTAATAAAGGGCGCCGATACTTAACATAAAGGACTTATAGCATAATGGAATAGAGATGTTGTTTGAGTTGAAGAAGTGCTTTACTGATATGCTGTTCTACAGTTTTTGTGGAAATTGAAAATTGAGCGGCAATCTCTTTATGGGAAAGACCTTCTTTACGGCTCAGTTCAAAGACCTTCCGACGCATCGTCGGCATATTCTGGATATCTTTTTCCATCATACGCAAAAGGTCTTTATTTTCAATTGCCCGGATCAGACTATCGGTAAAAGGTGTCACTGCTGTCTGCCCTTCGTATTTGAAACGTGTAGCCTCCTTGCGCAGCAGATCGATCATGACTTGCCGCGCCATACCGAAAAGCTGCAACAGAATACTGACCTGCTCGTCGAGCTTCTCTCTTTGGTTCCAGAGTTTGATAAAGGTCAGCTGCGTTACCTCCTCTGCAATATAATCCGATTGCGTACGCTTGAGTACAAAACCGTAAATCTGTCGATGGTACTTTTCGTATACGAGATTGAAGCTTTTCTGATTGGAAGATTTGATAGGCTGAATGTGTTCCATTGCGCTGTCAAAAATAAAAGCACAAGGTTTCCTCAGTATTAAGTTAAGATCAATATTAAATTAAACAAATTGAATATACAACCTCTTCAATTAGCAGAATTCACTTCTAATTGTACAAATTTTATTATAAAACAAGCAGAAATCTCCCTATAATTGCAGTCGGAATATTTCATTTCATAGTGAAATCCCCAATCAGACATGACCATTAACTGTAAAACGTTACGCTATCAGCAACATGTCATATCAATAATTATATGAAATAACGATACGATGAAAAGGAATATCTTTTTTATATTAATATGCTTTGCATTCATGGTTAACCTTGCCATCTGCCAAGAAAAGGACGTCGATTTTAGCAAAGCCTATATTGCCCAAAACGACGGTAAGACAACTATTGAAATTAATGAGGCACAGGAACTTATCTATATTATCTTTGCGATAACTGACTTTGGTAAGGAAAATCCAAACATGACCAAGCAGAATACGGCGTATTTTGAAGAGGTCAAAGCGCATTTTACCCCATTTTCCAATCTCCCTATCGTAAAGAAATTTGACCAGCAGCTGCGAGAGAATCTAACCAACTATTTCCTCTTAGCGGCCAATGTATATGGCTTTAAGTTCAAAAATGACCAATTAGTACCTACAAACATCTATATTTTCCCAGCAAGAGGAGTTGGAAATTATCAGGTGAAATCTAATCCTATACCCGCTTACAAAAACGACCTGGAAGAATTCGCCAAACAGAGCGGATACCGGGCATTCTACAAAGAGCATCAAGGCTATTACGACAGCCTTCGTACAGCATATCAGGAGTATGCTTCCATTGCCGAGCAAAAAGAATGGTTAGAAAAGAAATTCGATTATACAATCAATAGCTATCGTGTATTGACTTCCCCCCTGATTGCCGGGATGAATGCGACCCACACCTTCAAGTACAAAGGTTTCAAAGAAATTTTGCTTTTTTTACCCACCCTCCGCGAAGACGAATCCTGGAGCCCCAAATTCAAAAAAGCACTCAATACACGCATTATTTTTACGGAGATAGACCACAACTACGTAGGTCCATTGAGCGAAAAAAACAAAAAACAGATTGATACAATATTCAATAATAGGGACTTATGGGTCGATACAGAAAACAAAAGTACAGTTCATTATCCAAGTCCGGTAAAAGTATTTGATGAGTATTTAACCTGGGGACTTTTCATCTTATATTGTTACGATAAGTTTGGAGATGATCATGATCTTTTTGGCCAGATTGTTGAAAACGTCAACGATATGATGGTCAATAAAAAAGGATTTCCCAAAGCAGATGAATTTAACGCCGAACTGTTCCGCCTGTATAAAGACAATAACCCGAAAGATATTCAGAGCTTATACAAGCCACTGCTGGACTGGTGCGAGAAAGAAAATTAGCGCCATCCCGATAATATTTAGTAAATTAAGGCTGAGAAGGAAATAAGCCGCTAGAAATGTGAATGTATACGACCATAAGGAATCAGCATAGCATAAGGGGATGATCGTCGAAATATATTTAAACACAATACGTACGGAGAAACAATTATGAACATTAGATTTATCGGTTCTGGCAGTTATATTCCACCCCACAAAATAACCAACGCAGACTTCGCCAACCATCTTTTTTTGGATGAAAATGGGCTGCCGTTCAAGGAGCCGGCTTCTGTCATTGAAAAATTTAAGGCTATCACTGGCATTGAGGAACGCCGCTACGCCGATCCTGACCAAGTGGCTTCAGACCTTGCTTTCCTAGCTGGTCAACGTGCCATTGAAGACGCCGGTATAGCTGCGGAAACATTGGACTATATTATTGTTGCACATAATTATGGCGATGTGCAAGCTGGCAAAATCCAATCGGATACTGTACCAAGTTTAGCAAGCAGGGTGAAGGAAAAGCTCGGGATCAGCAATCCTAAATGTGTGGCTTATGATCTACTATTTGGTTGTCCGGGTTGGAACGAAGGCGTATTGCATGCCAACGCTTTTATAAAATCAGGTATGGCAAAGCGCTGTATGGTCATTGGCGCAGAGACGCTTTCCCGTGTTATAGATCCTTTTGACAGAGATTCGATGATCTATGCGGATGGCGCTGGCGCTGTAATCATCGAAGCCACTACGACAGAGCAAGGGCTCCTGTCGCATGAAAGCGCAACTTATGCGCTTGAGGAAGCGAACTATCTCAATTTCGGATGCTCCTATCAACAAGAGCAGGACCCTGATATACGGTATATTAAAATGAAAGGACGCAAAATCTATGAGTTTGCACTCAGCAAAGTTCCTTTAGCCATGCAGGCTTGCCTTCAAAAAGCGGATATCGATATCACGGCAATCAAAAAAATACTGATCCACCAGGCCAACGAGAAAATGGACGAAGCCATTCTGATGAGATTCTATGCACTATACGGTACAGTACCCCCGCCCGATATTATGCCAATGACCATACATACATTAGGAAATAGCAGCGTGGCAACCATTCCTACCCTCTATGATCTCATTGCTCGTGGTCAGATAGACAATCAATCCCTACACGAAGGCGATATCATCCTATTTGCGTCTGTTGGCGCTGGCATGAATATCAATGCTTTTACCTATCGGGTCTAATGTAATTTTGCGACTATATCGTGCAGCTATTAAGCTAATACAGAGCCTAGATGGGATTTATTTTATAAAAAATAACAAAACACTGTATATATCAATATTTTATACTTAAATTTGTATTATAATCGGCTCCGCCTTTGCTTATCTGAAATCGTCAAGTTATACTTACAACTCAGTTTTCGCATTTTCAGAAGCTTTTTTGTTAGCAAAACGGAGGTAAAGACCTTTTTGGACTTGAGTCAATTCAAGATCATCAAAATCAGATCCTATTTCTTGCAAAAAATCGATTAGCTATTGTTGATATTCATTTATCACAATAATGTAGTACAGATTACTTTAATATAATTTATAAAACAATGCAAGAAGGAACTATTAAATTCTTCAACCAAACAAAAGGTTTTGGTTTTATCACGCCTGCTGGTGGTGGAGACGACATTTTCGTACACGTATCTGGTTTAATCAACGAAGTACGCGAAAATGACAGTGTAACATTTGATGTAGAAAACGGTAAAAAAGGCGTTAATGCAGTTAACGTACGTATCGCATAATTAAGTAAACACACAAGAGGATAATTTATTTATCTTCTTGCGAAGTGTAACGGGCAGCCGTTACACTTTTTTTTATCCATTCCATACCGAAGTAACGCCAAAAACCAGACGATCTATCGGTCCGGCATATGGAAGACTTTTACAATCCAGCCAACATCACTTCTTCCTGTCGCAGAAAATATGGACTGCTATCTTTGAATCTCCCGCGCTTCCTGGAATACTTTCTGATGATATCAGCAACAACATCATCGGTTAGCTCATGCCCCTCTAACGTCGGAAAACCCTCCCAGCGTACAATGCCATCCGGATCTACTAAAATACAGTGGGGGATTCCCTGTACTTCGAGCTGTTTCTTCAACTTTGCTTTCGTATCGATCGCTGAGAAATAATCTATTTTAATCTCCTTCGCTTTTTTAATGACCTCTGCTTTTTCATCCGAAAGACCGATGATCACGAGTTTATCACCATACTTCTTATGCCATTCATTGAGTTCGGGAATTACTTTTCGGCAGGGTCCACACCAAGTAGCCCAAAAATCAATAAGGATAAACTTACCCTTTGTATCAGGTACATCTGTGAGCCACTGCTCCACCTCAAGTTTTGGCGCCTTTTGATTCAAAATTGATTTTGCCCACAATTTCTTATTGTTGTTGCTTTCTTGCGTATGACCGATTACATAGATCAGGCAAAGCGCAAATAATAAGAAAGCTTTTAGGATAACTTTTACATTCATAAAACAGTTTGTTTAGTTCCCCTAATTTATGGATTTTTTTCCACAATCATTTCATCCTTTCATCCTACACATCGACTTTTCAAAGACACCTTAGCTGCCTTTATAAGGCAAAATAACACCTGTACTTTTAATTGATATAAAACATACAATACACTGTATATAAATAATTAGCATATTTATTAAAAACACAGCAACTCCAACTTACTTGTTGTACGGCTCATGATTTTCCGAATGGAGCCATACCGACATCCTTATAAAATAACAGCACACCATCGACATTCTCACCACGAAAACAATCCCCTAATCCATCCTAACAAAAGCTAAATTGAGGCACTCAGCATACAAAAACAACGAAGTGGGCCTCACCTTTATCCTATTCGTCAAGATAATGCACAAGTTGACCGCATTCTCCTGTAGTAAAGTGTAGGATACCCTATTTACAGACACCGCTTTCTAGAATTACAACAACCTTATAGGGCCTATTGAGCACTTAAGTATGCAGCTGACAAACTGACACAACATCAAAAATAAAAAAACATAAATCTATATTAATAAGATATTTATACAATATAATATAAACAGATAATTAAATATAATAATCTTTATAACGCATCAACTTCACCCATCGGATACCATCCATCTGTAATTCGCCCTGCGATGGCAATATGAACTTTTGCCTGGCCCCTCATTTTTCCACTTCTGCATAACCCAGCAGACCGCTAGACCTTTTGGAACCTTTCTCCAGGCATCCTGCATACCGAAACCAACAATCCCCTATGGATAATAGTCATACATATGGGACCAGTTATCGTCAAAACCGCCCAAATCACCCAAACAATCGATACGCCAGCCCACCGGTCTTTTTGAAAGGGTATATTGTTAGGTTTTACGATCGGTCAATAAGATGATCATAGGAGTTTCCATAAAGTTTTCGGTATACGCATCGACCAGGTTCTCGCGCGTAGCCTTGGATAGCTTATCTTCTTGTTCTCCGAAGTAAACTATTTTTAGTATTTCTATTTTTGATAAGTTAAGATGAATGCCCTTTATAATCAGATGGCGAATAACCCGTGATGTTTTTAAAGAATGTAGAAAATGCCGATAAAGATTCAAACCCCAAATGAAATGCAATCTGCTTTATACTTTTATCTGAAAATTTTAAGAGCCCCTTGGCCTCTTGTATTATTCGCTGATAAATTACGTTGGAAGCAGTAATATGGAGGTGTTTTCTGCACAGAATATTCAGATAATTACTCGTTACATGTAATCTCTCCGCATACCAAGTCACTCGTTTATGGGCAGCGAAATTTACATTGACAAGATCCCAAAAAGAGTCAATAATTACATTTGAAGTTCCAAGAAGATTTTCCTTTAAATAATCTCCAGCTTCCTTTTTTATCAAAGAAACTAGAATATCGATTCTTAAGCGCACTATTTCGTTCCACTTTCCATCCGATTCTTGCGCCAAGAGATCGCGTTGGATATTTTTCATTTCATTGAATATGACCTCAAATAAAGCTGTACTGAGTTTAAAAACGGGGTGCAAATTGTGACGAATGAAATAAATCTCACTAAGACTGGAGAAAGTTTCGAATACTTTCTTTCCCACGACAATTTTCTGCGCATTCGTTTCCGGACCGGTAATCCAGTGGTGATGCTGCCCTGGAAATAAAAAATGAAGCTGGTTCCCCTTGACCGGATATTCCGCTGCGTCAATGTAATGCTTACCACTTCCCTCAGAAAATAACACCATCAAAAAGTAAGTGCATTTTGTTGTCTTATTATATTCCTCGGTACCAATTATTTCTTTGTAAAACACCCCCTCTTCCGTGAGCGTAATTGGCAGTTTTTCTGTTTTCATTAAAGGTAAAATTAAAGTAAGTCTAAGTGTTTGCAATCAGCTAAAACACCACTATTATGTAGTCTCACTAGACTATTTTAGGTAGTCTCACTAGGATTATTTCTGCAATTTAAATACCAATTATATTGCTCCTAGCGTACAGGTATCTCCTCTTTCTCCCGAAAAGCACCTAAAAATTCGCTATTATATCACTATTTTCTCATTCCACATTATAGTCACAACCAGTCATCTCAATAAACTGATCCTAACTAACTGAGTCAATATTTTGCACAGACTGTAAAATTGAAGGGATAAAAATAGGGGTAAATTCCAATTTTTCAAACGCGGAAATATTAGCAACAAAATCGTAATACCATTGATCAGTATTGAATTGATGGTTGGTTAAAGATAAAAGTTTCGATTTACAGTATAGAAACGACCTTTTTCAACATAAAAACTGTAACCAACTCATTTACTGAACAAAACAAAGGTTCAGCATCCGATATTTTTTAGATCTTAAGACAAGACATTGGCTGCATAAAATAAATACTGAACCTAAGATGAAAGTCAAGATGTTCAATTTTAGGCGTTATTCAGTTATAATTTTATAAAGTGATTTAATAATTATATAAAACGTTTTTTACATCAAATCTGTATCAGGCTCTTAGGGTCATCCTATCATAGCCATAATTTCTTTCTATTCGGCATTTAGCGATAGAAAAGCAACATCGAAACCGATATTGCCATCATAAGTATTGACCTGGGATATTGTCTACATACTAAAGGGGAAATTACATACAAAAGGCCAAGAAATTATCTTGGCCTAATGCAACATATTATTTGGGGTGTTTTCGTAGCCCTATATAGCAAAAATACTGCCGAAATTACAAAACCACACCCATTAGCTTATTTTTTCTAAAGGCTTTATGCTGCAGAAAAAATATAAAACGACTAAAATCACTTATTCCGCGGCGACTGGGCAAGTACGGCTTTCATTTCAGGAGAATTTATAGCTCCCTGGAATAACAGATTGTCCTTTATCCTAAAATCCAAGTTAGGTATTCCCTTCTATCCTGTAGCCACAGGGTCCACAAATAGAGGCGGATAAGGAAATACTTATTCGGCGTGGTTTACAACAGCAAACCGAAGTGTTCCTTGAGCGCTGTCCGTGCAGCATGATAACCACACATGCCATGCACCCCACCACCCGGAGGCGTCGATGATGAACAGAGATAAATCGTGTCGACCGAGGTTCGGTACGGATTTAGAGCCAAAATAGGCCTACTGTACAGCTGCGAAATATCCATAATACCGCCATTGATATCACCACCGATGTAATTGGGATTATACTCTTCGAGCTCCATAGGAGAAAAGGTATGCTTGGCCAGAATGGTTTCTTTAAAACCCGGCGCGAAGCGCTCAATTTGATTTTCGATCGCTTCGGTATAATCGACCCTGCTCCCATTAGGAACATGGCAGTACGCCCATCCCGTATGCTTGCCTTCGGGAGCACGACTGGAATCAAACGCACTCTGTTGCGCAAACAGCACAAAAGGCTTATCCACTTGCTTCCCAAGATGGCTCCGCTGCTCGCTCTCGGCAATTTCGGCGTAGGTATTTCCCAAATGCACCGTAGCCGCCCGCTGACAGCGTAGATCTTTAAAAGGCGTCTTTTCAGATAATGCCCAATCGACTTTAAATACCCCCATTCCTTGCCTAAAGCCTTCGAGGCGCCTGCGATAGCCGCTAGCAAGACCTATACCTTTGAGTTGCAACAACTGCCGGGGTGTGATATCACAGAGTAGAACTTTATGGGACGGTAGATCGCGAACATCCTCTACCCAAAAGCCCGTTTGGATCTCCCCACCCAACGATTGATAATAGCCTAACAGCGCATTGGCAATGGATTGCGAGCCGCCAATCGGTATCTGCCAGCCATATTTGTTGCCTACCGCCGCAAGCACAATGGCAATTGCAGAAGTTGTCCAGTTGTTTAGGGGCTGAATTCCATGAGCCGCCATCCCTGCCCATAAAGCCTGTGCCTGCACGGAAGTAAAGCGCTTTGCTGTCCAGCTTGCCGGCTGAAGTGCATCCAGCCCAAATGAGGCTAAAGACAAAGGATGCTTCGGAAAGGATAATGGCCCCATAATATCGGCCGCAAGGCCCTCCCAATGTGTCACGACCTTTTCAACCAGCTTACGATAACTTTCGCCATCCATTCCCAAGCCCTTTACCGTTTCAGCAAGACTATGGTATAGAATTCCCGTTTCCCCTTCGTCCAATGGGTGTGCCGCCGCATACTCAGGCTTAACAAAAGATAGCCCAAATGCTTCCAAAGGCAAACTCCTGAAAAATGGCGATGCCATAGCCATGGGATGAATCGCCGAACAGACATCATGTTTGAAGCCCGGAATTGTAAGTTCCTTGGTTCGCATTCCCCCACCGATTGTATCGGCACCTTCAATCAGCAGCGTGCTCAGCCCTTGCTGCTGAAAGGTAATGGCTGCAGCCAGTCCATTTGGTCCCGAACCAATAATAATTGCATCAAATTTTCGCATAAGCTAGTTTTTAATCACTCCTAGTCGCAGCCTGTATTGGGTTGTTCCTTTTTTGAACGCTTTGACGAAGTAGAATCGGACAACGATTTGCTATTATCCTTTTTCTTACCTGCAGATCCGCAGGAGACTGTAAATGTCGTTAAAACAAACGCTAAAAGTCCAAGATTGATTATTTTTTTCATATGTTATCCATTTAATTTTCGATGATGTTGATGTCGTGTGGTCTTATATCGTGTGTTCATCCAAAAAATATGCGCGATACCGTTGCTTTAGCTCCTTTCGCTGTATACTATCAAGCTTGATTTTCGGATCGGTCTGCGATACGACCGTAGAAACAACCTTATGCACGCCTTTACCTTTTTCAATAAATAATACCGTCGGCGAAGAAATCCGTTTAATGGAATCAATCCCCACAGCTGTATAAGGATTTAGGACATCGTGAAATTTGGCCAATATAGCTTCATAACCCGGGCTCCCGGCCTTGGTCGTGATCACTTTACCGTCCTTATCTTTCTCCTTAAGATCCCGGATATCGTGAATATTGAGGTAATAAATAGCCGCCTTTTCCTCCTGGGCAAATTCCAGCAGCGGCGTTATAGCATTCCGAAACCAGGGACAGCTGGGCCATCCAAAAAGGACAATACCGTTTTCAAGCTCCAGCACATCCTGTTCGGTCGCATAGACGATCCGCGGATTGTCGGGAATTTGTACCGGCACTTTGTTCGTTTTATTCAGGCTTTCAAGTTCCTGTTTAAAGCGAACTCCTTCTTGCTTTTTAAACGAAACCTGACTATTTTTTACGGCTTCCTTCGTATCCTGCCTGGATTGGCAGTTAGTCACATTGAGCAACACCGCTACCGCTAATAACATGCTAGCCAATAATTTTAAATCTTTCATATCATTTATGCATTTAAGTGTAATCCTCTTGTTAATTGACCGATTGCTTGTAGCTTTTAATATGTTCACCGATATCCCAGACCTGCGCTTTTGGCACCCATTCACTGATGAGGCTGCTTGCAATGGCCGAGCGATAACCCGAAGCGCAGTGCACCACGATAGGTTTATCCACTGGTAGCTCGGCAATATGCGCCTTCAATTCGGCCAGCGGAATATTATGTGCCCCTTTGAATACAGGCTCAGTCTTAGCTTCCTCGACCGTACGTACATCCACTATAAAATATTGATCTTGCGCCCTATCAAAAGCGGTCTGGTCAAAAGCTGTCGAAGGCTGCCCCGCGAAATCCCCATACAACACGATACCTTTAACAAACTGCTCATAGCCAATTTTGGCCAGCTTTTCGAGCTGCACCTGCCCCTGTTCTTTGGTGTCTACGGCGAGATAAAAACCGTCTTTCGGTTCAATAAAAGTTCCTACCCAAGATTCTGACTTGCTACGTTCGGGAATATTAATGGCCTCCGGAAAATGTGACGCCCTAAATTCTGAAGCGGGGCGGGTATCGAGGACAGTGCTCAGTGTATGGGGCAGCGCTGCTGCCGAAACCACTGAAATACCCGACAAAGAAGCCAATAATGGCTTTGCTCCCCGACGATTCAATTCTACATTATAAGGGAAATAGATCGGTACAGGCGGACGATCTGCTAGAATCTGCTTGACAAACTCTTCTTCCGATTTTTGCTGAAAGGCCAAGTTGTGGGTTCTTTCCGCGCCAATGGTACTTTGCTTAGCACCCTTTATTGCATTTCCGCAAAGTGATCCAGCGCCATGTGCCGGATACAAAAGCACCTGATTGCCTAACGTTGCATAGATATCATGAACGGTATGGTAGAGCTGCCGCGCCAGTTTTTCGCGCTGCGTAGCCTGTTCTCCCGAGTACTCGCGCAGATCGGGCCTTCCAACTCCACCAATCAATACCGCATCCCCCGAAAAGATCGCCACATCGCGACCATTTTCTTTTAACAAAACAGATATGCTATCTGGTGAATGTCCGGCTGTATTGATGGCATGCAACACAATTTGGTCCGAAATCTTTAAGGTATCGCCATCGTCAAAAGTATGGTGGGGATAGGTCGCACGGACAAGCTTGCTGACATAAACCGGAACTTTCAGATCCTGATGGATCTCCAGATGGGAACTCACAAAATCAGCATGCGGATGTGTTTCCACAACCGCGATAATTTTCGCTCCCTGCTCCTTTGCATAAGCGTAATAGGGCCTTGGATCGCGGGCCGGGTCAACAAGAACAATTTTCTTGTCGGCCAAGATCGCATAGGAAAACTGTGCCAGGCCTTCATCTTCAAACTGCCTGATGCTGTAGCCATTCGCAAAATTATTGGTATTTCCAAAACAGGATACGCCCTGACCTGCCGAAGCAAGGGTAAAAAGGACAGCTGAACGGTGGATAAATGATCTTCTATTCATAACATTCTTTCTTTAAGACAATTAGTAGGCAAAGAGTGTATTTTTCATATACCATTCTTTACCGGTGAGATAGGATTCTTTGACCCTATTGAGGGTAATTTCGAGGTTATTGCCACTGGCATCCAGCCCTTTGAGTTTGATCTGTTCTGCTGTTGGTCGTTCGTAAGCCCATTTCAGCACATGCAGGCTATCGCCCTGCGCTTTTCCATACAGGGCTTTCAGTCCCACATCTAGTTTTTTATCTAGTTTTTTACGTTGTTCCTTACTAAATTTCTGATTTTTATCGATCAGATACAGTGCATGTTCTGTCGAGTCTATTTCATAGTAGAGGTAGTTCTTCCCTCCGGCCCTGCCTGTAAACTCGTAAGTTTTGAGCACATCATTTAAGGACGGGGTACCATTGCCAAGATCGATCGAATTGGCTTTGTTAACCTTGTACACCAAGGTCGAATAACGCTCAAAAAATGCCTCATGCCAACGTACTGAATCGGCAGGTGAATAAGCCTGAGACTTTCCATTCAGCAGAAAACTCGAAACTTCATAATGTCCTGCAGCTTTTGCCAGCCCAGGAAGTACAGGTTCCTTTAGACGCCCTTCATCGTAGAATCGCTCATAGCGATAAAAGCCGTAAACGAAAATAAACAGGACCACAATGGTCGCCTTTAGGCCAAAATAAAATGGCTTATTCCACTTCCTGACAAACTTGGGCACATAGTAATAGGTGCTTACTGGTTCGCGCAGGATAAAAAGCTTCCAGATCGCAGGCAGATACTGCAGCAATAGAAAAAGGGAAAGCAATACAAAATATGAACTGTATACATGAACTGCTCCATCGTAGGCAATATTGGCGTGGGCAATGTTAAAGAGGACTCCAGCATTGATAATGGCTCCTATTACGACCGTGGGCCGAAAGAAGAGCAGGCTTCCCGCCGCTATCTCCAAAAAGCCTAAAAAGATCTCATATTTATAGGATACACCGACGATTTGCCAATACAACTTAAAGGGGGCATATTCACCGATATCGGTATTCAGATTGGCAAGGGATGGAAATGGCATCTGCATTGGAAAGAACTTGATAAATCCGAAGGCAATAAGTCCCAGTGCAATGCGGTAGCGTACCAATACCCGCAACCAATAGTACAGCGCATCATAGCGTTGCACCTTACTATTTCGGGCCAATATCGTCCAGATGGAAGCACCCAGCACAGCAATCAGGCCATTGAGCCACCAAGACGTATACGATGCGAAACCCCATTTGCCACTTTCGCTGTCTATTTCTATCCAACCCGTACGCGCCCCACCGGCGATCGTTGCCATCCAATCATATAATGATTCGGGTTTAAATACTTTTTCGTACCATTCCCAATCCAGGGGTACCACCATCAGGATAAAGAAAATAAAGGTGAATCTAAATCCTACTTTCTCCCAGTACTTCCAGCCTTGCTCCTGCTGGCTGGTAGGAATGCTTTCCAAATATTGAATCGTTGCCATAAACTTAGTCTAAATTTGAATCGTTAATAAATACGGATCGGTTTTCTGCGGCCTTCATGCAACAGATATTTCTTGTTCACTTTCTCCAGCCGCACATGCAATGAGTCGCCCAGCTGGTTGACTCCATCAAGTAAAACTGTCCGTTTGTCGGGTCTTTTGACAATAAAGGCAAAAGTGTGGCCTTTACTCACTTTTCCGGTAAGTTTGATTGTGGTTGTGCTCTTATCACTTCCCTGCTTGCTCGTATAGCCAAAGAATTCACGCCCACCATTGCCCAGGTATTCGTAGTTACGCTCGCGATTGAAGGCGATACGCGGTTTGAGGCTATCGACCTTTACAGAACGGTTTCCACGGATGCTGAGCGTATTCCATTTTTCAAAAACCACATCCTTCCATCGCAATGTATCGGTTAGCGAATACGGAATAGTATCGCCTTTCCAGACGAAGTCTTTTACATCGTATACGCCTGCAGCTCCTTCCAATCCCTTTTCATCGGGGAATGGGTAATCGGAATTCTTCCAGCTCAGGTAAGCCTGCACGCTAAATACGGCGATCAGAAGCAGGAACACGGCCTGCAGATAAGGGCGAATCCCCGCAACTCTGCGGCCATAGACAGGCCAAAACCCATCGGGAATAGTTGCTGCCTTTTTAATCAAAAGCTGATAAAAACGGGGCCAGTCGTACGAGAAGATAACGACCGCAAGCAATAGTAAAAACGAACTATAGACCTGTTCACCGATCTCGTATACATAATTAACGATCACGACATTGAGCAATACGGCGATAAGTAATCCCGAACCGATGATTGCCGTACGGCGGTTCAGTAAAAAGAGTCCGCCCAGGATCTCCAGCGCGCCTATTACTGGTAGATATCCAGCGGTTGCAATGCCGTTGGTCAGGTAATAGAGCTTCCAGAGCAGGAAATCACCGTATTCGGTATGCAGCTCGCTAATGGTGGGTTCGGGAAGTTGTATAGGGATGATTTTGACAAGACCTATAAAAGTAATGGCCAATGCCAAACGATAACGCAGCAGCACGCGGAGCCAGTAAAATACACGATCGTCATCGGCCTGAAAAGTCTGCCTGATTTTACGGCCAAAGGCCCAAAATAGCAATAGCGCGAGGGCCAGGGCGATTGCCCAGTTGTAGTATCCGTGCACATCGCTACCGACGAAAGGGCTTTCGGCGATAAAAGAAGTGCGGTAAGTCGCCAATCCAAACCAGTTCTCCAATGAAAACAAGTCAGCAAATGAACTCCCCGTGAAAAGATTGGGGTCATACGGGATGCTGAGTATCAAAAAGAAGATCAGGCCGATGTATAAAATAGCTGAGCGATAGCGCTTAAAAAAATGAGAGTCTGCAAATGTTGTCATTTCAATCCGATTAAATAAAAAAACAAATGATTCATCCGATCAATCCAAACCTGGATTTTGTTGTAGATTCGGGTCTATCGAAACCTGAGCGTACGGTATCGGCAGCAGTAGCCTATTCACGGAGGAAATATTGAGTACCTGTTGCGCGCGTCCTGTCCGCAGCAGATCATACCAGCGATGGTTTTCTAGGGCAAATTCAACGCGATTTTCATCTTCCACGGCCTGCAGGAGCGCTGCCGCTCCGAGACTTTGCAAGGGTTTGATGTTGGCGCGTGAGCGGACGGCATTTAAGTCGGCCAATGCAGCTGTCAGATCGCCCGAGCCATTCCGTTGCGCCAATGCTTCGGCGCGGATTAGGTAAAGCTCGGCCGTACGGATCAAAAAGACGGGGTCTGTTCGGTCTGTTCGGTAATACAGATTGCCGATCAGGATATTCGGATCTGTGGATGAAGAGGTCTTGGATACCAATGCCGTCCGATCCCCACCAACAGCTGGATCTACCAGCAGGTCATAGATGGCCTGAGAAGGTCTGATCCAAGCGGTCCCCCCATTATTGCCCGACAACCATTGACTGGCCTGACCACTAGTATTGTTGATATCAAAGACCAATTCGAAGACCGATTCTTTGGTATTGGAGGTATTGTTGGCATAAAACGAGCGGTATGGGCTCACCAAACTATAATTGGTATTATCATCAATAATATACGAGGCATATTTTATGGCTTCAGACCAGTTTTTCTGATACAGGTAGAATCTTGCCAGCAGCGCCCGCGCGGTCTTTTTGGTAGCGCGTATACGGTTGGTTTCATTGGGCAACAGCTGTTCGGCCTTTTGCAGATCCTGCAGCACCTGTGCGTAGGTGTCAGTCAGGGAGCTCCTTTGGACCTGGGGCAGACTGCTGGCCGAAGTCGTTGGCTGCAGCACGATCTGTACACCACCCCAGGTTCTGGCTAGATCAAAATAGGCCAATGCACGCACGAAATAGGCCTCCCCAACAAGCTGGTTGCGATAGGCTTCGGTAAAAGTGGTCGTCAGCGCCAGATTGGGTACTTTGGTAATCACATGGTTGGTCCTATTGATGGTGGCATAGACCTGGTTCCATGCCGTAGCAAGCACAGCGAGGTCAGATTTTACCGTATGATTGGTCAAGGTCTGATGGACAGTTTGGCTACCGCGATACACGATATTGTCTGCCGAAAAGAATCCCAGTAGCTGAAAGCTATAGCCATAATAATCGTTGGACCGAAGTGCTGAGTAAATACCGCGCACGGCTGTTGCGGCAGAACTCCCGTCAACGATAGTCACTTCATCAGACACTGAATTCTTGGGCTCGACCTCCA
Organism: Sphingobacterium sp. BIGb0116; assembly: GCF_024808035.1. Lineage (NCBI taxonomy): Bacteria > Pseudomonadati > Bacteroidota > Sphingobacteriia > Sphingobacteriales > Sphingobacteriaceae > Sphingobacterium > Sphingobacterium sp. BIGb0116. Next base: position 138,095 of record NZ_JANUDT010000003.1, on the reverse strand, counting down.
AAAAAGAGCTGCAGCTACTTAGCTGAAAGGCAAGAAGCGGAAAAAGGAAATATATAATTTTTTTCATGAGCTTTACGGATTAAGGTTAACGTTTATAGGGTGACATTGAGCCCAAGCTGAAACGTGCGCGGCTGTGGTGGAGTTCCGAAGGATCCTATCCCCTGTGCATTTGGGTTGCTGGTCACATTCGATTCAGGATCACCGGTGTATTTGCTCCACACAAAGAGATTAGACCCTACAAAATAGATACGTGCAGCAGTCAATTTTGCCCGCTCGACCAGCTCTTTCGGCAATTTATAACCAAAAGACAGCTGTCTGAGCTTTAAAAACGAGGCATCTTCCAGATAGCGGCTATTGGCATCGATGGTATAGTTGAGTCCTTCCGATGTCAGTCGAGGCACATCGGTGATATCACCGGGCTGTTGCCATCTGTTTAGCACATTTTGAAATACGCCACCGCTGCTCGGGTTACGCTCCCGAAAGTAGCGGTTGAGGTTAACGGCATAGTTGCCATATTGGAAACTAAAGTCTACACCCAGATCAAAGTTTTTATAGGTAAAGGTATTGCCTATACCTCCATAAAACTTGGGATAAGCATTCCGAAAAACTTTACGTGCCGAAGTAGGCAAAGAACCATCGCTCAGCTGTCCGTCAAACACGGCTTTTCCGGTCTGTGGATCGACCGACAGCTGTTCGTAAAGCCAGAATGAGTTGAGCGAATAACCTTCTTTCAGGATAACCCAATCGCGGGTATACTGGGTAATCTGCGTGGGCAGTTTCTCTATTTTATTCTTATTTCCAGAAATGTTGAAGCTTGTATTCCAAGCAAAGTCTTTTGTTTTCACGTTGAGTGAGTTGATCAACACTTCATAGCCTTTATTGCTGATCTCGCCCACATTGGCCCAGTATTTTGAAAAACCAGAACTGCCAACAATAGGTCGCTCGAGCAGAAGATCGGAGGTATATTTATGATAAAGATCTACGGTAATGGACAGGCGGTTTTTGAATAGCGCCACATCCAGCCCAAGGTCTGCCTGCGCTGTTTTCTCCCAGCGCAGATTTTCGTTGCCCAACTGGAAAGGACCTGTACTTGGCAACACCTTGCCATAGCTGTCGGCATATTTTTCATTGCCCGACCAAAGACCTCTAGCGGCAAAATTGCTGATTCCGGCCTGATTGCCCGTCAATCCATAGGAAGCCCTAATTTTCAGATCGTTTAACCAGGTTTGATCTGCCAGAAAGGCTTCTTGGCTAATCCGCCAGCCTGCCGAAAAAGCCGGGAAATAGCCCCATCGGTTGTTGGCACCGAACTTGGACGAGCCATCTGCCCGCAGGGTTGCCTCCGCAAAATAACGGTCTGCATAGCTATAGCCTACTCTTCCAAAAAAGGAAGCAATCGTATATTTAGTCCAATTGTCGGATGCAATGATATTGGCTGCCGATGAGATCTGTTTAAAGGAATCATTGGCAAAACCATTCCCCTCCAGGTATTTGTAATCAAGTACGTTGCTCTGCAAGGTATTTCCCAAAATAGCATTCAGGCTATGCTTGCCGAAGGTATTTTGGTACGTCAGGGTTTGTTCGTTTATCCAGGTAGCATTTCTCGATATTCCCGAGGTCGCCTGATTGTTATTCGCAATGCCGATACTGGTTTTACTATTCCAGTATTGTGATTCATCGTATAGGTTATAGTCGGCACTAAAACTGGATTTGAATTTCAGTCCTTTCACTAGATCGATTTCCGCAAAGGCACTTCCTACATAACGCAGACTTGTAGTATTGACATCGTAGTTGTCCACCAGTGTATAGGTATTATCGGTACCATTGAGTGATCCATCGGTATTGAATATCGGAACATTCGTTGCCGAAGAAACGGCCGAATTGAAAAGACTTACCTGAGGGCCATCACCTGTACGCGCCTGATTGCGGTAGGTTCTGGAAAAATTATTTGTTAGGCCGATTTTGACACGGCTACTGATCTGATGGTCGAAATTAAATTTGAGATTGGTACGCGAGAAGTCGATTACCTTTATAAAAGCTTCCTGTCCTGTGTAGCCTGCGCCGATATAGAACCTTGATTTGTCACCGCCCCCCTGTATACCGATGTTATAATCCTGCAGCTTCCCATGGCGCAACAGGAAACCAAGGCGATCATAGGTAGGCTGATCTTCAGGATTTCCTTTCCCGCCTTCCGAAACTGGACGATAAGGCCTGTTGGTGAAAGTCTGTTTCAATGCCGGATTGTCCAATCCGGAGTTTATCCACCACTCGTTGGCGAGGGTTGCTGTTTCGGGACCTGTAGCCAATTTTGGCAACAAGGATTTATTGGCTTCGGCCCAGCCCCCCTGCAAGTTGAGGTCAATTTTGGTACGGCTACCGTAACTTCCTTTTTTTGTGGTAATGATGATCACACCATTGGCACCCCGGGAACCATAGATCGCGGTTGCCGAAGCATCCTTCAGCACTTCAATCGATTCGATATCTGCTGGGTTGATATCCGTGAGCGGTGAACTGGTCCGTCCACCAAGCCCGATATTTTGGAGCGAAGTATTATTTAAGAATACGCCATCAATAATATATAAGGGATCGCTACTGGAGTTGATCGATGTCGTTCCGCGAACCCGCAGGAAGATACTTTCGCCGGGGACACCCGAGTTGGTGGAAACCTGTACCCCGGATAGCTTACCCTGCAACTGGGCATCAAAACTTGCTACCGGAATTTTGTTGACTTCGGCAGCGTCAATCTTGGCAACTGCTCCCGTTAGATTTCTTCGCTTTTGTACACCGTAGCCTACGACGACCACTTCATCCAGATCAGAAACGCTAGGTTGAAGCAAGATCTGAATCTGCGCTTCCCGTGCGGTTATCTTTCGACCTTTGTATCCCAAAAATGAAGTTGAGAATGTCAACGGAAGTCGTTGCCCCGTGACAAACTGAAATCTTCCCGACGCATCGGTCTTTACTTGATGGGTAACACCTTCGAGCTTTATGGTAACGCCTTCAATAGGTCGATTGGTAATCGAATCCAATACAACACCTTTTAAGGTTGCGTTAATAAGTGGCTCAGATTGCTGCGAAAATGCAGGCAATAGCAAACCATGTGACAAAAAAATCGTCACGGCGTACTTCCATACGCTATTTTTCATAGGTAAAATTTTAACAGTGAATATTTACAAGTGCCAACGCCAATTGATTACTTGTCAGAAAAGCTGCTTTTATGGAAAGAAATACTTTCCCCTAGACTTAGCTACACATTCGCCTATTGAAATCAGAACAAAAGGATTTACAGTTGCGCAGATTTGCGCTCGATTGGGAAGGGTTAAAATAAAAGTTGTAGTTCATAAATAACATATTAAGTTAAAAATTATGATGATTACTCATGGAAGAGGTTGCCTTATTCAAGCTTGTCTCCTAGGTTGATGAAACAAATATAGTAAACATAAAATAAAATCTATAATATTAGTAGACTTTATTTTTAACTATATTTTCTTCCATAAAAAAATCGCAAGTAAATCGGCCCAGAAAAGTTGGTGGAAATATGTACATTTGAGTGCAGTCAATTACCTTTAGATCATGCAGCTATTTCCTCCAGAAATTTTATCGCCCTACATCAAGCACTATCTTTTTTTGGAAAGTGGCGGTGATCAGCACAAAAAACTGCGGTTATTTTCCGATGGCAACACTGGAATGGTATTTCTTCTCAATGAAGGCCACCTGTCCATCAACAAAAGTCAGCAGCTTCCCGCTTCATTTTTGTATGGTCAGATCAGCCATTTCCAGGATCTCGCGCTGCTGACACAGACTTCATTTGTTATTATTGTCTTCCAACCCGATGGGCTCTATAAGTTACTCGGTATCGCTGCCCATACACTAAAAGATCAAATTATTGTTACGCAAGATGTATTTGGACAGTCCGTTATCAGACTATATGACAGCCTGATGCATGCGAAGTCCTCAACTGAAAAAGTACATGCATTAAATGCCTTCTTTTATGCATATGCAGTCCGACAGAAGTCTCCAAATCAGGGATCACTATCTGCAATTCTGCAACATATCACAGCGCAAAAGGGAATGGTTACTGTAAGACAAATCGTCCAATACAGCGGTTACACCGAACGGCATATGGAAAGAATATTTGCGGAACAGGTTGGAATGAGCCCCAAAAAATTTGGCAATATTGTTCAATTCCATTCCTTTTTGAAGTTACTTCGCAACAAAGCAGCTGAAACGAACTTAACGACAATCAGCCACGAAAGTGGGTATTTTGATCAGTCTCACCTCATCAGGGCATTTAAAAAATATACCGGTATCACACCTTCGGAATATTTAAATAATACAAATCGGCTAGCGATCAACTTTATGGAATTTAAAAGCAAATCGGACCGCATGTCGGGTTTATACAATTTCAGCTAAGGCCCCGCGTGTAGCTTTGTCTATAGATCAATCAAAGAAATATGGACAACTTAAAAATTTCTACGGCACAATTTGAGCACAAAAGTGCGAACAAGGCTTATAACCTAGCCATTATCGAACGACTTGCGCAAGAGGCCGCCGCACAGGGTGCTGAGGTAATTGCATTTCACGAATGCTCCATAACAGGGTATACCTTTGCCCGAAATTTAGATAAGCAGCAAATGCTTGCGATCGCCGAACTTGTTCCCGACGGCGAAAGTACACAAAAGCTGATTTCAATAGCCGCTAAGTACAACATCACTATCCTCGCGGGCCTGTTTGAAAAGGATGAGGACGACAACCTATATAAACCTTATATCTGTGTAGACAAAAATGGCCTAATTGCAAAGCATCGCAAGCTTCACCCCTTTATAAACCCCCATTTGCAAGCAGGGCAAGGCTATACTATTTTTGAAATTAACGGTTGGAAATGTGGCATTTTAATCTGTTATGATAATAATGTCATCGAAAATGTACGCGCAACAAAATTATTGGGTGCCGACATCATCTTTATGCCCCATGTAACCATGTGTACCCCTTCTTCCCGACCTGGCGCAGGTTTTGTAGATCCGCAGCTTTGGCAAAACCGCGAAAACGATCCAACCAGCTTGCGCTTAGAATTTGACGGAATGAAAGGACGCAGCTGGCTGATGAAATGGCTGCCAGCCCGGGCCTATGACAATGCGCTCTATGTTGTTTTTTCAAACCCCATCGGCATGGATGACGATCAGTTAAAAAATGGATGTTCCATGATCCTAGATCCTTTCGGGGATATTCTGACTGAATGCCGTACATTTGAAGATAGTTTTACAATAGCCACCATTACGCCCGAAAAACTGATTCAAGCCGGTGGATATCGTTACATAAATGCTCGAAGGCCAGATCTCTATGATGACATTATCGGCCAACAGCATGAGTCCCAACAAAAAGTGGTCTGGTTGCATACCGACAATCGTTAGTTCCGCTAAAACGAATGGCTACTTTAAGACCTTTTCACATGGTCTTAAAGTAGTTGCTCCAATAATGTTACCGATCAACCTCCAGATGTTTGCCCGACGACAGCACGTCCAACTACCTTAAGAAAAGTACTTGTCTTTTCTCATAATACAAACGCCAAAAAGCCATTAGAGACCGACAAAAAAAGACATAATGGGCTATAAAAATAGGTATCTCTTACTGCAAAAGAAGACTTTCTGTACTTCTTAAAGATGCCGACAAACTTCATATCGCCAATAAATCGGAGAAGGAAAATACCACTGATCATATACATTCCATAGCGGATATACTTTGCCTCTACCGGAACATCCAAAACTCCGATGGCACATAGATTTACAAACGCAAAAATCAATAATCCGATAGCAACCAGCAAAGTGCCTACCCGGGTGGGATTAAATATCCTTCTGCCATTCATATCGGTCGGAACGGCAACATTCATTCCCCAATGTCCACCGAGCAGCCAGAAAAAATGCAACAAAGCCAAAAAAATAAAAATAGTGGCGATAACGATTGAAAGTACAAACTCCATAAGGTAAATATAACGTATTTTAACTTGCCTGTGTCAGGGTTTCTCCTGAAACAGGCAAGTTATGCAACAGCAGGAATGCGAATTATTAAATAAACAATTCATAGCATATCTTGGAAAAAATAAGTAGGACAAAAAAAGTAAAAATAAAATAACCTCAGAGCGTATGACCTCTGAGGTTATTTCCTATTGTACTAAGCAAAAGTTTAAAAACAGGTTTCTCTATTTCACATAACTCCAGCTGAAATCTTTCCCATGGACATCCACTTCGAGATGCCCAGGCGCAGTCCCCTCAAAAGCTCCATGCCACCAATTGCCCGATACTGCTCCTGCTGTAATAAACTGTACCCCTTTCACTTTAATCTCTTCATACAAATGCATATGCCCCTGCAGGACCAGCTTTAGGCTGTGGTCTTTAAAAAGATCAAACACCTGCTTTTGGTTTGTAAAAGTATCTGCAGCTGTATAACGCCCCTCCAAAACCGGATAATAAACCGATAAAAAAGGGACATGGGAGATAATCACCAAAGGCTGATCTTTGCCTGTTTTTTCGACAAGATCTTTTAGCCAAGCCAGCTGCTTGTCACCAATAACATAGTGGTTATCTTTGGTTTCCACACTATTCAACACGATAAACCTCCAGCCTTTATGGTCAAAACTGTAATAGGTCTGACCAAATGCCTTTTCAAAGAGCGCAAAGTCATTAGTGCCGTCGCGCAAATCGCGCGGCAAACGATCGTGATTGCCTATAGCCATGTGGTAAGGCTTTTTAGTGCGGTCAAAAAGTCCCTTCAACGACTTGATTCGTTGCTCGCCAGCCGATAGATCAGCCGATTTCAAATTGTCAATATCCACATTATCGCCACCGCTTAGCAGCAGTTCCACCTGAGGTAACAGCGATTTTAACCGTAGCTCCACTTGCCCCAGTGTAGAATCGCTATGCACATGCAGATCGGTTAAAAATGCAAACTTAAATTCCTGTGCACTGATCCTCCCAAGGCTACATAATGTGAGGAACAGAAAACATAAAGCCCTTGTCATTGAATTTTTCATTACCATCCAAATATTTGTTTAAGATTATCATTTAAAAGTATTTCCCCTTGCGGTATGGGGCGATAGTAGAATTTAGGCACCTCAAAGGTTCCTGTATTTTCGATCGTTTCGACTGTACCATTATTCCCTTCCGATAGGAATACGCCTACATCCTGCCCAAAACGGCCAACACGATAATACTGCAATTCTCTCCCCAGACTGTTTTTCTCTTTCACCGCCGGAATAGACGATGAGGAAGCTAACAGTACGATATCCGGAATACCATCGCCGGTCATATCATGCTGCCCCAATCCGGAGAAGTAAATGCCCTCACGTTTGTTCTTCAACAATTCACCTACATTCCAACGCATCAGATCCGTGAAACGGAATCCCTCAAAAGCCAGCTCAACACGACGCTCGCGTCTGATCTCCAGCACGAGATTACGCTGGTTGCTTTCGACATTGGAGTAACGTGTCGCCATAACGGGATCGATACCTACGCCTACAACCATATCCGGCATACCCGCACGTCTACGCAACAAATTAATACTACGATCAAGATCGGCTTGCGTCAGCTGTCCCAGCTCTGCCTTTGCTTCGGCAAAATTCAATAAAACCTCCGCATAACGATATAAAGGAATATCGAGATTATTGCGCGCTTCCAGACTGAGCGTATTCTGAAATCCTTTAATCTGATGGTAGCCCGAGAAATTTTTGGCCAATTGCTGCACATACAGTCCCGCCCCTTGCGCATAGGTATGCGAATAAATCAACTGCCATCCCGGATAAGCATACGTTTGTGCCAGACGTGGATCGCGGTTTTCGAACTCTTTGACGAAGGTGTTTTTTTCATAACCTGGCTGGGCCGCATAAAATGAACCATCTTTCATCAGGTAGGCCTGCACAAGATCACGCAAAGGATAGTACTCATAATTACCAAACATACCCGGCCATGAATCCGCATTGAGTACATTGTTGGCATAAAAGCGTCCAAGTACGATCTCTTTGTTGTTTTCAAGATTTTCACTAAAAAATAAAGTGCCGTAGTCCTGATTGGGCTTACCGGTATTGTATATACTGAAACCACCCTCGCGCATCTGCTGATCACTCAACGCTTGTGCTTTGTTCAAAAATTCAGTCGCCGTGGTTTTCAATTCCAGTTCGTTGTGGTATTTCCGGTAAGTTCCTTCATACAGGGCAAAGCGGCCATATTCCTGCAGCACCACCCACTTGTTGACAGTACCCAATTTTATTCGGGGCTGTACGTTTTGTGCAGCAAACTCAAAATCTTCCATGATTTTCTGCACAACTGTCGCACGCGGATCGCGCTTGGCAAAAAGATAATCGGTATCCCCAACTTCCAAGGCCTTATCTACCCACGGCACATCTGAGAAACGCTGCACTTTCTCTACGTAAAACCGAGCGCGAAAATAACGGCCTAGCCCCTCATAATGTGCCTTTTCACTCTCACTGATCTTAGCCTTGCCCATATGCTGTAGAAAGAAATTTATTTTGCGGAGCTGATCCCAGTTCCAGCCTCCTGAGATCGTCGCCGCAGAGGCATTACCGGCCATAATGGTTTTGATCTCCGTATTGCCTGTTGTACTTGCATTGTCTGTAGTAGCATCCGATTGATAGATCCCTATTCCTGAAAAATTGTACAATCCATTGATATACAACTCCAGGTCGGTCGCTGTATTGAAGAAATTTTCGTTATTGATCGCAGTCTCTGGAACACGATCCAAGTAGTTGTCGTTACAGCTTCCAAGCAGAGAAAGACCTGAACATACAACGGCTAATTTTATATATTTATTTATCATGATAAGCAATTAAAAGGTGACTTGAATACCTGCAGAAAAACTTCTTTGAAATGGATAAGTAAGCCCATTACCTACACGGTCCGAACCTGCAGTTGGATTGGTATACGTATTTTCGTTCAGTGTCTCCGGATCAAAATAGCGCTTCACAGCAGACCATTCGATGATATTTTCACCACTTAGATAAACACGTAGGTTACTGATCTTGGCGCGTGAAGTAATAGATTTGGGTAAGGTATACCCTATCGTTAGGTTTTTCAGACGTAGATAGGCCGCATTCAGCAAATAATTGGTCTGTGGAATGGCCAGTCCTTGGGCCTGATCAATCCGGGTACCCAAGTTACGGTCGGCAAGCCATGACTGTAAGATCGGATAAGCCGCATTAAGGTTTTGATCGGCCAGTCCCAAATTCAAATAAGCTTGCGAATGTTTCGCACGGTCAATGTCCGAATCACTTCCCGGACGGTAGAAATCAAGCAAGTGCCCATAAAAGTTACCATAAGGCTGTTGGTATGTCCCCCAATACAGGTAGTCCAACGGATAATAATCGCGTTTACCAATGCCTTGAAAAAATGCCCTAAGATCGAAACCTTTCCAATCTGCAGACAGGTCTATACCAAATTGATAACGTGGCGTGGAGTTACCAATGATCTTGAGGTCTTTGGTATCGCCAAGTGTATATCCTTTTTCAATCTTACCATTACCATCCTGATCCACATAGGTAGGCCATCCCGGTACAATCGACAAAGCGCCCCAGGGAATGATCGAAGTCTGGTCCAGCTTGGCAATCTCTGCCTCGTCTTTGAAAAGTCCGTTGCTTTGCAAACCCCAGATCTCCCCCATTTGCATCCCTTCATAATATTGCAGAATGCTTTTATTGGCGTTGTCAAAACGTGTAATTTTGGACTGTGAGTCCGACAGCAATAATTTGGCATTGAAGCGTAATGGTGCGTTAGCCAACTCGAAACGATCCTGAAAATTGACAGTCAATTCCCATCCATTGGTCTTTAGATCGGCAGCATTCTCAAGTGGCTCACTTGCGCCCAAAATATTGGGAAGATCTCTGCCCAGTGTCAACATCCCCAAGGTACGTCTTGAGTAATAATCAAAACTTGCCGAAAGTTTATTTTTGAGTACCGCAACATCCAAACCAAAATTTACGGTATTGACCTTCTCCCAGGTATAATTGGGAGAAACCAAAGGTGGAACACCAATATAGATTCCCCGTTCACTTCCGAACAAGTAATCGGCATCCTTTTTTTCCATCGAAGGAAGATAGCCGTAGTTCGACACAGACTGATTACCCAATTGACCGTAAGATACCCTCAGCTTCAATAAATCCAGTCCAGCGACAGACGACATAAACTTTTCACGGTCTATACGCCAGGCAGCTGAGCCCGAAGGGAAAAAGCCAAAACGCTTACTTTTCGGAAATCGGGACGAGCCATCATATCGACCATTGAATTCAACAATATATTTATCATCATAAGTATAGTTCAACCGATAAAATGCACCACGTAAGGCATAAGTATCAATGGCTTCACCCATTTTCATTGTTCCTGTTGCAAACTGAATGGTTGGAAAGGATTCTGAAATAAGTCCGGCGCGTTCTGCAGTGATCACTTCATACCGATAATCCTCCTGGTTAAAGCCCAACACCGCATTGACCTGATGTTTATTAAAAGATTGCAAATAAGTACCGTAAATATTATAAACGTTGTAATAGGAAAAACCAGCTTCACGATAAGCCCCTGTTGTCCCCTCTTTACGGACATCGTCCGGACCATAACCGATCTCGTATTGCTTAGTATACCAATTGCGGTTCAACGAATTACGTTGGAAAGTATAATCTGCATTTACTTTGAATTTATTACCAAAAAAGCGGAGCTCAGTATTGAAGGTAGATTGTACATCCAGACGTTTACGATCACTTTTACCGCCATCAACCATTTGTGCGGCAATGATACCTGCGGAAGAATTGGCCCATGTTCCATCCGGGTTCTTATCAAAAGAAGTTGGAAAAATATTGTAGATATCGGGCAAACTCATCTGAGAAGGCGTAAGCCTACGTGTACTTCCGATCACTGTATTGTTACCAAAGGAAATAAAATCAGAAAGCCTATAGTTTACTTTAGAACGCAGGTTATAGCGGTCAAAATAATCCTCTGCTAGCTTAACAGGCGAATTTTGTCGGTTGTAGCTACCACTGATATAGTATTGTACTTTTTCATTTGAGCCCGAGATTGACAGGTCGTGCGTATTGGTTGCATTCCAGTCGGATAAGAAATAACGTGTCCAGTCCCTGTTACCCATATATTCCCAGACCTTGGAATCTGAAGGATTGATACGCACACCGGCAATGGAAGGGTTGTCAGATCGCTCTTTTGCATATTGATAAAACTGGTCCGAATAGTTGACATTATCCCAGGGTGTATTATCGGTTGACGTTTCCAATAGTCTCGAAAACACATACGGATCCGTTATTTTATCGGGCATTACTGTAGGGGTATTCCATGTAAAGTTATTCGAATAGCTCACTTTCACATCGCCTTTCCCTGTTTTTGTCGTAATGATCAGAACCCCAAAGGAGGCACGGGCCCCGTAGATCGCCGCAGCCGACGCATCTTTAATCACCGTAAATGATTCAATATCCTGTGGCGCAATCCGAATTAATTCGGCTGCCGAAATAGGAACATTATCTACCAAAATTAATGGATCGCCGCCATTGATCGATGTAATTCCACGGATATTGATTTTAGGTTCCGCTCCCGGTGCTCCGGAGTTGAACTGTATATTCAAGTTGGGTGAAATCCCTTGAAGCCCCTGCGCAGCATTGGAAATAGGGCGGCTTTCGAGCACATCGCCACTAATCTGATCTACAGCACCCGAGAGGTTGGTCTTTTTCTGTGTACCGTAGCCCACAACGACCACCTCGTCCATTTGATTTGAAGCTGCGTCTGTGAGTTGAAAGACCACGCTCGATCTTTTACCGGAGGTAACAATATACTTGCACTCCTCTTTTGGCAGTAGTCCTGTATAAGTCACCAAAATACAATAGTTGCTATCCACCGGCAAATTATTGAACATGGCTTTCCCCTGCTGATCGGCCTGACCGGATCGTTTCAGGTTGCTATTCTTGTTTTTTATGGTCACCGTTGCATTGGCCAAACCTTTTGACTTCGCATCCTGCACGATGACAACAAGTTCCCCGCTTTGTTGGGCAAAACCCTTTTGGCCAAAAGCAATTGCTAGTAGCAGTAATAAAGCCCCCTTGGCTGGCCTTTTACCTGTTGAAAATTGTTGCATAGTTTTCATTAATAATTGAGCATAGTTTTCCCAGGCCTCCCTAAAAAGGGAGGCTCAATAGTGTTTTTTTATGGATTTTTATTGACTGTTTTTTACGATCGTATAGGTATTTGTTTCGGTATTAAACTTGAGTTCGAGCTCATTTGCAATACAGATCGTTTGCAGAATTTGCGCGACCTCATTTTCTGTTGTATATGTACCATAGAATGATAGTCCTGACACATCATCCGGAGAAAAGAGAATCGTTGTGCGGTAGAAAGACGCCAAGGCAGGAAGCACTTCCGCCAAAGGCTTGTGGTGAAATTCCAATGTCGTTGGTACGATCTCTTCCACTGGCTTTTCCAGTTTCAAAACAGGTTCTTTTCTTGGTTGTACAACTTTTTCCGCCCAAGTTTGCCCTGGAGTCAAATAGGCAAGGAGCTTTTCTTCCCCATTTTCGCCACGCTCCTTAATGGAAACCCTTCCTGTGATCAGGCGCACACTAGGCTTCCTATTTTTGGCCTCCTGCACAACCCAAAAAGAAGTTCCTAAAGCCGTTGTCAGGATATTGCTCGATAGAACTGTAAATGGGCGCGATTTATTGTGTGACACCTCAAAAAAAGCCTTTCCTTGCAATTGAATCGCGCGCTGCTTTTCTGGAAAGGGTTGCATCAAGGAGATTGAAGAATTTGCCAAAAGACGGACTTTACTGCCATCTTCCAATACAATCGTGCTATCCTGTACAACAGCATAGGTTATCATTTTGTACTTATCGACCGTTTTTTCGACCTTAACGGACTGCTTGTGTTTGGCATCCCCGCTACTATTCCGGTCGAGTAGATACCATCCAAATGAAAAACAAAAAAGAACAACTGCGGCAACCTTACCCCATAACAGCCAAGGTGGATGTGCAATTTTAGTAGGTGTTTCGGTGGCTAGCAAACGGAGGTCTATCTTTTCTTTCATCCGCGTTTGAACCCCTTCCATATCAGCTTTGTACCCTTCTAAAACATCAAGTTCCTGCAACCAACGCATTAAATGTGCCCGTTCGCCATCCTTTATCTGTCCTGATGAATACTTTTGGATCAATTCTTCCAATTCCCTTTTTCTGTCTTGCATACACCCTATAGTTGCTCTAATTGGGCGATCGTACCATCGTAAAAGCGTTAAGTTTATGTAAAGTTTATTTTAAAAAATTTAATCAAGAACACCTTGGGTAAGGATTAAAAGAAGAGTAGAAAAGATAAGGACACGAAGACTGTCGGATTCAGCTGTTGCCGTTGCATGTGCTGGCGCACAAGATTCAACGCTTTACTTAATTGGTTTTTTACAGTTTGAAGCGATATGCCAAGTTGTTCCGCAATTTCATGATTACTGAGACTGCGTTGGTATTTCAAATTAAAAACAACGCGCATACGGTCGGGCATTTCTACTACAGACTGTTCAATCGCAATCAGTACGTCTGTGTAATTCTCTTCATAGTCCACGATAGGAAAAATATCATGCAGTCCATCTTGTACCATTAAGCTATACTGTTCAATATGTTTTTCATGCACACCTTTCTTTCTGAAATACTGGAATAACTTATGGTATAGGGCCGAAATAAGATAGGCTCGCAATCCGCTATGAATATTGATCATGGCCCTTCTTTGCCACAGGTCTACAAATAGATCCTGAACAAGATCCATGGCCACATCCACATCACCTAACTTCTTAACTGCAATACGGAAAAGTGTGCTCCAATGATGCTCATAAATCTCATCAAAAGCACTATAATCTGCATTTACCAGACGTTCTAATAGGATAGCGTCTATCGTTTTCACAAGCATACTCTCTAGATCAATAATTCTTCGTCAGCTGTAAAGATCAAGCTTTAATACAACTACAATATTAAGGACAGGTAAAGAATACATTAACAACAAAAGCCTGTTATTTATGCATCTCCCCGACTCGGAAAGCTCCACCGAGCTATTATATAGCTCATTAAAGTGAATATATTACATATAATGTTTAAAAATGACGGTTCGTGTAGGAACCAGGCCATCGCTTCGATATAACGTGAATGTGCAAAAAGTAAAGACTCAATAAATGCAGTTTAATGTACATTTATTGAGTCTTTACTTATAAATTAACAGTTAAACAACCTATTGAGCCGATCAGAACATATAAAAGATACTTAACTGCGCCACGCTATTCTTAAAATCAGATTTTAGTGTCGTAGAATTAAACTTACCTACATCCATAAAACCCTGGTAGTATCTCGCTCCCAGGCCCAAACCTTTAGCTGGACCTTTCGTAAATTCATAGCCCAAACCTGCAACAGCGCCCGCATCAATTTTATCCGCAAAATCTACAAAGCCTGTGTCTTTCGCGTCTTTCATCAATAGATTGGCCTGCGCCCCAACTTCCGCATAAAGACCGATAGCCGATCGATATTTTACGAGGATCGGAACGGACATATAGGATAACCTCAGGTCCTTATGCGTTCCGAATACATTGTCTGTGATTTTTGCACCCTGCGTTGAATACAAAAATTCCTCTTGAACAGACCACTTGTCTGTAAGCTTAAAATTGACAAGAAGTCCCCCGTTGAATCCTGCGAGTCCTTCGGTATCGAAGTTCGCACCTGTAAAGTTACTGTAGTTTCCCCCAGCCTTTAAACCAAAAGAAAGCCTTTGAAAAATTCCGCCCAAACCTTGAGCAAAGGATATCTGTGCCATTGCCAAGACCAATCCAATTAATAATAGTTTTTTCATCACGAATAATTTCATTTAAAATTTATGTGACAAATGTAGATGCATTTAAAGAGGCTGGAAAGCTCTATAAGAAGGCTAAATTGTCCAAAAAGTCGTTTTTTCAATATAAAACAATACATTTGAATAACAATACTTGACTATTATGGAAATGACGTTGCCATTTACGCACAATAAAAACTTGAAACAGCATAACCATCATGAGGATTTCATTTTATTGGAGACACCCACGATTGAACGACTTAATTTTCCGGTGAAATTGGATGTCACCATAAGTATTATTTGCTTTGAAGGTCATTTGAAAGGGCATTCAAATATGCGCTACTTTGAAACGGGTGCCCCCTCTCTTATTGTACTCCTCGCGGGGCATACTGTAACCATAGAAAATGTGAGTGCCGATTTTTCTGCACTTTTTATAGTCATGTCAAAGACATTTACCTCAAGTCTTAATATCGAAGAGCATCTACCCGTTTTTCTTTCTTTGCATAATCAACCTTTTATTGCATTAAAAGATGCAGAACTAACGAGTTTGGCTGAGTATTTTAAAACAGTACAAAAAGTGCTGGAAACAGATAATCCTTATACTACAAAGATTCTTCAACACCTAACAAAAGCCTATTTTTACGGGTTTGGTTACAATGCCCATAACATCGAACGTCATACACAACAGAAAAAAAAGCCCCGATTGGAAGAACTGGTTGAAAACTTCCTAAATCAGGTACAGGACAATTTCAAACAAGAGCGGGGCATAGAATTCTACGCAGATAAGCTATGTGTAACTCCAAAGTACTTATCCAAGGTGATCAAAGAACACAATGGTCTGTCTGCCAAGCAATGGATTGATGACTATGTTGTGTGGGAAGCTAAAGCGCTGTTGAAGTCTACACATATGACTATACAGCAGATCAGTAATGAGCTTAACTTCCCTTCACAATCTTTTTTCGGCAGATACTTTAAGCGATCAGTCGGATTGTCTCCGCTCGCGTATAGAAAAATGTAGAAATTTTCCGAGGTAGTAAGCACACTTGTGCAAACCCATCAAAAATTGGCTAAAAGGAATGCGACAGACTCAAATTGAGACGAGTTCCATTGCCTTTCACATAATTCATATTATTTGACTGCCATTGCGAGATCACCGTGTAATAATCCTTATTGAATATGTTTTCGATTCCCAGGCGTATTAGCGATCGTGTGTTGATCTGATATTTACTGGAGAAATTGAAGGTTGTGAATGATCGGATAGGTCCTGTTCCATAGCTGTACAATCCATTAACAGGTTCAAAACGATTTCGGCCCGAAGTAGCGATCATTTGCGTTGTAAGCGACCATTGTTTCATTGGATTTACGGTAATAGAGCCCGTTATCTTAGGCGGATTGATGCGATCCCCACCAAGATATACACGACTTCCGTCCGTTAATTCTCTTTTCCCTTCAGTATATGAATAGCTCGCACCAAAATCGAGGATCGGATGTACGCGATAGTTTGCAGACAGCTCAAAACCGTAAATTTTCTCCGGAGAACGCGCAATCTGCGGATTTCCATCAACGAAAACATAAGATGCCCCCAATGTCGAAGTACTGTAGTACGTTGCCGCTTCATAGGAGAATCGCCCAATATCACCTGAAAATCCGAACTCATAATTATTGGCTTTAACAGCCTTAATGGACGTACTACTGACTGTATTTTCCTTTGCTGCACGCAATACAAGTCCCAGATCGGCGACACTGAAACTTTGAGAAAAACTCACAAATGGTTTAAAGAACTGTATTTTGGTGTAACGCAGTCCTGCATTGAGCATCAATGCCGTAAAGTTCAGGTCCCCACCATTGACTGCTACTCCACCGCCTACGTAATTTCCATTGACCGAATTTAAAATTCCTATCGTTGTAAAGTTCGGCACCTCAATATGTACATTTTCCAATCGGCTACCGGCTTTCAAGATAAGATCTTTGCCGATGTTTGTCTTCAACTGAAAGTAAGGGGCTAGATTACGCATATCCATATTCGGGATAACCGTGCGCCCATCTGTAAGCGTTGTGTTGGTTTTATCGGACAATAAATCCAAGCCGTAGGTAATTTCACTGGATACCACATCAGACCACTTAAAAGGACTATTGAAATTTAGGCGTAAACCTAGCTTTTTACTCCTGGTACCGGGCTGACCGTCTCCTTCAAAAAAATTGCTATAGTTGATCAAGGTCTCATAATCCTGAAAATAAATATTCGCATCGAAATCTGTTCGCCCAATTAATTCCTGTGCAGTGTATTTTAAACTGGCATTATGGTTATATGGCGTACCTTCCGGCTCTCCCGGTCTTTTCCCCAGGATACCCGTTGTCGGCGAATTAAAATCGCCATATTTCCCAGCTTTGGCAATGTAATCAGTATACTGTGTGCTTTTAAAGAAGTTGTACATCAGTTCCAGACGATTTTTAGCATCGATACGATAACCTATCTTGGCAAAAGCATTCCAATTTTTAAGATCATTCATGCCATATTCGGGCGACAATACCACACCGTCAGCGTCCTTGTAAAGACCCGTTTGTTCGTACCTTCCGCTTACGACATAATCCCAATGCCCCTGACTTCCGTTAAAAAGCTGGCTAACATTAAATCCTCCCGTTTGCCCCGGTTTCACCAAAGAAAAATTACTACCTATTTCGGTGGTCCCACCAAACCTTCGGTCTACATTTGCATGTTTAGTGATATAATTGATGAGTCCACCATCGGCACCATTACCGTAGATGGCCGTTGCGCCTTTGATTACCTCAACCCGCTCGATTACACTTGGATCCAGCGAACGGATATCACGGGCTCCATCTCTCAGCGGTGTAGATTGGGGAATGCCGTCAATCATAATAAGCACGCGTCTACCCCGAAGTGTCTGTCCCAAATTTTGCGTACGATTGGTCGAAAAACCAAGCCCAGGTACGGTATTCGCCAAGATATCACTTAGATTATTGCTGATACTGCGTTGTGATTCCAGTTGCTTTTGCGAAAGCACTGTTACCGAAGACGGTACCTCATCCAAGGATTCAATACGCCTGGAAGCAGATACAATCACCTCATTGATCCGGTTATTCGACCGAAGTACAGGTGCAATATCGAGGCTATCATTGGGTTGAATAGTGAATATTGTATCGAGCATCTGATAACCGATTGCAGTAAACTGAAACCGGTGTGTTCCCGCAGATAATGACGAAGAAAACTTACCGAATGAATCGGTCTGCAGTTTTTTTGTAAGATCTATTTTCACCGTTACATGTGAAATTGCTTCTCCCTCCGAAGTACGGACAGTTCCCGACAGATGACCGTCCTGCGCATACAAGGTAGTTGTCGATAATAGGATCAGTGCTAGCGAAGAAATTATTTTATTGTTATTTGAAGGAAGGCTATTCTTGCTATCGGTTAGATCGAATGAAATAGATTTTCGGTTGTTTTTCATGATGCACAAATATATTATTATTTATAACAATTCTAAATAATTAATATAAAAGTTCTGCCACTATTTTACCGAAGCCAAATACTTCTTTTAAATCGTTATCAAGTCCCCATTTTGTCTCCCGTTATATTCAACAGGAGACAACGATACTTCCTCAAAAAAAGCTATTTATAGCTGCATAAGCCATTCTAAATAGCAATCCATATGCCTTATAAATATAACAAGACGGCCAAAATCTACCGAGTAACATTCATTTACGTTTCAATAAACAAAGCCGTCTGAGTTCGCTCAAACGGCTTTGTGCTGCACGATATTCAGCATGGAGAAAAAAGTCAACATAGCGCGGATTTCTTCTACCAGTCGATAGTCTTCTTCATCAGTTAGGAATTATTTCGGATATGCACATCGCGCTGCGGAAATGGAATTTCAATCCCGGCCTTATCCAAAGCTTCCTTACAGTCAATGATCAGCTGTTCCTGCATGGTCCAAAAGTTTTCATTGGAGGTTGTGACGCGTACAGAAAGATTGATCGCACTGTCGCCAAGTTCCGTCACCACCACCTGTGGCGCAGGCTCTTTAAAGGCAAATTCATTGTTTCTAACGATGTTGAGGAGTATTTCTTTTGCCTGTTTCAGATCAGCATCGTAGGCAACGCCAATGTCAAACCATGTGCGGCGTGTTCCAAGTTTTGTATAATTGGTGATGCTACTATTTGACAACACCCCATTTGGAACAACCACCTGCTGATTTTGCGGTGTATTTAACTTGGTATTGAAGATATCAATTTCTGTCACCGTACCCGCGATATTTGTAGTGGAGGTTATGTAATCGCCCACGCGGAAAGGCTTGAGGAGTAAAATCAGTATACCGCCGGCAAAATTGGACAAGGATCCCTGCAGCGCCAGACCTATGGCCAGACCTGCTGCACCAATAATGGCTACAAATGCAGAGGTCTGCACCCCCAATTGTGTAACGACAACGATAAATAATAAAATATTTAAAATCCAACTGATGAGATTGCTTAAAAATCGCTGCAAGGAGACATCCATTTGTCGCCGCTCAAATGCCTTGTCTATCATCCGTTTGATTAAGCGGATAATCCAGGATCCGATCAGATAAATAAGTAAAGCAGAAATTACGGCAGTAATAATACGGGGCGCCCAGGCAATGGCAGAGGAAATAAAATTATTCCAATGTTGCTGGACATCGTTCAATTCTAAATTGTTCATAGCACTATTTATTTATTAAAAATGTAAGGGTTAGAAACAAAAAGGACATTATGTTGCTTTTATTCTAATTTAAAGCACATTAAATTACATTTTCTCTAATTTAAACAACTGAACAGTAGAATTGTTCGTAGGAAAATCAAACAATAGGCTACTTTTCAATCCAATTTCGACAAACTCCGATTTTTTTCATTAAATTGAATCAAATAGAGGCAAACAGAGCACCTTGTTGACGTTGCATGCCTGTTTCACAAGCTACAATCATCAGTTGATAAACCTTTAAAACGAAATATAAGATGGTAAAATTAATCAACGTTTGGATTTCAGTATTCATTCTGCTCGTTTTTATCCAATGCTTAGGAATTCAAAATGAGCCGTCCGAAAACTTCGACTGGTTATTGGGAAAATGGCAACGTACCAACGAAACCAAAGATAAACGGACTTTTGAATATTGGCAGAAAATAAAAGACGCTGAATATGCCGGTTTTGCTTTTACCCTACAAAACCTGGATACCATCCATCAGGAAAAAATGCAATTATTAAAATCCGACGGCAACTGGAATTTATTGGTTAAAACACCCGATGAGAAAGATTTTATCGCCTTTGAGATGACCATGCTAAAAGACGGTCTATTTGAGTGTAATAATGACTCGCTACCCTTTCCTAAAAAGATCACCTACTGGCGTGAAGGTGAAAAGCTGAAGGCTAATGTCGCTGGCGACAGTCTCCAGATTCCCTTCGAGTTTACCAAGATTTCAAAATAACAGGAAAGCCTCCCTTTTCATGAACAAAGCCGCCTAGAACTATCCAGACGGCTTTGCATTGTGTTGAACACAGTTGTGGATAGAAAATAATCCGATATCATTTTACTCCATCAGGAAGCTAGCGCCGCTGCTTTCATCTTTTTTCGAACGACCAAAGCGGCAATCCAAACGAGGAGTAATAGGCCCAAAATAGCACCACTTTTCCCATTTATAGCCGGAAAAAAATTGTTAAGCGAATGAAATGCACTAACTGCAATCAGCGAGCCAGTTGTATCAGCGACTTTACCTATTCCCCAACTTCCCAATATCAAAACCCCAAAAAAGAAGAATTGTACAGGTGTGAAATCAAAATTCAGATGCCATAAAAACCATAACAAAGACAGTAAGAATATGTTGTAAAGTGGCTTCAATGCTTTAAATTCTTGGTAGAGAAAGCCACGCCAGCCGATTTCCTCCAGTAGACCATAGATGAGTACCGAGGAAACAGCTAAATAGGGAATTTTACCTTGTGTCAAATACGATACAGTACTTATTAGAACGACAGGGAATACCCAATAGAGGATAATTGGCAAAATCATACTTTTGTAGTTTCCCCTGAGTGACAGCGCAGGTTTTATTTTGAAAACCAAAAACACAAAGACTGCTCCTAAAGCCGGTCCAGCGCCTGTAAGAATAGATTTTAAATAGGGATTTTCAAGCGTGCTTAGTAATTCCGTTTTATTGGTTAAATACCGGCACACTATCGCGATGATATAATAAATGACGACTGCCCAATAATTGACTTTTCTTTTCATAATGTTGATATAGCTTTTTTGCAATGCCCAAAAATAGCTGCATTAAAACCAAAAACACTTGACTAAAGTTAAGAAATCTTTTTCCGTATCCTGCTGAGGCTCTCAGGTGCAATACCCAAATAAGATGCGATAATTTTCAACGGTGTCCGCTGAAAAATCTTCGGCCGCTCTTTTAATAATTTAAGATATCTTTCAGTAGGTGATAATGTCAGTAGATTGATTTGTTCGGACTGCTTTGCCGTAAACATGATATCCGAAATCGCTTTGCCAATAAGCAGCGATCGGTCCGATTTTGCGTAAAGTCCCTGAAGATTCTGATAGCTTACTGACCAGAGTTCAGTGTCTTCTATGCATTCGGTTTTGATGACCGTTGGTTTCTGTGACACAAAAGAAAGGTAATCGCTGAAAATCTGGTTTTCATAATACAGATTGATACATATATCTTTATGCTGATAGGGTACAAAATGACCTACAGAACCCGAAACCAGTATATTAATAAACCGCTCCGTCCGATCATAATCTTTAACAACTTCATTTTTAGTAAAAGTACGGCATTCCACAACTTTTGAAAATTCAACCCAAAATTTAATATCAACAGGGTAATAGGCATCAAATATCTCCTTGATGTTTTCGGGATTAGGAGTTTTCATATCGCTTTGCTTTTATAATAAGCCGTATCGCTCATCCGCTTGATGATTCTTTTTCCCATTTCTGTTTGGTAAAGAAAAGAAACCCCACCGCTGACACCATACAGATCTATCGTATTGAGTACTTCCACATGCAAGCCCAGCCACATAACATTAAAGATACTTAAACTATCTCCGTGCGAGACAACGACAATGTTTTCTTCGGTACTACCTAATATCGTTTCATAAAAGGGTATCATTCTTTGCCATACATCAAATCTGGATTCAGCATCACTAAAACATTTGTCATAGATCGATATTTCTTCCTGCTCAATATTATCCTTAAGCCATTGAACAGATTGCCCCACCGCTCTTCCCAAATACCGCTCCTTCAGTGCTGTAGTTATTTGGGGAGCTATATTAAACTGCTTTCCTATAATTTCTGCGGTTTGCTTTGTTCTGCTAAGCGGTGATGCATACAGTGAAAAGCTCGTATCCGGAAATTCCGACTTTAAGTTGGTAGCAATATTTTCTGCATGCTGCATGCCTGTCTCTGTTAATTCCCAGTCGCTCCATGAACCGATCATGCCATTTTTATGATGCATGGATTCGGTATGTTGCACAGTAATGATGTTTTTCTTTTGAAACATAAACACAAAAGTAGCCATTAAAAAAAATGGCGGCAATTAAATCGCCGCCATCTGACAAATAATGTCAATCACAAAGGATAACATGTTATCCAAAATTACCTAAATTTTTGTAAATCCATCGGGGGTCTCAACAATAACATTTATTTTTTCGAATAACCTTCCATGATGTTCTTTGTTTTCAGACTTTGGTATTTTACCGTTTCTGGAGCATCTGATTTTATTATTTGTTCACAGGCATCGTATATGGCGCGGCGCTGATACGAAAGAGGGAACCAGCTCAGCGCTTCCAGCGCTGTTACACGTATATCCGCCGAGTTACTTTTATCCAGAACGGTCTCAATCAGCACCGGCACCATGCGGTGATAACGGTACAGACGCATGGTACGGATATCATTGAGGCGCTCCTTTTCCTTTTCTTCCTTGTCCAAGATCTTTTTGGTCAGGGTTTCGGTTGTTTTCTCGCCAGAAAGAACAATCTGATCCAGTTTGTCCGCCAAAAGCTTCGCATTGCTCAAGCCGGGATTTTGTCGAATTTGCCGATCGATTTCCTGTTTGACCAGGGCCGGCTCCATAAAACTAAGGGAAGTACGCAGGCGGTACCCCACCCGTTCGGAGTGTGGGTCGCTCAGATACAGCTGTATCATATCTTTGACAAAATCATTTCCGCCAAACTCCGCCAGATCATACACTGCCGAACGACGGATAAACTCATACGAATCGGATTTAGCGGCATGCAATACCTCAAAATAATCCGGATTTTCCAGTTGACGCAATTGTATAAAGGCCTGCGTACGTACGGTTTCAAATGCCGATTTAAAGTAATACTCTTTCAATAAAGGGCTTACTTCTTTTTCAAGCAATATACGCGAAAGATAGACCAGGGCCAGCGCCTGCAGGTCGGCATCATTTTCCTTCAGCAGTGTGCGCCAGTAGCCTGCATTCCGATCGTGTGAACCGATCGCTGTATTGATTTTCAGCCGCTGATCAGCCTTACCTGCAAAATGAAAGGTTGGGTCACCCAGAATATGCGTTTCCAGATACGCCATATGTTTCATCCAATTTCCTACACGAACACCATGCTGCAGCAAACCCATAAGCTCACCCGGCCACAAATCCTGTAACACCCCTACCGAATTGGCCACCGCCGCGATATTGTCATTGTCTGAAAAAGGATAATAGCCCGCCAGATAATTGGGCAGATGAAAGGAGCCTGTCAGACAGGAGTTGAGGTAAACCAAAGGCGCCTTGATATGGGCGTCTTTGATATCGTGGATCTGCATATCCATATCGTCATTGAACAGGGAATCTGCCGCTATACTTTTGGGGTCAAAGGCATCGAGCATCCACTTCTCGTTTACACCAAGGGATTCCATAAACGATTTTTTGACCGCTTCCACATCCCTGCCATCCTCTTTTGCAGATCGAAGCTTGGAGCGGAGGTAACGAGCCACATTCTCCATGGAAGGCTGCGGATTAGAAGCTAATGGATAGCCATTGAGTAGCTGCAGCGTGGCTGTACCATGTCCGGTCATATATGCAAAATCCAAGCCCTCCCGCTTCAGTTCATTCAATATATTGAACTTAATGAAGTTGTCGGAGCGAAAATTGATAAACTTGACTGAATTTCCCGGAAGAAACAAAGCGGGCATCTGCGATCTGAGTGCCAGCGCATCGCCGATTGTCGCGTTGACCGAATTGGAATTATAGCCGTGACCGGTTGAAGCGATCATATCATTTAAGGGGGTTGCCTGTGCTTTCTGCTGAACGACCTTTTTTAAATATGCCTTGATTTTCGCAATAGGATCTTCGCCATTTTCCACGGGCGGCTTGATCCGCGCCGAATAGATATCCATCTGTATATACTGCGGCGAAGCAGCACTTAGGCTATAATAAAAATAATTGGACCTCGACTTGGCCGTATCCTGTTTGATAAAGTCAAATTGCAGATCAAAATCATCGTAGTACCTGTCGGATGGCACCGATGACTTATCCCAGCGGATATTTTGCGACATCTTAAAGGCCGAAGTCAAAAACTGTGCATCCCGTAGCATAGGAATTGGAATATCACCGATCAGCACTGTACCCTCCAGGGGCTGCTTTTTTGCATACAGGCTCTTCAATAACGTCCGGATCTCGTCCGGTTTGGCCCATTGACTCGAAATAATATAAGTGCCCAATCCATCTTTTTCCACTGCGGCACGATAAGCATCGATCTCAGGCTTTGCCTGATCGTAGGTATGCTGATCCACAATGATCGCAAAGCTGGTTGGACTTTTTACAGTAGGTTCCTGTATGGATTGTGCATGGAGCTGCTTCATAGCCAATAGACTCAATGCGAGGGATAAACCGGTAAACGTAGTATGCTTCATATAAGATGTATTAAAATACGCATAAAGATGCATGCAAATGTACATTAACTTTATTTAAAACGATTAAAAATAATATATTTTATACTGAAATATTTTATTTAACAGCGCATTAATCGGATTTAACTGAAATAATATTTTAAAATTCACTTATTTATAATAAATCTAAATACATATATTTGCAACATGCTAGTATCAACAAGCAAAAACAATTAGTCATTAATCGCTAAACGAATATCTATGAAACATCTTATCATCGCCCTTGCGCTATCGTGGGGTACCCTGGCTGTGTTTGGACAAAAACAAGAACGCAGTCCACTCGCAAAAGATCTACAGATAAAAATTGCATTACAGGCAGCCCCGGCAGACCAACGCGAAGGCGCCAAAGTATTGGGTTATAACGAAAAAGGCGAGTTTATCACCTTACAGGAAGGCACCGCCACCAATAACCTGACCTGTCTTGCACCGGACTACAAATCTTCCGTTTTATATGCCTATGCCTATCCAAAAAGTTTGGATCCTTTTATGGCCCGCGGGCGCGAACTGATCGCCGAAGGCAAACGCAAGCAACGCGATGAAATCCGTGAAGCCGAACACAAAGCAGGCAAATTACCCATCCCGCAGACACCAACCATACTGTACGGCTATTGGGGACCATTGGCCAAACTGAACAACACAACCGGAGAAATCGAAGGTGCACAGCGACGTTATGTGATCTATGTTCCTTATGCAAAAGCAGCCGATATCGGCTTGTCGAGCAAACCGGGTTTACCTGGAATTCCCTGGTTAATGGACGAGGGATCTTACAAAGCACACATCATGATTAACCCCGAAAATATGGGACATAGCCATGGAAAATAACGAACCAGCGTTGATAGGGCAAAGATCCATCCTATTCTTTGCCCTATTGACCTTATCTGCATCAACAACTACGTTCGCCGCTCCAACCACCAACACAAAACCGTTGACTGAACGCTCTTTTCAGGACGGCGATATCCGTGGCATAATCACAGAGAAAAGCACCGGCAAGGCACTCAAAGGAGCTACTGTACAAATCAGGGAGCTGGGTCTGTACGCCAAAACCGATGAAAACGGTCACTTTACGTTCGACCGCACTCCGAGCGGACAATACACTCTTGTTGTCAGCTACCTTGGGATGCTGACAGTAGAGCAGACCGTGACTGCCAGCAAACAGCCTATTGCAATAGCATTGGCCGAAAACTCCATTGCCCTGGCAGACGTTGTGGTCGTTGGTCAGGAAAACCGAAAAGAAGGTGCTACCTCGACCATCATCAACCGCAAGGCCATTGAACATATGCAGGCGACCAACCTGGGTGAAGTCCTACAGTTGCTACCCGGTGGAATGACAACGAATCCGAGTTTCACCAACGTCAATAAAACCGGCATACGGAATGTGGGCAATAGCAACCAGACCAACCGTTCTTCGGATTATATGAGCTCCCTGGGTACTTCGCTTATCATTAACGGGGCACCCACGTCCAACAATGCCAATTTGCAGTCTTTGGGTTCTGCGGCAATATTAAACGGTACTTCAGGATCCAGCGGTTCAATCGGCAGTTTTTCCACTTCCCAAGGTTTGGGTGCCGATATGCGACAGTACACAGCCGATAATGTCGAATCCGTTGAAGTCATCCGCGGCATTGCCGGGGTCGAATATGGCGACATGACCTCGGGCGCCATTATCGTGCAGACAAAAGCCGGAAAAGAAGACCTGCAGATCAAAGGTCGGATAAACCCGAAGCTTACCCAATTCTGGGCTGGTCAGGGTTTTGATCTCGGAAAAAACAAGGGAACTTTATTTGTCGACCTTGACTACACCCGGGCCAATGACAAGCAGACATCGGCCTATGCCGCCTATAACCGCGTAAACGGTTCAGCGCAGTACAGCAAAACCTTTGGTCAGGAAAAACCATTGTATACCAATACCTATTTCTCCTTTGGCAGCAACCTGGATAACGTCAAAATTGATCCCGATGCCAATGCTGTTCCGCAGCTCAACAAGTCGCAGGAATACAGCTACCGCTTTTCGACCAATGGAAAGTGGAAGGTCAATAAGGCCCTGGCCCGACAGTTAAACTATACGGTGTCATTGAATTATTCGCTTCAGAAATCTTACATGGAAAATGCTGGAACTGCTGGTATTTCAGCTGTGGGAAGCTCGTATACCGATGGTACATTTGAAGCCCCCTATCTACCTGCAAGCTATATCAATAAAGCCTGGGTAGAGGGAAAACCGATCAATTTATTTGCCAAGATATCGGATGAGTTTTATGCCAAAACAGGCCTTTTCACACACCGCATCCTTGTCGGTACAGATTACCGCATGGATGCCAACAGTGGAAACGGAAAGACCTTTGACCCCAACTTCCCCTACCGCACCAATAACCTGAACGGATACCGTGCGCGGGCCTACAAAGATATACCCGCACTGAATCAGCTCGGCGCCTATGCCGAGGACCGTATGACGGCCCGATTTGGAAAGCGCGAACTGGCTATACAGGCCGGTGTGCGTATGGATCAGCTACAGCCTTTCAGTGGCGACGGCAAAACCGCCGTGTCGCCACGAATCAATGTGAGCTACGACCTCCTGCCTGCCTTTACCCTACGCGGAGGCTATGGCATCGCCACCAAGTCTCCTACCTTGAACATGCTGTATCCCGAAAATGCCTATTTCGATGTTTTCAGTTTAAACTATTACAAGCAAGATCCCAAGGAAGCGCTAGCGCTCCTGACCACACGCGTCTATGAAACAGGCAACGATCAGCTTAAGCTGGCCAAATCCTATAAAAAAGAATTGGGTATCGACTGGAAAGTCGGCAAAGGCCAGCGTTTGAGCATTACCGCTTATCATGATAAGATCGACAATGCCTACGACTATATGACCACCTTAAACAGCTTGCAGTATGCGCTTATTCCGACGTATACCGTACAGCAGGAAGTAGCGGGCGGAAAACCGATTTTGAGTGATGTTGTGACCAATACGCCTTATGTATTTACCTATGCCACCCCTACCAACGGCAGGCAGATCATCAACAAGGGGGCCGAATTTGATTTTGATATGGGGCGCTTCGACGCTATCCGCACTTCTTTTCAGCTGACGGGGGCCTATCAGTCGACCAAATCAACCACCACCATACCTTATATCCTTGCACAGGAGGTGCCCAACAAAACGATGACACGCGTCGGTGTATTTGCGCCACGCGGGACCGACAGCGAGCGACTCATGACCACTTTAAGGGCCATACACCATATTCCCGAACTACGGTTTATCCTGACCCTGACGGCACAGACCATCTGGATCGATAAGGAGCGTAATGTCGACTACTCCAGCCTGCCGATCGGTTATATCCCCGTAGGGTCTGACAAACCCATGGACATCGTCTATTTTTCAGAGGCGGAGCGCCAGCAGATCACCTCGGCCGACCGCGATATTTACCTCAGTATCAGCGATGCAACCTTCCGGACCGAAAGCTGGAAACCACTTTGGCTGTTCAACATGAAATTGACCAAGGAGTTTGCCAAAAATATGGGCTTCTCGTTCTATGCCAACAACTTCATCAACAACAGACCGTTGGTACGGAGCACGCGCAATCCTGAACAGTTCACAAAACGAAATATTGATATCTTTTTTGGAACCGAACTGTCTATTAAATTCTAAAAAAATGAAGAAAATCAATTGTTATCTCTACCTGGTTGCGTTGCTCTGTTTATTGAGTGGCTGCCGCAAAGATTTTGCGACGGTCAATACGCTTTCCTATACCCTGGCTGTCCACTACCCCAGCAATTATATTGAATCTTTTGCCGTGAATGCTACGGTAACCCTTAAAAACACATTTACAGGTCAACAGTCTCAATTGACGACCAATGCAAAGGGCGAAGTCGATCTGCAGGATATTATACCTGGTATCTACACCGTAACGGTAAGCCGGGAGGTGACCGAAGAGGAAAGCATCAGCATCAGCGGACGCCTGGGCAAAGCATTTTTGAATGCCTCCATCCCCTCCCTGCGTATTCAGGAATCCGGAAAGACAGACATTCAGCTGAGCGGCGGGGCCATCGGTGGATTTGTCATCAAGGAATTTTACTATACCGGTAGCCGCACCCCGAATAATTCGTCTTATTTATACGATGGTTTTGTAGAAATCTACAACAACTCGACCGACACCTTATATGCTGGCGGAATCTCCTTCGGAGCGACAAAAGCGGGTTCAACGCTAGCCACCAAATTCATCGAAGATCAACAAAACGTATACCTTGCCTCCCTATGGACCATTCCGGGTACCGCAGGTGTAGATCACCCTGTAGCGCCGGGCAAATCTATTGTCATTGCTGTCGACGGAATTAATCATAAGACAGATCCAAAAGGCAATCCCAATGCACCCACAGATTTAGGGGCAGGAATTGCCGATTTTGAGACCTATTTTAATCCGCCCGGAAATTCCAACGATACCGACTCGCCAGACGTACCCAACGTAACACTGATCTATAGCTCATCGTTGACTATTTTTGACTGGCTACCTGGCGTCAACGGCTCTGGACTCGTTATCCTTTCGCCCGACGACTATGCCAGCTACGAAACTGTTACCGAACCCGGAGCAACTGCTTCAACACGTTATGTGAAAGTTGCCGCAGACAAAGTTATCGACGGCGTGGATTGCGTTGCCAACAGCACCATTACACTCGACAAAAAGCGTTTGCCGCTCACCATTGATGCTGGAGTAGCCTTTGTTGGCGGCGGAGCCGGCACCGGAAAATCGGTTATCCGGAAAGTAAGGGAAGAAATCAATGGCATCAAAGTACTGATGGACACCAACAATTCCTCCAGCGACTTTACGATAAACGAT
Source organism: Sphingobacterium sp. BIGb0116 (assembly GCF_024808035.1). NCBI lineage: Bacteria > Pseudomonadati > Bacteroidota > Sphingobacteriia > Sphingobacteriales > Sphingobacteriaceae > Sphingobacterium > Sphingobacterium sp. BIGb0116. The sequence continues at coordinate 108,500 of NZ_JANUDT010000003.1, read as the reverse complement.
ACCCCTAGTCCCAAAAGTTATTCCAAATAAGCAGGCGCATCATGAACATAAAATATATTTTTTCCCTGGCATTTACAGCTTCTTTCATGCAGCTGCAAGCACAGGAAAATCCGAATATCAGCTACTCCAAAGAAAAGGAAAGCCTGCTGAAAGTCAAAACCAGCGCTTTACTGGGGGAGCTTGACCTACCGGCTGTGGGAAACACCACCTTAGGCTACTTCTATGAAGGCGGAGATTTTAGACATCCATTTACAGGCAAATCGAAACAGGGACTCAATTTTTCGACAGAGAAATTTCAGCGTTCCGGCGACTGGACGCTCTATGGTCGCTTTGACTTTACCACATTGAAAGAGAAGGAGCTGGCCTATGCATCCCTTGTGAATCCATTTACCGACAATCCCTATCAGCTAGTCGACTCACTAAAGGGCGACTGGAATAAGCAGTTTTATACAATGGACCTCAAAGTAGCGAGCCCCAGCTTTGCCGGTGGCCGCATGCGTGCCGGTCTCGACCTCTCCTATCAGGTCGCTACGGGAGCGCGACAAATGGACCCACGTTCCCTGGATACAGAAAATAAAATCCAGCTAGCACCGAATATTTCCTACAAAATCAGCAAGCGGCATCAGCTTGGGCTCGCAGCCATTTATAATTATCAGAAAAATGATCTGAATCTGGTACGTGCCAACGGAAGTCAACAGTACAATGTCTATAAACTCCTAGGTCTGGCCGAATACCTCGGGGCATCACCTTTCATTATGACGGCAGATATGGACCGCAGCTATCTTGCGCATGCGTATGGCAGCGAACTCAGCTTTCGTTATACCGCCGATCAGTTCAGCTGGTTGCTGTCCGGAAGCTACCTTCGTCATGAGGAAAAGGCCACCGACGGCAGCACCTATCCGATGAAAGCTGGCAAACATCAATACGATCAGTACACGGTATTATCGGCCATTGATTTAAAACGTGGCGATTACAACCATCACTTCAATTTAAACCTGCTGTATTGTGATATTTCCAATACCGAATACCAGCAATTGCAGCGCACGGACGACCGCAGTTATGAAACTATTTTTGAAGGCAGCTTGAATACGGCACTACGCAGCCAGGCTTCTTTGGGGTATATATTGGCCAAAGAAACCAGCGCCTACCGCTCAGACTGGTTTGCCAAGGCCACTGTAAGTTATTCCGGCTGGGACAACCGCTATGCCCTACCGCAGGGAAAAGAAATCGTCGATCGCATGGATATTGGCATCCGCTTTAACAAAGCCCTGTCGCGCTGGGTCTTTGATGTGGCATCCAACTACAATTTTGGCGTAAAAAACGAATGGAGTTATACAGATAAAAACTATTCGAGCAATTTTGTTGCAAACAGCATTGCCTTGCCTATCTACCAGTATTTAACACGCGATCGGGTAGTCAATGCCCTGAGCATACAATACCGGCTTGCCAACTTCGGAAAGAAAAGCAATCAACTTTATCTGAAGGGATCGGGCAGCCTAGAAACAGCGCTGTCTACATCTGGTGGATATGGTGACAACGGAAAATCCCGTTACTCGGCTAGCTTATCCTTAGGCCTACTGACGTTCTAATGGAGATCTTCAGCAAGATTACCTAAAAAACCTTCTTATTGCGGAGCCCAAGTCTAGTGCTCCGCAATTTTAATGTATTCACCTAGACGATTGAAGAACTTAAATTATTTGAGCGGTCAATTGAAGGAATTAAATTATTCGGGACAGCAAATTGAATAAAAAAAACATATTTATGTCAAAAATCCCTCTATTTATCTTAAAAAAACCTTCATTTTTCAATAAAAATTAGTAATATCGCTTAATAAAATTAATTAACACGGACCTCGTGTTGTTTTTATTAAGATAATCAGTTGAATTTCAAAAAAAAAGCAGAAATCTTCATAAAAATCCATCTACAGAGAATACATAATCTGGACATCAACATAATTAAAAGATATGCTGACCAGATAAACAAAGAAAAACAACATCATTATAAAATAATCCTGAGCATATAATACAATCAATTAAATTCCATACGGAATTCTGCAATTAATATGGGAAAAATCACAAATATGGCCTTAGCGGAATGGATGTCCATTCGGATCTTAGAAATTCTTGACAAGACTTCAATGACATTAGCCGGCTTGGCTAATTTTAGCGAGATCCCTGAAAGCCGACTTCAGAGCTACTGCAACAAAAATTCGACGATCTCTGTGGAAGCTGTAGCACAGCTCTGCGATTCGCTTTCAATTCCGATGGCCCATTTTTTTGATGAATCAATGCCATTAAGGATAGCTACGGGTGCCCACAGTAATTTCGGCCGATTTAGGACCAAATTCTTTCCCCTAGGCAAAAAGTTGTTTACAGACGAGGTCACGGACAAAAATCAACTCCAAACGACGCGAAAACTAGATCATCGTTATCAGCGGGAATCTGTCATGCGTCTGATTTTCGACTCGGATTATTTTCAGGATCCCCGCACCATTGAACAGATTATCACTGCTGTTGAAAAAGCCTATCAGATTACTTTTAAGACTGAACGCATTACTTCACTACTCCGCAAATATGTGGCAGAAGGTTATCTGGAGCGGAAAGTCCTACCCCGTGGCTTTAGCCGTTCACGACAGTATACCTACTGCAGAACTTCAAACAAACGACAGATTGCCGCGAAAGAGGAAATCGCTGTAATCGAACGAACACACGTTTTGATCAGATAATTTTAAGCCTGCCCAATATCCAGGGCCGCAGAAATTTGCTAAATCCCACATTAGGGACCTTCGGTCGCTGATAGAAAAGATGCCTTGAAACCTCTTATGGCCAAGAGATTAAGAACAACCCCTTCGTCACGTCGTAATGTCCGGATGGTAATGGTGCATAGTTTATCCTGAAGATCTGCCGAAATGTATTTCAGGTCAGCAATATGCCGGCTAAGGTAATTGATCAGTTCAGTGCGTTTGGTGAGCACCTGAGCCGAAACAGAAAAGGTCAGTAAGTAATATTTCATATTCCGTATAAGTTTTTTAATAATTGCGCATTCCGAAATTAAAGCTAGATTTTTCCTATTATCTGCCCTATGTTCGCTAAACTGTCGTAAATATAAAAACTTCTGACCATTATATAATAATAGTCAGAAGTTAAAAAGTGTTATTATCTCCATTAATGTCCACCCTGCAGTACCATACCGCTTAGTGAATGGGTATCTCCATCGAAGTAAATTAGGTTTCCAATCCTTTAGCAGTTTGGATTTTATGCATATTAAATTTACATTTGACACATCTACTGCAATAGAATACTAACAAATTTGAACAATTACCAGGCTATATCGGATATTGAACTGCTTCATCTTGCCGCAAAGGATGATCAGACCGCTTTCGCTGAATTGTTTAACCGCTACAAAGTTTCGATCTTCCAGCATGCCTTTTTATTTTATCAGGATTATGATAAAGTCGCCTTTTTGCGCATCTGCCCGTAGGCTCCGGTATGGACAGCCATGGTAAGCGAGACACCGATTACAGCCCAGAATAATTTGTTCTTTTTCATCATACGATTAAGTTGGAAAGTTTATAATTCACCTACTTAATAGACAGGTAAGTGAGCTCCGTGTCTCAGATTTTTTTTGTATAATGAATATTAATAATTTATTAATATTCATAAAACGCTCAGGTTTAATTGCCTATTTACATTTGGTCTTTGCTTAACTATAATGGCTAATTGTGAATTGAAAACGCTTTCGGATCAGGAACTGGTAGAATTGGTCCAAATGAAAGATAATAAAGCAGCATTTTCCGAACTTTATAACCGCTATTGGGAACCTTTGATCAATCATGCCGGTAAAAGGACGGGCTCCCTGGCTATTGCCGAGGAAATCGTGCAAGGTGTTTTTGTCGATTTTTATTTGCGGCGGAAGGAGATCACGTTCAGCCATTCCCTTGCGGCTTATTTAAAGACGGCGATTAAATTTCAGGTCTTTAAATTCTATCGGGCGCAACAAGTCCAGGATAAATATATCCAAACCGCGGCCCACATCGGGTATAACGCTCCGATTCAGCCCGACAATATACTTGAAGCCAAGCAAATCCACGCGGAGATTATCCAGATCACCGAAAAAATGCCCGCAACCTGCAAAGAGGTTTTTCTATTGAGCCGTTTCGAAAAACGTTCCAATCAGGATATCGCCGACCAGCTCAACATTTCAGTGGCTATGGTCCGCAAGCACATCACCAAATCCATGAAGATCATGCGCACGGAAATCAAAGAACATCAAATGGATATTTTCTACCTGGTACTGCTGCTGTATACGCACAAAAATTAGGGAAAATTATTTTTTTTCACATTTCCATTCCCGCTTTTGCAGACTTCGGGTACTCCTTAGTATAAAGCACAGGAAATGGACGATCAACAGCTACTTGATATACTCGCTAAATACGAAGCCGGAACAATAACGGAGGACGAGCTCCAGCTTCTTGAAGAATGGTACGCTTCCTTTGAAGCTAATCCAGATCTCATCGACAATTTAAGCGCCGAAGAGCGTGTATTCCACAAAAAGCAACTGCAGGAAAAGATCTTTGATCAGATCGACGCGGAGACATCCGCATCCGCCAACCTACCAAAGAAGCGATTTTTCCTCCTTCCAGGCCCTAGGCTATGGCAAGCAGCGGCATCCCTCGTATTCCTTTGTGCCGTCTCGTTTTACATCTTCAAGAAGCAGTCTGAGCAATTGCTGATCCCTGCCCCAGAGCAAAGCAACAGCATTCATCCCGCTACGGATAAAGCCATCTTAACCCTCGGAAACGGCGAAAAAATCATGTTGGATGAGTCAAAAAATGGCGAACTCAGTACCGAAGGAAACATTCATATCAACAAACTGAAATCCGGTAATCTGGTTTATACGGCTGGCAAGAACGTCGAGAAGGTCCATGTCAATACTCTTGTTACGCCACGGGGTGGCCGATACCAATTGACATTGGCCGACGGAACCCAGGTCTGGCTCAATGCACAATCGTCGATCAGCTACCCTTCAGCCTTCCGGGGTTCTTCGCGCGAGGTGACCATCAGCGGAGAGGTGTATTTTGAAGTAGCACACAATGCGGCCATGCCTTTCCGGGTACGCTCGGAAAATCAACTGATCGAAGTACTGGGAACTCATTTTAACGTCAATACCTACAAGGCCAAATCGAAGACCAAAACAACGCTCCTGAGCGGTTCCATCGCCTTGACCAATGCCCATCAGCGCATCATTCTCAAGCCCGGTGAACAGGGTATAGTGGCTGGAGAGTCCATGTCCATCAAAAATGTGGACCCCGCGGAAGTCATCGCCTGGAAAGAGGGCTACTTTGACTTTACAGATGCCGATATCGGTAGCGTTGTGGACGAACTGGGCCGCTGGTACAATGTGGACATCCACTATCAGGGTACCGCAACAAGCGAAACCTTTACAGGAAGGATCCCGCGGTCCTGGTCTTTTGAAAAAGTACTGAATTTATTAAAAACGTTTAAAAGCATCAACGTAGAGATGCAAGGAAGGAGGCTTATCGTAGAAACAAAATAACCTAGAACTGCCATAGGTGACTGTCCAAGGACAGACCTGCTATAAAATTATACCGCATGCCCAATTCCAAAAAAAGCCAATAGTGGTCGCAACACTACTGGCCAATAGCCGGAATAGGCAAATGAATTTCTCGATCCAATTAACACATATTTCAGCTTAACAAATGTATAAAAAAAATACAAAAATACTATTGAAAATGAAGCTAAGCACCTTCATGACACTTTTTGGCATGCTACAGATCAGCTTCGGAGCAATAGGACAAAACATCAGTCTCTCCGAGAAGAACAGCTCCCTGGCCAAAGTATTCAAAAAAATAAGTACACAGACGGGTTATGGATTTCTGGTCGAAGGCAGCCTGCTGCGCATGGCCCGCCCCGTTACCATTGAAACCAGCAATACCGACATCAGGCTTGTACTGGCAGAAATTTTCAAAAACCAACCGCTCAGCTTTGTGCTAAAGGACCAGTCTGTGATTGTTTCGGCAAAAAAAATCGCCGCTATCCCGGTTCCGCTATCCGGAAGCATGGGCAACAGCACCATTCAGCAACAGGGAAATATCAGCGGCCGAATCATCAACGAAAATGGTGAAGCCCTTGCTGATGCAAGCATTACGCTGCTCCAAAGCAGCCAATCGTTAAAAAGTAAAGCCGATGGCAGTTACAGCCTGAACCTCGCCCCCGGAACCTATACCATCGAAGTGAGTTACATCTCCCATCAGACAAAACGGATCACCGACATCGTGGTGCAGTCTGGGAAGCAGACCAATCTCAACATTGTTTTAAAGAGCGTGGTTAAAAGCCTGGAGCAGGTGGTGGTGACGGGAAGCTATAAACAGGAAAGTGTAGCTTCCTTATATGCCAAACAGAAAAATGAAGCCACCATCTCCAACGGGATCAGCCGCGAACAAATATCCGTTTTGCCGGATAAAAACGTTGGTGAGACCCTGAAACGCATCTCCGGTGTCAGTACCAACGACAACCGGCGGGTGGTGATCCGCGGTATTGCCGAGCGTTACAACCTGGCCATGATGGATGGCGCCACCCTCCCCAGTACAGACGTGCAGGTGCGGGACTTCGAATTTGATATTGTCCCCAGCAACCTCATCGACAATGTCATTATCCACAAAACCTCGTCGCCCGATCTGAGCTTTGGTTTTGGCGGTGGACTGGTACAGATCAATACCCTGGCCATTCCAGTGAAAAACTTCACCTCCTTTTCGGTGGGAAGCAAATACATCAATGGCTCAACGGGCAAAGATTTCCTGGGCTATGGCCGCGGTGGTTTAGATTACCTGGCCTTTGACGATGGCACGCGGGGCAATTTCCCACGGGATCTGACGGTTTTCGACGGGCTCAATTACGACCCTGCCAATCCCTATAAACCCGTGCCTGAAGGCGTAACGCCTTTCACGCCGGAAATGATCGCTGCACAGAACAAACGGATCGGCGGATTGGAACGCCTCGGTACCCGAAAATACACGGCACTACCGGGACAAAACTATCAGTTCAGCCTGGGGCGGAGTTATACCGGCACAAAAGGTATCTTTGGTTTTGTAGGCTCGCTCAGTTACCGCAATGAGCAATCTATCGATCATATCTCCAATTTTGAACGCGGCAGCTGGCAAAAAACAGGCGGGGCAACTTTCGATATCAGCACCGGCAAAGAAATCCATCCGACAACCTCAACACAGTATAACTTTAATTCAAGTTTAGGTGCTTTGATCAACCTGGGCTGGAACAGCAAAAATCACAAAATAACCTCGCGGAATTTCTATTCCCGGATGTTCAACAATCAGTTTTCGGTGATCGAAGGCTGGGGAAATGATATCGGTTACGATTCGAGGCCAGCTATCCGGGAGTATGATCGTCCCAAATTTATCGACATGCTGCAGAATAAGCTGGATGGCGAGCATCGGTTCGGCAAGTTCAAATTCGAATGGAATATTGCCCGCAACCAGCTGAACAACCGCGAGAAAGATGCCACCGAAGCCTGGCTCGCTCCTATCGGTCTACTAAATGATACCATTTACAATATAATCCCTTCGCACTACGCCAATGCCGGTGACGGAACATTTACACGCTCCGAATACCATTATACAGAGACAAACAAAATTGCTGAAGGTGCATTGAGCTACCAGACGAATTGGCTCGGTCAAAAGCAGACCCTGAAGGCGGGATACCAATTTATGGATCGGCATGGCTTATTCGAATGGGTTTCACTGCCCATCGTTTCGGTTGGTGCCAATAATTTTACCCCCGTGAATACCTGGTCGAAATATCTTGAGTTTACAGATCCCTTACACGGCATGTTTTATTATCCGGCGGCATTCTCTGTTAGTGCCTATGAAGGGAAAAATATAAATCAGGCGGTTTATGGCATGCTCGACAACCGCTTCAACTCGTGGATCCGACTGGTCTGGGGCGTACGTGCCGAATACTTCAAATATAAAAGCCTGCAAAACGGCGATAATGACCTGCAGATGGACGCCAGAACCATTGCCATGCGCAAGCAACGGTTTGTTGATCCCAAAACAGGGAAACTGGTGGGCATGACGGCAGATCCCGAAACCGAGGAGAAAACCTGGCGCTACCTGCCATCGGCCAGTCTGACTTTGACCCCCATACAGGATTTCAATATCCGTATGGCCTATTCACAGTCCGTAGTCCGTCCGGCGTTGATTGAAAACTCCAAGATGGTGCGTCAGGACCCTGCATTGGGCGGTGCTTACCGTCGGAATGAAGGCGTGCTCTCGACCTTAATTGACCACTATGACATGCGTTTCGAATGGTACCCTTCCATTGCGGAAGTTATTTCAATTGGGTTTTTCTACAAATATTTTCAGAACCCGATCGAATTGTACCGGCAGATGATGGATTCGTCGCACCGCATCTACGTGACCACCAATAACTCGGAATGGGCCAAAGTAAAGGGACTGGAGTTTGATATCCGCAAAAACCTGGGCTTTATAGCTCCTGGTTCCCTGCTGGAGGATTTCAATTTCAGCGGAAACATGACACTTCAAAGCTCCGAAGTGCAGTCGGCTGAATTCATGGCAAAGGGCATGGGTACCGATAAATATGGAAATACCTTTGAATACCGCGAAAAACAATTCCTGAAAAACAAGCGCCCGCTTTATGGACAGATACCCGTTGTCTATAATGCCGCCTTACAGTATGCCGGAGACCGCTTAGGGGCCAACATAGCGTTTAACCACATGGGTTATAAAACCTTTATGACAGCCATGAGCGAAGATTTGATCGAATACGAGCGCCCGCGCAATCAGCTGGACGCACAGCTGAGCTACAAATTGCTGAAAAACAAAAACCTGGATCTTAAACTGAACCTGAGCAACCTATTGAACAGTCCGTTCCGCTTTTATGTGAACAGACCCGAAACGTTCAAAGTACAGGATCGCTGGAAAGGCCTGTCGAACTCCGAATGGCCAACGCAGGAATGGAACGAGATCTACGAATGGAAGTTTGGTTTTTCCCAAAAATATGAGGAAGGTTATTACGAGACCTCCGAAGACGGAACCAAAAAGATGCGCATAGGCGACAAAGAAACTTTTAACCGGAAAGTGGGCAGTTCCTTTAGCCTTTCCATCGGATATACCTTTTAAATCAACCGTTATGAAAACAAAAATAATCTTAACAGCCACGGCGATCTCCTTTTTTCTGCTATCCACCTTCCTTTCGTGCGATAAAGGTGGCGACGAACTGCTCTATCATTCCAATGTGCATATGATCAATTTAAGTGGTTATAATAACAGCAATGAGGAACTTATTTTGCAACTGGATACCTTTAGCGCTACGGTAACACCAGCCTTTAGCCGTATCTCGTTCGGTGCCAACTATAATTTCAATGACCCCGCCAAGCAGCGTTTAAAATTTACCATGAAGTCCAAAGCGACCGATAAAATTCTGCTGGAAAGGGAAATCAAAGCCAACGATACGGCGGCCGTGACTGATCTCAATGTTATTTACATGGACGGAAAAGTAGCCGATTTTCCAAAAGTACCGGCACCTGTGGAGGGCAAAGTACAGTTGATCTATATGCTCCAGTCCAATGTATTAAATTACCGGGAACCTGTGGATATTGTATTTGGAAAATACTATTTCACCCCCAAAGTGTTTGAAGAGGTCATACGGATCAAAAATCTAAAACCCAACACCTTCTCCCAACCGATCGTATTTGATCCCTTCCCCTTAGGCATCCAGGATTACAAAGGCGAAAAGACCTCGGTGCTATTTCGGGCCTATATCTATAAAGCTGGGACCGATATTCCCTATACCGAAGGATCTTCCTTCGAATTTAGTCAGCTTACCTCAGGTGCTCCTGTCCCTTCACCCACAAAAGCCATTTCCAAGTTGTTTATCATCAATGAAGCGCCCATTAATAATATGATGCGGTTTAATAAGGTTTTAGAATTATAATTTATGAAAAATTTGTCAACGAAGCTATATTCCCTAGCCACTGCGCTGCTGCTGATCGGCTTTCCCTTCCTTTTCAGTGCCTGCAATAAGGACGATATTGAGGTAGAACGCGCGATGCATATTCTGATCAATGGCTATAATGGTGGTGACCATCCTTTGCAGGTCGCGATTGATACCACCGTATTTGATCATAAAAATGGTGCTTTTATCATCCAGCCCCAGAGCAATATCCATTTTGCAACGGCGTTTAGCTACAAAATACCCAAAAAGAGATTGGTTACTTTGACCGATACCGAGACCAAGAAAGTGGTTTACAGTGCCGAATTGCCTGAAAACACCATCAGAGTCAATTTTAACTACGTCTATTTTGATGGAAAAGTGCAGGAAGTGAAGCCACCCGCTGCTGACCCCAATGTCAATAAACTGGGCTTTTATATTTATGATAAAAGTATTGATTTCCCCATTGATATTTCATTGCAGAAGATCAATGCAACTACGGGTGATATCCGTAAGGAGTATATCGCAAAAAATGTGCTTCCCGGAAGATGGGTGTATGTCGACTATCTACCACTCAAGGATTTTGACAAAAGCGCCGATCTGCGGAGCGCTACGGTTAATTTTACCAAGGCCAATACGGACAGTGAATGGGCTTTTGATAGCGATGAAACAAAAAGTAAACTGGGTGCTGAAGGTTTCTTTTTACCGAAATTGAACGATAAAGGAAAGGTTCAACCCTATTTTATTGCACCAAAAGTACCGAATCAAACATTCAGCAGACTTTTCTTCTATTTGGATTAGGGTCGTAAAAAAAGGAAGCAGGGTTGTCCTGCTTCCTTTCCCTTAACCCAATTTCCGCCAAAAATTGAGAAAACCGTCGCATGCCGTATACTCCAGATCAAAATTACAGGGAATCTCTTCCCAACCGCTCCAATAGGAAACCACACGGGTACCAATAGGCAATAGCGCAAGCCGATTCCTCAGACACTCGGTATACGCATGATAAAGTTCTGGATCAGGCAGTATCGAATAATCAATTGGACTTGATGTATCTATATTTTCATAAAAGGAGTTATAGAAATAGAACGCGTCATAGTCGGAAAAACAGATCTCGTCAATATTGGCATGAATAAACGCTACATTCTGCACCTGATGTTTCTCGGCCAATCCATTGGAAAGCTTAACCAGTGATTCGCGCTGTTCCACACCATAAAACATTCCATTGGTACACGAAGCTCCTACAAGACAGAATTTTCCTGCTCCGGCACCAATATCCAGCACTTTGTCCATCGGAGATTCAACCAGGTACTCTGCGGCCATTTTTGCGACATGAACAGGTGTCCAGTGACGTTCAGCCAATTTTTTTATTTTGGGCGGGTATATATCATTAAATAAACTGTCATCAACATCAATATTCGATCGAAGAGCTTTAAAAATCATTCGTTTTCACTTATTTAATCTTTCGTACTGCATGTACAAACCATTGAAAATAAAACCCCTAGATCATTGCCATCCGAACAACAATATGCGGGGCAAAAATAAGGTCTAGTAATGCGCTAAGGTAAGGGTTTAAAAATAGAAAGGCAAAAGAGTTGAGCATTAATCCAACGAGATAAACTTTCTAATGCTCATCATATAACCCAAATGCAGACCTTCATGAAAGTTATTCCATTCGAAAGCATCGTAAATGGAAGTGAGATGGAAGCCCGTTCCTGTTGTGCGTTCCTGATAGGTCACAAACTTTTTGTTGTTAAAATCACGGATGGTCGGTTCAATCTGATCGAGGAGCAATCTTTTCAGCAGATCTGCTTCCTGCTGCGATACCGCTGCTGAAGGCCTTGTCCCGGACTGGTAGCTATTGAAGATTTCATCAGGGATATGTCCCTTTACCTCAGATCCGATATAAATTAATTTATGCTGTGTGGCAATGATATGGCCGATATTCCAGATCAAGTTGTTACTGAAGCCATCAGGAATGCGATTGAGCTGTTCCAAAGAATAGTTTTCAAAGAACTTGAGGTAAGCCATCCGGCTCGTTTTCCATGCGCGAAAGAGTGATTCCATGTCTTATTAACTGTCTGTGTTTTGTACACAAAAATAAGCTGAATCTTTAAAACTGTCAAAGCTTATTTACGGCAATCGGATGCTTTACACAAACTTCTTACGAGGGCACCTGTAGACGCTGATTCTCTTTTTTATTGAACTTTTTGATTTGAGTATTGTTCATTTTAAAAGGAAATGGTTCAATTCTTAAAGAAGAACGTATGAAAGCACAAATCGGACTCGTTATCACAGCAGTTGCCGGAGCAGCACTGCTCGTTTACAGACGCTGGAAACAGCGTTCTGTACAGGAATCAACAGAAAAAACAGATCGCAAAGAGACGGGCAATCTAACGAACCCACCTTCTTGGTACCGCCCGCTTAAAATGCCCGAAATCGACAGCATGGATATTGTATCATTGCAATATGCCCCCGTCAGGATATCGCCCGACAGAAATGATGCGGCGCAAGGAATCAACAAACACATTTCGTATTACCATAAAGGCAATAGACATCAATAAGGTAGTGATACGAAAACAGTTGCAAGTGGGCGATCTCTACAGTTGAAAAAGTGCCTAAGGATAGCATACTGCGCTGGAAAGCGATAGTAAACTATGCACTGTTCTCTGTGGTTCAGTCAGATCAAAAATACGCGCCCTGCTATCTTTTGCACTGATTATTTCCTCAGCAGGGATTTATACGGGTTTTTAATTTAGACATTCCAAAATTCGCTTCAATCTCAGAATTATAGATTATTTTGGGGACACCTTAATTAATATGGGAGTTTAAAATATATGAGAAAAAATGCTTCCGGCATCGACAATTCAAAGCAACGTATTGAAAACAAGAACAATGATCTAGATCTTTATCTAAAAGCATTGAATTCTGCCTATTCGGGTATTATAATTACAGACAATCTGCAGTATGATAATCCCATCATTTATTGCAATAAAGCTTTCGAAACCATCAGTGGTTATGCCCATGACGAAATTATTGGCCACAACTGCCGATTTTTACAGGCTCAGGACCGTTCGCAAGCCGAACGTAGTATGATCAAAGAATCTATTGAGCGCGGCGAAGAATGTAAGATTGAAATTCGAAATTATCGTAAGGATGGAACGCTTTTTTGGAACGAACTTTTTATTTCACCAGTGAAGAATGATGAAGGTCAGGTAACTCATTTTATTGGTGTTCAAAATGACATCAGTGATCGAAAAAAAGCGGAGCATGATCTTCGGGAAGAGAAGTCCCATGTGGAGCTCAAAATACAGCAAAGAACCAAAGAACTGCAAGATAAAGAAAGCTTTCTGTCCAGTATAATTGAAACAGTACGAGAAAGTCTCTTGGTGCTAGATTCCAATTACATCGTCCTGAGCGCCAATAGACATTTTTTAAACTCGTTTAAAGTCACCACAGAAGAAACGGTAGGAAATTTATTATTTGACCTCGGTAATCAGCAGTGGGATATTTCTTCTTTAAAAGAGATGCTCACTCGGATACTGCCCACCAATAACCCGGTTATCGATTATGAGGTAGATCATATCTTTCCTCATATTGGTCGAAAAGTCATGCTGCTAAATGCTTATCGTATTGAATTCGAGGGCCAGTACAAAGACCGGATCCTGATCGCCATCGAAGATATTACGGAAAAGAAGGAGCAGAATCGGCGTAAAGATGATTTCCTGTCCATTGCAAGCCACGAACTTAAGACTCCGCTTACAACAATTAAGGGTCTCTTCCAGATCTTACAGCGATTGAGTGCCGAAAACACCGATCCGAAATATGTCTCAACTTTAGATAAAATCACAGCTTATATCGATCGATTGAACCTGTTGATTACAAAACTCTTAGATACGTCTAAAATTCAATCTGGTAATCTTGAACTGCACATGGACCCTTTTGAGATCGATAAGACCATTCAAGATGCGGTTGAAAGCATGAAATTAGCTGCACCTGATTCTGACATCCACCTTTCAGGAAATACAGGTAGTATCGTAGAGGGCGACGAGCTACAGATTATCCAAGTGCTGAACAATCTGCTCTCAAATGCTATTAAATATTCACCCGAGTCTAAAAAAATTGAAGTTAGTATCCACAAGGTAGCGAACTTTGTTAAAATCTCCGTACGTGATTATGGTATGGGCATAAGCTATCAGGATAGACTAAAAATTTTCGAACGATTTTTTCGCGTCAGCCATATACAGAAAAAGTTCCCGGGTTTAGGCATTGGGCTCTATGTTTCGCATGAGATTATCTTACACCACAAAGGAACACTGTGGGTCGAAAGCGAGCCAGGAGAAGGATCCACATTTAATTTTACATTACCCATTGTAATCAACAAATAAAAAATATGCAGCCTAAAAAGATAATGATCTGTGATGATGACCGAGGAATACTCGAGATGCTGGAGCTTTTTTTAGAACTAGAAGGATTTAATGTCATATGCGAAATAAATAGCACGCACCTGACAAAGCAATTAATTTCGCATAAGCCAGATCTCTTGCTGCTGGACCTCTGGATGCCAATAATTTCTGGAGATCAGCTGATTAAAATTATCCGCAGTACACCCGAAATCAAAGAAACTCCTATCATTGTCCTATCAGCAAGCGTTGATGGACCTGAAATCGCAGGAAACTTAGGCGCAAATGGTTTTATCGCCAAACCCTTTGATTTAACCGATATCACGGATAAAATTAATAGCATATTTAAAAACTAAGCCTGCAAGTACACGCTGACTAGGTACACATAAAAGCACTTTTTAATGAAAGTGCTTTTATGCAGCTGATGTGATCATCTTAAAACAAACGCTTACGCTTGGCTGGTCACCAAACCGTTTATATAATCTTTCTTTGAGACTTTACAAGATAGACAATTTACTGGATAAAAGTCTACTTTCCGTCGTTTAAGACACTAAATGCATACGATCTGCTTCAGGTACATCTTTGAAGACGACGGAAAATGTAGTACCGACATCTAATTCGCTTTCCACGTGAATAGCTGCGTTGAGCTTATTCGCAATTTGTTTAACAATGGAAAGGCCAACCCCCGAACCTTCAAAGCCTTCTGTATTGGCCATTCGGGCAAATATTTCAAAAATTTTGTCGGCCTCCTTCAAATCAATTCCGATTCCATTATCCTTGATATCATACCGGACCGTATTTCCCTGCCGCATGCTCTCAACGGACACCTTCGGGTTTTGCCTCTTGCTGCTGTATTTTATGGCATTGCCAACAAGGTTCAGAAATAATTGATAGATCAATGTTCTCTCGCCCAAAACAGGTAGTGTTTCGCCCATTATAAATTCTAAATGCTGGACCTGGTATTGCTGTTTGCAATTTTCAACGATATTGACAATCTTGGACTGTGGATTAATTGGTTCGAACACAAAGTCTACATGATTTACCTTTGACATTTGGTAGACTTTATCCATCATATCCCGCATCAGCTGCGTCCCCTCCAAGATATTTTTCATTGACTTTGCAAGCAGTTCGTCAGAGATATCTTTTTTATGGAGCAACATTTGCGCAGTGAGTTGTATCGTCGTCAGCGGATTTTTAAGATCATGGGTCAGCGTGTAGCCAAACGTATCAAGCGCATTATTAGAGCGTACCAGTTTCTTGTTCAATTCATCAATCTCTCCCCCACGCTGTGCTACCGCTTGCTGAATAATGTGTGTAATATCTTCAATAAAAGCGAGTTCAGACGATTGCCATTTTTCGGCTTTTCCTTTTGTAATTTTTTTCCATGCCTCGAAAGAAGAACGTGGCGAAGGAAAGGTAATCTTTCTATCTTCGTCAACCTGCATCACTTTTTCCGGCTTCCCTGCCCAGGTCTCTTCTATCAGGCGTTCTTTCCTAAAAACATATAAGTACCAGTTATTTGCGGGCAGAATACTGATGCGAAGTACACCGGGATACATTTCAACATCTTCGGAAGGACCATCGCACTTAAATCTATCTGTCGCAAAAAACTCTGCAGTGGCTATTTTTTTATCAATTTCTTGGAGCATTTTTTTATCAGGCACCTCACCCACCATCATGATCGCGCGATCACGTTTAATGATTAGCCCCTGCCCATTCATTACCTCCATAATACGCACGGCATACTTTTCCAATACGTCATACAAGTCGCGCTTGACTAGCAAATCACTTTTTAGATCATGCTTCAGCTGCGATAGATTTTTCTGAACTTTTACCTGTTTCTTCTGAAAATCTGCCAGATAATTGTTTACAGCGTATTGTGTAAGAAAGGTACATAGATGGCGCTGTGAAAGATCTACATGCATTGGCTCCCGATTCTGACAGGCTACAAGCCCCCAAAGCTCATCGTCCACGATAATGCTAAAACTTGCACTCGCCTTTACGCCGGCATTTTTAAGGTATTGTAAATGCATGGGTGAAAGTGCCCGAAGGCTGCAGCGTGTAAGATCGAGATCATCGACACTCCGCCCCATCAGCGGAATCGCTTCCGCACTAACATCCGCCGTATGGCGGGCATGAAAAATACGGTAAAGCTCGCGCGCCTGTGCCGGAATATCGAATTCCGGATAACGATAATTCATCAACGATTCCAGCTCAGCCGTCTTGCTCTCTGCAATAACTTGTCCACTATTATCTTCCAAAAAGCGATACACCATCACCCGATCATAGTGAATAATGTCCTTAATCAATTCAGTCAATGCCTGCCAACAAGAGTTGCCGCCACTACGGTTATCTAAATGCTTCGCATAATAATATAATTTGGTTGTTTTGACAGCGAGAGGATTGCAGGCCTCTATTTCAAGATAAATTTTGCCATCATACTTATAGAGACTTAAAAAATAATCGTTTTGATGGATAGTCACACGATCGGCATACCTGGCAAACATGCTGTCGGAAACAGCCTGTTCAATGCTCTCTCCGCGAAGTTCAAATGAAGGAACTATCCGATGAAGAACATCGTCTACAGTCATGCCCAGCATTGCGGAGCATTCTTCGCCTGCAATAGCTGCACAGTTTTCGCTTACCCCGATACACTTATCGTCTTCAAAGATAAATAAATATCCAAAAGACTGTATATTTCCACACAGGTGAATTTTTTCATCATGACAATTGATTTCACGCATAAAGCTACTGATATATTTAATAAAAATATGGTAAAATCAACAGTCCTGTCCTCCATCAACGCTATCATACGATTACTAAATTACTAAAATAATCTGACCTATCGAAACTTGCATCTAATACTCAATATGTCTTATAAACATAAAACGACTTAGAAATTCTACAGATTTAATATATTCAATGGGCAATAACTATTCGGCGCTGCCCTCCAGCAATGCATTGACGCACCACATATAGGCAGCCTGTCCATGGTAATCGCCTGTGTGGCGGGGACGGTCGTAATAATACTGTTTATCATTCTTTTTATTGGTGCCCACGCAGATTTCCGACACTGCGCCCTGATCGTCCACATATTTCGCGAGTGCCAGCCAGGCTTTACGGGCCACAGGACCGTACTGTTTCTCCCCTAGCCAACCCTGTTTCACCCCCGATATGATCGCATAAGCAAACATCGCCGAACCAGAAGTTTCTGCCCAGCAGTCTGCCTCGTCAATTAGCTGATTCCACATGCCACTTTTGCGTTGCTGTCTCTTGAGGCTCTTCATCATTGTCAGATACCCCTTTAATATACGGGGCCGGTCGGCATGATCCTGCGGAAGCATGCGCAGCAATTCGGTCATGCCTGCCGCCATCCAGCCATTGCCTCGCCCCCAGTAAAATGGGACATCTGGCGCATGATAGAACAGTCCATTTGGACGCTGCAGTTCATCCAGATAAAGCACCATTTCCCGGGCTGCACGGTCCAGGTATTCGACTTTGCCCGTTGCTTTAAAAGCAGCGGCCTGCACGATGGTGATCATGTACATATCGTCGATCCAGAGGCGCGTCTGCCAGGTGTATCTTTTTTGCGCCCAGGCCTTTGCTTCCTGACTGGCATTTTGTGGAAGTTCCCATTGTGTATCAGCATAGGGCAAGCCCAGGTCTAGATAGCTTTTCTCTTTGGTCAGCTGATAAAGCCGCAAAGGGAGGCTACCGAACATATTTAAATCGACGTGGTTCTTAATAGGCATCAGCTGTGGCTCACCTGTTGTTAATTTCGAAAACCGTTCCTTCATGGCCTGCATCAGCTTCTGATCGCCCGTTAGATGCGCGTAATTAATGGCGCCCGTCCAATAGAACGTCTCGGGGTAACTGATCCATTTCCCTGCATGCAGCATATGTTTGCCTGTGATAAAGCGGTGTGCAATGCGATGGCCGATCTCCTTAGGGTCTGCCCCAACAGGAAAATTTGCCAGATCTGTCTGTGCGGTTAAAAATTGAACCGGAAGAAACAATAAAAACAAAAAGATTTTCTTGATCATACGAACTGGTTTTATGTAATTACAAACTATTTTTGTAGCTATAAAATACGTTATTTAAAAAAATCCGAACCGATCTCCTCTAATAAATATCGGTTCGGGACCTATTAACTGATTATTCTGCTTTGGCTTCATCTGCTACGGCATCCTCCCAATTATCCCAGACGGGAGTAGCGGGATTATAACCGTCGTAGCCATAATTTTGCTTTAGTTGCCCTTTAATATTGGAGGTAATCGCAACATTGGGAATTGGCCAGTACATGTTCTTTTTATCCATCGTGTATTTGATATCGCTTAGCCCGGTGGCGTTGACATGAATGACACCTTTGTTGTAGAGGCTATGATGCATGATGCGCTGGTACCAGTAACTTCCGCCACTCGCATCTGTACCGCTTTGTTTATCGAAATTGTCCAGATTGTACGCATTTCCCCATTCATCCGGTTTACCACTACGTGCCAGGCAGAGCGACACCCGTTTCAATTCCACATTGCGCCATTCTTCCCAATAAAGTTCACGAGCCCTTTCATTCATAATATCTCCAATACTGACCGCGCCCTGGTAGAGCTCGGTACATTTTGCACGCTGGCGGACAGCATTTAAATCATCTTTTATCGTCCCATCGGCCGGATTGATATAATATTTCGCTTCGGCGCGCAAAAGGTAAGCCTCCGCCAAGCGATAGAGGTACCAATCGGCGATTCCCCCATTGGTAGCACCCCGTGAACCGTCTGAACCGCTGATATTGGTTTCACTTACAGGATCATCCAGGAAAAATTTATAATGCGGCACATCGTACCAGCGGCGAATGGTATCGCTGCAAAGGAGTTTGCCCGTTGCGGGATCTTTCAGTGTGACTGGTTTTCCAAAATCTTTGGAAGCCTTATTGTTTACTTTGTAATCTTCCATCCGTACCCAGTTACCCATCTTTGAACTGTGGCGCAGGTCGCCATCATCCAGCTTGCCATTGACAGACCATACGCCCTGCGTTTGGAATGATGTAGGACGGAAAGTCGCAATCCCGCGGCCAAAGGCACGCATATAGTCATATTTTGCATTGTAATCCCCACTGTTCCGCTTGATGTTCAACAAGGCCTGTTTACCATCCGTTGTCTGTATCCGGCTGTCAAAGACAAAAGGATATAAGATCCGCATGGTCAGCATTTTTACAAAAGACTCTGCATCAGCACCGCGGTTGGGCATCCCCATGATCACCTCGCGGTTGCTGGCAATCAGTTTGTTTTCGGGGCGGTGCATATCCCAGATGACGTTACGTGTAATGGGCCAGGTCTGTGCCTCGCCTCCATCGTTAAAGGTCCCGAAGCTTTCGGTCATCAGTGCATAGCCCGACTGATCAATCAGGATATCCGTCTGCTCTTTGGCTTTCTGATACTCCCCTATGGCCAGGTAACATTTTGCCAAAAGCATGCGGCAGGCACCTTTATTGATCAGGCCGATCAGGCTCATATTTTTCTGATCAGGCACCCATTGTACTGCAAACTCCATATCCTTGGTAATCATCTGCAGAATGGCATCACGCTTGGTGCTCCGGTAATTTTGTTTGGGCACGTCGATGATGGTCGTTACCAAAGGCACGTCGCCGTATTCAAAGACCAAAGCCATATAACGGAAAGCCCGATGGAAATAAGCGCGGCCTTTGTAGGCATTCCTATCCTGCTCGCTCAAGGTCTGTACCTGGTCTACATATTTGATAATGGTATTGGCATAACTGATCCCCTTGTAGGTTTCGTCCCACAGATACCAGAGGCTGTTGGAGCGGTCGAGGTTCTGATGCGTAGCGTTGTCACTTGTCGGGGTCAGCATATTGGCCACATCCGCCATCATGCTGCGTTTGTCGGTATTGCTAGCCACCATCAGTTCGGAAAAGATATACTCCGTGCCTAGCGTCAGCATCTCGTTATGATCTGTAGCCCAATACCCCTTGAGGTGGCGGTCGCAGATGGCCATGGCCGAAAGCAGGCCCGATTCGGTGTTAAAAGTTTCGTTGGGGATATAGATTGACAGTGGATCGGGCTGCAGAAATTCCTTCGAGCAACTGCTTATCGCTAGCGTACCGGCAAGCAAAAAGGCGATGCCTCTGCCTGCGGATTTGGATTTTTTTAGTGTATTGTTCATGTACATTACAATTAATCAGGTTATAAAGATAAACTCACTCCGAAGGTAAAGACCCTTGAAGCCCAGGACCCCGTCTCCGGATCGCCATATTCCCAATCTTTGGTCCAGGTAGCTACATTGCGCACCGTACCATACAGCTTCAGCCGGTTGAGGTTATACCTGGAAGTCAGAGCAGTTGGAAGCGTATAGCCCACTGAGATATTGTCAAGCCGGATAAACGAACGGTCGTACAACCGTTGCGCCCCTTCTGCTCCGATGGGTCCCTTGCCCTCGATACGGCCATAACGGTCCGTTGGGTTCTCCGGCGTCCAGTATTCCTTTGCCGGTAGATTGGTCAGACCATAAGCCATGCGCCCGCCATCATCGTCGTTATTCAGGTAGTTGCCCGACAAGCTTTTGTGCCCCATGTATGAATAAATATTAAATGAAAAGCTGAGGTCCTTCCAGAGGGTAAACTCGTTGCGCATCGACCAGCGGAAACGCGGATCCGTCTGCCCCAGAAAGACCTTATCGTTATTATTATACACAGGCTTTCTGCTGTCCCCATTCACGGCATCGTCTGCCGTATACACATTGGCCACTTTCGGGTCACCAGGAGCCTGTCCATATTTAGCGGCTTCGGCAGCTTCATTGGCCTGCCAGACGCCTGTAACCTGGTAATTCCAGATTGCGCCGATGGGCTGCCCGATAAACCAGCCGTTCGAGATCTCGTCCATTTCTTTGCGGCCGACCACATTTCCATCGGCATCCAGCACATCCTGGTAGTTCTTATAGAGATGTACAATCTGATTCTTATTGTACGAAAAACTGAAGGTAGTAGACCATTGGAGATTTTCCTTTTTCAAGTTGATGGTATTTAAGGTCAATTCAATCCCCTTGTTGTCCACTTGCCCCAGGTTGGTGGTGATGCTGCTGAATCCTGTAAAATTGGGAAGCTTCTGCTCCATGATCATGTCGTGGGTCTGCATCAGGTAGTATTCAAGGGTACCCGAAATGCGATTTTTTAGGAATCCAAAGTCCAGTCCAAAATTCCAAGCCGTGGTTTTTTCCCATTGTAGGTTCGGGTTGGCCAGGCGGTCTACCATTAGGTAGCGGTATTGGACCAGTTCACCTGCCGAGTTGAGGTAGCCATGCATCTTGCCGCTGCCCGAATACAGGTTGGCGAGCGCCAGATTGGGGTCTGCCAGCTGCCGGTTCCCATTTTTACCGTAGGAAACACGCAGCTTACCATAATCCATTACATCGGTCCATTTGAAGAATTTCTCTTTGGTAAAATTCCAGGCCAGGGCCACAGAAGGGAAAGTCGCGTACGGATTGGAGGTACCGAAAGCCGAATAGCCATCGCGCCGGATCGAGGTCGTGAGCATATAGCGGTCATCGTAGGAATAAAATAAACGGGCCAGCAAGGCATCCGCCGTTTGGTGCGTATCGTAGCTGTCGAAGCTGCTATTTTCCTTTGATCCATTTTTGGTATTATGAAAGCCCAGGGCATCCGAAGGCAAAATATTGCGCGCTTCAATGCGATCCCTCCAGGACTGCTGTTCCTCCGCCTCCTGTACCAATGTTACCATTAGGCGGTGCTTATCCGCAAAGCGCTGTTCCCAGCTGATGGTGTTGTTGAGCGACCAGTCAAAACGTTTGGTCTGCTCGCGGTTTGCACCGCGATCGGCCGGATTAGAACCCGGCAGCTCGGCCGACATAAAATAACGGTCGTGGAAATACTGCAGGCGCGGCGAGGCATTAAAGGAATAGGTAATGTTAAAGGGCAGCTTGACTTTCGCATTAAAAATAGAATTGAAGACCGAATAACCTTTGTCAAGCTCCAGGTATTTCTTCTGAAAATCATAATTATAACCCCGCTGACTGAACTGCTCACTGAGTGGATATTGTAAAGGATTGCCACTGGCATCGGCATAATCCGCGTAAGGGCTATTGCGCAATGTCTGGTCGATATCGATGTCGATATTACCGTCTGAGCGATCCTGAAAATTCACATTGGCGCCCAATTCCAGCCAGTTGGTCACATGCGCATTGATCTTCATATTTGCCCGCACAGCCTTGTAAGTATCGCTGACAACGGTTCCCTCATTTTTCAGGTAGCCCATGGACAGGTAGTAATTGACGCGGTCGCTCGCACCGCTGATGCTCGCGTTGTAATCCTGGTTAAAGCCCGTTCGGAAGGTATGATCGCCCCAGTCGACCGTTTTCCCATCCAAAAAGTTCTGCAGGGCATTTCCCTGTAGACCCAAGCGGCGGCCCCAGATACTTCGGTCGGACTCCCCGTTCTCGTTGGTCGACTGCGCGCGCCAGTCATCCAGCGATAATAACGAAGGCAGCTGCCCTGGATTGAAGTAAAAACCGTAAGGCACAGTAAGGTTGCCGTTATCGTCCCGCGTTTGGTAAGCCTCATATAGACCCGTTGTCGGATTGATACCGTAGGTATTTTTGGTGTACCAGTCCTCGCGGTGCTGCAGGTAAGCTTCGGGGCTGAATCTTTTGCGGTATTCGCTCAATTGTGTTGCGCCGGCGTTCATGGTCATATTGATCGTCGGCTTTCCCTGCTTCCCCTTTTTTGTGCTGATGATAATCACACCACTAGCTGCTTTCGAGCCATAAACAGCGGCAGCCGAAGCATCTTTTAGCACATCGATCTGCTCGATATCATCCGGATTGATTTCAGAAAGCTCGCCGTAAAAAATCATGCCATCGAGCACCAACAAGGGGTTGTTGTGCCCGCTGTTGCTATCGTAGACCGAGCGTTTACCCCGTACTTCGATGGAGCCGCCCCCTTTTGCTGAGGCATCATAACCGATATTCAGTCCTGCCGATCCGCGGAGGATATCCTGTACGGTTTTGGGGTTTTCATTGGCTATGCGGTCTGGATGGATCTGCATCACTGAGCCTGTCAGATCCTTTTTGCGCATGGTACCATAGCCTACTACAACCACTTCGTCCAGCTCATCGGCCGACGAACTGAGGACCACATTGACGACCTTGGATGGTGTAAGATCGACTTCCTGGCTCTTGTAGCCCAAAAGTTTAAACACCATTTTTTTTGCACCAAGAGGCACAGAAATGGTATAAGTACCATCAGCTTTTGAGGCTGTGCTAACCTTGCTGCCCAACACGCTCACTGTCACGGAGGCCAAAGGCTGCCCATTTCCATCCGATATTTTACCTGTGATTTCGCGGTTCTGTACTGTCTCCTCTATCGTCGACACAAGGGGTACATTGGCTTTTAATGCAGCAGCAGGACTAGCCAGAGCGACCAGACAGAGCAGGCAGGAACAGGGTATCCATTTGCCCGTTCCAAAGCTGTAAAAGCTATTTTGTTTTAGATTACAATTGTTTCTCATAAAGAAATGTTCACTATGGGTGATTTAGTATTTTTATAATTGGCTTCCTTTGATAAAGGAATTTTAACTGTAAAAGTGAATATTAGCAATTAGAAAAACAGAACTAGATTGTATCAAAAAAGTACTATTTTGTCTCAATAACACGATTTTCGATATAAAAAAGATGCAAGAGTACAGGGAGGTGATCGAAATTAGGCGAGCATTCCTAAAAATCATCAGCAGGTGAAATTTAACTACAACGTTTTCGTAATTTAACTATAACGTTTTCGTATTTTTTATATTACAGAAATGCCTCATCTTTAGCGAACGATATATAGCGGATCAAAAGGTCTAACTTACACCTATACCAGCGTTACCGATCCTACGGAATTTTTGTCCGAAATTGTCCGCTTTTGAACAAAGACCGTTCGAGTTCGAACAAGCAATTCATTAAAAAAAACCTTAGCACCTTATTTTCAGCACTTTAATTTATTGGCAAATGAATTGGTAAACGTTAATCTATAACGACTTACCATGCTTGCGAATTATTTTAAAATAGCCTTTCGTCATCTATTAAAGAATAAAGGTTTTACAGCGATCAACATTGTAGGATTAGCTTCTGGAATGACAGCTGCCATATTGATCATGCTATGGGTAAAAAGCGAATTCAGCTTTGACCGTTTTTATGCTGACACCGATCAGATCTATGCCGTAGGGATGAAAGATGTATGGGAAGGCGAAACCGTCGAACACTTTTATACGCCTAAGCCAATGGCTGCGGCTTTAAAAACTGACTTTCCTGAAATACATACAATCACAAGAGTGGATAAGGGCACCGGATTTCTATTAACCCATCAAGAAACAAAACTTGCAAAAGAACAAGGTGTTTTCGTCGATAGCACATTCTTAAAAGTGTTTGATTACAAGGTTATAGCAGGCAATCCCCTCGAGGCATTAAAAAATCCCAACCAAATCGTTCTCACAAAATCTTTGGCTGAAAGATTATTTGGGCATTCCGCCCCCATCAATCAGACCATCCGATTAGACAGCTCCCAAATTTCAATAGTTTCTGCGATTATTGAGGACCTACCAGATAATTCTTTTATGAAAGGAAGCACTTATCTCGTACCGTGGACATTAATGGAGAAAATAGGCTATTCAGACGATTATTGGGGAAATAATTCCATTCATACCTACATAAAGCTGCATAAAGATGTCAATGTCGATCAATTTGAGACTAATATAAAATATTTCTTACGAAAGCATACGGACACAAAAGTTGCCAATTTTATTCAACCTATCGGCGATAAATGGCTTTACAGCAACTTTACTGAGCAGGGAAAGCCGAGCTCGCAACGAATTGGCATGGTAAGATCATTTATCGCCATTGCCTGTTTTATTCTTATTATTGCCTGCATTAATTTCATAAATTTAAGCACGGCCCAGAGCGAAAAAAGGGCGAAGGAAGTAGGTGTCAGAAAAGTCGTCGGTGCAAATAAAAAGCTATTGGTCGGGCAGTTCCTGACTGAATCCTTTGTGATTTCATGCATTTCGGGCCTCTTGTCTCTGTTGATTACAATGATAGCGCTCCCCTACTTTAATGAACTGGTGTCAAGAAAGCTATCTATTCAATTTAACGATCTTCTTTTCTGGGCAATGTTTGCAGGATTTATTTTAGTGGCCGGAATTCTTTCTGGGAGCTATCCAGCGTTTTATCTGTCTTCCTTCTTACCGACGAAAGTACTGAAAGGTAAAAATCTGCATGTTCAACAGAAATTTAATCCTCGGAAAGTCCTCGTCATTTCCCAATTTTGTATTGCTATCATCCTGATCATAACAACATTATCCATTCATCGACAAATCAGATACGCTCAAAATAGAGAAATCGGCTATAACAAGGAAAGGTTGGTCGGTATTATCGATCAGGGAGAAATCAGCAAAAATAGATTACTCATCAAGAATAAATTACTGTCCTCCGGTATTGCCTCACAGATTTCAAGGACTTCTTCCCCACTTACGGAAAACAGGAGCAACAACTACATGGACTGGGATGGCAAACCCCAAGATAATAATACCATCTTCGCCAGAATGGGTGCCGATGAAAATTTGGTCAACACGGCAGAACTGCAGTTAGTTGCAGGGCGGGATTTTGATTTGGCTAAATTTCCAACTGATTCTGCTGCGATGATTATTAATGAATCCGCCGCCAAGGTATTTAATTTTGACGACCCGATCGGTAAAACAGTTGTCGATGGCAGGGATTGGCATATCGTCGGAGTCGTGAAGGATTTTATTCAGGAATCGCCTTTCAGTCCTATTACTCCAATGGTCATTCAGGGCGCTTATGCTGGTACTCAGGTTACGAACATACGCATAAACGATCATATGAATACCTCAGAAGCACTTGCGGCAATGGAGAAGATTTTTAAAGAATATAATCCCGATTATCCTTTTGAATATTCCTTTGTAGACAGCAAGTACGCCGAAAAATTTAAAGATTTTCAACAATTGGGAGCACTTTCGAGCCTCTTTGCCCTATTGACAATTTTAATTTCATGCCTTGGCTTATTTGGCCTGATAGCCTATATGGCCGAGAACAGGACTAAGGAAATCGGTATCCATAAAGTACTGGGAGCCTCTACTTT
This sequence comes from Sphingobacterium sp. BIGb0116, assembly GCF_024808035.1. Taxonomy (NCBI): domain Bacteria; kingdom Pseudomonadati; phylum Bacteroidota; class Sphingobacteriia; order Sphingobacteriales; family Sphingobacteriaceae; genus Sphingobacterium; species Sphingobacterium sp. BIGb0116. The sequence continues at coordinate 81,960 of NZ_JANUDT010000003.1, read as the reverse complement.
TAAGATCATGAGAATGCTGTCTCAAGATTTTGTGTTGTTAGTCCTATTATCATGCCTAGTCGCATTTCCGATAGCCTATTATATCGCCGATGACATGCTGAGCGCATATACTTATCGTATTGAAATCACCTGGGATATCTTCATTGCAGCTGGTACGGGAACGCTAACATTAGCGTTACTCACGATCAGCTATCACGCGATCAAAGCAGCCCTGATCAACCCGGTTGTCAGTCTGAGGGACGAGTAAACTTTCGAATGCACTGTTTGCAGACCACATTAACGATGACCCAAAAACGCTGATTTGTTTTTTATTCAATAAGGTAGTCATACAACTACCTTATTGCTATGTGAGAGAATTAGACTAAATTTTTAAACGTTGCGTGATCGGTCACCGTAAATTCTTGTTGGCATTGCTACTGATAAACATTTCATTTTTCTCTTCCGAGATAATTTCAAGAAAGCGTTCATAATGTTTCAATACATCACTAATTAATTCATTTTTTGTAAAGTACTGGACATCATAGCCCTCCCTTGCATCGCCAAAGTATGATTTTGGAAAAAAGGTTTTCTTGTCGTCCAGGTCAGGTAGATTCTCTTCTTCGACTACATAATCGGATACAACTTTAAACTGGTTCTTTACCCCGTATATAAAATTGTTAATCACGTCGTGGCGGATTTCAATCTGTATCCGACTGGGCGTATCCAACTGCTGAATTTTTGCTTCAATACCATTTTGCTTAAATTCGGCCTGCAGCTCCTCAAAAGCCACCTTCACGGTATCCAGCATAAAATCATCAACAGACTGGCGGCTTTTGAATGAGACAATCTGCTGCAGACGATCTTTCCAAAATTCACCCGACCAGGGTACGGTACTCACTGAAAAATCACGTTCATAATAACTTCGGTCTATGGTCAATGCTTTGACCAGGCTGACACAAAAAAGTAGCATGATGATTGAAAAGGGCAATGCTGTAATGAGCGTCATGGTTTGTAAAGCCTGCAATCCCCCTGTATTCAACAACATCAGCGCCAAGATGGCCAGCAGAGCACCCCAGAATATCATTTGCCATTTTGGCGATTTCTCAGCGTTTTTGCTTGCAATATTATTCATCACATATATTCCCGAATCTGCGGAAGTCACAAAAAAGATAATAATAATCAGGATAACCAGGTAGCTGACCAATTCTGATAAAGGCAGGTATTCCAAAAAGCGGAACATCAAGGCGTCAGGATTATCAGCTAGGGCGCTCAATGCACCTTTGGCAAGATTGACGTCAAACCAGATGGCACTATTACCGAAGACCGACATCCAAATAAAATTAAATAAGGTTGGAATGATAAGAACTGCAGCAATAAATTCACGAATTGTCCGCCCCTTGGATATCTTCGCAATAAATAGCCCGACATAAGGTGACCATGATATCCACCAGGCCCAGTAGAGTATCGTCCAATTATAAAACCAGGGTAATGTAGCTTCGTCATACACATGCGTATCAAAAGTCAAGCTAAAGAAATTGTTTACATAATTACCGATTCCTTCTGTAAAACTTCCTATCAGATAAACCGTAGGCCCCAGAAAAAGAACAAACAACAAAAGGACCACTACCGTTATGATGTTGATATTACTTAAGAGCTTGACCCCTTTATCCACACCCGAAGTAGCCGATAAGATAGCTAACAGCGTCAAGACGCCCACAATAATGATCTGGTAGGTAAAGTTATTCTCCGGCACCAGTCCCAAAGTTTGCAAGCCGGCATTTACCTGCACCACACCAAAACCCAGTGTTGTGGTGATCCCGAAGAAGGTACTACAAAGCGCAAATACGTCGATTGCATTTCCCCACTTTCCATTGATCTTATTTTTCAACAAAGGATAGAAGCAACTTCTAAGCGAAAGCGGCAGCCGATAACGGTAAGCAAAATACGAAAGGGCCAGTCCCACAACACCATAAATTGCCCAAGCATGGATACCCCAGTGAAAAAAGGTATACAGCTGCGCATTTTTCGCTCGATTGATATAATGATTCCCCGCAAAAGCTTCTGTCGAAAAGTGCTGCATCGGCTCTGCGACACTGAAATACATCAGACCGATCCCCATTCCCGCGGCAAACAACATAGAGATCCACGAAAAGAAAGAATACTCGGGCTTACTGTCGTTACTTCCAAGCGTGATGTTACCAAATTTACTAAACATCAGGTAAACGAGGAATATGACAAAAAGCGTAACAGCCCAGACGTAAACCCAATTGAGATTGATAAATATAAATTGTTTGACAACATCTAAAATGCTGACAGCCAAAGTCGGAAAAAACACCGACAGCAGGCAAACTCCTATGATAAAGAGCAGGCTGGGAATAACGATTCCTTTATTAAATGTCGATTTTGACAAGATCACTTTGCTAATTTTTGTTTACAATACGGTCTTCATCTAAAGACCAGTTCTTATTTAATATTATGAATTGCTGCGAATATGTATATCGCGTTGTGGAAATGGAATTTCAATACCGGCTTGGTCCAGAGCCTCTTTACAGTTGATGATCAATTGCTCCTGCATGGTCCAGAAGTTTTCGTTTGAAGTCGTCGCACGCACCGACAAATTGATCGCACTATCTCCCAGTTCAGTAACAACCACCTGCGGTGCTGGTTCCTTGAACGCATATTCATTACTTCGAACCACATCCAGAAGAATTTCTTTGGCCTGCTTTAAGTCAGCATTATAGGCGACACCGATATCAAACCAAGTACGACGTGTCCCCAACTGGGTGTAATTGGTAATACTGCTATTCGACAAGACACCATTGGGAACAACGACCTGCTGATTCTGTGGTGTATTTAGTTTGGTATTGAAAATATCAATTTCGGTGACTGTACCCGAAACATTTGAACTGGACGTAATATAATCCCCTACCCGGAAAGGTTTCAATAACAAGATCAGTATTCCACCGGCAAAATTGGATAAAGATCCCTGCAGGGCCAAACCTATGGCCAAACCTGCCGCACCAATAATAGCGACAAATGCGGATGTCTGCACACCGAGTTGTGTCACGACAACAATAAACAAGAGTATATTTAAGATCCAGCTAATTAGGTTACTTAAAAAGCGCTGCAAGGAAATATCCATTTGTCGCCGCTCGAATGCCTTGTCGATCATTCGCTTGACCAATCGAATGATCCATGATCCAATTAAATATATCAGTAAAGCTGAGATTACGGCAGTAATAATACGTGGCGCCCAGGCGATTGCAGAGGATATAAAATTATTCCAATGCTCCTGTACGTCATTCATTTCTAAATTGTTCATAGTGCTCTTATTTTATTAAAAATGTAAGGAAGAAGGCATAATATAGCAAAATATTGATATAATTGCAGATGACAACCCTATTAATTATATTTTCAACAAGTAACCTAGCCCGATTGTTTCCAAAAAAATCCAAATTCATAAGCCAAATTTTTATAAACGGAAAACTGTAGCCGTTAGGCCACCCAGTGATAAATAAACCCGCTATAGGCACCTTTACAGCGATGGTTAAAAAACCACTTTTCAAAAGACAGTATTGAAATTATGCGTAGATAGATGCGGAAAGATTTCCAGTAAAAAAACGTGTTGTATGACTATAAAAGAGCGTCTATAGATAGTTATTATAGCCTCCTAAAAATAGATAAACAAAATCTATTCAATAATTCAGCAAGCCCTGCCTGGATTTCCCTACTTTTAGGCGGCCTATGAATTCAATTATACAACATGGACGTAATAATCAATAAAATTTATGATATCATCTGGAGCGACGCTCTGGTGTACCTTTGCCTGCTAACGGGTATTTACTTCACCGTACGCTTCCGCTGCCCTCAGCTGATGCAGATACGGGAAATGATCCGTCTGCTTTTTAATGGTAGCAGTTCGGACAAAGGTATTTCCTCCTTTCAAGCCTTTTCGCTTGCCATTTCAGGTCGCGTAGGTACCGGTAATATTGCCGGTGTTGCTACTGCTATCGCCATGGGCGGGCCGGGCGCTATTTTTTGGATGTGGGTAATTGCGTTTTTAGGCAGCGCGTCGGCTATTGTCGAAGCTACCCTTGGTCAGATGTACAAAGAGGTAAACGATGGCGAATACCGCGGCGGACCTGCATTCTATATCCTGAAAGGATTACGGTCCAAGACTTTTGCCTGGACCTTTGCGATCGTGACGATCATCAGTACCGGATTTTTATTGCCCGGTGTGCAGAGCAACAGTATCAGCGCAGCGGTCGAGTCCGCTTTCCATGTGTCGCCGAGTATCACCGGATTGGCTATTGCCGGGCTATTGGCTATTATTATTATTGGTGGAGTAAAGCGGATCAGCACCGTTGCCGAATATGTTGTACCGTTTATGGCGGGCGCCTATATTCTCATGGCTCTAGTTATTATTGCCCTCAACTTCACAGAGATCCCTGGCGTTATCGCCCTGATAGTAAAATCTGCCTTGAACATGGAAGCTACTTTTGGCGCAATTGCCGGCATGGCAATTTCGTGGGGTGTTAAACGGGGTATCTATAGCAACGAGGCCGGACAGGGCACAGCACCACATGCGGCGGCAGCAGCCGAGGTATCCCATCCGATCAAGCAAGGCCTGGTCCAAGGATTTTCGGTTTACGTCGATACCATGTTTGTGTGCACCGCAACAGCTTTGATGATTCTCTTTACAGGGCAATATAATGTTGAAAATCCAGCCGGAGGATTTCTTGTCCAACACCTTCCGGCGACGGAAATGGGGCCCGCCTTTACCCAACAGGCAGTCTCGCATCATTTCCCCAGCATTGGAAATGCTTTCGTCGCGTTGGCACTAGCCTTTTTTGCCTTCACGACTATTATGGCTTATTATTATATCGCCGAAACCAACATCAGCTTTGTTAGCCGAAAAAAACAACATAAAACCGTGCTTATCTGGATTCTGCGGCTGCTTATATTAGTATCCACCTATGTCGGATGTATCAGTACAGCCAAATCTGCCTGGACCCTGGGCGACATTGGTGTTGGTCTCATGGCTTGGCTCAACCTGATTGCAATACTCCTGCTTCACAAAAAAGTTGTCGCCATTTATGCAGACTATCGCGAGCAGCAGAGGTCCAAGAAAGACCCTGTATTCTACAATTCCAAATTTCAATTTCCGAACATGGACCTATGGTCCAAAAAGAACACGCAACACGATGAGCCAATTGATTAATCTTACCGTATTCAAAAATTTTTTCAAATCAAGTAACGCTGGCGGCATTTTATTATTTATCTGCGTCATTTTATCCCTCATTGTCGCCAATACCGCAGCTGGTCCTGGGCTGCAATCATTTTTGGATACACCCGTTGGTTTCGATTCTGACACCGTACATTTAAAATATAGCACACTGCTTTGGATCAATGATGGATTAATGGCTATCTTTTTTCTGCTCGTGGGACTGGAGATCAAGCGTGAGATCGTGGAAGGGGAACTCTCCTCGCCCAAACAAGCATCGCTCCCGATCCTCTGCGCTATAGGTGGAGCCATTGTTCCGGCGCTCATCTTTTTAAGCTTCAATTCAGGGCAGGCCACAGCAGGTGGCTGGGGTATACCCATGGCGACAGATATCGCCTTTGCATTGGCCGTAATCGGTATGCTGGGAAATCGCATTCCAGCAAGTTTAAAGGTATTTTTGGCCGCTTTGGCTATCGTGGACGATCTGATCGCCATTTTGGTGATTGCTTTTTTCTATTCTTCAGGTATTGAAACCACCTACTTACTGTATGCAGGTATCGGTATGGTTATTCTGTTTGTCATGAACCGCATGAATATACAGAACCCCTATCTGTATCTGATACCAGGTGTATTTATCTGGTATTTTATTCATCATTCGGGTATACATGCTACTATCGCTGGTGTGATGGTAGCCATGACCATCCCGACCAATGATACAGACCTTGAGTCGCCCTTAGAACGTCTGGAGCATGCGCTTGTCAAGCCTGTCAATTTTTTGATTATACCCTTATTTGCATTTGCCAATACCAATATCAGCATTGAAAGCGAGATGCTTACAGGATTGGTCGCGCCGATGGGGCTAGGTATTAGCCTTGGCTTACTACTAGGCAAGCCATTGGGTATCTTAATCATGACTTTTGTCTGCTCTAAACTGGGGATTAGTAGTCTCCCCGAAGGAAGCTCATTCAAACATATCCTGGGTGTAGGCTTATTGGCTGGAATTGGCTTTACGATGTCTATATTTATTTCCATCCTGTCCTTCAGCGACGCGCTGCATATCAATGAAGCGAAGTTATCGATTCTGCTTACCTCCCTGCTGGCGGGAATTTTAGGTTATATGGTATTGTCAGTGTTCGGCAAAAAAAGTCGTGTATAAGCCTGTTTATGTAACAATACGTTAGTATTAATACCTACTATAAGACGATACAAATTATTTGCTTGCAATAATGACTATATTGGCGCACGCTACTTCATCTGTCCGTAAGTTAGTGTGCTGAATATTTCAAAAATGGCAAATTTTAAAAAGACCTTCTATAAAAAAATAGACCATATCAACCAATGGCGTATGAGAAAAGTTTCTAATCGGAACTTTATCATCATCTTGGCCTTTTTGGTAGGTATTGTTGGCGGGCTCATGGCATCCGTTTTAAAAAGACTGACTCATTTTATTGCGACCAGTATTCAGAACGATATTGACTGGAAAGTAAAATATTCGTTGTACCTCGTTTTTCCATTAATCGGGATTCTGTTGAGTGTATTTTTTGTCCGAAAATTTATTAAAGGTAAAAAGATCGAACATGGCATAACACCCATTATCTACGCGATCAGCCGAAAAGGAAGCCGGCTTGACTCCAGTAATATCTATTCACAAGTTGTGACTTCAGCCATTACCGTTGGCTTTGGGGGATCTTGTGGTTTAGAGGCTCCGGTAGCCTTAGGCGGATCATCCATTGGTTCAAATATTGCACGTTTTTTTGGATTACAATATAAAGAAGTGACCATGCTACTGGCCTGCGGTGCAGCTGCAGGTATTGCTGGCGCATTCAATAGTCCTTTGGCAGGAATGATCTTTGCCATTGAAATTCTGCTACCCGAATTTTCCATTCCTGTGTTTATTCCACTGCTGATTTCCTCTGCAATGGCATCGGTGGTTTCGCGGCTGCTCTACAGTGAACCCCTATTTACGAACTTTAATTCCTACTGGCAGGTATCCGCCTTATTCTTCTACCTGCTAATGGCAGTACTGATAGGCTTATACACCGTATATTTTGCGCGCGTATCTGTCGTTGTCAACCAATGGTTTCGGAAAATCAAAAATCCTTACAACAAGGTTTGGGTGAGCGGTGTTGCGCTGGGTCTTATGATCCTGGTATTTCCGGCGCTATATGGCGAGGGCTATCTGACCATACAACAAATTTTGAATGGGCAGTTCAACGCAATTGTCAAAAATAGTTTATTCTCCGAATACCACAATATGGGTTTCGTAGTATTCGGTTATACCCTATTGACGCTCTTCGGAAAATCATTTGCCGCACTTTTTACCCTGAATGGTGGTGGCAATGGTGGCGTATTCGGCCCAAGCTTGGTGATGGGTGGACTATTGGGCTTTGCATTTTCTTATGGAATCAATCTGACAAGGTTTGCAGAGCTGAACGTTCCTAATTTTGTGGTAGCCGGCATGGCGGGCGCCCTGAGCGGCATCATGCATGCACCTTTAACCGGTATGTTCCTTATTGCAGAGGTGACCGGAGGCTATACATTGATGGTTCCTTTGATGCTTGTCTGTTCGATATCTTACCTCATCAATAGAACAGTGCTCAAACATTCGATCTATACCAAAGTGCTCGCAGAATCGGGAGACCTTATATCTTATGAAGATAAAGACCGTTCCGTATTGAGCATGATGCGCATCAAATACGTTCTGGAAACCAACTTTGTGATTTTACGTCCGGATGAAACCCCTAAATCTAGGCAGCACGATATTATTCACAGCAAACGAAATATATTTCCTATTGTGAGCCATGATGGCAAATTCATCGGGCTGGTCAACAGCGAATATCTATTCTCGATTCTACTTGGCGAATTGGATGGGTTGGATACAGCATTTGAAAAATTGGCTCAAAAACCCAATGACATCGTCCTTATTCATGAAAGTATGGAATCTGTGATGTCAAAAATGAACAAAGAAGACACTTGGATCCTCCCTGTGCTTGGATCTGAGCAAAAATATCTGGGCTTTGTATCCAAATCTAGCGTATTCAATAAATACAGGGCACTGCTAATCCGCCAGGGGCATTATCTTGAATAACAGTTATTCATTATTCAGCGGATTGTGCGTTATACCGAATTAGTCATGTAATGAAGTCGGTGTCCGCCGAACGCACAATAAAAACACAGTTAAAGATCATAGAAAACGTCTCCCTAGCAGGAAGACGTTTTATGGATCAATCGCTCAATAAGCTGATGTACTGAGCCGGAGCCTTCAGATTCAGGTTACAATTTCTGTGTAAACAGGAACTTCCACCTGGCAGCCTCATTTTCTATTAGTGCTCCAGTTCTTTCAGGTATTCGATCATGGCATCGAGGCTCTGCAGTAGCTTTTCACCTTCAAATCCCACCTTTCGAAAATGGATGTTCCCCTTTTTGTCCAGGATCAATGTTGTCGGAATGGATGTGATATCCAGCTTACTACTGAGCCTTTTATCGTGGTTGTAATAAAATGGAAAGTCAAATGCGGGATTGGCCTTTGCCCATTTGTAGGCATCGTCCCAGCTGTTTCCACTGCCCGAATTGAGTATCACGAACTTCACCTGCGGATCATCCGCATATTTTTTGTACACCTGATGCAAATAGGGAAATGAAGCGATGCAGGGCTTACACCAGGTAGCCCAAAAATCAATGATGACAATCTTGTCCTGGAGATCGGCTTTGAGCAAAGGTTTTTTGTCCATATCAACAATGCTAATGTCTTCTGGAAATGGCGTATTGCCGATGATTTTCTGAAACTCCTGGTAATACCCTTGTTTCCATTGCTTGTCAAGCTTGCTAAAATAAGCCTGCCGTTCGGCAGCATTGTCCATTCCGTTTTTAAGGATCGCTTTGTCGAGAAGCTGCCTGATCGCTGGGTCAAACGGGGCATACCGATAGGCTGCCTCCAATACGGGTATAGCGCTGTTCGGATCATTCCACTGCTGATACTGCATGGCCACTGCCCGGAGCAGTGCCGCCGATTTGAGTGTAGGGATACTTTTTGCAAACCAGTCTCGGGCCGCTTCGGACTGGTTTAACTGAGCAGCTATAAATCCCTGATTGGCCATAATTTCTGCTTTTACGGCAGTAAGCTTATCCGCCTTGGCCGGATCATGGGCCACCAGATAGCCCGTTTCGGGGAAATAGCGTATTAGACTCACGGGATAGACCGCAACACTGTCAAGTAGATATAAATTGAGTTTGGACGCATCCTGCAGCATCAGCTTATGATCTAAGAGCAGCTGCACATACTGATTGTATGCGCGCCATTTGTAGGGATCCTGCTCCCAACGGGTAATCAGCGGCAGGTATTTCTTGGCCTGTACGCTATCACCATGCCGCACATAGTAGGTAAAAAGATAGTCATAGGCACTGCCATAGGCCGCCTCATTATCGGCCGTCTTGAGGGAAAGAAGCTGCCCTATCTTGGCGACCACGGCGGTGGAATCCTGCTCGCGGAACAACTTATTGAGCCGATAACTTATCCCGATCTTCTTGTTGGGAAACTCGTTGATCACCACCTGGCGGATCGAATCCACTTTTTGGTTCTGCCCGAGTATCAGATAACCCATGGTCACCTTGTTGAGGTTCCCTTCAAAAAATGGATTGCTCCTGAATTTCTTTTCCACCACGGCCAAGCCCTTTTTCAAGAGCCGTTCCTGCTGGGCCGGACCAGCGTTTTTCATCTGTAGCACAATCAGCCGGAGCTGTGCTTCATAGTTATCGGGATATAGGCTCAGCTCTTTTTTGAGGTAATATTCCTGTGTAGCCAGGATATGATCTGAGGTTTTATCCTGGACCGGCACGCTGTATGATTTTCCCAGGTAATTGCCAGCGATCAGTTTCCCCTGCTTATAGACGTAGATCTCATACTGACTGCTATCGCTTGCCTGCTGTACAAATTTCTTGTCTTTGTCGGCGATCGTAAAGCAGGAAAAGTTGGCGTAGGCGGGCAGTTTAAAACGTACACGCCAGATTCCACCCTCTTGTTGCATGGCCATGCGGCTCGGGAACTCGTAAAAATTTGAATAGTTGAAATCCACGAAAAATGGCCCTTCCTTATGGGTAGCAGCAGATTTACCTGGGTCAAAGCTGATGGTCACGGTATCTCCGGCCGCTGCTTTTTGCGGCAAAATGCTCACTTGTGCCCGCAACAGCAGGTTTGCCTGTAGCAGGCACAGCAGCAATGCGTATTTGAATAGCTTAATCATTCTGTTGGAGATTAGCATTTGTGATTAGAATAGCACTTGCGATCGGTATTTTGATATCGCTTTCACTAAAGTCTGTTTTGACTTTTGAAAGTACAGGCAGGGCCCTATTTGTGCGCACCAGGTCAAACCAACGGTGGCCCCATTCACCGAGCAGCTCCAGCTGGCGTTCTTTCTCAAGCGCCAGGGCAATACCCGCCTTGTCCATCGTTTGTGGCAACGCAGCGAGGCCTGCACGTTCACGGATCTGATTGATATCTTGTAATGCCGCCTGCAACTTATTCTGGTTGAGCCGCGCTTCGGCACGGATCAGATACTGCTCGGCAAGGCGCAGAACGGTATTGTATTCGGTTACAGGTGTGCCCGTACGCAGCTTATATTTATATGGCATATAAAGCGTCTTATTACTTACCACATAAGGCTTTAACCACATTGCTTTACGTAAGTCATTCTCTTCATAGGCTGCTACCGAGGAATCATACACCTGATAATAACTCCGTGCTGTAGCTACTGTCGGAACGATGCTGAAACCTTCCCAGGTGTTGACCCCGGCAGTAGAAAGATTAACGGTCTGCAGCTGCCAGATGGCCTCTTTGCTCGTTTTCAAAAAAACGGTATTGAGGTCGCGCGACAGTTCGTACCGGTTATCCGCGATAACTTTGTCGGCCATTGCTTCGGCATTGGCCCAGTCGCCATGATACAGATAGACCCTGGCCAATAGCGCGTCAACCGCTTTTCTGTTGGGGCGGGTACGCTCATTGCCCTGATAGTCATCCGCAATATCGACAGCAGCTTTCTGCAGATCATCCACCATGAAAGCATAGAGCTCTTCCCTGGAGGCCGGACCTTTTCGGTTGTTGGCTTCCAGATCCTTGGTATCGGTGATGAGGGGCACTTTATTGAAGAGGTTGCTCAGGTAAAAGTAATTGAATACCCGCGTAAAACGGGCCTCGGCCGATAGCTGTGCCTTTACCGTACTGCTGAGCGCCGAGGCTTCAACACCCTCGATAATCTTATTGCTGTGGTTGATATAGCTATAGGGTTGCGACCAGAGCCGATCAAGATAAGAGGTTGCCGGGCTCAGTTTATTGTATTTGTACTCATCGTAGCTTGTAAAGGCTGAGTTGTAATCGTCGGCCAAACTGGACAGTACAATGGTCATCAGTCCACTGGCAAACTGGTTATTGTAATTGTTCATACTGGTATAGAGTCCGCCCACGGTTGCTGTGGCTGTCTTTTCGTCACTGAAGGCCGACTCTGCTGCTACTTCTGTCTTGGGTGGGTCCACGGCCAGAAATTTATTGCAGGAGATGTTAAGCAGTGGTGTTGCAAAAAGGCTGTAGATAATATATTTGTTCATGGGATAAGTCTTTAGTTTTATGATCATTAAAAAGTGAGCTGAACCGCAAATGTATACGTGCTCATGGATGGCGTGGCACTGTTCCGTACCGAACCAAAGGGATTGACATCCGAAACATAAGTACGGTCAAAACCAGGCATCTCGGGATCCATACCTCTGAAGCTTGTCCAGGTAAAGAGGTTCTGTGCATTGAACTGTACCACAGCGCGGCTCATATTGATCTTCTGTGCCCATTTGGAGATATCGTAACTGAGCGATACATTTTTTAAGCGAATAAAAGAAGCATCGTCCCATACGGCCGTAGAATACCGGTAATAATTACGGTAAGCCAGGTTGGCTTCGTTGGCGCTGTTAGCCGTAGCGCGTGGCACATCGGTCACATCTCCGGGCTGCTGCCAACGGTTTAACACATATTCATCCAGGTTGCCCAATCCGCCAATGGTCGTTGCCTGTGGACCATATCCAATGGATGGTCCCTCCTGTTTGACAAACTGAAATAGAAATCCAAGACTCACATTACCATAACTTAGATTATTGCCGATACCACCATAGTACTTGGGCAGCAGTGATCCCAAGGTTACATAATCATTGAAATCACTGATTTTCCCATCGCCATCCACATCCCGGAATTGGGCGACCCCGGTTTGTGGATCCACTCCCGTAAACTGAAATCCACGGACGATACGTGTGGACTCGCCAATGACGTACCGCCGCACATCACTGCTACTCGCCAGGCCGGGATATTCTAGCAGGGTATTGGACGGGAAAGTGATATTGAAATTGGTTTTCCAGCTGAACTTTTCCTTTTGGATATTCACACTGCTCAGCTCAAACTCCAAGCCTTTATTTTCGATCAGGGCCGGCATATTACCAAAATACGAACTGAAGCCCGTCTGCGGTGCTAGCACAATATTGATCAACTGATTATCCGATCTATTGTTGTAATAATTGGCCGTGAGGAAAATACGATCCCTGAAAAATCCAAGGTCGAGCCCCAGTTCTTTCTTTTTGATTTCTTCCCATCCAAAATTGGGATTAAACACCCGTGTCGGATAAAGCCCCGTGATGCCCTGGTAGGCAAAGCCTGTGCCCCAGGTATCCAGGTACTGGTAATCACCGATCTGGTCATTGCCCGTCACCCCCCAGCTGGCACGTAGCTTACCGAAGCTTAAGATAGACTGATCCTGGAGAAATTCTTCGCTGCTGAACACCCAGGCTGCACCGATCGACCCAAAATTACCGTACTTATTGTTGGGCCCAAAGCGGGAAGAGCCATCCCTTCGGTAGCTGAAATTCAACAGATATTTATCGGCATAGGCATAATTTAGACGACCAAATGCAGACTGGTAACGGTAATCTGCATACTGATTGTTGCGGTTCACAAGGATACCTGCAGCACCGATATTGTTTAGCTGCGAATCACTCGGGTAACTGCTGCCATCGAAGTATTTCCCTTCGCTGACCCTTTGCTGCCAGGTACCACCCAAAAGCAGTTTAAAATCATGTTTACCAATTGTTTTGCTGTAGTTTAATTGCGGTTCAATGATATAGGACTGATAATCCGAATTCCCGTAAGAGGCCATGGAACCCGTGCTCGTCAATGGATTAAATCCCGCATTGGGCAGCAAGCGCGTCTGGTCCATGCTTTTGAGGTTATACCCTACATTGACTTTTGCGACCAGTTCGGGTAAGATCGCATATTCGGCAGAAAAGTTGGCCAGCAGGGATTTTGATTTCGAAACACTCGAGCGCTCCATATAGGCGGCGGGATTCTGCAAACTCTGTTGGAACCAATAATAGTCTCCCTTTTCATCATATAAAGGATAATTGGGCGCCAGGTTATAAAACTGGGCAATATCTGTCGGCACTGTATTGTTACGGTCCAGGTTGAGGTTGAAACTACTGTTGAGCTTAAATCGCTGATCTTTGGATTGCGTAGACAAGTTCAACAGCGCACCACCGCGCTGATAATTCTTATTGCCGGGCAAGGGATCCCCCTGACGATTGAAATTGGCACTGGCCAGGTATTGGGTATTTTCGTTTCCTCCGGAAAATGACAGCTGATAGGTCGAGAAAGGGGCCGATGCGCCATAAAACTCCTTCTGCCAGTCGCTGTAGGCGGACTGATCCCAGGTGAGCAGATCCGGCGCATTATCTGCTGTCGCCGTCCAGTTATCATTTTTAAAGCCTTCCTTCCGGATGTCCAAATATTGTTCCGTATTGAGCATCTTCAAGTTGCGAATGGCCTTGCCAGAGCCCACATTGGCATTAAAGTCTATTTTAAGTCCGCCCTTATTTCCTTTTTTCGTTGTGATCAGGATCACACCATTCCCACCCCGGGAGCCATAGATGGCTGTCGCATCCGCATCTTTAAGTACATCGATTCGTTCAATATCCTTGGGATTGATCAGGCTGAGCGGGCTTTGGTTGCCATTGGCAGCGGTAAACTGATTCATGCTTTCGTCCGAAAATGGAATACCGTCGATAATGTACAGCGGGCTGCTGCCATTGCTCAAAGAATTGACACCACGCAGCTGCACCTGAAAGGAGCTGCCCGGCAAGCCCGAATTGGATGCGATATTGAGTCCCGCAACGCGCCCCTGCAATGCAGCCAGAGGATCTAGTACCGGTTGTGTTTCGATCTCCCTGCTGGTGACGCTGGATACCGAACCCGTATTTTTGCGTATCGAAGATGTCCCGTAACCGATAACCACCACTTCATCCAGGTTGCCCGGATCTAGCTCAAGGCTTATTTCCATAATGCCCTTGTCCGCTACCTTCACTTCCTTGCTGCGGTAGCCCACATAACTCAAAAGTAAGATATCATCCTGTTGCAGTCCGTTTAAACTAAAGCGCCCGCTGGCATCGGTGACCGTACTGGCTATCTTGTTTTTAACCCGAACACTGACCCCTTCAAGCGCTGCACCGGCCCCATTGCTGACGCGACCAGAGACGGTCATCTGCAGCGCCTTTGCTCCCCCCTTCCCCTGGAGCACGATGGTGTTTTTGATGATTTGATAGCGGATACCCTTAGCCGAGAATGCCTGTTTAAGTAGCTCGGGGATATTGGCATTGTTTAAATTGACATCGAAAGGCAGGTCGGGGTTAATTTCATGGGGATCATACACAAAGCGATAATCGCTGCGCTGCTCAATGGCTTTGACAAGCTGTTTAAATTGAACATGGTCAGATGCCTTGTCTGCCTGCTGGCTAAAGGCATAGCCATTGACATGCATCAGCATCAATAGCAGTGTTTTTACGGATTGTTTCATAGGGTATTTAGATTGAAAATGCGTTTGTTTGGGTTTGGTTAGGGAACAAGGACGAGTCGGTCCTTGTCGATGGTATAGTTTATGCCGGCGAACCGTAATATCTTGAGTACTTCTTCAAAGGACTCTTTTTTGCTGATTTTCCCGCTAAGGACTTTGTTTTTATAGACGGGCGACAGGCTATAGGTAAAATTGTACCAACGGGAAAGATCGGCCAAAATCTCGGGAAGCGGTGTCTGGTCAAATTCAAAGTAACCGTCTTTCCAATTAGCAGCATCCTGTTGTGTATTTTGCTGCTTTCGCTGGAAGGCACCGTTCAGCACATTCAGTTCGATCGACTGTCCAGGTAGCAGAATCTCCTGAAGATCCGCATTGCTGACCCGTATTTTACCTTCGTCGAGCTGTGTGGTTAAGAGCTGGCTATCGTTTGCGTATAACTTCACGTTGAAAGCGGTTCCCAAGGCTTCAATGCTGGTGTTGCCGACATGAACAATAAAAGGTTTGGCTTTATTTTTTGCCACCTTAAAATAAGCTTCACCCGTTAGGAATACCGAGCGTTCCTTGAGGTCGTATCCCGGTCCTATTTCCAGCTTGCTGTCTGCATTTAGCCATACGGTGGTACCATCGGGAAGTTCCATTTTGAATTCTTGCCCCTTTTTGGTCTTGACTGCCAGGTTATCCCCCTTCCCCTGCGCCATGTAGGCCGGGTTAAACGGTTTCTTTTCGTCCAGGCTAACCACTTCATTGCCAATCAGCAGATCGGCCTGGAATTGACCGACACTAAAAGGCAGTGGCTGTGGCGACTGTTGGTGCTGAGAAAAGAAGTACAGCGCTGCACCTGCCATCATAAAGAATACAATACTGGCAGCCACCTTCAAATAGGCCCTGCGGTGGCGATTAGTCCTTAATTCGGGTCCAAAAATATGCTGTTGGAAATACCGGTCTTCGGCAGCCAGATCAAGTTCCGGGATATCCTTGTCGTTGTTTTTCTGACTGAGCTGATTGTACCAACTTTCGACAAGTGCAATTTCCTCGGCGCTGCACATCCCCTGCCGATACCTCTGCAGTAATTGTTTCGATAATCGTTGTTTCATAGGTTCTATCCTGTTTACCGTTTAGAAGACAGGATAGTACCCCTTTAGTGGTAGAAAAAAATGAAAATAGTTCGAATTTTTTTTCTCAAAAGCGTCAACGCATTGTAAATCTGCTTTTTGACAGTCTGTTCGGAGATCTCAAGTTCCGCGGCAATCTCCCGATAACTCCGCTGCTCGAAACGACTTTTTTTGAAGATCAAAGCCATTTTGCGGGGCAGCTTTTCAATCGCTTGATCGATCTGCTTGGCCAATTCTTTCTCGCGCAGCAACTCGTCGGGCATAATTTCAGGAGTTGATGCGGCATGCTCCAGGTAATGTTCATATTTCCGGCCCACATCCTGGCTGGCGATACGATTGATGACCAAATTACGGGCCGAACGAAAAAGATACGCCTGATAAGAATGTTCAATTTCGAGCCGTTCCATGCGGTCCCAGAGATTGGCGAAAATTTCCTGTACAATGTCACGGGCTTCGTCACGATCGTCTAACATCCGAAACACATGCACATACAACTTCACCCAATTTTCTTCGTAAAGTTGGGTAAACAATTGTCGGACATGTGTAACACTCATCTGCTGGTTTAGTTATTGTTGATCAGTCAAAATTAGGCTTTATTTTTAGGAAAGTCAATTTATGATGGATTTCTAATGAAACCTGTAAAATAATGCAACAGACTATCTCTCTTAAAATTTAACTTTGCACGCATTGGAATTGATTATTATTTGTCCAGATCGTACAGGTATCGCCATGAGGTCACGTACTCCCAGAGCTGGCCCGGCAACCTGGTCTCCATTCTATTTTCCTTACGATTGAGCAATTCATCAAAATCTCTGGACATGACAAATACCCTGAGGTTAGCCTGGTCAATCAGGGTGAGGTAATGTGCTAATACCTGTTTTATTTCCGTTGCATTCTGGTCATCCGTAACAGCAATATCCCGATCCACTTCACGGTCAAATAAGGCGTCAGGTATGCCTTCGACCACCAGTTTAACCACTTTACCTTCGGTATGCCAAGTCAGGGCGATATTGATATGGATACCGGAGATATCCCCATCTTCAAACTTTTTTGGTAGGCCAAAATAACTTAGTTTGGCCGATGGAAATTGACTGGAAATTTTATTGAAAACTTCCGTAATGGCATTTACAGGCATGTATTTTTGGCGGAGACCCATGCCTTGGTTACGATTGTTGGAATCTACATAAAATTCGAGGTTATCGAAGGTGGTATTTCCGATTTTGGCGGCTATACTTTCCGACAGCAACATATTCTCGATGCCAAAAGTTTTAAAATGCTGCAAAGAGTCATTTCTGCTCAATATAGCAGACTGATATACAACAGCCGTTTTATCGGAGGATTGCGTCAGCTCGTCGGCAAGTTGGATGGGATTGATCAAATCCATGGTCGCCATATCCTGTAGGTAAAGCGGCCGCATTTTGTTAAAGTCGAGTCCGGTAGCGTCCCATGGCAGCCTACTTTCCAACACTTTCCGGCGCTCCTGTTTTAGGGCAGCAGTCGCCTTTTCATAGGCGGCCTTTGAGATAGGAATATAGTTGAGCACAAATTTTTTATCTTCATCACCTGTTCCCTGATAATAAAAATTGATGCGAAGCGTATCTTTGCCGCTTTTTATGCCATAGATACTGTCCAATAGCCTATTGTTGAGCAACTTTATCCGCGTATTGGTAAAAGAAGTGAATTCCTGTTTTTGTATCCTCTTTTCATCTGGATAAGGGATGAGAATATCATTTCCTTTTACGGCCAGATAAGGGAAAGCTTTGATCAGCATTTCCATGTAGCTCAGCGTTATTCCACGCATCGGCTCGCGGTTGATCTTATTGGAGGATACCGCCACCCAATAAGCTCCCTGATCCTGTGCCTGACAAGCTGTCGAAGAAAGTAAAATACTGCATATTAATATTCCGATGTATCTCATGAAGGCGTGCATTATGTGATCCCGAAAATAGACAAATTATCTATTAAACAGCTTCTATCGGGAAAAAGTTCTAATTTGATCGGCAGAAGAAATTAGAACAAAACTTGCTAAAGAACAGAGTTGGTTAGTTAACCACAGATCGCCTTTTGTTACATTTAATTTATTTTGCGATCTGCTTCACGCTAGATATACCGATCGCTGAACATTCAAATTTTACGCCCGGATCCCATAAAGAAGGTATATTTTCGTTCAATTGTCAGGATGTTGACAAGGCCATCGGCTGAACGAAGCAGACCCTGTTTCGTATTTTTTTTTGTAAATTATCTCACTATGAAAATAGTAGACATCACAAAAGACACTTTAATCAGTGCTCAGAAAGAAGGATTTACCGTATTAATCACCAAATTTAGTTCAGATCCGTTAAACCCAACCTGGATTGTCGATAAGGTTGAAAACGACAAAATAGAAGCTAGCAAAAAAGCACTGAGCGAAAGCTACCAGCTATGCTATTCCATTAAAGAAGCTATACTGACGATTGATAATCGCCCTTTCATCGGAAAGTTACAGCTAAGCCATTAATTGCGTTTGATCAATCAATCATGCAATACGCAATCGGAAGACTGTGTTGTTTCGCTACCCCATTACGAGGATGCC
This sequence comes from Sphingobacterium sp. BIGb0116, assembly GCF_024808035.1. Lineage (NCBI taxonomy): Bacteria > Pseudomonadati > Bacteroidota > Sphingobacteriia > Sphingobacteriales > Sphingobacteriaceae > Sphingobacterium > Sphingobacterium sp. BIGb0116. The sequence goes on along the minus strand of NZ_JANUDT010000003.1, from coordinate 63,207 downwards.
CAATAAAGCAGAATTTCTGCAAAAACATGCGTAAGAATTACTAAAACCACAATTATAGCAAAGAGGACCAAACTATCGTTAAGTTTGGTCCTCTTACTATTTCTATTAATCCAAATCAAATACTTTGGATAAAAATTCCCCTTGACAATAATCAGTAGACTATACAGAATTTCATAATTGACAGTATTTTCAAAACTATACCTAAAGATAGTACGAATTCAATCACCTGGTAACCGGACGATCAATAGAGGCTAGCGCGAGCTACATGACTTTCTCTACTAACGGATATAAATCAACAAGGTCAAACGGCTTTGCTAGAAAGGCATCTGCTCCCCATCCGGAGGCAACTCTTTGCCCTTTACCACTTGCTGGCATCATGATAATGGGCAAGTGTATATGTTGTTGCGCTGTTTTTAGCTCGCGCACAACCTCGTCACCTGTTAACCAGGGCATCTGTAGGTCAATTATTAGGAGATCGGGTTGAGTACTATTAATTAGGGTAATAAGTTCCGTACTTTTTGACGTGTTGATACCTAGTCAAGAGCCAGAAGTTCAAAATACGGGGTTTTAAAAAAAATTTTTATACTTTTTAAGGATTTATTATAATTGTAATTCGTATTCAAACGCATTTTAAAGATGCAATTCTAAATTTTAACGGATTATTATGTCATTCTTGGATCATGTGCTCCAACCGCCTTCTTATGGGTGGAAAGATTCAAATGGAGAACTTGTCAAACCAACACGTAGCGAAATACTACGTGAATTTTTTAAACGATTAAATGTTTTTAGAGACAGGAAAAACTGGCTACCCTTTTTTAGCTGGTTAAAAGTGCTATGCCTCATTCCCTTCTTTTTCATATTTATCACAAGCTACTTTACCTGGTGGACCTTACTGGCCACTTTCATCTATAGTATGATTATTATGGGTACCCATGGGACGATATGGCACCATCGGTACTGTACACATCGGGCTTATAAATTCAGAAATCCGCTCTGGCGCTTCCTTACGCAGAATCTTACCATTAATGTGATTCCTGAAGAGATCTATGTCATATCGCACCATGTGCACCACGCCAAATCGGATCAACCGGGCGACCCTTATAATGCGGAGGCTGGATTTCTTTATTGCTTTCTAGCAGATGTCAATCATCAACCGATATCAAAGACCTTGAGCGAAAGCGAGTATAATCGGGTGAAATTACTCATGCAGCATACCGGCGTGCCCGCCAATTCATATGCGCAGTACAAAGTCTGGGGATCCTATGTCAACCCTTTATATGCTGTAATCTCATGGGTTTTGAACTGGTCTTTTTGGTACTTATTATTCTACCTTATTGGCGGGCATGCACTCGCTTGCAGTCTTTTTGGTGCCGCCGGATTTTGGGCTATCGGTGTACGTACATTCAATTATGAAGGGCATGCCAAAGGAAAAGATAAACAACGACAGGGAATCGATTACAGTGTTAACGATAAGTCCATCAATCAGCTCTGGCCAGGAATAGTCGCGGGTGAATGGCACAATAATCACCACTTATTTCCAAAAAGCGCGCGCAGCGGATTTAAACCTCATCAGGTCGATCTTGCATGGTATTATATCAAGCTGATGCATATGCTAGGAGCGGTGACCGCCTATCGTGATGACAAGAAACGTTTTTATGAACAATACCATAATCCCTATCTTAAATCAGTTAGAAAATAGAAGTCTTCGGTTGAAGAAAATAAAAAACTTTGTTTTTCAATAATTTATAACTACATTTGAATAATAATCAGGCTTCTGCCATTACTTCTTCTGACACTTTTGAGTTTACTCTTTCTTCTCAGTCTTCGTTTTTCCAGCTGCTATTTTGTTATCAACATATGAAGTCAATTGCCTTTTTCAGATTGATAGTGTCAATACGAAAAATTACAAACTTCATTTTTTGTTGACAGATCGATTTATCCTTTACCAACGCGTAGGGTTAAAGGAAAGGTATGCAGCAAAAGAGTTCTAATAAATACATAATTTAATACATATATACAATGCAACAAGGAACAGTAAAATTCTTTAATGACACCAAAGGTTTTGGTTTTATTACACCAACAGATGGCGGTCAAGATGTTTTCGTACACTCGTCAGGTTTAATCAATCATGTACGTGAAAACGATACTGTAACATTCGATCTAGAGAACGGTAAAAAGGGCATTAACGCAGTTAATGTGCGAATAGCATAATTAAGTAGGAAGTTTAAAAACTTCTTTAAGTTAAGTTCAGCAGATAACATTTATGTTATCTGTTTTTTTTTGTTAAAAAATTAGGCAAAAATGACGGCCTAAGCCCCCTACTAGCCTACATTGCTATCAGCTCACTGATAGCATTACTTTTGTTCTGTTTCTCCTAACTGAAAATTGCGCGTTCCCCTGTTTTTTGTATCCGCTTTTTTCCTATATTTACGCGATAAATTTCAATAGAAATGACGAAAAAGAAGGCTATAGTTATTCAAGATAATGAAGATATCTTGAATATCATGGATGAGGTCTTAGTTGATGAGGGTTTTGATGTGATCCCATCGCTTACAACTGAACCAATAGAAGAGCTTGCAGATATTGATCCCGACATTCTTATTGTGGATGACCATATTAAAGGAAGTAAAAAAGGATCCGAAGTGATCAAGGAACTCAAAGCTGATCCAGATACCGAAGAACTTCCATCTGTCCTGACATCGACAGCCAACGATATTGCAAAAGTTGCTGCGGACTGTAAAGCCGACGATTTTATTCAAAAACCCTTTGATTTAGATCATATGGTCGATGTGGTTAAAAAAAATAGTTAAAACAGCATAAAAATATACGTGACGTACGGAGCGCTTCAAAAGGAACTAAAATTGAAACGCAAGTTAAAAAGACGATGTTAATGATTCATGATTTTCTCAGCATGTCGGGGTTGAGCAGGCCATCAACACTTTATTGAGCAATTCAGTCAGCTTCGTTAAGTCATCTTCCTTCAAGATTTTAGCAGCTTCTTTGGCCACTGTTTCCCTAAAATTCTCCGAATTATCGATGATGAATCTACCTTTTTCCGTTACACTTAAGTTGAAAATCCTGCGGTCGGCAGCAGACTGTTGTTGTTCGACCAGGTTATTCGCTATCAAAAATTTGAGCTGCTTGGAAACAGCAGGCGGACTTACATTAAACGCCTGTGCAATCTCCTTGACGATACAATGATCGTGGCGGTAAATATATTCGATTATATTATAGTGGGTCGCTGTTACACCATTGATGTCGCCCCTATTCATATTTGCCAAGATGAAGCATTGTAAATCAGTAAACACTTCATAAAATTTCTGTTCGGTTTTGTTCATCGCCAACAAAATAGTTAACTTAGTTAATAATTACCAAAGTTAATGATTATGAAACATATTCACATCATACATGCCCGGCAAAATAATCTCAAGAATATTTCTCTCCAGATCGCCAAGAAAAAGATTACTGTTTTTACAGGTGTCTCCGGATCGGGCAAGTCGTCTTTGGTCTTTGAAACCATAGGTGCTGAAGCCCAAAGGCAGTTCAGCGAAACACAGGGCAGTTTTATCCGAAACCGGCTGCAACACATCGGCGTTCCGGATGTGGACAAAATCGACAACCTGAATGTCCCTATTATTATCAATCAAAAAAGATTGGGCGGTAACGCACGCTCGACCGTAGGAACGGCTACCGACATATATGCTTCCCTGCGCTTGCTTTTCTCGCGCATGGGGACACCCTTTGTAGGCTATTCAAGCGCTTTTTCATTCAATAATCCAACGGGCATGTGCAAGGCATGTGAAGGGCTGGGTATTGTGCAGACCATTGATGTAGATAGCCTTATTGACAAGCAAAAATCGTTGAACGAAGGGGCTATCCGATTTCCGACCTTTCAACCGGGTGGCTGGCGCCTGACACGCTACACCCAATCAGGCTATTTTGACAACAATAAAAAACTGAACCATTATACGCCGCAGGAATGGGAGCTCCTTTTGTATGCAGCCGAACACAAACCCAAACAGCCTGATCCGGAATGGGGAAAAACGGTCCAATATGAGGGCATCATCCCCCGTATTGAAAAAGCCTTCCTCAAGAAGCAGTCAAAAGAAATTCTAAGCCGAAAAGAGGCTTTAAATACCATTATCGTTACCAAAACTTGTCCCGTATGCAAGGGAAAACGGTTGAATGATACGATTCTGTCCTGTAAAATAGCGGGCAAAAACATTGCCGACTGTACGGCCCTTTCGATCGATGAGCTGCTGGAATTTGTTGCTTCTTTACATTCCAGCACTTTTGATGTCATTCTCACCGAACTGAAACATAAGCTTCAACATATCGTCAACATCGGCTTACAGTATTTGACCTTGGATAGAAGAACAGACGCGCTGTCGGGCGGGGAAAGTCAGCGCATCAAAATGGTGCGAAACTTGGGGAGCAGCCTGACGGATTTACTCTATATTTTTGACGAGCCGAGCATCGGACTTCATCCAATGGATTTACAAAATATCGCTGCAATTATTAAGCAGCTGCGTGATAAAGGTAATACCGTTTTACTTGTTGAGCACGACCCCGATTTGATCCGCATCGCCGATCGGGTAATCGATATGGGCCCCGGATCGGGAAAGAACGGTGGCGAGATTGTCTATGAAGGCACTGTCGCTGGACTAAAAACATCAACAGGAAAAACAGGCCTGTACTTTGCTAAAGTGCCCGAAATTAATCGTAATCCGCGGTCAGCAAAAGAATACCTCGAAATCAGACATGCCAGTCTGCATAATCTGAAAGACATCCAGGTGAGCATTCCCCAAAAGGTGATGACCGTGGTTACCGGCGTGGCGGGCTCCGGTAAGAGCACACTGATCAACAAAGTGCTGCCCAAATTTTATCCCGAAGCCACCATTATCGACCAGTCGTTATTTTCAACAGGTGCACGCTCCAATCTGCTGACCTACCTGGGCTTATCTGATGCAATACGCACCCTGTTTTCAAGAGCAAATCAGGTATCCGATAAACTTTTTAGCCGAAATAGCCTCGGTGCCTGTGAAAACTGCAAAGGTATCGGTATCGAAAAAATTGATCTGGCCTTTATGGATGATATTGAACAGACCTGCGAGGTCTGCGGCGGATCTGGTTTTAAGCCTGCGGTCTTAACATATCATTACCATGATAAAAATATTGTTGCGGTGATGGATATGACTGTCGAAGAAGCCTATGATTTTTTCCCGGACAAACTATACCGTCAGTCGTTTGATATGTTACTCCAACTTGGCCTGGGCTATCTTACCTTAGGGCAACGGTCAGACAGTTTTTCGGGTGGCGAAAGACAACGGCTCAAACTGACCAAAGAACTCAAGAACTCCAACAAGATTATCGTCCTCGATGAACCAAGCACAGGCTTACATCCAAACGATACCGAAAAGCTATTAAACTTTATCAATAACCTGGTGGACAACCACAATACGTTAATCGTTATCGAGCATAACCTCGATGTTATCGCCCAAGCGGACTGGATTATCGATATTGGGCCCGGAGCGGGCAAGTATGGCGGAAATGTGGTGTTTACAGGTACCGTTGCCGATTTGCTCAAAGATACTGTCTCGCTAACGGCAGCCTGTTTACGGCAACATATCCATTCCGAAAAGTGATTTTATACGTAAAAGAAGCCGTAAGGTCCCGCCTGTAGGATTGGAGTAAAGAAAAATTCCCAGGAAAATGCATGATTTTCCTGGGAATTTAAGCTGCAACATTGGAATCTCTCAGTTCAGCTGAGACTTTCTGAATTCCAGCGGTTTCATTCCCGTCTGCTTTTTGAAAAGCCGGGTAAAATACGATGGGTTTTCAAAGCCAAGTTCATAAGCAATTTCAGCAACACCTTTCTCCCCTAAGCGTAGTAAGTTCTTCGCTTCTGAAATCATAAAAATATGGATCAGCTCCATGGCCGTTTTGCCCGTTTCCTGCTTGAGCAGGTCACTGAGGTAGCGTGGCGACACAAAGAGCTGGTCGGCCAGAAAGGCCACATTGGGCAGGCCACTTTTTGCTAGCAGGCCCTGATTTACATAATTCCGAAGCTGATCGTTAAACTTAGATGCTGTTTTGCCGATGACCTGCGCCCGATCGATAAACTGTCTTTTGTAATAGCGCTGCGCATATTTCAGGATGGAGGAAACATGGCTCAGCATAATTTCGCGGCTGTATTCGTCCGGATTAGTATCGTATTCGTCCTGGATTTTTGCGTAGAGCTCTAAAATTAGCTGCTCCTCTTTCGGGGAAAGATGCAGCGCCTCGTTTACTTCATAATCGAAAAAACTGTATTTTTCAATTTCCTTGAACAGTTCATGACCATGCAGGTAGTCTTCGTGGATCATCAACATATAGCCCTTTTCTTCGAACTCCAGGTTTTTCATCTCGATGATCTGTCGGGGTTTCGCGAAGAAGAGACAACCGTTATTGTGATCGTAGCGCGTACGCCCGTACATCAAATTGCCGGATTTGATTTTCTTGAATGCGATTACATAACAGTCGGCGGTAAATTCCCTATCCCCCAGCTTACATTCCGAAAGGCAGCCGACCATGCTGAAGAGCGGATGCTGTGGCGCTTCCCAACGATTGCCCAGATGTAGTTCTGTAAGGGTTCTATAATGTTGCATCGGTTTTCATTTTATCAAAGTTAAAAAATATTCTAGCGGATTGGGCGTTTTTTAATGCCCATGCGCGGCTATGCTGACCTCTTTCCAGCCTTGGATATCTTCAAGCCTTTTCGTATAAACATCATTAATGACCTGATAGGCAATTTTACCGAACAAAATGCGTTTAGGCGGATTTTCACTATCGATGATGTTTAACACAGGTGCTACCGTAGCTTCGGGTTTGCCCCAGGTATCGGGGTTATCACCAGTTGCCGCAAAGGCTGCACGCACGGGCTCGTAATCTGTAATATCCGAAGAAGTCTGAACCGCAGATGCTCCAGCCCAGTCTGTTGCAAAACCGTTGGGCTCAATCAAAGTCGTTTTGATGCCCAGGTGCGCCGTTTCCGAACCGATTGTTTCGATGAGCCCTTCTACTGCAAATTTTGACGCATTATATAAACCCAGTAAAGGAATCGTGGTCAGGCCAAGAAAACTGGATACCTGAATAATATGGCCACTCTTCTGTGCCCTCATAATCGGCAATACGGCCTGAGCCACCCACAATGATCCGAAAAAATTCGTTTCCATCTGATCACGCGCCTGCTGTTCGGAAGTTTCTTCTGTGGTACCAAATAAACCAAATCCGGCATTGTTGATCAGCACATCGATGCGGCCAAAATGGTCTTTGATCTTGTTGACAACGGAAAAAACGTTTTCGCGGCTGTTCACATCCAGTTCTACGGCTAAGAGATTGTCGCCATAAGCAGCTTTCAGCTCTGCCAAAGCAGTGATATTTCTTGCCGAGGCAGCAACTTTGTCCCCTCTTTTAAGTAAGGCCTCAGCCCATAATTTTCCAAATCCTTTGGAAGCTCCTGTTATAAAAACTATTTTGCTCATCGTTATTCTTTTTGTTTATCCAAAATTACCGCTATTGGTACGGGGAGACTAACTCATTTGAGCTGAAGAATAGCACAGATTTACGGAGATCAATGGTTCTACCGTTTTTATGAAGCCAAGAAGAATGTTTTTTGAGAAGAAGGGAAATAGAGAAACTACCTTAACAATTTTAGCATATTCATTTTATAAATTTTGCCAATGGGGACCTGATAATTTGAGATAAAAATCATGTTGCCTTCCACACTATTAATCTGCTTTGCAGCAACTGCAAATGATTTATGGACCTGTACAAAATCATTTTTAGGTAGTTGTTCCAAGAAAGCAGAGAATTTTTCACGAATGGTAATAGGCCCCGTTGGGGTTATTATTTTGGTATAGTTGCCCGTTGCTTCAATATATAAAATATTTTCTGTTTCCAGTTGAATGTGCTTTTTATTGCTTTGAACAAAGATTCGATTTGGAACGTCATTTTTTTCAGCGGGAGCCTTTTGAACAACTGAACTCATCGATTTATTTACAGCTTTTAAAAACCGTTCAAAACCAAATGGCTTTAACAGATAATCCGAAATATTATGCTCGTATCCTTCGAGCGCAAATTCCTGATACGCTGTTGTTACGATTACTTTTGGTGGGTTTTGCAAGGTTTTCAAAAATTCGAAACCTTTTAAAACAGGCATATTCAAATCCAGAAAGATTAAATCCACTTCATTTTTGTGTAAGAATTCCAAGGCTTCCAACGCATCATAACAGTTTTTCATCAAACGCATATTTGGTATCAAATCGCAATATCCTTTAATGATATCGTGGGCAATATGTTCATCGTCGATGATTAAATAACTGATCATAATTGTTTGAGCACTAGTGTTACCTTATAAATATTTTCATTCACTGAAAAAGTTAATTCGTGTTGATCCGGATAAATTAATTCCAATCTCCTTTTCAGATTTTTTAAGCCAATTCCCGATTCTCTATCCCTTTTTTCAAAACTGTTTTCAATGACGAAGCAGATTTCTTTTTGTGAAGTTATTAAATTCATTTTTATATAAGCATTCTCTATCAAATTTTCCACGCCGTGTTTAAAAGCGTTTTCTAAAAGTATGATAAACAGCAAGGGCGTAACTGTTCGATTTTCATCAATATTATAGTGAAAATCAACGTTTATCAGTTTATGGTAACGCATTTTGTGGAGTTCGATATAGTTTTCCAAAAATTCAATTTCTTCCTGAATCTGTACTTTTTCCTTTTCGCCTTCGTAGATGCTGTAACGCATCATATCGGACAGTTTTAATATCAATTCCTGTGCTTTTTGCGCATCCTTTACCACCAGACCATACAGATTGTTGAGTGTATTGAAAAAGAAATGTGGACTAACCTGGCTTTTCAGCAGCATCAATTCCGCTTTCATTTTTTCATTTTTTAATTTAATGATGGACACAATCTGTTTGATCAACCAATAAATTCCTAAAGAAATCACAGCCAAACAGAGCAAGCTGTAAAAACCAATAATTGGAATACTGATTTTCGAACTGAAATTTTCAAAAAGCACCACAGATTCTTTTTTCGATGCTAATACCATAAAGAATATGACTATGATTGGTGTTATTGCTAAAACCACAGCACCCGCTGTAAGCATATTCGTCCTTTTGTTCATTCTTTTTAAGATCATAATCACAAAAGTAAATCATTAAAATCTGTCGGTAAAAATAAGTTGACAAACAGTTTATAACAGGTTTTAAACGTATGAAAATACATGATGAAAGTACTTTATGTACCCGCTATACATGTTTGCCCCACATATCGAACATTTCGTCAGGGAGGCTATCTGCTGTAAAGCTGAATTTTTATAAAGTGACAACTGAGCGAGTGATACGGATCGTCCAAATTTCTTCAAAATAATAAGCAGGGCCAAATAATTTTGATCCTGCTTATTAATTAAACCTGTAATTGTACTATTTAAAACTGATCATTGGCTGATTAAAGTCCGATCTGTATTCCTAGATTTACGACACGTTGATTCTGATACGCATCGCCCGCACTGTTGGACGTCACCTCAGGATCCTGCTGATACAAGGAATAATTCGTCCAGGTCAGCAGATTATACCCGCTCAGATATAAACGTGCATTGTTAATCCTAAATGGGAGCCATTTATTGGGTAATTGATACCCCAGTTCAATTGTCTTCAAACGTAAATAGGTCGCATCAATAAGCCAGAAATCAGACATATAGGTTGACGGGCTATTAATCGTTGTCGGATTAGTGGTTAAGCGTGGAAATTTAGCTGTAGAGGCCGTTTCCGCAGTCCATCGCTCTTGATGGATCGGTTGAAACTGGCTCTGGAAGGGCTCAATACCGCTTCCCTGAACGCTAAAACTGTACCCGGTAGTTCCCTGTAGCAGCACATTGAAACTAAATCCTTTGTAACTTCCCCCCAAGGTAAGTCCAAAGCTGGTATTCGGTATATTGGGTTTACCGATCACCGTCCGATCATAGTCATCAATCACGCCATCGTTATTGAGGTCCTTATACCGCAGATCGCCGGGCTGCACCTCATACCCTCCCGATGGTTTTGGGCTTGCACCGATATTTTCTTCGGTATAAAAACCATCGTACAGATAACCCAATGGTTGATTGATCTGCTGCCCTGTCAGCCGCAACCAAGGATAAGCTGGTGCCGGTTCATCCTGAAACAAAATCTTATTTTTGAAATACGTCAATACACCTTTAATATTATAATTAAATGCACCGATATTGTTGTTTACATTCAGTTCCAACTCCACGCCCCTGTTCCGTACCTTCGCAATATTTGATGGTGAGACCCCTACACCGATGTGCTGGAAAAGTGACTGTGAAGTGACGAGCTGATCGTACCGCAGGTTATTAAAATAGTCAAAGGTCATGGAAAATTTGTTTCTCCATAGATTGACATCAAGCCCTACATCAAATGACTTTTGTTTTTCCCAAGTGACATTATTATTTCCCAGATTTCCTTCCGTGATAATAAGTGAAGGCTGATGGGTTTCACCAAAAGAATAGCTTCCACCCTCGTTGTATACCTGCTGGTACAGATAACGGTCACCGGCGACCTTGTCAGAACCCACGATTCCATAGGAAGCCCGCAATTTGAATAACTCTACAAAGTTAAATGCATCTTTGAAAAACGATTCCTTTGCTAGATTATATCCTGCCGACACCGCCGGAAAAAGGCCATAACGCTGTGCCGCCTGAAAACGATCCGAGCCATTGTATGCTGCTGTTGCATCCAATAAGAACTTCTCTTTAAAGTTGTAACCTGCGCGAAAGGTATAGCCCTCAAAATTCTGTGGAATCCAGTTGGTTTTCTTATCCCCCTTTGTTTTATAGGATTCCCGATTATACAGCAGGAGTGCTGTCACCCCATGATCCCCAAAAGTTCGCGCATAATTGAAATTGGCCTGTACATTCACCCGACTGTTGTAATCCCCCTGGTAGGCCCGCAAGGTATAATTGCCCAGCACATAAGGTGCCCCACCTTTCAGCTGGTAACCGTTCGAACTGGGGTCATAACGATACACAGGTATCTCATCGCGGGCCTGCTCTCGACCATTCGACTCCACGCTGGCATAGGCTACACGGGTAGAAAATGAAAGCCCCTTCAACCAAGCATTCAGTTCTTGAGTACCGCCAAATAAAATATTGATATCGTTACGTCGATCCAAGCTATATCCCGAAGCTGCCAGGCGTGCATTGATCGTCGGTAGCAACTCCTGCGTATCACTGGCATAGGCGAACGAACCATCTGGGTTGATAAAAGGTGCCGACCATGGTCTTATCTTATTAAAATTGAACACCTCACCAACGACATTTCCCGCCCTCGGTGAATTAATACGATTGAAGTTCGCCCGGAAATCCAATCGTAATTTGAGCGTCTTCGTTGCTTGTACATCTAGATTCGATCGCAAGTTAAAACGACGATAATAATAGTTATTGTTGACCTTGTCACCTTCATTCTCAAAATTGTAAAGGTTTCCATTTTGGGAGAAAGCCCCACCTGATACAAAATATTTAATACTTTCGCCGCCACCAGTGATATCAATATTTGTATTGTACTGTTGGCTCGACGGTTTAAAGATCCGGTCATACCAATTGATATCCGGATGGCCATAAGGATCATCCCCGGAACGGAAATGTGCTAAATCTGCTTCACTAAAAGGTTGGTTGGAATTGTCGCCCAGCGTATTTGCTATCGCTTCATTCCATAAGAGCGCACTTTCATAGGCATTCAAAAACTTCAATTTTGTGACTGGGCTCTGCATACCTGACTCGACCCGCGCATTGATCTTTGGCCGTCCCGATTCACCCCGCCGCGTTTTGACAACTAATACACCATTTGCCCCCTTGATACCGAAAACAGCCGTCGTCGATGCATCCTTTAAGATCGAAATACTTTCGATTTCATTGACATTGATCTGCGAAAGTTGTTCATATGTATATTCTATATCATCAACAATAATCAGGGGCTGGTTTCCTTCTGGATTCAATGAACTGACACCGCGGATATAAAAATCCGAAGCATCTTTACCGGGTTGTCCGGAGCGCTGTACCGAAACAAATCCCGGTAATCTTCCAGCCAATGCATTCTGTACGCTCGAAGTTGGCACCTGACGGATATCCGCCCCTTTTATTGAACTGACTGCACCTGTACTTGTAAGTTTTTTGGTCGTACCAAACCCCACCACCACCACCTCATCAATATCCTGGCTGCTGGATTGCATAATCACTTCGATATTTTCCCCCTGCTTTACATCACGTTGCTGGGTATTATATCCTATACTTGTAAATACCAAAACCTTAGTACCACGTAAGGCCAATTTAAATCGTCCATTTTGATCTGTTTGTGTGGCTCCACCGCCTTTCTCCTGCACTGACACACCCACCAAGGGACCCGAACTATTTTTGACAATACCATTCACCATGGATTGCGCCAATAGTATAAATGGCGTCAAAACCATTATTGTTAACAGATATATGCTATTTTTCATCCGTTTATATTTATTTATTCATGATTAAAGCCATTCACACTGCCCGCTTCGGTTTGCGTAAATAGACTAATTACCAGCCTGGATTTTGTACCATTTTTGGGTTTTTGATCACTTCCGAGAATGGAATTGGAGCCAGATACATTTTTGCTTCAAATGTCATTTTCAGAATAGGAACTGTTTGCCTGATCACCCCGGTTCCCGTTTGATAAATGACGGTGGCATGAAGCTCCTTGTTAAATTCCTCTTCCGCTATTTTCCATCGTCGGACATCATAAAAGCGATGCTCTTCAAAAGCCAGTTCTTTTCTCCGTTCGAGGTGGATCAGCTTCCGCATTTCTGCTTTGGACAATGCTTCAGGAAGCTGATGTGGATTTAGTCCTGCTCGTTGTCGTATTTGTTCAACAGCACGATAAACATTGACATCAGGTCTGTCCAGACGTTCATTTCGTGCCTCAGCATAATTCAACAATATTTCAGCATAACGGAATAGAATAAAGTCATGGTTTACATTACTATAATTTGCCAGGGATTCAAAATTCCCCATAAATTTACGGAGGTAATAGCCCGTTTTTGTTTGCTGTTTAGATCCGCCCGGTTTATCGGATCCTCCCTCAAAGGTTTGTACAGCCCGGTTTAACCAAGGTGCCTCATTATAAAAAACAGTTGCGTAGAAGCGGCTGTCCCGTCCAGCATAAGGATCATTTGGATCATAGCCAGAATTTTCGTCTGTGATTTCCAGCCCGTTGCTCATTCCAAAGGCGTCTACAAGTTCCTGGGTGGGACTAGTTCGGCCATTGTTTACCCCGTTGGCATAGCCCACGGGACCATTGTTGTTTTCAAAGCTGGTGTTATTGCCACCTTGTTTCGCAAAGATCCGTTCATTGTTGCGTGTGATAAAGACATCTTTAAACAGTGGTTCAAGCTTAAAGAGATTGAGGTCCATCAGATCTTTGGCCGCATTCTCCGCCAACTGCCACCGCACAGCTGAAAATGCGGTATACCCAGAGAGATCATTCTGCCCATTGCTATTTCCACCGTTGAACAATGGACTGGCAGCATACAGGAGCACCCGGGATTTTAATGCCATGGCAGCCGCCTTGGTCGGCCTTCCATAAAATGTAAGATTGAATGGATCGATGCGTAGGCTATCTTTTATTGCATCACATTCTCCTACGATATAGTTGACACATTCTTCGAAACTTGCCCGCGGCAACTCAATATCATCGTTCAGCTGGTATACCTTATCACCCATCAGCGGCACTCCGCCATAACGTTTGACCAATTCAAAATAAAATAAGGCACGCATAAATTTTGCTTCTGCTTTCCATACCCGCGGCATGGGCGTACCATTTTCGAGTTGTCCCTTTACCGGTACACGATCGATATTTTGAATAAAAATGCTTGTCTTTCGAATCCCCTGATACCAAGATGCCCACATGTTGTCCTGATAATTATCCGAAGTATAAGAACCTGTTGCCAACTGCTGTACCGATGTGTTGGTCGGATTGGAGGAAACGGCATCATCCGTGGCTGCGTCCAGAAAATCTCCACCGACCCGATTCCCTAGGCTAGGCAGATAACGGTAGCAATCGGTCAGAAACCGGTTTGCATTTACACCGGCCGAATCCCGTCGGTCAAACACCTGGTCCAGTGTTTGCAGCTCAATAGGCTCTTCCTCTAGGTCGCTTTTACAGGAGAAGATCCCGATCGAAACTCCGACTACAAGCAACCATTTTAACTGATCATATTTCATACGAATGATTGGTAATTTAAAGGCCATGCGGAAGCCGAGGTTCATTTTAGATATAGGTTTTATTTCGGACGATCTGCATGATACTTTGTGCTCCTCAGTATGTATGTGGTTTGAATAGGAATATTTCATCATTGTCGATTTCTAAGTTTTATAATTTCACGTTTACACCAAAGCTTATGATCCGCTGTGCTGGATAGGCTGTACCTGATGAGATTTCTGGATCCAAGCGGCCATAGGGGGTAAAAGTGAACAGGTTCTGTGCGTTTGCAAAGACGCGTACCGAAGATAGCTTTGCGCGCTTTGTCCAATTGAAGGGCAATGTATAGCCGACATCCAGATTCCTTACCCGAAGATATTCGCCGGAACGGGTCCAGTAGCTCGAAATATTTTGTGTATTGGTCGGATCGGGTCCCAGCGTCAGCCTTGGATAAGTTGCAGCAGTACCGGTCTCCGGTGTCCAACGTCCCAGCATATAATCAAATCCCTGTCCGTCGCCAGTATTCCCAAAGGAATAATCCGTTTGTTGGTAACTACGGTTTAATACCCCCTGAAGCAATACACTAAAATCAAAGCCTGCGACATTGAATCCTAAGGTAGTGCCAAAATATACGAGTGGTTTTGTATTGCCAATGGCCGTTTGATCGTACTGGTTGATAATACCGTCTCCATTCAGGTCCACCAGTTTTACATCACCAGGATACACCTTATTTCCCGATAACAAAGGTGCATTATCGGCTTCTTCCTGCGTTTGGATTAGCCCATCCGCACGGTAGCCAAATGTCTGGCCTATGGGCATCCCCGTGCGCCTGTTCCAATTATATTGCTGAAAGACCTCGTTCATATACAGCACTTGGGTCTTCATCCGTGAGGCATTGGCGGTAATGAAATAGTTAAACTCACCGAAATTATTTTGATAGGTCAAAGTGATTTCCTGCCCCTCATAACGGTTTTTACCAATATTTTCATTCGGATACCCAATACCGATCAAGTCAATGGTCGATCCGCGCTGTTGCAATAAGTCAAAATAAGTATCTCTAAAATAGTCGGCTGTCAATTTCAGTCTTGAATGCCAAAAGGCAGCATCCAAACCGATGTTAAATTTATTTCCCTTTTCCCAGGTTCCTTCAATGTTGGCAAGCCCTTTTTCAATCAAGCTATTGGTGTAAGCGTATTCTGAGCCGAAATCATAGCCGTTCGCTCCGTCCTGTCCATAAGAAGCTCGCCAGCTGTAATAACCTAGGGCGGCTTCGTTGGTATTTCCCGTCCGTCCAAATGTAGCGCGCCATTTCAGTTGAGAAAGCCAACCCGCTTTTTCCTTCAGAAAGTCTTCCTGCATCATATCCCAGCCCAACCCAAAAGCATAAAACAGGCCATATTGGTTTCCCGGCATAAAACGATTGAATCCTGAATAATTTAAGGCTACTTCAGCAAAGTACTTATCCTGATAGACATAGTTTGCTGTCGCCGCAAAGTTGCTGTAGATCGCAGGTAAGTCAAACTGATAATTGGCCGTTTGCCTGTCCATAAACAGTTTGGCGCCGACACGATGTTTCCCACTCAGTTGTCTATCATACCCCAGTGCCCCCTGGAAATAGAAAAAGTTTGCTGTCGATGTGGTCGCAAATGAATTAGGCTGGTCAGCTATCGTTCCATACCGTACATACACGAGCTCTTTTTGCTCGTTATAGCTTAAGTCATACACCGGCTGTTGGCGATTGCGGTCAATGAGGCTCGACGAAGTTGATGAAACATTTAGCTTACCCTTTGCGTACAGTCCGGGAACAAATTTGTCAAGCTTGTAATTAAAATCCAGATTAGCCAGCAGGTCCCTCGTATTGTCCAACAGATAACCTGATCCCGTCGCAAGCTGGTACAAATTGCTCCGGTACACGGAGGAACCACCATAAGATTGGTCGGGATTAAAAATTGGATACGCGTTATTCGGTGTATTGTACAAGGTCGATAAGATCGTTCCTGTTTTTGCCCCCGGCTGTCTGCCATCCTGTATCTTTCCAAAAAACTGTAGTCCAATTGTTAAGTCATCAGTTACATCCACATCAATGGCACTATTGATGAGATAACGTTTATTCTGTACGTTGGTCTCATAGTCAAACTTATCATCCGATTTAAATAAACCATATTGGTTCAGGTAATTTAGCGAAAGGGCATACCGTGCATTTTTGATTCCACCCTTCACACCAAGGTTATATTTGGTGGTCGGGTTATTGTCCCTTACGACGGCATCGTACCAGTTGACATCCGGGAAAAACAGTGGATTGGTTCCATCCCTAAAGGCTTTAAAATCGTCCGAACTATACACAGGTTGCCGCCCTGCATTGAGAAGTGCTTCGTTGTAGAGATAGGCATACTGATAGGCGTTCAACGGCTGTGGCATTTTAAGCGATTGCTGAATTCCTGTTTGTGCTGTAAAGCTGATCCTTGGTGGTCCTGCCTGTCCTTTTTTCGTCGTTACCTGCAATATCCCTCTGGAACTCCGTTGTCCCAATAAAATGCTGGAAAGTGCATCTTTGACCACGGTCACCGATTCGATGTTTTCGGGATCAATGGAATAGATATCCCGCTGTACACCGTCGATCATAGTCACCGGACTTTGTCCCCTTAAGTTGAAGCCGATTTCAGTATTATCACCGATGCTGGAACGGTATTTCACGGCATCCGAGGGAAGAGATCCCGCCAGATCATTAGCGGTAATTGCGGTCATGCTCGGTGAACGAAATCCGCTGACTTCCTGCGTAAACAGCCCCGGCAACCGGCCTGTAAGCGCATTCAAATACAAGGATGTCGGTACATCTTTGATCTGACTGTTATAGACTACCGAAACGGATCCAAGGAGCTCCGAACTTTTCTTTTTTTCATAGCCTATACGCAAGGAGTCTGCACTTTGAAGTACGGCCGGCACCAAAGACACCAGTTTTTCGGCACCTCCCTTTATCCTCTTTCTATAATATCCCGGATATTCCACCCATAAGACTTCATGCGTAAGATGGCCTGACGGGGAAAAATCTCCATTTTCATCAGTCTCACCGACAAGCTGCCGCCCGGCGTCATAGACCTTAGCACCTGAAATCGGCTTACCATATTCATCCACAATTTTCGGAAATTTCCCTATCGCCCGCTCCTCATTCCCTGAGGCTGTCTCGCGGAGCCGTGGATACCAGCTGGCCTGCGCGGTCTGTTTATCGGCAATCACCAACAATACACCGACAACACTTAATTTTATATAATGGTTAAACATTTGTCATTCGTTTATTAGGTTAGCAATCACTCACAGCGGAAGGTATATTTAAAAGGCTCATCCGTATTGCCATAACCGACACTTTTGGTTCCCGTAATGTCCGTATAGAAATATTCCAGCCGGGCGATATGTACATCTTTATCGACCTTAAAAAATCCACGTGGCCAGATATCAATAAGGTACTTTTTACCACCGACGTCCGTCAGTTTGGTATCTGCTGTCTGTTTCCTGATTTCAGCAATAAGCTTTCCTGACTCATCCATTGCCCTGACATGTAGATAGATGGCAGGCTCATGATCCAGCACCGTATTGGTAACCCCACCATCAAAAGTCAATGTAATGATATCGTTGTCCAGACTTTTGACCGGTTGTACCGTACCCAACTGTGGGTTGATAAAATCGATCAGATCGCCCTCACCATCGGTTACCTCGAAAGCATTTGAGAACGTAAACTTTTTATAATCTGTATCCTCCGGACGCAGATTTTCGATTGAAGAACCGATATAGAATCCCAAAGACAGCAACATATTTTCGGCTCCCACGTTACATTCGGCCTTCACCGTAAAATCGATATCTTCGTTATTGACAAAGGAATAGGCCTGTGTACTTCTAAAAACAATCCATTCCATATCATCCACCAGATTGGGGCCTATACCGAACATTTTCTTGGCGGCTTGATGCCAGCTCAGTCCCGATACAGGTTCGAGTTCGCTGTCCGGAATAATACGCATGGTGCCATCTCCCTTTGGACTGGTAAAGGACATGGTCAGGTTTTTACGCGCATTCCATCCCTTGGGTACCATTATACCCGCGACTAGCTGGGTGCTATAATTACCTCCCCCCTGGATACGGGGCTCGGCCCCGCACTTCATCGTGAACGTCACCCTTTCATTTGCTTTTGCAGATGTAGGCACAGCTACTGAGATGGCTTTAAGACCGCATTGAGCTAAGAATATGGCCAAAAATAGCCCCATTGCCCAGAAGATATATGTCGAATAATGTGTGTTCTTTTTCATGTATAAATAATTTGTTCTTTAAAGGCCACATGGAATATCCAGATTATTTCCTTGGTGCTTGTGTTTTGCAATCGTGGATATTTCATATTCCACCGTTCAAACGTTCACAATCATATTGATAGGTGTTGCTGCTGCAACCCAGGCTCATCACTAAGCTGAGCTGGCGTTTGCCCTTGACTACAGGGAATTGAAATTTGAGGACCACCTCCTCTTTACCCTCGGTTGGACTAAGCACAACACTAAAGGGATACTGTGGATCATCCAGACGGTACTTTCCCGAGCCGCTGACTACAAAAGGTAGATTATCAGCAATGGTATAGGTTCCATCTGCATTGAAATCGATCTTAAAATCTTCCAATTTCAAACGCTTACTCAGGTTTTCACCATTTCGGGTCAGCTGTATTACTTTCCAGTTTCCAGTAATATCTTTTTCCACCTCCTCCTTGCGGATATT
This sequence comes from Sphingobacterium sp. BIGb0116, assembly GCF_024808035.1. Lineage (NCBI taxonomy): Bacteria > Pseudomonadati > Bacteroidota > Sphingobacteriia > Sphingobacteriales > Sphingobacteriaceae > Sphingobacterium > Sphingobacterium sp. BIGb0116. The sequence goes on along the minus strand of NZ_JANUDT010000003.1, from coordinate 44,186 downwards.
GCCGAGCTCATCTTTACAGGAGTTTATTCCCATACATAGGACCAGCATCAAGGACCATGAGCGTATCTTGTATATTTTCATCCGTTTAGTTTTTTTAATATCCTGGATTTTGAATCAAGTCTAAGGACTTCGCTACTTCAGATTGCGGGATGGGCCAGAGGTACATGCGTTTGTCAAAGACACGTTTTCGTACGTTGATGGTATTGTAGATTGTTCCCGCTGTTGTACGAACGGGTTCAGTCCCGTGCAGCTGTTTATTTTCCAATGATTCAGCCAACTTCCAACGGCGTACGTCAAAAAAACGATGTCCTTCAAAGGCCAGTTCTTTTTGTCGCTCATTCCGGATTATCTCACGCATGGCGACCTTGTTTAGGCCAGTCGGCAATACAAAAGGATCCAACCCTGCCCTTTCTCGGATAGCCTCCACGGCTGCATAGACCTTCAGATCCGGGATCCCGAGCGATTCGTTGCGTGCTTCAGCATAGTTCAACAAAATTTCCGCATATCGGATAATTGGCAGACAGCGCGGCGTGTAGGTATTGAACCAATCCGCGGCTACATCCCGATTGACCATTTTATAGGTATAATACCCCGTAGGCGTGCCACGGTAAATGGCATCCTGCCCCGAAGTCACATTGTTTGGATTGGACTTATCGATATAGATATTGACTGGTCTCCGGGCCAATCCATCCCGGTGGAAGACCATCGACTGATCTCTGGTTACGGTATTCGCTAAGCGGGGATCGCGGTTTTTATAGGGGTTTTTCGGATCATATCCAGCATTGGGATCGTTAATAGGCAAACCATTACGCATCCCAAAAGCATCCACCGTTTCCAGATACGGATAAGCGCCGGGGTTGCTTACGCCAAAAGTTGGCGGATTCCAGATACCTTCGAGATCCCGGTTGGAATCTTGCATTCTGGCGAGGATATATTCTGAGTTTTTACGCAGCTGAAACAGCTGATAGAAGCCAAATCCAGGTTCGGGATCGTTGTTGACATACAAACTGTAATGTCCAGATTCAATGACCTGCGCTGCTGCCGCTTCGGCCCGCTGCCAGCGTGTTTCATCCACGACGGAATAGGCAACGACATCCTTCAACGCCCCCTCTGTTGTCACTGGGCTGCCATTGAATAGCGGGCTCGCTGCATAAAGCAGTAAGCGAGATTTCAACCCATAACAAGCTGCTTTACTGATCCGTCCATAATCTTCGCCTGCATGTTCCCATGGGAGATCCTGTGCGGCAGCATCGCATTCAGCTGCAATATAGCTCACACATTCATCGAACGTATTACGCTTAGCTGGGATAACATCACTTGCTGCGTAAACACTGTCTCCCATCAGTGGCACACCACCATAATGTTCCAATAAAATAAAGTAATAATAAGCTCTTAGAAAGCGGGTTTCGGCTTTTACCCGCACCTTAATATTCGTACCAAAGCGTGCCCTATGCAGGTTTTTAAGCATAATATTTGCCCTACGAATATTAGTATAGGGTTTTGCCCAGGCATCATTGGTGATAATATTGGAGTTGACGGTACCCGTGGCAAACTGGATAAAGGTATTGATACTGCCGAGTCCAGCGCCTTCCGCTTCATCTGTACTGGCATCAAGCCCACCCCCACCAAAGCGCTTAGGCCAAGTCGCAAATCCAATATCACCATATATTCCCGACAGGAAGTTAATGGTATACGTACTATCTGAAAAAACGACCTCTTCATTCAGATCTGATGATTGCGTCTGATCTAAAAATCCCTGTTTACTACAAGCCGCAAAGGCCAGGAAGGCCAGTGCGCAAAATGTCAATTGGCTTTTGTTCATAATTTTTTGTAAAACAGTAAAATAATTGGTTATGCTATCATGATGTCAGCGAGCCTAGCCCGCTGACATTAATTTTTTCAAAAGATCTAGTCGATCGAACTCAGGGAAAATGGCCTCGAAGCCGTAGAAATCCCCCTTTCATAATTGGGTTTATCCCCCATGACAAAATGAAGCTCGCCCCCTTTCAGCAGATCTTCATAACGAATAAAATTTTTGTCGTAGGCTGCTCCATTGAGTGTAGCTGATTGAATATAGACATGTTCCAGACTATTGTTATCCGCCTTGATGGTAAATGTTTTCCCATTATCGAGACTGATGGTCACTTTTTTGAATACTGGACTCCCAAACACATATTCATCGGTTCCGGGACAGACACTATAGATCCCCATAGCACTCAGTACATACCAGGAAGACATCTGCCCTTGGTCCTCATCACCCGGATACCCCTTTTCCGTTGCATTATAAAGGCGCGATGTCACCATACGAGCATATTTTTGTGCTTTCCAGGGTTGACCGCTGAAATTATACAGATACGGGACGTGCTGCGTCGGCTGGTTGCCATGCGCATACTGCCCCATTTTTGACAACAACATTTCACGCATTTCATGGATTTCCTGCTTATAGCTACCGTAGTTGACACGTTGCTCCATGGTGAAGAACGTATCCAGTTTTGCATTAAACTTATCCACCCCACCGATCAGGTTGATCAAGCCATTCACATCGTGCATCACCGACCAGGTATATTGCCAGGCATTTGCTTCGGTAAAAGGTCCACCCCATTCTACAGGATCAAAGGGTTCACGCCATTGCCCATTGTCCAGTCGGCCGCGCATAAAGTTTACCTGAGGATCAAATACATTCCTATAGTTGTACATCTGCCGGGCAAAGATATTTTCATAGAATTTGTTGCCCGTCGCCTTTGCCAGCTGATAAGCACAAAAGTCATCGTAGGCATATTCCAATGTCTTTGCCGTACTTTCGTGAATATCGCCATAAGGAACATACCCCTTGGTAAAATACTCCTTCCACCCTTCGCGCCCATTTGATCCACCCCACAATCCTTTATTGGTCGCCTCATGGTAATAGGCTGCCAAAGCACTGTCGGCATCGAAGGTTCGGATCCCCTTCACCCAGGCATCCGTCAATAACGAGATGGCATGATTGCCAATCATCACGCCCGACATTCCAGGATTGGACCAGGTTGGAAAAAATCCGGCCTGCTTTTGCGCATCCAGCAGGGACTGCATATAACGTCCCTGCATGATTGGATGCAGGAGATTGCTTAACGGAAATTGACCACGAAAAGTATCCCAAAAACCATTATCCGTAAACATGTACCCTTTATGAATCTTACCATCATAAGGGCTGAAATAATAGGGACTGCCCTCCGGATCCATTTCATAGAACTTACGTGAAAATAAATTGGCCCTGAACATGCAGGAATAAAATGTTGCCATCTCCGCTTCCGTCCCCCCTTCTACGCGCACGCGGTTCAGCAATGCATTCCAAGTATCAAAAGCTTTCTTTTTACTTACTTCAAAGCTACTTTCGCCTCCCATTTCACGTTCATGATTGAGATCAGCCTGCTGAGGGCTGATATAGGATGACGCAATCTTCACTTCCACTTTTGCTCCAGGGCGGAACTCCAGATATCCACCTTTGCCTTTCCCGGCATCATAGCGCTGCCCGGCCTGGATTGTGCCCTTGACATTTTCCCAGGTGCCGTAAGCTTTAAAATCCTGATCGAAGGTAAGCACAAAATAATTTTTCATATGCCCGGGCACAAAACGCCCATTATGCACATACCCGACAATCTTGCGTTCTTCGGGGATAATCTTAATCTCGCTATCGCCCAAAAAGCCATCCAATAGCAAGAACGCTTTTTCCTTTTTCGGGAAGCTAAAGCGCATATGCGCCCCTCTTTCCACTGGACTCAGTTCCGCCTTGATGCCGTTGTCAAAATTCACGGCATAATAATGCGGCTTAGCGATCTCATTTTCATGTTTGAAGGATAACGCGCGACGTTCCTCATTGACCTCCAACTTCCCAAGGCCCGGCATCAACGAAAAAACCATATAATCGCCCATCCAGGGACTACATTGGTGAACCTGTTGAAATCCGCGTATGCTGTTTGCTTTGTATTGATATTTCCAACCATCTCCATTTTTCCCCGTTTGTGCCGAAAAGAAATGCACCGCAAAAGGCAATCCCACTGTTGGGTAGGTGTTTCCAAAGGACAGACTCCATTCGGAATCGGTTCCCTGAAGCGTATTTACGTACTTTACCAGGTCCACCTGCTGCGCTTGCGCCTGGCTTAGCATCGCAAAAATCACTGTCAGATAAATACATAATCTTTGTTTCATAATCAGTTATTTAAATTTTCTATCATCTTTAAAAAATGTTCTTTAGTTTCAATGTTTCCTTTTCGGCATGACCATATTGCTTCCATAGTAGCTTCGCATTTTTTAATTGCTGTGCATGGGATTCCGTAAGCCGAACATGCTTTTCCTCGCCCGGCATCAGGGCAAAATAATTATCCGAAATCATGAGCGGCAAAATGCGTTCATTAGTTGCTGCATCCACCAGGCGTAAGCGATTGCCAAATGATACTGACTTTCCACGGTTAACAATGCGAAGCATAATACCTTCGCTCCCCGCTTCTTTTTTATAGTCAAATTCAAGCTTGGCTTTCGGCAAACTAGTTAAGCTGGTATAATCCAGCTCTTTTCGTCCATTTCGCCAATAAAAGTTTTCAGACAGCAAAACGCCCTTTCTATCCTTCAGGGTAAGCTTGATGAAGTGTAGATCCGACAAGGCTGTAGCTTCTTGTTCGCCATCAAAATTTAGACGGAAGATTTCCTTCGCCATATTAGACTGTACGGTAGCACTGGTTTGCAGGCCATATTTTTTGATCTCCTGACCGCCCATATCGAAGATCTGCGCCGAAATCCATACCGAATCAAGGTTCTTTAGGCTCGTATTGATCACCTTAACACTGTTGTTGGATGTATTCCATTGTACATGTACGGGTTCGCAGGCCTTTTTCGCTCCCCAATAGGCGCCCGTTGCATCGTAATAGTAATCATAGGTCTGCCATACAAATGAAGGGTAGGCCGATTGGCTCATCCAGATCAGCATGCCTGTTGCGTCGTCCCAGAGCTTGTCGTTCCAGGCCTCATACATGCCCTTCATGACTTCGAGGTTAAGGTATTGCGCCTTTTCAGCAAATGCAGATAGGTCCATCGATTCGCCATACTGTTTATTGACCGCATCTTTATACTGGATAGGACTGGCGTTAGCAGCTTCCTTACCAAAAAAATGCCTATTCCAAACATTGTCATCTTCCGATTTGAGCTGTTCGTCCGTAGGTAGTGGCCAGAGCTTGTCCTTTGGGATAAACTTCACGATACTTTCATAATTGGGAAAAGTAGCCGTTCCGATTTCCGTACGTAGGCCATAACCGTAGTCGCTGCTATAAGGGTAAGGCGGATCGTTCCAGGCTAGGTTGCTTCCCGAAGTTTCAAAATGGTGCCGCGGCGGCTGGTTGCCCCACCATCCGCTTCCCGAAAGACCATCCTGATTGGAACTGGACTTATACAGCCGATCATTGTGGTCCTCCGACGCCACAATAGCACGCAGGTAATTATCCAATTCAGGTTTTGGACGCGTTTCATTGGCGCCGCACCAGATCGCGATGCTGGCATGATTTCGCAACCGTTTTACTTTATCGAGCGCATTTGCTTTAAAATCATCATCATTGGCTACATCGTTATACGCCACATAAAGCCAAAAATCGTCCCATACCATCATCCCGTAACGATCGCAATAATCATAGAAAGCATCGTCCGTGATCGAGCCCGTCCACAAACGGATCATATTATAGTTCATATCCTTATGTAACTTGATCTTGAGACCGTACTCTTCCCCTTGGCAGCGGAGCAAGTATTCGCTCATTCCCCAATTCCCACCTTTGAGATAGATCTTTTTTCCGTTGACATAAAAATTCAGCACTGGCCATCCCGCTTTATTGCGTACATAATGGTACTCATATTTACGGATCCCAAACTGAAGCTCCTTCTGATCCGAGATCTCATCACCAATTTTTGCGGTAAGCGAACAACTGTACAGATTCGGTTCCCCATAACCATTTGGCCACCATAGCAGCGGCTGTTTGATCAAAAATTCCTTCAATTCCTTGCGGGTGATGTACACCTTTTGGGTGCTATGTGCCTCGACCCTCACTTTTTTAGAAAATCGGATATCCCCGGGCATAACGATTCCTTCCAGGGTTATTTCTTTGGCCTGATCGCCTGCATTTTTTAGATCGGTCGAAAAGTCCAGGTAGGCAAACTCGTTGCTTTCTAAGTCGGACCGCATCCAAGGATCTTCCATACTGACGTCGCCAGCAAAGCGCAGCGATACATTGCCAGTAATCCCAGCCAAACGTCCCGGCACATAAGGCATCCAGTCCCAGCCAGCCGCAGCCAAGTACGTGGGGCTTGCCGTTACGCCAAAAGGTTCTTTTGCCATACGTGTTTTCTTCTGGTCGGCATCAGTAATCAACACCGCGATTGCATTTTCCTGCCCCACACGCACGAGATCTGTGATATCAAATTTGCTGCGCAACATATGGCCACTGACATCTTTGGTAGAACCAGCTGTACCCGATAATTTCACGCCATTGCAGAAAAAATCGGCATAACGGTTGGTATTGTCAAAATGAATCCACACACGTTGCCCTTTTTTATAGTCTGCAGGCAGGCGAAAGGAAGTACGGTACCAGAACGGACGGTTGAATAACTGTTCATCCACGCGGTAGATGTTGTCTGAAAAATTGGGATCTGGTACCAGTCCTTGATCCACATAAGCTGTGAAGACGACACCCGGAACAATACCGCGCACAGGGTCTTTCATCCGAAAATTGGGTTGTGCTATTTCCTGCCCTGAATAAGGCAGATCCGATTGCGGCTTTATTTCCCAACGAATCGTAGGATTATCACTATTGAGCGAAATCTCGCGTACTTGACCATAGCCAACAAGAGCAAGCTGTAGGAATAGCAGTATATATACTAGTCTTTTTTTCATTTGATCCCCCAGTCTTTGTTTGGATTAGGCCCCATATAGAGTTCCAAAGTTGCCCCAGCCACCATATCTTTAAAGTCAATGTAATTTTTAGCATAAGGCTTTCCGTTTAGGACTGCCCGCTGGATATATATATTATCCGCCGTATTATCGTGAGCGACAATGCGAAACCTTTTACCCGAGAAATAATTAGGATCCAGCTGAAAAGACAATTCCTGGAATATGGGACTTGTTATTTCAAAGCGTGTTGACCCCGGACAAGAGGGATGTATCCCCGAGGCGGCCAGCACATACCAGGCCGACATCTGTCCTACATCCTCATTTCCCACAATTCCCTCTACGGTATTACTATACGCTTTATCGCAGATGTAACGGGTCCATTTTTGGGTAAGGTAAGGCGCATCCAGATGATTGAACAAAAACGGAACTAAATGCACGGGCTCATTGGCGTGATTATAATAATCGTTCCAGCGCATATTTTCAGGTGTCTTCTCAAAAAAATCCGTTAGATCAGCTAAGGTCTTTTCTTTACCGCCCATCAACTGAATCATGCCTGGAATATCATGTGGCACAAACCAACCCTGCTGGTATGGGTTACTTTCAATCGTACCATACCATTCTTTGGTTCGCGCATTTTCGGGCCACTCTTCCCATGATCCATCATTTTTCCTTGGTCTGAACCAGCCTTTTTCCGGATCGAATATCTTCCGATAAGCTTGACTTTTGGCCAAATAAACGTGTTCTGTTTCCGTCTTGTTCAATCCTTTCGCCAGTTGTGCTATGCACCAGTCGGTGTATGCATATTCCAGCGTATTTGAGATGCTTAATGCTCCGGGGCTGTAACCTAAAGAATCATTGCCAAATCTTTTGGAGGTATTGATTGCAAAAGTTAATGCTTTGTGTGCGTCGTAATTGCGTATTCCTTTCGCATGGGCATCTGCCAGTACCGATAGCGCAGGATTACCGATCATGCAGCCTGAATACGCATTTAATAATTCCCAGCGTTCAAAATAACCCTTTCCAGATTCATCAGCCAGACTGATCAATGAATTGAGCTCATCATTTACTAAGCTGGGGTTAATCAATGTTTGCAACGGAAATTGTGACCGAAAAACATCCCACCCACTAAAAATCGTCCGTTTGGTAAATCCCTCATTACGGTGTATTCTGTTGTCACCACCCGTATAACGTCCGTCTACGTCCGTAAAGATGCGCGGATCAATCATGGTATGGTACAATGAGGTATAAAAGATCGTTTTCTGGTCTTCGGTACCGCCTTTAAGCGCAATTTTGGACAGCTGAGTATTCCACATTGCTCTGGCTTCATGACGGACTTGATCGAAATTCTTGCCTGCGATTTCCTTTTTAAAATTATTTTCGGCGCCCTGCATATCGACGAAAGAAATGCCGACCTGTAGATTGACCTGCTCGCCCTGTCGGGTTTCAAATTCGGAGAAAACGCCAAGGTGTTTGCCTTCCATTTCGTTTTTTCCGGGCCATACCTTCGCTTCGGCTATCCGACTTTGGTAAGGGATGGACTGTACATCCTCACGCTTACGCGTCCAGTTGTCGGGGATTTCTGCCGACCAGATACCATATTTTTTTAAGGGTTTATCAAAGCGTGCATAAAAGTAAACCGTGTAATCCGCCTTACCATCGCCATCGCCCCAGCCACCGCCCTCCGGCGTACAGTGCATCCATCCCTGAATACTATAGTCATCGACTTTCCGGACATATTGCTGTATTGCAGTGCCGCCAACGCGACGTGCCAGGTCGATCTGGATACGTGATTCCTTATTTTGCGGAAAGGTAAAACGAAGCATACCGCTATGTGGGGCAGCGGTAGCCTCCATCCGTATGTTATACCGTTCAAGATCAACAGCGTAGTATCCAGCTTGAGCAACCTCACTGGATTTGTCGTAGGATGAGCGGTAACCAGTCAACGTACCATCCTCCTTACCCGCAATGGTATGCAACCTACCGGTGGTAGGCATCACCAGAAAATTTCCGAGATCGCCGTACCACCCCACTCCACTCATCTGGGTGAAGGCGAAACCTTCCATACTGCGATGCTCGTAACTATATCCTGGGCTGTTATCACCGCCTGTAATCGTGTTAGGGCTCACCTGTACCATGCCATAGGGTGTCGTCGCCCCCGGAAAAGTCTTTCCCAAACCATGATACGTACCTGCGGCGCCCACACTTGTACTCGCACCAATAAATGGATTGACATAGTCTGCTAAACTGGGAACAGGATGATATCGCCGACTAGCACACGATGTCGAAGACAGGATTAGCGCGATAACAAAACAAGATAGCAGTCCATATAATTTGTTCATATTGATTAATCGTTTTTTAGGTTCTATTTATTAATCTGAAAGGTTCTGATTCCGAATTTTGGCAGCTGCACCACAAAAGCCTTCCTCTTGTCATCTATCCTACTCAGGGGAATATTCCCCTTTTGCTCACCATTTAGCAGAACTTCCTGCAGCGAAGCCGCAGGAGAGTTTATGGCGACAGATGATGTGGCCTGTTTATTGCCCGTATTAAAGAGGCGTAAGCTAAGTTGTCCATGGTCCAGCTGCAAGGCCGAGATTTCCAGGTTATTATCCGAGATTGTGATCAGCTGACGATCGCTGAGTTTCAAATGGGGATGATAGAAAGCCAGCAAGGGTTCGTTCCAGGCATTGCTTCGGTCTGCAATACGCGCTGTATTCCAGTTATATTCATGTGGTATCAATGCATAGCGCATGTGTAATGGTTCAGTGATCTTATAATCCATCCCCCACAATCCCAAACCCGAGTATTGTGCCGTCAGACTCAATGGATACGCTTTACCATGGACGTATGATCCCGTATGGTCGGTCAGTATGGCGAGTCCATATTGGCTATTTTCATCATAGAGATCTACCCAGTTCAACACCACGTTGTTCTTAATCTGATCCCACTGGCCAAAAAAGGTATCCTCTAAGCTACTTTCGGTGACGTCAAAAGGTGCATTTTTGGCTATTTTCCCCTGTTTCAAAGTTGAAGGAAACATGACTTTCAACTTATAGCGATCGTCCGTAAAAGCACGTCTGTTATCAGTCCATTTCTTTTGTTGCTTATATTCACCGATTCCCACATTGCCTTTCCAATCGATGGTCAGGTCCATATCGATGCGTTGTTGACCTGCCACTAGAGACAGCAACTGAACAAAGGGATGCCCATTGATATTCCCTTTTACCTCCACCGTTGTTTTCAGCCCATCATCCTGTACGATAGTAAACACTACAGGGCTTTCCTTGGAAGAATAAAATTTCTCCTGCTCATAAAAATGCCCTGCGATTTCTCCCATACGATATCCCCCATCTTGTGCAGCGAATTCCTTATGATTTGCATATTTGGCAATCAGACTCTTGATTGTTCCACCCTGCTTTTTGTCCAGCACAATCTTGTACAATTCATTTTCGAGCATACAATTGCCCTCATTGTCAAAACGGACGGTATTTTTCGGCTCACCCGATTTAGATTGACCAGGCTTAATGGGTTGAGCGGGCTTAAGCTGATAGGTAGCATAGCCGAAGCCATTCACCTCTGCTTCAAATTCCACGACCTTACCCTGATCCGTTTGACGGCACTGCACAAGCAATACCTGCTGTTTTCCTGTCCACACGGTGACATCATCCACATCTGCAGGTAAGCGCACCTGTACCCATTCCTTTCGGTGCTGGGCTAGCGTATTATAAACCCGGATATAGCCCAATTCCGAATTTGTACTCCGCGTGGAAGTGGCATAAGAAGCATTTGCCTGCTGGATCAATTGGTCCGCAATGTTCAGGGTATTGTTTGTCCACTTCTCGATCGCCTGCGCCCAAGTCTGGTCCTGATGCAACTTATTGTAAGGCACAATCCACGAGTCGTGGTGCTGGGCCATCATCAAGGTTCGCCAAGCTTCGTCAAGGCGTTTATGATCTGGTACAAACCCATGATCCATAAAAGCCATGGCACCGATTTTTTCAGCTTGCAGTATGCTGTTTTCCGCTTTGCGCACCTGTTGTGCAATACGTTGCAGCACTTGGCTCCCCCACATTAAATTAACCAAAATGTCCTCCTGCCCCATTTTCCAGCTGGGCACAGCTCGTCCGGCGGGGACCGACCGAAAATATTCCGTCCAGGTGGTGTAACGCACCTTATTTTTCACCTGTTCGCCCGTTCCCATCCACGGACCATTTTTCCAACCTGCATCCTGGTAGCACATACCGACAGGATTCATAATTCCAGCTTCATAGCAACTCTTCCAATAGTCCGCGGTATTGGCCCAAGCCGTAGTCTGCCAGGTGGAGTTTTTTTCAAAAGCCTCATTTGCATAACGGGGTACCGTAAGGATTGCCGTACCATCGGGCCCTTCCCAATTCAGAAATTGACCACCATGTGCCCTGATGTAGCCTCCCCAGCAGGTATTTGGCGTTTTAAGTACCGCATACTGAAATCCGAATTGCCGGAGGATCTGGGGTAGACTGCTTGTAAAACAGGGTTCTTCCACAGCATAAGTTGTAAAATTAATCTCCGGAAAATGCGAGTGATATTTAGCCATGCCATAAGCAAATTGACGGATGATACTTTCACCAGAGATATTATACAGATAAGGTTGCGCATAGGTCGGATTTGTGAAATCCAGACGTGAATCCTTCGCCCATTCCTTCATGCGTGCATAGCCAGCAGTATCCTTAACCTTGACCGTATCCCAGGTCTCCGGCTCGATCTCAAGTCCAATTCGCCAGCTTGGTGATGCTTCCAGATGGTCGAGCATAAATGTCGTTACCCAAAATGGGTAGTGTCCGTAAACCCCGCCGTGATAACCATCGACAAAATAAGCTTGCTGTTGTCCCTTTAGTCCAGCTGCTGACACCAGCACAAGGACCAAAATAACTGCTATTTTTTTCAACCCGGTCATGCCATTATTTTTTCAGCTGCACAAGACGCACAGAACGCTTAACAGGTTGATTTACTTCATTCATCCGCTGCTGTAGATCATCAATTTGGCTTTGCCAGGCCGCGCGTACTTCAGGATACATCGCTTTGGCATAGAGATCTCTTTTTGCGCGCAACCAACCATCTGTGGCCACATGTTGGTCCATGACCTCGATTGCCTTTCGATTGTCGGCATTCAACAATCCTTTTGGGAGAAAAAAATTATACTGCACCCAGGCCAGATCACGGAAGCGGCGTTCAATCTCCCAGCGTTCTTCATTGAGGAACATCACTTTCAAGGCCTGCTGATATTGTGGTGTCCGTGTCTGATTGGCCAGATTGATCCCTTTGTCGAGATCCGCAGCAGACCATACACCAATTTCCTGATCGTCAATCCATAAGGTGTAGTTTCCTTTAAGTCCCTTTACCTGCAAGACTTCCTGATTCATTTCATCCATAAAAGGGACGATCTTAACGGCATCGTGCTGACTATATTTTGCCCCCCAGCCTCTAGCGACTGTATCCATAGGATAGGGCAATGCCGCCGCGAGATAATCAAAACTGAGGTTATTTCCAGCTTTTTTGACATTTTCAACCGTACAGTTCTTTGCTTCTGTCACACGTTGCTTCGAGGCGTCAATGCCCACTGTAGCTACCCCTTGACCAGCAAATCCCTGTGCTTTTAAGAATAAATAAGCCATGACCATATGCCCATTATTATCGGGGTGCACGCGGTCGCTTCCAGAAATGGTGAAGGTTGGATCCTTTTGCTGAAAATTCGCATTGATTGCGCTGATGGACTGATTAAAATCATAGAATTCCCAGCCATTGCTTTTGGCCGATTCGCGCTGAAAATCTACAATGCGTTTCATAGCCTTATTTTTATTTTTAAAGGGCTTATTATCCTTGATCACCACATTTTCATCATAAGGTGTGCTTCCAAGCAATACCAGATGGGTATCGACCAACCCTTTGTATCTTTTTTCCATTTCCTTGTACCCATCATACGACTCTTTTACCTTAGTATCAGCGAAAATCTCCGGCTGATCACCGTTATATTCAAAATAGCCTGAATCGTTCATACCGAAAGTCGTGATCAATACCGTAGGCTGCTTGCTGAAAACATCGCCATCCAATCTTCTGAGCATATCCACCACGCGATCGCCCCCGATTCCGGCGTTGAATACCTTCAATTTCATTTCGGGAAAACGTGTGAGGTAATACAGCCAGATATAGGCGTGGTAGTGCCCACCATCGGTAATACTATTTCCCAAAAAGACCACGCGATCGCCATCCTTAAAAGGCGAAATTTGTTGTGCAACAGTCCGGAGAGCTGTTCCCAAAGAGACGAGAACGATGAATCCTGCCAAAAAGATTTTTCTAGAATAATTTCCCATAAGATTAAAATTGTATCAGGTTGACGATAGGTAAAACGTAAATATAGATTTATCAAATTGGTATTGGTTCTATCGGCATTCCCTTGGAAACAAATGTATAACGCAAGAGCCCTACTTGCAGCTGCAAGTAGGGCTCTTAGTAAACGATTAAAACACAGAAATCAAACTAAAACACTGAAAAACAAAATTTTACAAATAAGCAAGCGAAGTATTTTGGTAAATGATTTAGAATTGATTTGGGGATACTGCACCCAGTTTTCGTACTTTTTCTTCGAAATGTTCAGCATCATTGATCGCCTTACTCTTTACTTTGCTTTTATAGTTATAGATGGTTTGCATCGAATAACGTAGAAATATAGCGATCTGGTTCACATCAGATATTCCCAATCGAATCAGCGCAAAAATGCGGAGCTCGGTATTGAGTTTATCCTTTTTCAGCTGGTACTGTTCATCTGGCCGGAGCAGGCTATTAAATTCATCGACAAAATTGGGATATACCTCTAGAAACGTACGGTCAAAATCAGTATAAAGATCTTGCGCATATTTTTCAAGTGATGCATTGGAGGAGGTAAGTTGCTGCAGGTCCTCAAGCTGACGGCTTTTGACTTTACGGTACACATTTTTCCTGAAATCATCTAATTTGTCTAGGTACACCGCACACTGATTGAGGTAATAGCCGATATAACGTTCACGCACAAGGTTGGCCTCGTCCAGTTTATGGTTGACGAGCGTCAGTTGCTCATTGGTCATATTGAGTTTCTTTCGAGCACGGGATACGATCCTCATCTGTTTAAATAAGAAATAGAGTGTGAGGATCAAAATAATCGCAAATATGCTGATTACGATCGCGTACAGACGTAGGTTTTTCCGTTGTTGGTCGATTTTGGCCAGATAGGTCGCTTCGATAATAGGCTGCGTACGTGCAATCACGGTATTGCGGAAGCGCGAATTGTAGTAATTGGCATCGTCCAGGGCAGCCTGAATATAGGTAAAAGCTCTGTTTACATCCCCTTTTTTGTTCAAGTAAATCGCCAAAGTCAATAACGACTCGTTTTCCTTAATCGCCAGGCGTACATCTGTTATTGCAGCCATGATCAGGTATTCTTCTACCAGCTGCATTTCGCCGAGTTCTCTAGCAATCATAGCAAGACCCATGGCAGCCATTCCATAACCGTGTGTATCACTTTTTTCCTTTTTAAATAAATGCAACTGAATATCCCTAGACTCTTTAAACATACCGGCTGCTTTGAGTTTAAATGCTTTCTCCTTGAGGTACATATCCGATTTTGGGTCAAGCAGTCCCATGAGGTTATTCCTAGATTTGGCGATTTCGCTTTCGTACTGCCTATTGTAATTATCGTGGTCAGTATATTTGATCAAGTTTTCATAATAACGGATATAGCTCCAGTGGTAGATGACCTTGAGGTGCTGAGGCAGCCCATCATAATCGATTTGCTTCAGTACCTCCCATGCCTGGGTAAACAATCCAGAGATGGAAAGAACAAAAGCCAATTTGACTTGGCTTTCGGTCATGAGCTTCTGATCGTTCAATTGTTTGGCTATTGCGATATTGCGACCGATATAGGCGAGCGAAGAATCACAGTTTAAGGTTTGATATTCAAAAATTAGCTGATTTTGGATCTCATAGCGATCTTTGGCTGCTGAGTGATTTCTCAACCGATCTTTGATTGAATCAATCTGACGAATCTTGGTATCTAAATAAACTGTCCGATTATTTATAGCTTTATCCAAGACTTGCAGTAAGGAATCTATTTTGCTTGCCTGTAATGGTGTACAGTAAGCTATCGCAAAAATGCATAGAAGAATAAGTTGTTTCGCTTTCACTAGGTTATTATAATTGATCACCGTCACTCAAATATAAACAAAAATTTATTGGTAAAAACCCAAGCTTATATCGTTAACTTTATTTCTTTTCCTCATAAACTGCTGAATTTTGCCGCCTACCTGCCAGTCGTTCAGGCTGGTACCGCCATCGGCACAAGAGATAAGGCCGATTTCCTCGCCAATGTTGTCTGCATGCCACGAGGTAGCAAAAAACGATGCGATTCCAACACCGGCGATAGGCCGTCGTTGGGTATGGGTTCGGCCATTGCGCCCACCAATAATAATGCAAAAAAATTCGTTTCCATCTGATCACGAACGAATACCAAAATTGATAACAGTACAATATGTCGAAGCCTTACAAAAGTTAGGCGCACCCCTAGATACGCCTAATTTACATTCGTTCACCGCTTTCGTTTGCCTAACTTCGCCAATAATCTACTTGTAGCAAAACTGATCAAGGTGCCTAAAGCGGCTGTCAATGCCGTTTGCAGCACATCGCCCAGCGAGATACTGGCCCAGATGGAGCATATCGTGCCACCCAGGGCCGAGATGCGGATATCATTGATTTTCATGGGGCACACTCCTTTCTTTGGGCAACTTTTGCACCTCGGAATTTTCGATCGGAGAATCCGAAAATGCGGAAGATTCGTCGCTTGATTTTTGCCCAATGGCATCATCAGTAGAACTTTCAGGCGGCGGCTTCTCCTCTTCCATAACTGTTTCCAATATCCCCAGACCCACAGCGATATATTTCAAGATGTTCCCCGCCTTTCCGGGCCATTTTACGGGAGCCGCAAGAACCACCTGCAGCACCTTTCCTATTTTGTTTAAGATCTTTTTCATAATTATCTATAATAGATTGGATGAACGGTCAAAGCCTAATATTCCGACTGCAAATTGATGAAGTCCAAAGGCGTTAAAAATGAATTCTTGTCTGAACGAAGTGAGTTTGAATTCATATAGCCATTGGACAAAAGCAATTGCACCAAGGAATAGAGCGGTAGACCCTCATCCAATCCTTCCCTCTTCTTTATTCGAGCAATATAGGAGGACAAAGAATTGCTATCGAATATTCAAATACACTTCATCCCCCATATCCCAAAGACTGTACACCAGCGCCTTAAGTTTTGCCAAGGCCTTACCGCTGTAATCCCCTGTACCTTCACCGGTTAAAGTCGTTACTGGGGCAATGCAGCCCTGCAGCTCTTTTAAAGCATTGTTGGCCGCATGGATCAGAATTGCCTCCCGACCAAGCACCATCGGGATGCCAATCTGCTCTCCATGCTTGGGGTAACGCCGCTTTTCCAGTTTATACTGCCCAATAGGGATACAGCTTATCCGTGGAATATTATTTCGATCGGGCAGCTCGATTGTATGGCAGATTTCTTCACCCTGATAGGTGATTGTTCCATTAGTTCCCTGTACTCCATATTTGCGTTGGAGCAGCAGGATATGTTTTGTTTTCATAACGTTGAATAACCTAGATACTTTGACCTCGAATACTTTGCGCCCTTCCTGTCTGACAGCAAGAGATAAAGATGGAATCCATCCTCTCGGAATCCTTCCGGAATCGGCACAATTACGCGCCCTTCCCGGCGTTGCCAAGTTTGCTCATTGACGTACGCATAGCCTTTCTCCACCTGATAGGCACAGAGTATAAGCCGGTCATCCGATTCAAGAAATCTCGAATACCGTACCTCATGCGTCAGTTCAATAGAATCGGTATAACGATTTATGCTGATGCCATATAGACCGGGCAGAGACCCTTCACTGAGGCGTACCAAGGCAGGATCTACTATGGGTTCACCCTTTTCATACTTGATGGCTATCTTTAGCAAATAGCCGAGGGCCAATCCCCCTGCGAGGCTATTTTTGCGTTTGGCCATCTCGGAAAACCCCTTTTTGACCAATCCATTTAAGGGCCTCAAAAAAGCCACCCCCACTTTAAAGGCCGCACGCACCCGCTGCTGCCCGGGGCTGATTGTCTTTTTTGCCATAATAAAATGTTAAAAAGGAGCTGAGCCCGATCGGCCCAGCCCACAATTGATTAGATAAGTTGTATCTCGCCTAGATACACACTTTTAGATACCCGAGTCTTGGACCGATTGGATAAAAATAGCCAGGTATGCACTGAACCGCTCGCCAGATGGTCGGGCACCAAAAAGGTCACCACACCCAACGATCGCGTGCTCGGTGCCGGCGTTGAAATAAACTCATCTTTTTCGGGATGATAAGCCAGCACGTAGACCAAGTCATCCGCAAAGGTTTCGAACGTTTCGCTGGCACCTGTCGACCAGGTAAAGATAAGTTCACCCGAGTCAAAGGAGGCTGAGACTGTACCACCGCCATATAAGCCACCATCCGAAATACTGATGTTGGAATAATCCAGCGAAAAATCGGGATAGGCCCCTGTGATCGCTCTTTTGAGGTTGAATTGAAATGCGGCATTCATCGGGGTCACTTTCTCGGTGTTTTTACCGCCAAATCCGATTTTCAGAAAGACATTGATCGGTAGCAGAAAACGCATCAGCGTCCTGAACTTTTCCTGCTGGATGAGCTGTGCCTCTGAGGCGGGCTTAGATCTCTTTTTATAAAGCCCTTTGATGTAGTTGATGCTCTTCCAACTACTTCCGATTACTGAGCCGGCTTTACCCTTAAAGCCTCCATTTGCTCCGTTTACAATAGTTCCCATGTGTTAAAATCAATCCTGTTTCGTACCGGTACACTTGATTGACATAACAAACATAAAACACTTTAAATCAATGGCAAATAGACACACAAAGTTACACCGATCGTTGACCGACAGGCATCGGAAAACTGACCGATCATAGACCTGTCGTCATACTTTTCAGAACCGACATAAAGATTAAAATGGGCAAAAAATCAAAAGTAAAAAGGCAGATGATACTGATTACGGGGAGTAGTATCGATAAATCACCATCTTAGGATAATGGCATTATTTGGTATGGCAGGTAGTTAATGCGTCATTAACTCCTGCCTGTATTATTATAACCAGTTATTATTACTATTTAGATTTTCGCATCCATCAGTTTATTTTCTGAAATTGTTGGCGTATTTAGTTTTATTTTAATTACAAAAGCTCTTTTCGTTTTCAAATTTTCAGGGACAATGATATCGAAATACGTATTTGTGTCTCTATCCAAACCAATATTTGCTTTTTTCAGCAGCAGATCACGCTGATGATCTAGTAAAGCTGCCGATGCGGGAACCAATTTGGCATTTCTAGGAAAAGCAAGTCTTAATATACCATCTACAGGTCTATTGATTACCGTTAAGAATAGCGAGGTCGGATCAGTTTTGCTCAAGGTGTAGTAACCATATTTACTTTCTAAGGGAAAGTTTTTCACTTCATAGATGGCTTCAGCATTCGCATTCGTCCATTTTCCCAATGCTGTAATCAGTTCATTCTCATGTTTACTCATATTTCCATCTTGGTCCGGACCGAAATTAAGGACAAAATTACCGTTCATGGCGCGAGATTTCATCAATAAATCGATGATGTCATTTGTTGTTTTCAAATACATTCCGTCCGTATTTTTTATATATCCCCAGCCGTTAGGCGGTATTGTCATCACACAGTCCCAATCGTTTCCGCCAAGCAACTCCATATCTGCAGGCATCTTCCGCTCCCAGCCCTGTTCATAATCGCCCAATAAGACGCCGTTTGAATCAAAATGCCGGCTTTCATATTCATCATTTCGAAAACGCGAACCGATGATTAGGTTTGGATTTTTATTTCTCAGCTCTTTCTCTAGGTTGTATGTAAACGCATAAGCATTTATCCAGGAAGGATCCCAGGTACCATCAAACCAAAAGCCTTTTATTTTGGGGTAATTTGTCTGTAATTCCAGCAGCTGGTTTCTGGTATATTTCAAAAAGCGATCAAAGCGAGCTATCTCATCAGGCGTTTTTGGAATGTTTTTGACATAGTCCTTGTTGTTCCATTCCTCTACAGAAAAATATAAAAACACATCGATCCCTTCCTCCGTATATGCATCCACCACCTGCTTCACGATATCTTTTTTATAAGGGCTGTTCGCTATGGTATAATCCGAATATTTAGAAGGCCATAAGCAAAATCCATCGTGGTGTTTTGTTGTAAAGATGACATATTTCGCACCCATTTCTTTGGCGCGCTTGGCCCATTGTTTTGCGTCAAAATTTTTTGGATTAAATTGTTTGTACAAGTTGTCGTATGTTTCTATCCAATTTTCAGGTACGGTAGGTCCCTCCCATTTTCGAATCCACTCCGATGCCGGTGCACCGCTCCGGGCGCTTACACCATTCCATTCATTGCCCGGAATGGCATATAAACCCCAGTGGATAAATTGGCCTAGCCCATAATTTCGAAATGCGGCCATTGCCGGATCAGTCCTGTTTGGCTTGGTAATGGCGCCAAATTTCACTTCAATGGGGTGAGCAGGTTTTTCCCTTTTGCCTGTCCACTGAGCCTTTACGAGCCCCTGCTGGAACAATGCAATAGCCATCAAAATAAGTATACGTTTGCTGGTTTTCATCTTGAAAAAAAATGTATAGATTTTAAATTAAGTTATTTATCGTCCTTAGGTAAAACAGACCAAATGAATGACGGATGTAATATCCAGTTAAAAAACCAGATTCATCTTATCAGAACCAAACGCAATCGGTTGTGTGATTACCGAAAACGTTTTAGTGTAAAATGAACACCTAAACACTGTTAATCAACAAAATAGCCACAATAGCTGTTACCTGACAACCCTGGTCATATTTTAACTGGCGGGGAGTTAATCCCCGATTAACTCCCTGCTCTCATCGTATTTTCATCGAGATTTCATCGGGTGCTGATCGGATTATCCCGATGAAATCCCAATGCCAATTCGATGAAAATTGCTGTAAAGGCAGGAGCTGGTTGGGAGCACGGGAGAAGAAAGTTGGGCAATCGTGCAAATAATCTTAAATTTGAAACCCTTAAAAATAAACAATGGAAATACGACACTATCAGCCCTCCGATCTGGCACAGATCAGTCAGTTATTCTACGATACGGTGCATACGATCAATGCAGCAGATTACAGCCAGGAGCAATTGGATGTGTGGGCGACGGGTCAGCTCGACCTGAAGGCCTGGAACGAGTCCTTTTTGGCCCACCATACCTTCGTTGCAGTGGTGAGTAATCAGCTTGTAGGATTTGGCGATATCACTCCAGCTGGCTACCTCGACCGCCTTTACGTGCACAAAGACTATCAGGGACAGGGTATTGCCACTGCACTGTGCAATAAACTGGAAAATGCTGCCGTATGCGATTTATTTACAACCCATGCTTCGATTACGGCAAAGCCCTTTTTTGAGCGCCGTGGATATCGGGTCATCCAAGAGCAGCAAGTCAGCCGAAAGGGCGTGGAGCTGACAAACTACGTGATGCAAAAAAATAGATAAAAAAACGCCTCCCCATTAAGAGAGACGCCCGAAGAAAGTAATGCGTATACAGGTAAAAATCGATTGACCGGGCAGGTTATAGGCCGCGGTAGCTCTTGCGCAGGCGTTCTACATCCACATCACGGTAAAAGCGTTTGTTGCGCTCGCGCTTGGCTATGCAGATATAGCCATCGCGCTGCAGCCGATAGAGCGTCTCGGTGGAAATACCGACATGCGATTTGACATATTCGGCATCACGCAGCAGCACATTTTCCGCTTCCAGCTGCTCCCGCAGCTCGAGATAAGTTGCCAGTTGGCGCTTTAGCGCCAGAAGTTCCAGCAAGATCAATTTTTGGGCAAAGGAATGCCCAGGACTTATGGAAAAGCCCTTGAGGTACTGATTTTTACGCATACATATTTATTTAGGGTTTATAAAAAGTTCATAAAAATAGGCCAATCAACAATATTGACGTAAGCGTATCAACCCCATATCACTTACACTGATCTCCAGATCGGTACGGTCTGGGAGAGAAATCTTACGATCGACAACGGTAGTAGCGAAATTGACATTGACAATAAAACCGCGGTGTACCCGCACAAAAGTACTTTGAGGAAGCATGGCCTCCGCCTCATCCATCGTCAGTCGGTAATTGAAATCTTCTGCTGGCTGCCGCAAATGAAAGACCGCATAGTTTTTACAGGAAGATACCGCCACGATATCGCCAAACTTGACCAGCCTGTCCATATTTTTGAAACTAAACCATTTTCCGCTGGGCTCAATATTGAAATCCATCTTAATGTGGATACTTTTCTGGTCCAAGGCGCGCTTGAATGCCAGGTAAAGATCCGAGAAGCTTACCGGTTTTATCAGGTAGTCGGCCACGGCAATCTTGATCCCTTCGTACGCATATTGAGCAGACTTGGTATACAAAATGACGGGCGGGCGCTTCTCCCCGGGCAGCGTCTGGTACAAATCCAGTCCTGACATCTGCGGCATCTCCACATCCAATAGCAGCACATCTGGCGGATTATCAATAATATTATTAAAGCCGTCTATCGCCTTGGTAAAACTCCTGATATCTCCCACCTGGCTGATTTCCCTAAATGCACTTTCCGCCATACGGATATCGTATGCATTGTCGTCAATAATGACCACATCGTATTTTGCCATATTATTGGTTTTTGAAAGTCAGTTTCACTATAAAATATTCCTGATATGCCACCATATACTCGAGCTCAATGAGCTGATTTTCCATCGATTCAAATAATCTGTTGACCAGTTCCAGGCCCTTGCCCGTTCCTTTTTTCACATCAGCTGCCGCAACACGGTTATGGATCTGCAGCTGCATACCTTCCGATACCTTAATCCATTTTACTTCGATCCATTCATCTGGATCATCGGGGCTATACTTCACCGCATTCTCGATCCAGGTCATGATGGTGAGCGTGGGGACAGATCTGTTCAAGAGCTTTTTATCCATAAGCTCCTCCCCTTTGATCTTAAAATTTCTGTTGCTGGAATAAGAGATCAATATTTTCGTGTATGCCCATTCCTCCCCAAGAGGTACCAATACCGTTGGGTTTGCGATCTTGTTGCTGACGTACTGGAAGAACACCAGGCTCCTGCTGCGGATGCGCTTGCTCCTGGGCTGCAACAGATCATAGACGTTGCCCAAAAAATGGCCTGACAGCAATTGCACATTCGATATATTTTTAATCTGCATTTCAGCCTTCCGAAATTTAAGGCCGGTGTAGTACCTTTCCCAGGTGAGGTAGTCGGTCAGGTATATTGCGACAAAAAACAACAGACCACCAATGATCTTACTGATCAGCACCGGTTTATGCGCGGGCAACCATGGCGCCGAAAAACCATCCATAAATTGTGGTACCAGACCATAAAAGTAAAATTTAACGACGTGATAGACTGTCAGAACAGCAAGGATTATTAGCCCATAGCCGAGCCAGCGATGGCGCTGCTTCCCTAGGGCAGTCCGATATCCCAAATAGAGCAGTAAAAAATAAATCAAATAAGGAAATAAGAACACACTATAGCTTAATGGTGTAAAACGATGAATTTTTGTGGCATTAATCAGTGTTAGACCGATTATCATCAGCCCTGCCGCCATAGCCGATCGCATCCATAAACTATTATGAATCGCATTTAGAGTAGGGTTAGGTTTCATATATTAACATTTTATTCCCTCTAAATTAACAATTAACTTTAAAGAAATCAAGCTTTAATCTGAAAAAACTGTCTATTCCGAATGTCGAACAGATATTTTTGCTGTTGATATTCCAGGGGTAAGACCCAGCTTCCCGACGCTGCTATCCCCCGGCTAGTATTCGCTTTATCGCCATTGTACTGATGGATAAAAGCCCAATTCTCCCAATATATCCACCCCTGGTTCATCATCTGCTGAAAGCTGAGCTGAAGCCCTGAAAAAGCATGCATCATTTCCGCTGCAGTAGGTTGTTTCGTATCGGTCAAAATAGGCACAAATGGATGGACAGCCCAGGGTATCTCCTCTTCGCAGCGCTCCATATAGGTGCAGTATACCGGGATACGGAATCTTGTCGCGAGCTTTAAAATATTGGTCCGCCAGCAGAAATAGTGCGCAGCAAAAGGGACGGGCAATTTATTGCTATCGCTGTGATCTACACGCTGCCCTTCGTTGGCATCCATAAAAACAAGTACAAGCCGTTTTTCCTTTACTGCCGACAAAATCTTTCTGAGCGAATAGGAGTTATTGGCATCAATACATTGCAGCATTTCGCTAGGCAGCTTCGCATTACGGAGCTCGGCATCATAGTATTCAGCTTCGCGCTCCAGAATAGATGCCGCGGCAAGCAGCGTAATCTGATAACCGCACTTGACCAGAAACTTAGGTAGTAATCTGTAAGGGCCATAATGAAAGGAAATGAGTATACCTCCTGCAGGTTTTATGTCCATTAGCAAAGGATCGAAATTAGGTAATTGATGAAGAGGATAGCGTTTATATAGGTGTTGAAACTGATTCCTGTTTTTAAGCCAGCTTGTATAATCTTTCCATAACTGTTCAGATGCTTTATCCGGGTAAAACTGCTGTACATTGGCCAGCCACATGAGACGGTGCAGGTTTTTGGTCTGTTGGGTATCCATAAGATTGATTTAAAGGAGTTAAAATAGACGACTTTAAGATCAGGAAGGCCTACCGGCCTTCCTGTTTGCAGGATTAGCAGTTCCGCCCGCTTAAAATGATTCGGGCCAACATTTGTCATCGCCCAGATCAATCAGTGGTGGGTCTTCGGAGAAGAATTCCATAATGGAGCTTCCGACAAAGACGATGGGTTCCGCTACTTCGATTTCTATTTCCATTTTTATCTTTAGGTCGTCGACCTGTAACCATCCGGGTCAGGTCATTCCCGTTGCTCCGTTAAGAGCATTTCTTATTCCATTTGCTGGCCAGCGTGACAAAGATGAAAATTGCCTTTTAAACAAAAAATAAATGGGAAATAAAGTCTTTCTCTGGGATAAAAGGGATTTTGCACAGCGATCAAATGTTGAAAGCTAAATTTGTCCCTGTAATTGCAGCGTTCATCCCCAGTTAAACCATTTATTTCCCAAAAATTGACTTCACCAGCTGAGTTTAATAAATTGTCGGCCTATTTTAAACGAACAATTACTGCCAAATACTTAATTATGAAGAAAAATAAAGAATACCTGCTCGATCCCTTTTTTAGGGATATTAACCCTAATTGGCAGGCTGAGATCCCCGAGCTGTCATCGGTATTTGAAGAAGAGCGCTTTATGCAGGGCGAACGGCTCGTCAACGACTGGGGCGAGCTTTATCTGATCGTTGACGGCATCTTTGGGAAATATGAGAAGACCTGTCCTGTGCGCTATGCCCTAGCTGGCGAATCGTTGATGATCCCCAACCATAAACACCGCTATCAGTTTACCGCACTAAGTGACTGCTGTACCTACCGTACCTCGCTCCGGCAACTGGAGGAAATAAATGCGCACAACTCGAAAGTCTTTCACCTGTATGCCAATCTCACAGACAAACAACAGACCTATCTCGATTATCGACATAAGCTATTATCGTTAAACAATCAGGATAAGTACGATTTTGTATTTGACAAATACCCCGATCTTAGAAGCTACGTGAAGCATCATGAACTGGCCCGGTTTATGGGAATCAGCAGCGAATTGCTCCGCCGCCTTTTGCGGGATCATGATTGCTAATAGCCCAATTTTTTGGGCATCCCGTCAAAATCTTTTGTCGTTGTAAACACAAAACTTAGCCTTCAAAATCCCAATATAGATAATGGGCTGTGCTTGAACTTTGTAATAGCAGCTCGGAGACAGCAAAACAATGCCATTCAGCTTAATCGAAGAAAGTAATATGTACAGGTGAAGCTTAATCCGAAAAGCCCAATAAAAAACAAGATTATGAAACAGCACAAAAGAAAATTTGCCCTATTCCCGTGTGTCGGTATGGTATAGCAATAATCGAAAAGGACTGGCACAGTAAGGCGTTTCGGTCTGCCCGGCAGAATCTGTGAAACCGGATACATCTTGGATGTAGCTGATTAATAAACAAGAATTGACTAATTTAAATTTTTGCAACATGGCATGGTTTCAATTAAATGCAGGGGGTAATCCGACAAATCCGTCGCATTACAGCAGTGTGGCAACACCTTCCTGCAGTGGATCAACTAAGATTTGTGCTGTAAATGCTACTGACAACGGTAGTGGACAGCCAGACCTTACAGATTCACTAAAAAATGAAATGATTGTGGCGCTCCAAAATAATAGTACTTCCTCAAACGTCAGATTGAGAAGTACTCCATAAGGATGTAATGCACCATAGATTAAAGCGGGGGAAATAATCCCCCGTTTCTGCTTTAACATATACATAGATTTATTTCTTTGAGACTACCAGCACTTCCATCTCCCGCTCACCTTCTACAAACTTTAACCCTTGTCCCTGCATCTGTTGATTGAGTTCTTCCAAGTTTGTAAAATCGCCTAACTTAATCCGATCTTTTTTATTCACTTCATCATAGACCGGCGGAAATAAGCCACTATAGTCTACTAAAAACGCTAATACGCCAGTCCCCTCCATGCCCTGCCGAATATCATTCGGATCAACAACAGCACGAGGGCCTGTATTGTCCTCTTGAAGAATCAGACAAGGTATTATCCGTTTTTCAAAGCGAACATCCAAACCCAAGAAAAGATTTAAATCATTGATTACCGCATGCGTTAGGGCGATACTATCCATCGGTATCGAACTTTTCCGCTCGTAGCAAATTCCATATTGCGTAAGCCATTTTTGAATCCCGCCCGTATTTTCGGGGTAATCTAACACATCTTTATTTACGTTATCCCAGATGATACGATTATTTCCCAAAAGGTACTGTGGCTTTTTGATACGGCTCAACAGAGCCTTATAAGTTCGTAAGATACCATTGTTGGAAAGTGTAATTTTCGTTGTACCAGCACTTGTCTTCGTTTCCTGAATACCTTCCCATTGTGGCCAGTCTTCCGAATAGCCCTTCAGTAGAACCGAAGCAATCCCATCGCTGGCATCGTTTTTCACATCTGAAAGCTCCATATAATCATCTTTCAGCGAAGCCTTTATATGATCTTTACGCACAAGTTCGTTTACTCCTTCTACCGTTATAAAATCACTAAAGGTGACAGCACGGACTATACCATTCTTTACGACAGCTACATGAGGAACTCCGGCATGCGGAAATAGCGCTTTAAGCTGTTTGTCATTTATAATCGTCGGCAGGATGGCGTCCTTTTCTTTCAGAAACTTGTTGTTTTGGTAAAATTTTTCGATGGTTGCCCTATCCTGCCAGGTCACCATATAAATTTGCACTTCAGCTCCCAGCTTCTTTTGTAAGGCTTTGAGCTTGGGCATACTTTCGATACAGCTGACGCAATAGGTATCGAAGAAATCATAGATTACAACCGACGGGTTTTTACTCAGCTCAATCTTGCTGTCGACCAACTCAACTTTATTTAGCTTTGGCATTTTGTCATTTACCTTTAAGCCTCTACTCTGCCCAAATGCATTGTTTAAATGCAATAACACCATTATGGAAAACAAAACTACTTTCATTATATTTCTTTTCATTACTTCTTGATTTATATTATTTTAGAAACTCAACATTAACTATATAATACAGGTTTAATCACGGGCATTCTGCGTCGTACCCGACTCTTGGATGGCTACTTGGGGAATCAATATTGTGTACTTTTTACTACCAGGCTTCAGCGTATATGACTTTCCATCTAGCATCCTTGTCAGTGTCTGCACAGAGCTTGCCTCTTGATTGAGCCTTTTTAGATCTGCCCAGCGCAGCCCTCTAAAAATTAACTCTTTCCGCCGCTCTAGAAGCACCTCATTTAGCAGCGCGGCGGCATTGGTACTTTCGAAAGGGTTTATACTGCCCGCCTTGTAGCGAACCGACCGGAAAGTATTTAGGCCCTCGGTTGCCAGATCAAGCTGGCCGAGGCGTGCGGCAGCTTCTGCCCTTGTCAAATACATCTCGGCCGTTGTGAGGCCCACGAATATTCCCGATAGTGAATTATCGTACGAGCCTTTGAACACCATACCATTGCCAGTCTGTCTGAAAAAGAGGCCTCGTCGCAGATCATTTGTCGCATAGCTCCTAAAGAGCGTCGTATCCACAAGTGCATAGCTCTGTCCCAAGGCATAGCTGGAAGAACTCGTTGCCGGAAAGAGTACCTCAGCATTGAATCTTGCAAACGGCAGGCTGGCAGTAGCATTGAGACTATTATAGTCCAGCAGTGTAGGCTGCAGGGCTAGCGCGGAATCTGCATATTGAAATGCGCGCTCATTATCTTGCATTTCCAAATAAAGTCTGGCCAAGCCAGCGTAGGCTGCTGCCCTACCGGGCAAACCTTTATTTTCTGCCTGCAGAGGCAAATCACGCGCTGCAATTGTATAATCTTTTATAACCTGCAGGCAGGTTTCATAGAGCGAAGCCCTTACCGAGCGCTCATCCAGGTTCGGCGAAAGCTTTATCGGCAAGCCGAGGGCTTCGGGCGCAGTGTCCTTGTCGTAAGGCGGTGTAAACACCTGCATCAACTGCTGCATAGCAAATGCCCGAAAGAAAAGTGCGGCCGCGTTACATACCTTCCATCGATCACCTGAACGATCTGTGATTTCTGCCAATACCGATAAAACCTGATTCGCTTGGTAAATAGCTTTATAGGGGCCCTGCCACTGGTTGGTCGATACAATCGGTTCATCCGACCATATGTATACGTTACGTTCGTCAATATCAGAAATAGCCTTCCATGAGGATGAAGTCAGGTAATAGTTGTCCGCAGCCACTTCACCATAACTGGGATACTTGGTATTCATGCTACTGTAATCATTGAGCAGCAGCTCACAGTCCTCCAATGTCTTGGGGATAACCATTTTGGCGTCGGGCTTTAAATCCAAATAGTTGTTACAGCTCGATAGCAGCAAAAATGAGGAAACCATCCATTTAAATAATCTCTTAAACATATTCCTTTAATTATATATCTTACAATATGTTATGAACAAAAAAAATATTCGATACACGATTTTTTGTCCCTAAAACTTTAAGTTAACACCGAGTGAAACGGCCAAGGGGTCAGGGCTGCTCCTGCCAAATTCAGGATCTATTCCCAACTTATTAGCCCGCCATAGTGTAGCGATATTTGCCATATAGGCGTATACCGAAGCACTTTTATATTTAAGTCGCTGCAGCGATGGTAAATGATAGGTCAGCTGAATATCCCTCAATTTGATGATCCCTGCATTTTCTACGAGTGGCGAAGATGCTTCGTAAAAGTAATCTGCATAATAATTTGCAGGATATGTAAATACCGGTACATCAGTAAAAGCTTCATCTCCCGGTTTCTGCCATCTTTTTGCATAATCTGCATGGCCTACCCGATCTGAGATCAGTCGGGTATTATTCAATGTACTTCGCATAAATACGTGCCCGAGCTGAAAAGCAATATTGAATGAGCATTCCACCGGACCCCAGCTCAAATTATTACGCAAAGAGCCAAAGTAGACAGGCATTGCCGTACCATGACTATCCAGGTCAAATACCGTCGTATTGTTAAAAATTTGGCTATAATCCTTCGAAATCTCCCCATTTACGTAACCTCTCGCTTCCCCTGTTTCTGGATCAAGACCGGCCCATTTGTAGGCATATACCGTATACAGATCAGCCCCCTCTACGGGCGTCATCAAATTGCCAAATGCTCCACCGATAAAGTTGGAGGCCGTAGGGTTAGCAATGTATGACTTAGCCACTTTGGTCCGGTTGTAAGCGAATACAAGATTAGAAGACCATTGCCAGTTGTTCTTTTTGATATTGACCGAATTAATGGATAGATCTACTCCTCTGCCATGCAGATCGGCACTATTGACAACGAGGCTATTAAAACCAGATGTCGGGTCTATGCGGGAAGAGGCGATCAGATCTTTTGGCCTTTTATCATAATATTCCATTGCTCCGCTCAGCCGATTATTGAGAAAAGAAAAGTCCAGCCCCAGGTTCAATGTACCGACCCTTTCCCACCGTAGACTGGGATTAGGCGGCGATTGCATGGTAGCATAGGGTTGCCCAGTGATAAAGTGCGGTGTTGTCTGAATATTGATTATCGGATAAGCCGAGGTATTATTATTCACATTACCATTATACCCATAGGTAGCACGCAGTTTGAGGTAGTCAGTCGTTTTTAACCCTATAAATGATTCTTTTGACATCACCCATGCTAAGCCAACAGACCAAAAAGGCTGTCCTTTACTATTGGATTTCACCCCAAAGAGGTTTGAACCATCCTTCCTAAAACTCCCTGAGAGCACGTATTTATCCAAATACGTATAGGCGAGGTTGCTATAATACGAGCGATACCGATTGGTCAGTTTAGTAAGCACATTATAGTCCGGAATGGTCAACTCCCCTGCCATCCCATTCAGATAAGGATAATTGCGTGTATAATCCACGTTGACATAGGCATAAGTCTCGGGGTTAAAACCATAATAGGCATTGGAAGAAGAACGCTCGATGTTTTGCCTAACCTCTACTCCTGCAATCATATTCAGCCGATGCCGATCAGCAAAGCTCCGATCAAATGAAAGCAGCGCCCTACCCTGATGTGCCTGGCCCAGATGGTTGAACGGCTGATAGAAGTCACCTACGGGCACCGCAAAGTTCACCTTTTCATTATCCCAAGAAGCATAATAATTGATCAACTCGCGCATGCTGATGCTGTTTTTACTTCTGTAGGTTTCTTCAAGACCATTATTATTCCGATAGCTGTAATAGAGCGAAGCCCGCAATCCAGTGATGATCTCATAATTTAGATTAAAGTCAAGTACCACCTCTTTGTTCGTCCGACGGTTATACGTTTCATTTAATTCAGCTAACGGTCTATAATTCCAGTCCAGGAGCCTACCTCCGGCGACAGTATCCCGGAATATCGGATTCATGCCTACGGTCTCAACCTGTAGGGGCTTACCGTTCTGATCTGCTAGTTGCATGTAGGGATAGTTGCCAAAACCATTACCCAAGCTATTATATTCTAATGGTGCATCACTCTTTCTGTTTCTATTCTCAACGTACTGAATTGCCACTTGCATATCCATCTTTTTGAATGGACGATAAAGGTGACTGCTCCTGAGCGAAATCCGATCATTGCCGTAAGTCACCACTCCACCTTTATTTTTGTCGAAACCTACAGAAAATAATGAGGCTACTTTAGCACTTCCCCCACTGAGTTGGACGTTGTATTGCTGCTTTATTGCATTTCGATATATGTATTTATCAAAATCATTCCGCATATCGCTGTTGCGCAGCCGATCGATCTGAGCAGTAGCTTCCTGTTCCGTAAGATTTCCCTGCTGCTGTTTCCGAAGGATCTGTACCACGGGGCTAAAATTATTCCAGATATCATTAAACATCCAGTCATAGTACCCCTGATCGAAAAGGGCCTTTTCTACATCAATAAAATCCGAAGAATTCATCTGCGGTTGATAGTAGAGATCAGGTTTGGCAGCTATTGTCAGATTCGAATTCAAAGACAGTTCAAAAGGACGTTCGAGCACACCTTTCTTGGAGGTGATGACGATAACGCCATTTCCAGACTGCGCTCCCCAGATTGAAGCGGCTGCAGCATCTTTGAGCACGGTGATATTCTCGATATCATTGGGGTTGATATTATTAAAATCACCCTGATAAGGCATCCCATCGAGCACGATCAAGGGCCAACGATTGGGGCCGATTGTGCTATTCCCACGGATATAAATATTTGGATAATTGCCGCGCCCGGCTGCAAATGTCTTGACCGAGGTAATACTAGGTACAACATCCTCCAGCCTGCTTATAAAATCTGTTGACACTTTGCGATTGAGTAGCTTATTGTCCACAAACTCAAAACTCCCCGTTGCCCTTTCTTTCGGAATCCTTTGGTAACCCGTAGAAACTACCTCCACCTCGTCCAATTGATTCTCTATCGGTATCAATTTTACATTCAATGATACCCCAGCAACATAAGGCAGTTCTAATTGCTTGAATCCCATGTGGGAGAATGAAATTGTGCCTTTCGGATTTGAGGTATGGAGAGAAAAGGAGCCGTCATTTTTGGACGAAGCCCTACCCTTTTCACCTTTTACTCGAATGGAAACCCCTTGGATGGGTTTTCCATCAG
Source organism: Sphingobacterium sp. BIGb0116 (assembly GCF_024808035.1). NCBI lineage: Bacteria > Pseudomonadati > Bacteroidota > Sphingobacteriia > Sphingobacteriales > Sphingobacteriaceae > Sphingobacterium > Sphingobacterium sp. BIGb0116. The sequence continues at coordinate 12,957 of NZ_JANUDT010000003.1, read as the reverse complement.
TGGATGACACGACAGTACCGCTAACTGACAATAGCCCTTCCGCCCCGCTGTCCTTGCGGGGCGTCTGAGCTGATAAACTAAACATATGAAACAAACAAGCCAGCATAAATAGGGCTTGTTTGTTCTTCAATGCCTTTAAAAGACAAATAATGACATTGAAAACTAAAAAGTATAGATTCAGTGAAAACTGTATCATTCCCTTTACGCTCTTTGGCATCGGCACAGGGGTACATGCCGACATCATCTGCCTCAAGCTATATACTATACAATCGAAGGGGTGCTTTTTACCCCACGTAAATGCCACTTTTTTTAAATTATTATTTGCAGCATTCTTTGTAGCTGCCAGATATGCTACCTTATCCAATAAGGCAGCCATCAGATTTGATCTGTGTTTCATCTGCTTATTGTTAAGGTTAGTCTGCTATGCGTTCAAAAAGATCATGAATCCTTTTCGTGATCGAGAGTTCTTGCCTACTGAGCTGGGTGGTCTCCGCATCGGAAATATCGATGTTATCGATTGCAACGGGATTGGTATGCGCCATAAAATAGGCGACCAGTAAACGAAACAAATCCGCTGAAAAAACCTGTTTATGACTGACTACATAGATTTCATTCATATAGTTCGTATCCGTGTGATTTTTTAATAACAGGTTGATTGTATTCTGAATACTTATGAGGTCATACTTTTCCCAGAAGTCGGTAATTTTTTGGATAGGATCATATCCAGTATCATGTACTTCATAGAGTGCCAGTTCTAGGGCTAGCACATTTGAATATTTTTGGTTCATTTTATAGGTTCAATAAAGATGACTTGAGCCCTGCCGTAATTTTTGAAAAGGGCATAGCTTCCCCAGTTGCGATTTTTCCGCATAAAAAAGGGTTGTCATGTGCAGCATTTTTTAAAAACTGCTTGTACAACAAGAAAAAATTAACAGTTCCGCAAAGCGCCCGCAAATTGGTTACAAGTCATCATTAGGGGTCTTTATGGCGCTTCCTCTCGGAAAGAAATAAAAACCCGACCTATTTAGTATAGAATAACAATACAAAATTATAGTATTTAATTTTGTTGTTTAGAAATAAAAATGCTACATTTAAGGTGTTCAAAGTCTCGTAAGAGCAATTTTATTAATTACACAAAATTAAGGGTGTAGTGTTATGAATACAGATCGGGAAAACCTAGTCTAAGGGCCTTTCTAGTGCTTACCTGTTCGGCACGAACTATTTTGCGGATGCCGCTATCCCCTATTTTGGTTTTATACTGTTTTTAATCGATTATTCTGGAGCCCGAATAATCTTGCTTATTAAAATTGAATTTGAAAACCTTGTGCGAACCTCCTTGAGGTAAGCCTGGCATTTTAGACGGTGTTTAAATCGTTTTTTCATAATCTTATTGGTTATAAAAACGATGACACTCGAAAAGTTTAAGGAAGCTCAGATTGATAGAAACCAATAGGGCGAACCTTGCTGCTTATATGGTTGAGGGAAACCGGCAGGAAACCCTTTGGCAGTATAATCTACAAGAGATTTTTCTGCTTCACCTCCAAAAAGACTGATGCAAAGCTCGCCCTATTGGCTATTAAATATCAGTAAAGATAAAAATAATCCAATAGAATGGCGAACTCGCAGTCTTCTCGCAGGTAAAATTTTGCCGGTTTTCTCAAACGAGAGACATCGTTAGTGTAGGACTGCTCCCACACTTGTTGTCGCATTTATTATAAAGCAAATATAAACAATCATTTCCATTTTTCAAAACAATATTAAAAAAATGGAAATCACTCTATTTAAACAATATGGATATACCTTTTATTTTCTTAAAAAATGTTGAAACTGCAAGAGAGCATTTAGGTCTTTCTGCGACCGATATCGACAACTTACTTAAACAATATAATATCAAATACTCTTCCTTAAAGAAAAAAGTGTCGTTAGAAACTGCTTATTATATATCTAAAATATTTAATAGAGTTATTGAAGATTTTATTGATGACAATTTTGATCCATTTGAGCTTAATACAGTTAACATTAAAACGCAACAATATATACAACATAATTCAACAAATGAAAAAACCAATGTAATCTCCAGTTTTATAAATGCCTACGTTATAATCATTATAAAAAATCTCCCAAAGGGCACTCGATTTGTCAATTCTGACATAATTCCTAAACTGCCGCCAGTTCTAAATTTAGAAACTTCTATCGATTGGACGAGTGGTTTATTAAAGGGATTAGTAAAGAACACTAATACTTTTAGGAAATCTGCATATGATAAAGACCCAAGAAATCGCGGTGAGGCCATTTATGAGTTAAAGATGGAGGTACCTGAGCACACCATAAGGAAAGCAATTAAGAAAGTGGATACTGTATGGCTTAAAGATTTTGAAAGCAAAAATACCTTAACCAATAAACTATAAAATATGTTCTCATTCGGATTATTCATGTACCTCATTTACGGAGGATTTATTGCAATCTGTCTCTACGGGCTGTACCTGGTTCTTTCAAGTCTCCTTGACAGATATCTTATCGCCAAACGTGATCACACCGCTGCATTACGGGAGCAAAACGATATTTTAAGAGATATTATAAAATCTGTTAGACCTAGCGACGACAATACTCCTCCCACTACTATTTAAGTTTATTTAATATTTAATGAATTACGTTGTAATTACGGAAAATGACGTTTCCCAATGGAAGGATAACACAGGAAGAGAATATCACTTCCCAAAACGCTATTTAAAATATTTAACAAAAGGAACGATCGTTATTTATTATAAAGGACTAATGAAAGATCGGTCATTTGTATCCAAGCGTATGACCGCATCAGCACATTACTTTGGAATTGCGCAAATTGGGGACGTCAAACAGGATAACGATTCAAAAAAAAATGATTACTATGCAGAGATAGTCAATTTTAAGCCTTTTTCATCCCCCGTTTTAGCTAAACAAAATGGTACGTTTTTAGAATCAATACCATCCGTAAAAATTAAAAATTATTGGCGAGATGGCGTAAGAGAAATCGATAAGGCAACATTTGACAAAATCATTTCATTATCAGATCTGAGTGACTTTAATGCAACAAACGATAATGCGCAGGGTACTACGGATGCTTACACCAGCGCGGTAGAAGGTGATCCTAAGCAATCTTATTCAACAAGGTATGAGCGAGATCGCGAGCTCCGAGAAAGAGCCATTGAAATACATGGACTAAATTGTATGGGCTGCGGCTTCAATTTTGAAAAAGTATACGGTGAATGGGGAGCCGGATTTATACACGTCCATCATACGAAACCATTATCAGATGGTGAGGGTGAGAGAATAGTTAATGCCGAAACCGATATGATTGTACTGTGCCCCAACTGCCACTCCATGATACATCGACGCAAGAAAAAAACATTGAGCTTAGATGAACTGCACCTATTGCTTAAAACTATCAACTAATTGATCATGGATATAACTAAAGTAGTTTGTGGGATCATATTTTATAACGATGAAGTATTAATCTGTAGAAGAAAACCTGAAAAATCTTTAGGCGGCTATTGGGAGTTCCCAGGAGGTAAAGTCGAAGGCTCGGAATCTTACGAAGAATCTTTGCTCCGTGAACTGATTGAAGAACTCAACTTGAAGGTCGAAATTAAACAACACTTTTTCGATACTGTACATCATTACGATAAAGGCGCTATCGAGTTGATTTCTTTCATTTGTGAATCTAGCGGTACTGTGGTAGAGTGCACAGATCATGATAGGCTTGAATGGGTAAAGGTCAGTGATCTATTAAATTGGGAACTCTCTCCTGCTGATGTTCCTATTGCGAAGGAATTGATTGAAATGTACTCTCAAATAAAATAGCATTGGCAACGCAATTCCAGATAAACGCCCCCAGTCTCGAATCGCAATGGCGAGCGATTATACTGTTTGGCAAAACTCAGCAACATATAAGTTTAGAAAAAAATATTACTTAAACAGAGAAAAATTAAGAAAAAAAGTGTATCTTTCTACAAAAGCAGTATAACCTAGCACTCTTAGATTCTACACTTGAATGTGAGAAGCAAATGAAATTGGAGAAAGTTTTTGAGTCATGAATAGTATTAAAAACTATTTAAAATGCCATTATATAAACAGATCGAGGAATAACAGTATATTTTTTAAATTTCTAGAGGAGCCTTGTTAGTTGGGGACAAATTGTTTTTAACAGGATCGTTACTAAAAATTATTCCGAGCAAACTATCGCTAAGAGAAATGGCTTGGAATTCATTTTACATATCTAGATTTTTAAGCAAAAAAGAGTTTAATTATGACAGCTGTATTATTGTAATAGCTGGATTGAAATTGTCTATCAAATTATCCTGTAATTTCCTAACCATATTGGAGAATCCTAAATCACATTTGAGAAATGTACAATACAGTCATATTTAAAGAATATTAGAAATGAATTCAATAGCAAAAGTTAAAACCATCCAAGAAGTTATAGATTTGATAGATGAAAAAGTTTTAATAGAAATCCCTGAGAATTTAGTTAATAAAATAGCTGAAAATCTTCTTTTAGTAGAAAGATATATTAGAGGAGAAGTGTCAATTAAATCAGACGAAGTTCAGGCGACCAGAGTATTTAATCACAATAAAGATAAAATTATAGAAGTTGAATATAAAGGGATAGTATATAAATAATATCAGCTTTTATAAAATTTCTAAGATCAAAAATTATTGGAAAGAGACGTTTATTTTTAATTTAAATTATGTACATAGACTATACACAATGGGAGGAATTTGAATATAAATTGAATTCGCTGAATTTAGATGTAAATAATCCTCGTCTTAAACATAGAGGATCTCCATTAAATCAAAAACAAATTATTGATTTTTTAATAAAAAATGAAAAAGTTTATGAGCTTGCAAAAAAGATATCTGAAGAAGGATATTTTGTGGGTGAAGCGCCTATTATATGTATTGAAAATAACAAAAAAGTTGTTCTTGAAGGAAACAGACGCACTGCTGCATTAAAGGTACTTCAGGATCCTAAAAAATATCTCTCTAACATTAAGGCTAATATACTGTTAAATAACCTTGTTAAAAATAATTTTCCTGCAGAAAAAAAACTACGATGCTATATTGCTCCTAATAGATTATTAGCTAATCCCATAATCTATAGCCGCCATAATGGACTCTCTTTGGAAAAATGGAAAACTGGAAACCAGTATGTTTTTGTTGCCGAAATGTATTATGAAGATGGATTGTCTATCGAGGACATCTGTGAAGTCTTAAATGAATCAAAAGCCAAAGTACTAAAACCACTAAGAGCTTATAATCTTTTTTTAGAGGGGCAAGATATTTTAAACCGAGAAGATGGAATTTCAATTGATATAGGAAGCTTTGAATTCACCAATTTAGAAAGGTTTTACAACTTTGAAGGAGGTAAAAAATTCCTAGGGATAGATTTTGATGATAATAACGGTGAGCTTATAATAAAATTTCCTCGAGAAGAGTTTGAAAAGAGACTTTTAGTAATATTTAAAAGACTTTTAGATTCAGAACGATTCTCACGAGACTTTAATAAGGAAGACCAAAAAACTGATTACATTAAAGACCTTTACAATGATCCAACCTTTGATTTAAATGTAAAAGAGACGGATGATAATACAGAAAAGAGCAAATCGTCTGAACAAAATTCAAACCTAGAACAAAGGAAGGGCAATACTAACACTCGAAGAAAAAGTACTTTATCTAAAAGTTCCGCCATCAGAAATTTTATAATTCCGAGAGATTATTATCTTACATTTGAAAATGAAAAATTGGATTTGCTATTTAATGAGCTCAAATGTTTACCAGTTGATCGACACTATTCTTTTGCGATTCTTATAAGAACATATTTGGAACAAGTACTGTATTTTTATATCGAAAAATGTGAATTAAAGCATGTAATATTAGAAAAAACTAATATTGAAAAGCTAAAAAACAATCGAGCAAAAACTAAAACTTTAGTAGATTTGCTTAAAGGGAAATATAAAATTCAAGATCAAGAAATTGAAGTTGAAATACATCGTATTTTGAAATTTGATGGAGACAAAAATTATCTAGCGGGCTTAAAAGTAATGTTGGATTATATCAAAAATCAAGAACTCGCGAAATTAATCTCAGACCCATCAAAAATAAAAAATATAACGGATTTCTTAGAAAACGTAAAAAATGGATTAGATTTAGCAGTTCATAATATAGATTATATGGTGGACTTGAATGTAAATAGAAGAGCGTGGTCTACTCTCTCACCTCTTTTTGAAGCTTTATCAAATAATATAAGCAAAAATATCTAAGATATATTATTTTTGCACTTAAACGAACGAACTTTGGCAAATCCAAGAGGACAAAGCCCCCTGCGTTATCCAGGCGGCAAAGCGTGTTTAACACAATTTATTACCCAATTAGCTCAACAAAATGAGTTAATTGGAGGTCGGTATATTGAGCTTTATGCGGGTGGAGCTGGGGCCGCTCTAAACTTATTGTATAACAATATCTTTGATCGTATTCATATTAATGATTATGATTATAGTATATATTCTTTTTGGTTTTCTGTTTTATATCAAACTGATGCTTTCATCAAAAAAATAGAAACCACGCCTATTAATTTAGACGAATGGCACCGACAAAAAGAAATATTTAATCGGGGAAGAGATAACGAGCAAATTGATTTAGGTTTTGCAACTTTTTTTCTTAACCGCACGAACAGATCAGGGATTATTTTTAAAGCAGGGCCAATTGGTGGTTTTGAGCAAACTGGTAATTATCTTATTGACGTACGCTTCAATAAATTAAATTTGATTGAACGCATAGAGAAAATCGGTAATTATGCAGATCGCATTAATCTAACGAATGAAGATGCGACCGAGGTCATTAGTAATATTCAACATTACACAAATGATCTAAATAATAGCTTTTTGTACTTAGATCCCCCCTATTATAACAAGGGAAAACAGCTTTACCTGAATAATTATGGACATGATGGACATGAGAGTTTAGCTCAACAAGTCTACCGCCTTCCTCAAAATTTAAGATGGCTCATTTCATACGATAATGTTGAACAGATTAAAAGAATATATAGAGATTATCGTTTAGCAAAGTTTGATCTTAATTATACCTTACAATCTAAAAAGTTCGGAAGCGAATTGCTAATATTCAGTGATAATCTTAACTTAGGCAAAGAGATCACTGTCAATGGACGTTCAAGTGACTTAACTATTTTTAGATATCTACAAGAAAATGAACCAGCAAATCCAATACATATCGCCTGATCAGCTACATTTCGATTTTCGTAATCCTCGGATCGCTGAATTTCTTCCTACACCCAATACTCCAGAAAAGGAAATCATTAAAATTCTATGGAATGTAATGGGAGTCGAGGAAATTGTGTTATCAATTAGAGCTAGTGGATTTTTCACTAATGAGCCCCTAATAGCTATTCTAGAAGATGGGAAAAATATTGTACTGGAAGGGAATAGAAGACTTGCTGCAATTAAATGTATTTTAGATCCGATAATAGCCGATTTCATTGGAATAAATAAAAATACATTAAATATTTCCCAAGATGCTCGAAAAACACTTGACCAAATTCCTGTAATCTTTGTTAATGATCGTAAAGATGCTTGGAAATTTATTGGATTTAAGCATATCAACGGCCCTGCAAAATGGGGCAGTTATGCTAAAGCACAATATATAAATCAAATAAAAAATGAGTTTGATATACCATTGGAGGAAATTGCCTCTCAAATTGGTGATACACATAAAACTGTCCAAAAATTATATCAAGGACTGCAAGTTATAGAGCAAGCTGAAAGTTTAGGAGTTTTTAATCGAACAGATATTCAAGCTAATCGTCTTTATTTCTCTCACCTTTATACTGGCTTAACATATGAAGGTTTTAAGGAGTATATCGGTATAACTGGCGTTCCGGAAGATCAATCAAATCCTGTTCCTGAAGATAAAAAAGAAGAACTAGGAGAACTCTTGACTTGGATATATGGAAGTAAGAAACAGGATGTACCGGCAGCAGTACAATCGCAAAACCCAGATATCCGCAGACTTGAAGCTGTTCTTAAAAATAGAGAGGCCATACATGCATTAAGAGATGGTGTCCCTTTGTATCAAGCTTATGAAATAAGTCAACCAAAAGAAGAAACATTTGAACAAAGTTTATTGGAAGCTAAGCGTGCTTTACAAAAAGCTCATTCCTACCAAACTGAAGGTTTTGACGGACAAGATGAAAGTCTAATGAAGCATTCAGCTTCGATAGCAAAACTGGCGGAAGAGTTATACGATTTAATGGAAAAAAAGTATATCTCATTGAAGGAAACGGGCAAAAAGAAAAGATTATTTGACGAAGATTAACCATTTTACCTAGATTATGTTTAAACTTCCAAATGGAATTCCTACTAATAGAACATCTGCTCAGGACTGGGCAGATTATGCCGAATATCATGCTATTTTACATGGTAATGTGAATCTATTTACTCTGACGAAACCATCTAGAATGATATCCGATGAGGACGATATAATGGGGATCGATGATGATTCTGATAGGTATTTACAGAAAATAGATGAAATTTCTTCCGAAATCCTTTACCGTATTCAAGTAGGTGATAATTTATATCCATTTCAATTGGAAGATAATGATTACAATTTACGTTATATTGCCAAATCCGAATATAGCGTAGTTGTATATCCCTACTTACTTTTAGCTACTCGTGCCAATATGAGTAAAGATCGGATAAAAGAGAATATCGATGGCTCACTATTATTTGAGCATCTTTGCTCTCTAGTAGTAAAAAATTATTTCGGATTTCGTGCAGAAGTAGATATTCTCGGCACGAGTAAGGAAGATTCAAAAAGTTTTAGGGAAAAATTACGCGATATTGCTAAGTTACTCGGTGAAGGTGGAGAAATTCACGAACGTCCCGGACACAAACCCCAAGATGATAATGTTGACGTAATTGTCTGGAAAGGTTTTAAAGATAAACAGCCTTCTAAAATGATTGCATTTGGTCAATGCAAGACTGGTACCAGCTGGAGTGACCGTTTGTCAGAACTAAATACCGATGCATTTTGTAAAACATGGTTTACTAGCCAACCTGTGCTAACCCCTGTCAGAATGTTCTTTACCGCACAATATTTCCCTAAGGAAATTTTTCATGTAAGGGCCTATGAAGCTGGTTTGGTTTTCGACCGTTTCAGAATCCTAGACTATTTACCCGAGCAGCTTGATCAAGATATAGTTATAAAAATGACTACTTGGACAGATGCTATTAGGGGTCATTATATGAATTAAATTGAATAAGCAAACTCATGTCAATATTTCTCAATTTTTAAAACAAGAGGAAACCCAACTTTAACGGTGGAAAGGAATTATTAACAATTTTGAAACTACAAAACCATTTCGTACAAATAATTATTATTTAAGTATTATGACAATTTGTGATTTTATACAAAGTCAATTCTTCAGTGACCTTACTATCGCTGTCATCGGATCGGCAATTGGTATTTTGGGTTCATTATATATTTTTAGAAAAACAATAAAAAAGGATAAAGATAAAGAAGACCAGAAACGAAAGGATTATTTAGAAGGCCGCCTAAAATGGACGAATGAACTTTTAAAAGATGTAATAATACAAGCTAAAAATCAATCTGAAAAATACACTGAACAAGGAAATAGTATTATTAACAACCCTTTTAAATATTATGTTGTAGAAATACTTGCGTCAAATCAAATTGACCGTTTACAAAGAGTAGATTCACAAGATTTATTTGATGCGTTTTTGAATAAATTTGGGGATGGTGAGGCAACAATAAAAAAGTACAAAACCTTTTTGAATAAAGTTGATTTCCTATCTAAATTGCTTGAAATGGCATTTAGATCCAATGAAGAAAATATTGAAAATTTTGGCAAAGAACAAGAAAATCTGAGATTAAAAATAGATGCATTCTATAGCAATTTTGTGAATTTAAAAACTGATCCTCAATTAAGTCCCGATATTAGAAATGTAATGTCAAAATATTGGGAAGAATTTCAGAAATATATTGGAACAGGAGAAGCGGATCTTCAAGAAATGTATATAATTTTTTTTATACCACTATTTGATAAAATAAAAAATTTGTCTTCAAATGACAATGTATCTGGTAGTAAAATATTGCTAATTATTAGAGAGATAACTACCCTCATGCATCATATGTCTGGTAATAATTTATATTATGCTAAAAGAGATGCATTAACTTTAAAAGCGAGACTTGAAGATTCCATTAATTCATTAGATGGGTTAAGTAACGAACTTATATAAACGCAAGTATGTTTTGGTTGTTGATTTGAAGACTTTCATCATCTTAATTGAAGGGGAAAATTTAATGATTAACCGACGGTGTTAAAAAAAATTGAGTATTTCGGAATAATGGACTCTTTCCACTTTTGGTGGTAATTCAATCATATTTATCCAGCGTTCCAGACAGAATATTTCGACAGCTATTTAATATTTCCTATTGGAATTCGTATGTTCGTGAAAAACGGTAATGGAAAATATACAAATTGTTTTTACTAGCACTTTAATTGCAGGATTGGTTTCGGCTATTGTTACATACTTTTTTAATATCAGATTGAAAAGAGAAGATTATAAAAATGAATTTTATAAAAAGATTCTTGATAAGCGAATGATTGCATACGGTTATTTAGAGGCACAAATTGCCGTTATGAAAACTACAATACTTGACGATGATAATTGTGCGTATCACTATATATTCTCCCAGGGAATGGACAAATTTCATGAATTTTCCAAAAATTTACATTTAGCAATGTCTTACAGTCTTTGGATAAACGATAATACCGTTAAAAAAATGGAAAATCTAAACGATTTATTTTTAAAAATAGATGCAAATTCCAATGACAAAAACTTAATAAGCAATGCAAAAGAAAACTATCAATTGGTTGCAAAGTTGAGAAGGGAATTAGAACAAACGTTAAGAGATGACATGATAAATTTGCATAAAATTGAAGGTTTCAATAAACTTAAATATACGAAATCCAAAAGATTTACCATAAACAATTAAAATAACACAGTATTAATTTAGATCGGTTAATTAAAGCCCCTATCTCCTAATATTATTATACGGATTTTTATAATGGCAATCGAAAACAAGAAAATGGAAACCAAAGAATTTAGATGGCAGGATTATGAAAAGAAAGTTTTTGACACATTATCAATTGCATTTCCGGAAAGTAACATAAGTTTTGACGACCTTATTTTAGGTATTTACAGTAAAGCGGAGCGTCAAATAGATTTTGCTATTCGAGATAATATGGCCGGTAAAAAAATTTTGGGAATAGCTGACTGTAAATACTACAATAAAAACATCAATATAAAGATGGTCGAAAGTTTTATAGGAATGATGCAGGATGTCAATGCAAACTTCGGCTTTTTAATTACCAATAGGGGCTACTCGCAGGCCGCCAAAAACCGAGTGAGATATTCCAATCTTAAACTTGACGTTCTAGAATTAAATGAGCTGAACGAAATAGAAATTACCGCAGATTACTTCCTTAACCAGAACATAAAAGGCCTACAGTTATCCAAATCCGAATTTTTACGACGTGGCAAGCAGAATAGCAGCTTTTTTGATGAAGAAAAATCAGATTATAAGAAACGGAGAATTGTTTTTAAAGAAGGGTACGCAAACTACGAATACCACGCATTCAAAAAGCTGTTTGAATCTACAGGAAGATCATTCCGTGATTTCGAAAATCTAGAACATATAAAAGTCTTTATACCAGCAAAAAAGAATGACGAATCTACGGATTATAAAGATGTTATGTTTCTATATTCGATCAATATAAACAAACAGCAATTTGAAGAATTCACGAACCTTAGTTTTGAAAATTTGAGGAATAATATCAAAGACTGGCGAAGTGATTTTATAAACGCTAATATAACAAAGACATATATAATTGAATTTGCAGATCGATTCGTTACGAGTACCCAATATTCAGATTACAGTTCGATTAAGTTTAATAAATAGGATAGTTTAGTTGATGATGAGTATAACTCCAACGGTCTTATACGTCTATAGCTTTACAGTTTTGGACAGTTATATGTGCTACCGCAGGTGTTAGAAAATTACAACTCATATGTGGACGCAAATGATTATATGAACCATAAGCCACCACTTCGGAAAGTATCTTGACACTTTTGATATGTGCATTGACCTAAAATCCTGGTATGACCAGCAGGCTTAGAGTTTATAATTTTATTTCTCCAGTAGAATTATTATCTTGACAGGGCTTTCAACTAATTGTCATAATGAATAACTTAAAATTATATAACTAAATCAACAAAATGCCCAATGTATAAATCTCTTCAAGCCAAGCTAAAAACCTTTCATCAGGTCTGTAATAAGCCTTCAGAATTTAGAATTGCGTTTGCACCATTTTATAGAAAAGACTTCTATACTATTCTAAATGAGATAAAAAAAGTAATTCGCTCACCTTATCTTGTGCTCCTGTTAGCTAATCAGAATTCAGATGTTATCTATGAATCCGACGGGAATTTGCCCGACTACTTTTCGTTTCGGATATGTGGGAAGTTAAAAAATGAAGTAGGCTCGGCCTCCTTTTATGAAAGTAGATACTTGTTTTTTAATACAGATTCGGACAACGACAGGATAGAAATCTACTCAGTCAACAACGATCGTAACTCTCTTTCCCCGATGGAAGAAACAAAAGACAGGTACTTAGTGGCATCTATAAATTCTAAAGAGTATAAAATAGAAAAGATCCGAACTGTCTTAGTGGCCTTTTTAATGGAAGAATTAGAATATCTCACAAAAACTTTTGCGATAGAGCTAAATGGATATACTTGAACAAGCTGACCCCTCAAAATTGAATTAGAATTAGGGATGCGTAGTGCGTTTAAAGCTGTTATTCAACTGCCATACTGGCTG
>NZ_JANUDT010000002.1:0-541322 GCF_024808035.1 Sphingobacterium sp. BIGb0116 | reverse complement strand
CAGCCAGTATGGCAGTTGAATAACAGCTTTAAACGCACTACGCATCCCTAATTCTAATTCAATTTTGAGGGGTCAGCTTGTTCAAGTATATCCATCCTTCAGAGGAATATACACTTTGGGGTAGATATATTAATGACAATTTGGATAAATTTCTTGCTGATTTGGATGGTCCATACCGGGAACTTTTCCTTGAAACATATTTAGAAATTCAAAATAGCAATCCATAAGATACAATGATGACCATACATTATTTATTGAACCATGAAAATACATTGGAATTGGAAGAAGCTATTTGCGAATCTCTTCGAATCTTGAATTCTTCTTATTAAAAAAAGTCCATACAAAATCAAATGCGCGTTGGAATTTTCCTTTTCATGTTATTTACTAAAAGCTTTGAAGAATTTGTCCAACTTGCACTCTTTTCAATAAAATCACATAATTTTTGAAACTTCGAATAATAATTCGAATGATGGAAATAGTCGGGTGACTCTATCAAATCTTCAATTATACTTACTAATAATCTATTAATTTTAAATAATCTCATGACACCTACAAAACTTAAATCTAATATTTTTTTAGTAAGTTCAGGATTTACCAAGTTTCCCTGGCGATTAATAGCTTGGGAAAATTGCCCATGAGCGATTTTATTTCTTATAATACTTGGCTCAATAACAAATTTCTGGATTATTCTACTAAGTTCAAGCTTTTTATTAGGCACTTCCGATCCCTTTTTATTCAATGAAAACTTAATAAATGCTAAATCTAGGCATTTAATCCATTTTTCTTGTAAACTTAGATTTAAATCCAAAGCTAAGATTTGATTAATAAAACCTTGCTCAAAACCATATGGAGTCAAAACCATCTTAGAAAAGGAAGCCTCTGAAAACGTAGAATATATTAAAGCATATACCTTGGTTTGAATTAAAACGGTATGCTCTTTACCTGACTTTAATGATCTATTAATTAAACGTTTAATATCAGTTTCCGCTGCGGTCAAATCCCTTACGTTTATTACATAAGCTTGATAAATTAAATAAGATTCTGGGTTTGGCATAAGAAAAAATTTTGTTCATTCTGCCATCCGGAAATTTATTTCCCGGATGGCAGGGATCGAACCTGCGGCCTTCCGCGAACGGACGCTCTACCTTACTGAGCTACACCTACACTTTAAAGATAAAAAAGTAAAATGATTTTTTAACTAATTTGGAAAACTATACTTAAGTTCTCGTCTTTTAAATGCATCCTCACCACCTTCAACTATTTCAGCGATGTGCTGTCTAATACCCATGGATTTTAAAATGTCTTTTTCATTAATATTCTTAACAAAAGAATCTTCTAAAGCTCCATTTATATAATCAAACTTATAAGGACTTGTTGAGTCATTATCATTTTGACCTTTTTGATTAGCAATAATTATATTTTCAGCATCTGCATTTACAACAATGTTGGGGTTATGGGTAACTAATATTATCTGTCGTTCTAACTTCTTTTGTCTCAAATATGAAACGATATCTCTAGTCACAGATCTGTTGTCAAGATTATCCTCGGGTTGATCAATAAGAATAGGAGCTTTTGAAGTACTAAGTTTGATAATTAGCTTTAATAAAACAAAACTCGCTTTTCCAGTAGACATATTATGAATTGTATCCCCTTCCGAAGTAACTTCCCAATGATCAAAGAAAAAATCCTTTAAAATTAATTTACATGCTTCCTGTTTGTTAGTCCTCTTTAATTGGTGAGTACCGTCAATAATTTTATTGAATAGATCAAAAATTTGATCTACAATTTTTTGAAAATCAAAGTCTGAAAGAGCAGATTTTGAAACTTGAAATAATGGTAGATTGTCTACGGAACTACTACGCAAATTAGTTAAGTCAGAGAGCACTCCCTTAAATTTTGGAAAGTTAAATCGAACAATTCCTTTAATTTCCAATTTGTCATCCTCTCCTTCAATTGATTTAATCCTAGGGTCTAAAAGCTCTATAATTTTTTCGTATTCTATAAAGTTGTCTAAATAAGATTGAAAGATAGCTTCATGTTTACCTGATAAAGCAGCTTGATAAATTTCAATTTCTTTTTGCAATTGTTGAATTTCTGTGAGTTTTTGTTGATCCTCCTGAATACTATTTTCCAAAATGCCTACCTGAACTTTGGATTCCTCGCTTAATTTAAAAGGCTCGAGAAGTTTGATTAATTCATTCTGCCTTTCATTACACGTAATTAAAGAGCTCTTTATACTACTATCAACAACTATCTGTCTTTGATCATTTAATAAAAATAAGCCACTATTTTTATTTGCATTACTTAAAGCATCAGTTATAAATTTAAGTTTATCACTAAATTCAATTCTAATTTCATTTACCTCAAGATTTAACAAAAGTTGATTTTTCTTTTGCTCTAACTCAATAAGCACAGAATTAATTTCATCATGAAAAACTTTCAATTTTTGATAATCATTGATGATTTTTCCACTCTGAATTTTTAAGGCATTAAACTCCAAAGTATAATTTTCATATTTAAGAATGTCTCCATCTGAAAAGCCAGAACCTTGGTTTAACTCCTTTATTCTTTGTTGGTTTTTTAAAATATTATTTTTTAAATCTTCATCATGGCCTTTAAGAAGCAGTTCACCCTTAAGCTTTGTTAGCTTATCTAAAATTTGGAAGTAATCATCTATCAAGTTATTGCGTTTAGAATCATTTAGTTTTAAAGTATCAACAAAATTTTTGTATGCCAAATTACTAGAACTTTCTTCTAATATAAGTCCTCTAATTAATTTTTTTAATGAATTTCCTTCCTTCCTACTTCTATCCACTAGGTTCGAAAGATGGTTTTGTGGTATATATTTAATATCGGCTAAAATACTTGGATCATTGTCACCACGGTGTATCGACTGTTCAGCACCTGATTTTAATTTTACTTTAAAATCGAATAGCGTTGGATCATTACTAAATTCATATAAATATTTAAATTCATTGATATCTGTATCCAAGAATTTAAGCGGTCCATTATTACTTCTATCTGCCAATAAAGTTCTCGCTATGTTATATAATAAAATAGATTTTCCAGAAGATTTACCTCCAATAATAACATTCAAGTTCTTATTTAGCTTAATTGGGAAAGAAGGGAATAGATTGTCAGGAGAATTAAAGCAAATATGGTCGATAACCAGTTTATCATCCTTAAAATCCGGCTCTGTTAATTGAACTTTAATTCTCTGTTCTGGTTCAAATAAAATTTGCCGTAATCCTTCAAAGTTAGGACTTGCTTTGATCCAAGTATTACAATTTCCTATTCTGTCCTTATCATTTGAATTTGAAAGATAATGTGCATCACTACAATCCAATAATAGATTATTAACCATTTGAAGAGTTAGTTGATCTTTTGCTTTTTTAAATGCTTCAATGGATTCGGCAGCAGTAAAAACTATATGTGAAGAATTTATTATAGATTTTTTAGTTGCAATAGAGGCATCGGACCATTTTAAATCTCCCCATTCAGTTTTACCTATAGCGATTAGGTACTTATCTTTAAAACAGTCTTTTTTTAAAGCACTGTATATTGCAGATTCATTAATGTTTAAATTATTAAATCCTTCAACCAAGTCGGAACCATATTTTTCTAATTCATTTTCAGGTATTTGTGATTTGATATTTTTTCCGAGTTCTTCAACACTTTGGGGTGTAATCGCCCTTGTCCAACTACCACCTGAATCTAAAGTATAACTTTGTTCTAAGGTATTTAAAAATTGGCTCTGAATAGTTTCTATTGTTATTTCCTCAGAAAAAATAACATGTAAATTGATTCTTTTCAAAGGCCCAAATTGAACTCCTGCAAACTTATCAATGCGGAATTCCACTACAGGTAATAAGTTAATATTCTTAAGTCGTCCTCTTTTTTTCTCGTTTTGAAGACGGTCTAAACCGCTTATGAATAAGTAGTCATTTATACCAATGACACCAAAATGTTCAGGGAGTGATTCTAAATCACTAATATATTTTTCCCAAGTTTCATCATCATCCTGTCCAAAACGTTGATATATTGATGAAGGGGTATGCACGTGCAAATCCCATTTCCTCCAAACAGAGCCTCGATTATTATTTTCCAAAATTTTATAAAATTAGTTTAAACTTTATGGCCTACTACTTTATCTGTAGAATTATATCTGAAAAATAATAAATATTCCCCTGAAATAAGAATTATTCCTTATTTCAGGGGATTATTTATCACTTAAAATCAAATCTTCTATACGCTAAAATCTAATATTTTCTCTCATACTCTTATTGATTTTTGATTTTTATATTTCAGCAAGAATTGGTTAGATTTAAAAAAATGTAATAAACCATTAACAATCAATAAGAAAAAAAAATTTTATCTTTAACGTGAATTTTCGGATGATAATTCTTTGAAACAAGATAAAAATCCTTATTCGTGGCAATAATAAAAAAGTACTCAAAAAAGTGTGTTTAAATGGTCCCTCCGCTAAAAATACAACTGCCATGAAATATCCAAATTCATGGCAGTTTTTGTTGACACTCAATATTAAGTAAATAAAGACTGAAAAATTCAAGAAGTTCAAATCCCTCCTGGTTTCGAAAAACCCATAAACCCATTTAGATTAATATAAACACCATAACTATTCGTCATATTCAAGTAGTTTAACTAGATGTTTCCCACGAACTGATATGAATATAGAAATTGCGATTTTTTCTTTGGCACCACCAATAATTAATAAAATTGGCTCTGGGCATTGATATTTTCCTGTTCGGGAAATTTGAAAATGAGCAATCAATGCAAGCCTTTATATCCCCCAACACTACAACTACCAAAACAGCAGATAGTATAATCACCAATACTGGCTAATATTTTTTTATATGATTGGAAAAAAGTGTTAAATTTAAGTACATGATTTCAAACAGGTAAATCATAAAATGCTATTAACCTAAAATCTTAAATTATGAGTTCTTTTAAAATTCTATCAAGAACCTTAATAATCAATTGCATTACTTTCCTATGCGGAATATTTATGGCTTATGGTCAAAACTTATCCATTCAAGACAAGATTATAAACTTTGCTATAAAAGAAGAAAATAGTAAAGTAATCCAATTGGTAGATTCTGCTAAAATCGATGTCCAAAAACCTATTTATCAAAATTTTAGTCTGCTTGATATTTCTTTATTCTGCAATAATGAAAGCTTAATCCAGGAATTATTAAACCGAACTAAAGAACTAGATCAAAATAGTTATCACACATCCATTATCGTTGGAAACCCAAACAATATTAAAGCGGTATTAAATAAAATGATATCGACAGAAATTTATGATTATCTAAAATATGATCTGTTAAGTCCTATATCAGAAAATACAAGATTATCCATTGTTGAGATGATAGCACATAGGATTCCTGAAGATTCTATTGATTTTGATATGGAATATAGAGATCCGGACCAAAAAAGTATTGATTACCTTATTGAAAAATTCAATATTACATTTTCAAATGATCAAATCAACAAAGCTCTTGGAGAGTTCACGCTAGCATCTATATTAAAACTGGATATTAAAAATCCCTCTACCGATGAATTGTATAAAAAGTACTTAGTAAACGGTGACCTTAAAGGTAAACTTGAGGATGGTAATACATTTGCCACATTAGCCTTAGAAAAAAACAATAGGGCTATTTTCGAGATCTTATCACGAAATGGATATTCACCAAAACTAGATCTAATCAAAATCAATAAGGTTGAAGATAAAGATTTCCTTTTGGGACTCATGGTGAAGAAGCAATTGATTGACCTTGATACCAAAGGAAAAGCATTAAGCATAAATAGATCCTGGAAATTACCGGACACAAGAATAATAATTCCAGGACCCAATGAAAATGATAAGAAATTTGATCAGATTGTAAAGACAAATGCAGCAAACGACGCAGTTTTCGGAAATACATCCATTTTAATGCAAGGCACAATAGTTCCTTTTACGCTTCAGATCGGAGGATCAAAACCTGCAAAAATTTCCAGAGTGCTATTCGATTTAAATCTTAAAAGAATCGAACATTTTAGTGGTTGGGACAAACAGTTCAAAATATCCATACCTAAATCAGATACGCTGAGCTGGGGTTCTTACAATACGGTTAGAATAAAAAATCTAGGCACCAGTTCTGAGGGAAATGATCTGGGATCAAATAAATTATTTGTTTACAGAGAGGGAGTTGTAATCGATACGATCTACGAAGGAGATGAAAGAGATTTTAGTAGAGCAATTGGAGCCTTGGATATCTATAGCACAATGGATTTGAACAGTGCGTTTGGTAGCCAAATTATCTATGCGCACGAAGAGCATAAGAAATTACTATCTTGTAATATAGAAACAAGACTGAATCTTTACCAAAAAATCTTGGGAGCTATGAATGCGCAAAAAGATATTTCGCGAGGGCAAGGTATATTGCATGATGCTACCACAGCAAGAAGATTATATTCAGAACAGCTCCTTGAAGCCAGAGCTCCAGATATTGTAAACGGAGAACTTCGACTAGCCATGAAAAGCCTTGCAGAGCAGTCATATTTTAATAGCAGTTTTACTAACTATGTCTATCAGCTTATTTTAAATTCGGATGTTCCTGATGCGCTTAATCCTTTTTTATCAAGTTCAGATCTACAAGTCCGCCAACAGGCCGAAAAATTAGCAAATGCTATTGATAAAAAAGACGAAGCATTAAAGATTCTAGAAGCTGAAAATATCAATAATTACCTTTCAAAAATTAGCCAGGTAAAAGGGCTTATTTATGAACTGGCTCAATATTGTTCCAAAGAAAAGCTCAGCAAGTACTTAAATGATAATATTATGAGTTTAAGCTCCGGGTTAAGAAAGTCCTTTCAGGAAAATTCCAAAAATAGTCTGACCTTACTTTCTGTCAATAAGGATGATCTAGATGGAAAAGGAGAAATGATTTTAAATTTTTTTAGCTTATGAAATCCTTAATATCATTTTTATTCATCATTATTTCAGTTCAAGCTTATTGCCAAACTGAATATACATTCGGGGATGACATGATGGATTTTGTAAAGAAAGATGCCTATAGACTTTCATATGATCAGCTTACTCCTGATTTTACAGGTAGATCATTGAACGGCTTTCAAATTACCTTGGACAAAGCCAGAGATAATGCCAATAAAACCTATGTAGTCCTTTCCGATGCAAGTAATCAATTGAATAAGAACATTGCGCTGATTAACGTTTTAAAAAACTCCCTTTCCAAACCAAATAGTACTTTATCAGTGTCCCAAATTGCTGAATTGGCTTCGGCAGTTAGCTTTACAAAAGAGCTGTGTTTTAAGCTCATCCAGCAACAAGAAATGACCAAAGTATCGATACAAAATTTAAAAAGTTTAGATAAAGCATTAGATTTTATTTCTTTCAAAAATATACAACTCGATAAGGTTCCTTATTTTTTTATTATGAATTCCATTGGTGGAACAAAACCTGATTTTCAAATGTCAATCAGCTTATCAGTTTCACAAACAGAAGGAGGACAAGAAAATGAGAACGCGACAAATATGGGCTTTTTCCTTTTTGATATATATAGATCTTATGTAGATGATAAAAATTACAAAAAACAGGCAAAGAAGTACCAGGAAGCCCTCAATTTGTTACCTTCAAAACTTCCAGCTGACACGACCTGCTTTAGAATTTACAAAACAACCTTTGAAAGTGTCAAAAAACTATATCAAGAAGAACATAATAATTTGAAATCATATGTAGATTCCTTAGACCAAAACATTAATTCCGCTTACATAGCACTTCAAAACTATAAGGAGTTTTTTGAAACCAGCTTACTTGATGATAGAGTGAAGTCTGGGTTTACATCTTTAACCCTAAACTCTTTTTCGCCTGAGTCTTCATACTATATCAGTAAAAGAGCAAGAGAAATTATGCAATCTCGAACGTACGTAACTAATCTAAAAAATAAAGTAATATATAGTGGTAAAAGTCTAGAAACTTCCATTACATTAGACAACATAATGGAGATCTGTAAAAATATGACAGAAGTCATCAATAACACTAAATCTGAGCCATTATATCTCGCCCTGACTAACTATTTGGAAAATCATTTAAAGTTTTTCAAAGACAATCAAATCTTTGCTGAAAATCAACTAAAAAATAACTCGGAAACTGAAAATAAGGCTCCAAATAAAATGTCTATTAGTGATAAGCTACTTTTTAGCCTAGAAAATGAACAAATATTATTGGAAGAGAGATCTTACAGTCAAATTAATAATTTAAAAATAATGTCTTATTATAATGACGGGTTAAGTTTAGCGCTCAAATGGCCATATTCTAGTGGCTCAATGCCAGTACAGGAAAACTATGCAAATTCTGGTTCAGGTGTTTGGGAAAGAGGTACTGATGGTGCATTTATTAGGGACAGTAGAAATCCTGGTCAAGGCCAGATTGGAAAAACAAGAACTAACCTTATGGAAAGGACAAAAGAAGTAGAAAAAAATTCTGCTGAGGCCAGACAGATTGCCTTTTCAAATCAAGGCGTAAGAAATACGGAAATTATAATACAAAACATTAAAGTTGCTGAGGTAAATAAAAATATAACGATTTCTAAAACTGTTCTGCCTAAGGTTAAACTAGAATTTGATTTACCAACCCATAGATGGGATGTACTTTCTTCGGTAGAAGATAGGTTAATCAGTCCCGGCTCCATCAATAAGCAAATAGATTGGGAAGAAAACCAAACCAAAGAATTTCTAAAATCAGCAACTGTACTTTGGAAACCCGGTGAAAAAGACCAATATCAAAAGAAATCTGAAGAATACTTAAAATATGCCAAAGCATTGGAATTGGCAACATTTGAAGGATTATCCAAAGCAATGTTAACTGCAGCCACAACAATGAGGTTAGATAAAGGTGGATACTTAAAGGAAACTCCAAATTTACCTACTTTTGATATTCCCTTTATTCCTTATTTACCTTATGTCCCTCTAGACGTTAAAAGAATTTCCGAAAGAAGTCTCAACTATTCTATTATTGACGAAAAACTTGGAGATAAATGTTTATGGTTTAAAGCAGCCACATTAGTTACAAGTGCAGGTGAATTGGGATTAATTGAAATTGTTGAAGACATTAACAATAATTTAGGGAATATATTTTCATTTCATCCGGCCTTACATTTTCTAAAAGGAGGAAATGAATTTCTTTATGCCGGAAACATTCAAAATGGTACATCCATTATTAATGAAGAATTAACTGGTAGCTTCACCACCCCTAATGGCAAAACTATTGTGCTCGATGGATTAACGGGTAAGCAACTTGACTACGCGCTTATTGAATTTGAACAGTCAAAGGTTCAAGAATATATCGGAGTTTTTAGAGATAAAAATCCTGATATCAATATGATTTCAATATTTGCCGTTATTAACAGCTCAATGCAACATAAATTACGTAAAGAAGTAATTAAAAAAGCAATGTTTGTGGGGTTCAACTTTGCTGATTATAATGATAGGGTAAAACTTGGCCAAAGAATCATTGATATCCTTTATGAAAATAAACAAAAAGAGTTAATTCATCAAAATAATTAATACTTACAAATAGGTTTTGTCAAATCAATTTCGCGTAAGGGATAGCAGCGGAAATCCTTTTTAGGATGAAAGCACAAAAAGATTCGAGCGAATAGCCCAGCCCATTTACATGAAATTTTATGAAATACAATTTTATAAAGAATAAAATGTAAAATGGGTACGCTAAAATTACATTTTAATAAAATTCAACCGTGCTTAGGATAATCCAAATTATTTTTAGTCACCTATTTTACATTTTATTTTATTCAATTTTTCAATTATCCATTATTACAATTTCAAAACTTACAATACGTCATAAAATATATTCAACCAAAAAACTAATTCCATATAATCCAAAGCAATTAGTCCAATCTCAGCAGTCGGAAAAATGGGGTACTTACAAGTTAAGCAAAAATATCTGTAACTTTGAACCAATTAATCGGATGATGGTTCTTTGATTCAAGATAAAAATCCATATTCGTGGCACTTATAAAAAAGTACTTTAAAAAGTGCTTTTAAGCGGCGTTAGAGTAGGTGGTTCGACTCCCTCCCTTTCCGCAAAATAAACCGTTTTTAACGTTGTTAAGAACGGTTTTTCTGTTTTAGGTGATGTACCAGCACCAAAAACAGCGCCAAAACCAAACCAAAGAAGGAAACGTTTTACGAGAACTTCGTCTTTCAAAATTCCACGCATTATTGGAGCCAAATCCGGTGACTGGAGAGTTGTTTATTAATACGAGAGCCCAGGCCAAATTGGTAAGTTCAAAAAGTTCTATGTTCGAGATGGAATAAACTATATTCATGATCTTCAGGAAAGGAAATAGTTGCCCGAGTGAAAAGTAACTCTCTAAACTTTGTTAGTTGTCTAAATTTTACCTTGAGCCCCTGAGATATTCGAATCAGTATATAACTTAAACAATCAACTGTATAATTCTTTTGTATACTTTCTTGATAAAAAGAATATACAGCGCCTGTTAATTTTATAATGGATTTTGTTGCCAATTTAAAGTCGGTCTATCAAATTTCTCACGCATTTTGTGTTAATATTTTTTTATAATATATTAATATATGTTTATATTTAATTGATCGTACAAGCTAATGTTAATTAATTTTTAAATGAAAAGGATTATTCAAGAAGAACAACTTGTCAAAACTGGAAAGATGAAAAAAGATCCATTCACTATGTCTGCGGATGAAAAGATACAATGGAGGCAAGAATTGCAAAAGAGTATTCGCTCCTATTTGTTTTCTCGTGAACAGCCATTGGTTTATAGCAAGGATGGGCAAATGGTTGAAGAGCATAGCGATGGGACAATTCAAAGTATCTGATCATGGCGACAATATATGTGATAACTGGCCCTCCTCATATTGGGAAAAGTACTTGTGGACAGTATTTCATTCCCGAGGGGATCAAGATACTTGACCCTAATCTCTTTGTTCAAAGCTATGCTGCACTAGGTTTAAAAGATGGATATAGGAGATTTGAGGAACAGCTATTGATGCTGCTAAGTAATGACGAAGATTTTGCTGTGGAGGTCAATATGGTTAATAAGACGCATCTTCAAATGCTACACGATATTAAAGCGTTGTACCCTGAAAATAAGATTGAAATGATCTTTTTTTACACCGATAATATGTATATATGCCATGCGAGGTCTAAAGCTAAGAAAAATAGTGGTTGCGACTCTAGCACTGACAAAATAACCCATTTATATATTCATACCATGCCGCTTGTGAAAAGGCATCTAAATCTCTTTTCTTCTGTTAAGGGGGTCGATATAAGCGAAAACCACATGGTACCTGAAACTGTTTTTAAATATCAGGATAATATTTCAGGAATCGAGGTATCTACCTATCTCCCCATATGGGCTCAATGAAGCAACATCACATCGGCTTAAATTCTACCTTTGTTCGAGCACTGTTCGGCTTTTCCTCAAGTTGTCGTCGGGTTGACTTCGATGAAGACTAAAGGAAAAGTATTTATTACTATATTTGGGAATAAACCGAACATAAAAAAGCATGGATGACCTCAACTTTCAATTTACTCTTAGACCGACAGTATACGCGGATTTAGAAACACATTATCAGTTTCAGCTTGATGAAGAAGCAAATTATCTCGCAGCTTTTACCTCAAGTACTTCTTTAGATCAGACAGCTTACCTTGAGAAATATGCTAAATTTCTCAATGAGCCAAGCATAAACAATCAAACGATTCTGATTGATGGGACAATTGTAGGAAGTATTGCGAAGTTTATTATTGAAGGTGATGCTGAGATCACTTATTGGATTGACCGAAAATTCTGGGGACGTGGAATTGCAACAAAGGCACTTAAAGCGTTTCTTTCAATTGAAACAAACCGTCCTATTTATGGGCGCGTCGCTTTCGATAATCTCGGTTCCCAAAAAGTATTGGAAAATTGTGGTTTTGTTAGGGTTGGTACAGATCGCGGTTTTGCTAATGCACGCCAAATCGAAATTGAGGAATTTATTTATAGATTAGATTAATGAGCGATTTGATCAGTCTATTTTTATTACCAGCTCCCCCCTCAGTCGGTTTCACCCTTAGGTTTCGCGACCCTAACAAGAATATCCCAATCTTAATAGAGCTTATTGTATATACTACTAAACCGGTTATTTAGGATCGCTTTTATCTGAAAAGATCGCCTGTATTTTTTCTTCTAAATCTTTCCCCCTGAGGTTGCGGTACACAATTTTTCCTGTAGGATCCAACAAGAAGCTTGCTGGTATGGAATTGATGCCATAACGTTTTGCTGCTTGGCTATCCCAACCTTTTAAATCAGATACTTGTGGCCAGCTCAGCTTATCATCTGCAATTGCTTTGACCCATTGTTCGCGTTGAGCCGCTTTATCCAGGGATATTCCTAAGATTTCGAATCCAAAATCTTTGTATTTATTGTAAAGCGCTACTAGATTTGGATTTTCTTCGCGGCATGGTCCACACCAACTAGCCCAAAAGTCTACCAATAGATACTTTCCTCGGAATTCAGATAATTTTAGACTTGTACCCATTTGAGTTTGAAGTTCGAGATCGGGGGCAACCTGTCCAACTTTGGTCCTGATTGACGATTCTAACTGCATGGGTATATCTTTGGCCAAAGGATAGCTTTTGAGCTTCTCAGCTAAATCGGCATATATCCTTTTAACCTCTTCCATAAACTTCTCCTGTCCAGCAACAAAGGATAAACTGATTAAACTAAGATAGGACGATGGATGCTGACGAGCAAATTCTAAATGAACACGATATAGGTCATCCATTAATCCTTTTTCCCGATCAATATAAGCTTCACGTACTTTAGGATCGTTTTGTTGATTGGCTGAAAGTGCATAAAATTCTTTATTAAGTGCTGTAAAGTTATCATCTATGGAGCTACGCATCTTTTTAAAAGCATCTTGGTCGAGATTAATTTGAGATCCACTGATCGTTATATTTTTCAAGGAGTCGCTTGCTTGCATTTGCATAGTGACAGGCTCAAGGTAAAAACGAAAAAAATCCATTTGCTCATTGCGAGAGGGTCTATTTACATAAGGATTTTTATCGAGATATAGCGACGATGAAACAGGATAGTCTACCGTCCCAGAAAATGAAAAATTTCCACCTCTTGAAAAAGTGGAATCAACAACAGACTTACCTTCTATTTCGTAGATCAAAAATACTTTGGAACCGTCCTTCAATTGAGGTATCGCCCCATTTATCTGATAGGGATTTTGTCCACAAGCGAGGAAAGGAAGTATAAAAACCGCTATTAATAGCAATCCTGTCCATATTTTCATAATATAGCCTATTTTCTGGTAATTTACTATCATAAATATACGCAATTTCTCTGTTCTGAGCTTGTTACTATTTTCTTTAATCCATGGCATATCCCCCAATAAAACAACTTGACACCTGTTTTCTTCCTCAAAAAAGTAATGGACAAGTTATTAATTTGTGTGTTTTACCAAACTTTTGCATCTTTGTGTATTAATACCAATATTTAACAAAATCACCTTTATATTAACTTAAAGCTGTAAAATGCAAGACGAGATCATTAAGCACACGAAGAAAATTTATAAAACCGCAAAAGAGCCAAAGCATAGCCTCTCTGAAAAACTGAAAGAAATATCCATTGAGATCTTCATTATCGTTTTTGCAGTATCACTTTCTATATGGCTTCACGGCTGGAGCGAGCATCGGCATGAACAACAAGAAGTAAAAGAATTTTTGGAAGATCTAAAAGTCGACCTCCAAAAAGATGTCTACGACTTGGAAAAGCAAAATTCCTACTTGACAAATACAGCTGAAGGTTGTAAATTTTACGGAGAACTAAACCAACAAAAAATTGATAGCTTGGTGAAAGTCAACCCGAATGACCGTATTAAGATGAACCTTAATCCGATTTTTAAGATCAGAAATACAGGAAATTATGAAGGATTCCGATCTAGCGGGAAAATTGGTCTCATCAAGGATCGAAAATTAAAAACAGGAATTTTGGAGTATTATCAAACCGTAGTGCCATCAAAAGACGATTGGCAAACCTACTACAACGCATTGGTTTTTAAGCTCGCCGATGAATTAGTATCCATTCCTAATGCAAATATAAATCCCGATATGATGTATAAAGCAGTTAATGCATCGCCAAAAGTAAAAGGAATCCTTATCAATGCAGCATCTCAAGCAAATATGATTATTCAGCTGAATAATCAGGTCATCAAATCTGCCAAAGAAATCATTGCCGAAATTGAGCATAATAACGAATAAATCGGTTTCGAATGATTGCATAACGCCAAAAAAAGACAGCTTTTAAATTTCTAAAGGCTGTCTTTTTTTTAATTTGTTATAGAAATTATCCCAATGAATTTCATTACTATCAATCATCGATTTCCATACGCATTTCCAGAAGATTTGGTCTAAAGCCTGCCTTTGCATAGGCTTTTTTTGCACTCGTATTTTCTTCATAAACCTGAAGTCTCACTTCTGAAATATTTCTTTCTTTTGCCCAGTTGATCAATCGATGTAAAATCATTTTGTTGATACCCTGCCCTCGATATTCGGGTTTAACAAACATAAATCCGAGGTAAGCATACTTTTCATATTTTTGATAAGGTTTTGCATCCAATAATCTCGCATATCCTGATCCGACAACTTGATTGTCAACAATTGCAACAAGAACTTCAGCCTCCCTGGACCTGATCAGTTCTAGTAGATCATAATAATGAATTTTGCCTAACTTCAATGTATTATCAAAAGGTCGTTCAGCTTCAACAATTCCTTGTTCAAACTCGATTAATACATTGATTTCGCTTTCTTTTGCTTGTCTGATGATTATTTCCATAATTAAGAATCTACGTCTATTATTTTGCCTTTTGTTGGCTATATCCACTGTTTGCAAATTACAAAACGAATAGCAACTATAGTATTATTTTCATATTTTAAGTTCTTGTAGAAAGGAACTTAAGAACCTTTTTGCCTTTTCAAATACAAGTTACATGTTTTATCACTTATAACAGACGGCCTATTTATCAAGAACATAATCTCGTTTTTCCAATACCCCATTTTTATATAGTTCAGTATAAATCAACGGGCCTCTTTTCCTTGTGTTGATTATTGGTTCCCCCGTTTCTTCATTATATTCTTGCAATAATTTATAACAGTTCCATTTGCCATTAGGAAGACCTCCCTTATACCTTGCTTCCAAGTACGTATACGAATCTGTAAATGATGGGTATTCTTGTAAATCCACATACCGATTTGCTTTAAATTCTATCCATTTTCCTTCTTTATGGTGATTTTTTATTGAGCCCTGTTCTTCATCAGTTTTATATAAACCATTCTGAGCATAGTATCTGACAAATGTTCCGTTGTGTAAAAGCTGAAATTGATAAACAGGTTTCTGTCTAAAGGGATTTTCATTAAATTCATAATCCCGCAATGAGATTATAAGGTTTTTATCTATATAAAATAATGTATAGTCCGCGAATCCCATTTCTCCCTCATGATGAAGATATATTCTTTTTATATCAACTGGCTTCCCATTCTTTAATGAAATTAGATACATTTTTTCTACGAATGGCTCGATATAGCGGTCGGCATTATATACAGCCAGAAAATGCAGCGAATAACCTCTATAACTGAGAAAATTAGAGGCAATTTTAATATGACTATATTCTTTGCCGATACCTTGCTCAAATGGAAAAGAAACGTCATATGCTTCGGGTAGCATCACGAGATCATTTTTGATTATTTGTTCAAATTTTAGTGCATAGAGATTGCCTAAGCCACGATGATCTTGTATAGCAGACACTATGGAGTCAACATTTAGCTGTTTTGAGATATTTGAATAGCCAAATGGAAGCGCTATGCAGTTTTTTTTATCCGCGTTAAAAAAGGTAGATCCTTTAACAGATACAGGTATATTTAAGCTCTTATTTTCCGTTTGTGCTTTGCAGTAGTTGGAAAGAAGCATAAACAAAAGAAGGATAAAAGTATCGTTAACTTTATTAAGCATAAACTTTTTATTTGTTCACATTGATCATAACATTACTCTACGAGTTTTAAGGCAAACTGAGTCGTAATCTCCTACTTAATCTACAAAGCTACCTCCTTAGCTTTTTCTAATGTTTCTTCGATATTTTCACATAAAATCTTGGGAATAAAATCCTCTCTCGGTATTCCGTTGATATGATACAATCTCTCAGTCGGGAATTGGAATCCAATTTTTGTTTCTGTGAGACGAAAATTTGAAATTGCGCCTAATAGTCCCGCCATAGGTGTGCCAATAACTGTCGCTCTGTTTAGTGCATCAAACCCTATAGCTATCCCTTCTCCCATACTTCCTGTCCAGTGTCCCACGAGGATATACACATTACCCTTGAAGGTTTCCTTACGTCGACTTACATACTCTACCCAATGTCGTTTTGTGTCATAATCCTTCTCATCAAATTCGTGAATCTGATAAGGTAGAACTTTATTGACAAACCGGCCCATAATGGCCCTCGCAACAGTTGAATTTCCACCGCTAGGAGTTTCAGTCAAATCCAAAATCAGGTTTTTATTAGAAATCAAACTGTCAAGAGCTTTATCAAATTCACCGATCAAGTTGTTATTTCCCAGTGAATTATTGATTTTGACATACCCCGTGTTTTCATTTATAACTTTATAATACAACAATTCATTCCTATTGGCATAGCTCACTGGTTCAAATGTCTTGCGTTCTCCGTTTTCAACTACGGTAATCACTCGTTTTTTATCGTGAGTTCCTGCAAAAAGCATATCTAAAGCATACTGATACATCTTTGGACTGTGATAATCTGTAAATCGAGGTAAGAAACTTTTTAACTGTTCATCTATTGATACTCCGTTGAAAAGAGTTACTTGCATGCCAATTTTTAACCCAGCTAAATCTGCACCAAAACCTTTTCTTAAGTCTTTTATTAAATATTTGTTCTGATCTTTTTCTACACGTATGTCGGACCACGATGGAATTAACCTGTTTGATGTATTAAGATTTATGCTTAGTGACGAATGTCCATTGTACAGCTCATTAAACGTATTTTCAAGTAACTGAATAAACTCGTTGTCGTTTGTAACTTTTTCTGCTTGTGCTGAATAAATCTCTTTGACTTTATTCCAGTCGATATTTTGCCTTTCTAAATAGGCATAATGTTTATTGATATCAGACCAAAACTCGTAAAAATCCTTTTTGTATTTGGTTTGAGCGAAAATGTTATTCTCTGTCAAAAATAAGAGTACTATAGTAAAAATAGCTTTAGTCAATAGGCTTAATTTCATCGTTGTGTTCTTGAATTGGTATTTTATTGGTTCAGTCCGTAACAAAAATAATAAAACCATCGTTAAAATAATACGGACTCTTTTGAAGGTATATTACTTTCTCATAATTTCTTCGAATAGATTTATAACTTGGAAAACACTAGTTTTGTAATTCAGCAACTAAACTACTAACATCCCATAGGAGTTTTGATAATGATAAATTTGGTAACTTCTTTACCGTTGTCTTTACGACGACATGTGATCCGTAAGAAATAGCGGCTTATACTGACTGATGATGGGTATTCAGTTGGCGATTTTACTTTAGCCAAAAGTTTAAACCATTCTTCACCACAGTGCTCTTTTACTTTTTGTCTCAACTCGTCCATAGACACGCTGGGAAAGGATCGATAGTCCTGATCGGTATATTCTTCACTAAAAAATAGTCCACTCCTATTTTGTTTTAAAGACTTCCAGTCTGAGTTAAAATGTTTCCAATCAGTAAGATCACAATGAGGCCCTTCGTTCATAATAGTTACGCTGGTTTCATAGCGTTGTTCCACCTTCAAATCACTAATCTGATCATTTAAAATAGAAATATAACTTCCCTCGATACTTTCTCCGACTTCTGCATCGATCTCTATAGTGTCCCTTTGTTGCTGATCCATCTTTTCTGGATCAAAAATGGCCATGCCTTGAATCGAAACGACAAATTCATTGAACCTTATTGCTGTTGTAGCCTTCACGTTATTCGCAGTATGTGAGGTAGGTGCAGTATCTATCTGCTGCTGGGAGATTGCTACTTCTCCGTCAATAGGATGTTCTGATTGCTTCACATCCCGTTTTTGTTGGGGGATGCTAGGGTTGTTACAAGAGCAAATTGCAGCAGTTAAAATGATGATATTATGTCGTATTTTCATAAAGTTTTTAAGAGGTAAAGTAGATACTGCTTTACCTTATTAAATAAATTGATCCGTTATTACTCAAGTGATCAGCAAGTCACTATACCTTACTTGGTGTTTTTTTGGCTTAATCGGGCAATGTAGTAGGCAAACTGCTTGCTGTTTTCATTGTCAATTTTCTTAAGCGTATAAGCTTTTATGATAATTGTCGTATTATTGACCCATCTGATATCTTCCACTGCCCAATTATCCGTTTCAAAACTGTTGTATTCGGAAAGTTTGATCCGGAAAGGAGCTTTTCCTTGGCGGACAGCAAGGACCCCAATAAAGCAACTATTCGAAGTATATACCTGATTGTAATAGTAAGCAAGAAAATATCCGTTTGGAGAAGGAATTGGTATTTCAACTGCACCATCGCCAATTGAAGCAATTGTATGTTGACTACCATTGGTGCTATCGATTAAAACCAGATCGCTAAAACCTAATGATTCGGAAACATGATTGCTTACGAGAATATGCATTTTCAGTTGGGGAAGATAGCCTTTATACTCCCAGCCCCTAAATCCATCGCCCTGATCTGCTGAAAAACTATATTTCTTGAACTCTAGCTTGCCTTTGCCTGTTGGGATCACAAGATTTTTCCTTTCAACAGCAGGAGTTTTATTGACAATGTGATTGGAGCTAAATGCTTTACGATAGTCTTCTAATGTAGCCGTATTGAATACTAATTTAGGTAAGCTATCATACCTGTCTCCATAACCTACTGTTAAATTTGGTATAGATTGACCGTAAACAAGGCTTATCGAAAAAAGAAATATCAACATCAATTTCATATTTATTTCTTGATTTTAGTAAGAGAAGGATCCTATCTGAGATGAACTTCCTTGCATCGCATGATAAAATAGATCAATTCATTTAAAAATGAAATTTTGAACTGATTATCTTATAAAGATAGGCCACAAGCCACAAGAGTTAAAGACCATTTTATATTTGCATGCGGCGATTTATTATTCGCTATATTTTTTTAAAAGAAGAAAATTTGATGCTGTTGTATCGTTATGCAACTCTCCTGTTTTATTTCAACATTTGATCCTCTTGAAAACGAGGACTTCTACTTAGCGTCATCCTCCCAAGAGAATGGCAAAAACATAGAATGATAGCGGGTTTTTCCCAAACAATTGCGAATTAAAATGTGGTTTACAATGATGTATTTATTTATTGGATTTGCAGATTGATCAATTTCGCTTAAAGACTGTCTTCCCTTCATTGATGGTTTCAACTACTTTGATATCCCGTAATTTTTTGGGGTCAATTGTTAACGGATTCTGATCCAAAATAACCAAATCAGCTAGTTTTCCTTTTTTAAGAGAGCCTTTATCTTTTTCTTCCTGATACTGATAGGCAGCATTGATCGTAATTGCTTTGAGCGCGTCCCTTACATCAATTCGTTCATCTGGACCCAATAACATACCCGAACGTGTCGTCCGGTTGACCGCAGCATACACCCCAGTCATTAGATCGGGAGGTGTTACAGGACTATCATGATGAATGGTAAACAATATTCCTGCTTTTTTTGCTGATTGAGCTGGACTAATAAACGCCGCACGTTTGGGGCCAAAAACACTTTGATAGTGCCAATCCCCCCATAAATAAACATGGGACGAAAAATATGAAGGAATAACACCGATCTCTTTTATCTTGGCGATGTGATCAGGTCGGCTGTTCTGCACATGTATCAAGGTTGCCCTAAGCTCAGGCTTATAAATTCCTTCGGTTTTCAATTTGCCGATCACACGAAGCGCTTGATCAATAGCCGCATCGCCGTTAACATGTAATTGCGCTGTAATATCATTTGAAAACACTGTTTTTAAATCATTGTAGAGGGTCTCGTCTGAAAAAATTGGAAAGCCTTTGTAGTCGGCCGATTGGCCTTCTGGTGGAACGAGGTATGGTTCTGTCAACCAGGCTGTCTTCCCTTGAG
Source organism: Sphingobacterium sp. BIGb0116 (assembly GCF_024808035.1). NCBI lineage: Bacteria > Pseudomonadati > Bacteroidota > Sphingobacteriia > Sphingobacteriales > Sphingobacteriaceae > Sphingobacterium > Sphingobacterium sp. BIGb0116. The sequence goes on along the minus strand of NZ_JANUDT010000002.1, from coordinate 521,110 downwards.
GTGAGCCATCGTCCGAAAATTTAAATCCACCAAATTTCAAGTGCTTTTCGTATTTCATGTAATTGGGTTTAAAGGACTTCCATTCGGCTTTGTTTGCTTCAAAATCCGGAAAATAAACCACGTCAGCCTTTAAAAGATTTTTCGAAGCAGCTTCCTTTAACAAGCCAACACTCACTCCCATCGAACGTCCATCACAGATTGTTGTCTGACCATAACTAAGCCATTCGTCCTGCGCTTTGACAAAATCTTTTAGGGATTGGGATAGTTCATCTTTTGCCTGTTTGGGCTTGGGAATCATATCCGTTAACTTCACCAACGCGGCGAAAGAGGCATTTTCTTCCAGCTTACCGTTTAGTTGATTATCAGGGCTTCGGCCATAATGCCCTCCCTCGGGGTCTTTCACATTTTCGGCAATACCTAATAACTTCAACATCGCACTATTGACAACGCTTGCATGACCAGAAGCATGAATGACAATAATGGGATTTGTCGTACTGACTGCATCCAATTCCTGGCGAGTCGGATGACGATGCTCACGCATAATGGCGTCATCATAGCCATTTCCTAATACTGGAACAGCCGCACCCAGTTTTGTTTGCTTAATAACTGCTAATAGAGCCTTTTGAAGATCGGGTATTGAATTAACGATACCGTATGGACTTGGAGATAAATCTATTGCCTGTTCCATTCCGGCTCTTGAAGTGATATGGCCATGGGCGTCAATAAAGCCAGGCAATAAAGTTTTTCCTTTTAAATCGATCTGTTTGGTATTTTCTCCTATATAGGGATCTGCTTCTTTCCGGTTACCAACGAAAAGAATCTTCCCGTCTTTTAATACTAAAGCATCTACTTGAGGTAAATCATCTTCCATCGTTACAATATTTCCACCAAAATAGAAAGCATCCCCTTTTTGCTGATTGCTCTTACAGCTTAAAATAAAAAGAGGTAAAAAGAAAAATAGATATTTCGTAATTATTGCCATGTGAGAGGTTAACTGTACTAATGAATAACAAAGGAAATCAGTTAATTGTTTCGCAACTCTTTGCAGGGGAATAGTCAGTTAATGCTTTGTGTTCGGTGATAAACAGATCGTCGACCTAACCGCGAGGATCATTTTGATGAATGCACTGAACCGACTGCAGATCGGTATGGAGGATAAAGATTAAAAATAGTGGGCATTGAAATGTTACTAAAAATGCGCATCTAGATGCGCATTTTCGATTAAAGCAGAATCGGTAGCAGTTGATCCAGACTTTCTACCTGAAGAAAATTGATTGGTTTAACCTCATCACTAGCTTGCTCATGTGTCCACGTCACATGGTAAGGGACATGTATTGCCTGCCCTCCCAATTCCAATACTGGCAGAACATCGGAGTTGATTGAATTTCCGATCATGATAAAATTTTCGGCGGGGCATTCAATTTTGTTCAATAATTTTATGTAATCCTCATTTTTCTTGTTGCTCATAATCTCCACATGATGGAAATACTTTTGGAGCCCCGAATTTTTTAGCTTTTTTTCTTGATCCAAAAGATCCCCTTTTGTGGCTACAATTAATTTATAATGTGCACTAAGCCTTACCAGCGTATCTTCGACACCTTCCAATAATTCAATCGGCATCCTTAGTAAATCCTGTCCAATCGCTATGATTTTGTTTATTGTCTTCAGCGATAGCTGTCCAGCAGAAATACGACTGGCTGTCTCTATCATACAAAGAATAAAGCCTTTCACACCATACCCATAGAGGGACAGGTTATTCATTTCTGTTTCAAATAACTCTTTTGATACTGCATGTTGTGGAAGATAATTTTCCAATAGTGCGCAAAAATCATGTTCTGCTTTTTGAAAATATGGCTCGTTTATCCATAATGTATCATCTGCATCGAATGCAATGACTTTAATGGCATTTTTATTGATAATCATTCTAATTTTAATTCAATTTACGAAGTTTACTTGATCTTGGTACCATCATATTGTTCCCATAGCCCCGTCAAGTTTAGGTCTGAATCATATACGGCATTAAAAGCAAACAGTTTTCCCTTAGCCACATAATCATAAATATAAAGATCGGTTAAAGGGGTCGGAATAGATTTCAGTTCGTCTGCAGAGATCCATTCGAGGTCACCTTCATTACAATAGGGTGCCTCAATATATTCGATATCCGATACATATACATAGCTGATCCAATTGTAATTGACCGGTGATGTTTCGGTTAACATGCCACAAAATTGTTTTGAAGTGATATGGATTCCTGTTTCTTCCATGACCTCACGCACCACTGCATCATCCGGATTTTCAAATGGGTCTAATTTTCCACCAACGGGAACATACATATCTTTGTTGGGTTCTTTAAGGCGTTTTAGCAATAGAAACTTATCTTTATTTCTTAATATACATAGTGTGGCTACGCGCTTCAAACCTGTCACTTCATTGCTCATCTCTTTTCTGTTTGTAACAAAAATAGAAAATGTTGTGAGAGTCTTCAAGCATTTTTAGCGAATTCATTCAGTTTATATCTCCTAAGTGACGACTTGCGTATCTATCTCATCGACATAAATCGCGTTGGTGACAGCTTTACCACGAGGCGAGCTAATAATCTCTACACACTCATCTTTCATTTTGAATAGCTCTTGAGGATAATATGGTTTCAATATTTTCATGGATCTAGGCTTATAACATCGTATAAATGGAAAGCCCATTATCCGATGAACTATCGGCATAATGGGCTATATCCGTAAAATAGATATGAATTATACGGGTCTTAAATGATAGGCTTTAGGCTGAACAAATGCCCGAATACCTTGAGCCGACAAAGTTGAACCTAAACCAGAATTCCTCCGTCCGGACCAAGGTACATTAGGGCTTACCCTATCGCAGCAGTTCCAATATACTGTTCCTGTATCCATTTTGCCAAGGATATCCATTGCTCTGTCCTGATCGGAAGAAAACACTGCTGCAGTAAGGCCATACGTCGTATCTTGCATCAGCGTTATTGCCTCCTCGTCTGAAAATACCTTTTGTATACCTATCAGCGGACCAAAAGTCTCTTCACGCATAAGTGCCATATTGTGATTACAATGTTCGAATACAGTTGGGGCATAATAATATCCCTCACCTTCTAATGCGTGTCCGCCCAACCGCAGTATTGCTCCCTTTTTAAGGGCATCTTTCACATGCTCTTCAAGAACGTCCAGTTGAGCAGCTCTGGTTAAAGGGCCAATAAATGTATCTTCAGCGAATGGATCGCCCACCCGATAGGACGCTACCTCCTCAATAAATGCCTCGATAAACTGATCGTATATCTGTTCTGAAACATAGATGCGTTCAACAGCACAACAGCTCTGCCCATTGTTGTAGAAAGCGCCCTCAGCTGCCGACACTGCCGCCTGTTTTATATCTTTGACATCTTCAGTGACATATAGCGGATCCTTCCCGCCTAACTCAAGCTGGACTGGAACTAATTTATGTGCTACGGTCTTGGCAATATGCACTCCTGTCTTATAGGATCCAGTAAAAAAATAGCCGTCCAATGGCAATGATAAGATATGCTGGCCAATCCGCCCATCTCCTACAACACAATGAAATACATTATCAGGTACGCCTGCCTGATAAAGATATTTTGCAAACTGCAAGCCTGTCAACGTGGCAAATTCAGAAGGTTTATAGAGAACAGCATTGCCCGCAACCAAGGCATAGAGAAAAACATTGAAGCCGACATTATAAGGGAAATTCCATGCAGAAATATTGGCAATTACACCAAGTGGTTCATATCGAATATGTTCTAGCGTTGCGCCATCACGCACAATAACTTCTTCTGAAAGCCATCTTTCAGCATTTTTTCGGAGATGTTCAATGCGGTTCTGTGCTCCGTTAATTTCATTAAGCGATTGTGTTATGGGTTTGCCCGTTTCTTTGGTAAGGATCTCTGCAAGCTCCTGTTTATTTGCCAAGATCAGCTGCCCAAATTGTATGATGCACGCTAAACGATCCTTTAAAGGAACTTTTGCCCATGTGTGCTGTCCTTGCTTTAGTAAGGATAGTGTATTTTCCAACTCAACTGTTGTGGTTGAAGGCAACGTTGCCGCTACAGCGCCAGTTGCAGGATTTCTAATTTCTATGTTGTCTTGCATGTTCAATAAAAACATTAAAAATCAAATTTTCATCTAAAAGTATTCCCTTCTGTGTTTGGGAAAATTCGGGATGCCATTGGACACCCATAACTTTCCCGGTCGCTTCTTTGGTATAACCAAATGCCTCGATAAATCCATCTTCCGAGCGCGCATAGACTTCGAGATCACGGCCAAGATCTTTAACAGCCTGATGATGTACCGTGTTGACCAATGGATTGGCAACATGGCCATATAGTCTGTCGAAAAGTGTTCCTGGTTCTATATGCACCGGATGATTGATTGTATCATATAAACTTGCTGAACGATGTACAGCCGAATGAGGAAGCTGACTAACGATATCCTGATACATTGTACCTCCAAAATACACGTTCATCAACTGAAATCCCCGACAGATACCTAAGACAGGCTTATGATTTCTGATGGCATAATCCAATATCTTTAGCTCATATTGATCCCGATAAGGGTCTCCTTTCCAGGGGCCGATAGGTTCTTCTCCATAGTGTTGAGGAGCTATATCGCTTCCACCTTGAAGAACTATGCCATCCATCTGTTGTAAGATGTCCGCTAATAATGATTCTTCAAGATCCGGCAATAATATAGGAAGCACACCTTTTTTACTAATCCATCGAGCCATATCATTTTCCATATAACTCAGTGATTTGTGACCAAAGACCGTCCTGTCTGGGTCAGGATAAAAAAAACAGGCACTAATACCGATTTTTAACATATCATTTTCCTTCGTATGCGGTTTCATAAATTGCAAGAAAATCGGCTTTACTAACGGGCTTGGGGTTCGATGGGTGACAGAAATCTGCAAGCGCAAGTTCTGATAAAGGTTGCAAATGTTCCTTTTGTACGCCAATTGCGGATAACTGTGTAGGTAGTCCCAAACGTACATTGAGGTCAAACAGATAGTCAACAACCTTGTCTCCAGCATTGTTGCCAAGCCCCAAAGCCATGGCCATCTTATCGAAACGATCTTCAAAACCGACATAATTAAACTGCATGCCATAAGGAAGATTCACCGCGTTGGCCAGTCCATGATGAGTATCGAGGAGCGAAGAAAGCGGATGCGCTAAACTATGAACGACTCCTAATCCCTTCTGAAATGCAACAGCTCCCATCAATGATGCCAAAAGCATTTTAGAGCGCGATGGCAAGTCAGATTCTTTTGTAGCGCACTCAATCGAAGTAGCCACCATGGCCATTCCTTCAAGCGCAATACCATCACACATTGGATGGTACCCTTTGGCCAGATAGGCTTCCATATTGTGCGTAAGTGCGTCCATTCCCGTTGCCGCCGTAATAAACGGTGGCAGGTCCATTGTAAGTAAAGGATCGGCAAATACAATTTTTGCCATCAATCTCGGACTAAACAGAATTCGTTTTTTCTTGGTTTCATCTTCTGAAATAATAGCACTACGGCCTACCTCACTCCCGGTGCCGGCGGTCGTAGGTACAGTAATCAATGGTGGTATCTCGTTGGTCACATAGATATCGCCGCCGATCAGATCGTCGTAATCAAATAAATCACGATGGTGATTTGCGCGCAAGGCAATCGCCCGAGCTACGTCGAGTGCTGCTCCACCGCCAACGCCAATAATTGAATCTCTATTTTGCCCTCTAAAGACATCTCCTCCCAAGAGAACATCAGATTTTACAGGATTTTTGTGCAACTCATGAAAGACAATAACGTCGATCCCTTTGTTCGTCAGCCTTTGTTGAACTTCCTTAAAAAATGGCAGTTCGGCAATAGTCGGATCCGTTACCAATAAAGGGCGGCTAAGTCCATTGGCCAATAAATAGCCTGGGAGCTCGTCGATCACTCCAGCACCAAAACGGATCGGTGTAGGGAAATTAAAACCATAAATTTTTGCTGTATCCATCGTTCAGTTATATAATTTCAAAATATCTTTTTGTTTCCCAATCTGTTACTTGCTCTGAAAATTGTCGCCATTCCCATAACCTTGATTTACAAAAATGATCGACAAACTTTTGGCCAAACAACTCGGATGCTATTTGCGATTGCGCCATTCGAGTGGTCGCATCGTAGAGATTTCTTGGTAATACGCCGTGTTGCAGATCTTCATAACCATTACCAATAGTATGACGATTGTCCAATGGCAATTTATGTTTGATGCCATACAACCCGCTAGCCAAACATGCTGCTATGGCCAAGTAAGGGTTCACATCTGAACCGACAACACGGTGTTCAATGCGCGTAGCTTTAGGGCCACCTTCAATGACGCGGAGTGCTGTGGTACGATTATCTATGCCCCAGGTCAGGGTTGTAGGTGCCCATGCTCCTTCAGTCAGCCTTTTATAACTATTAACAGTAGGTGCCAATAACGGTAGAATATCAGGTAAACAATACAATTGCCCAGCAAGAAAATGCTTCATCAACTGGCTCATTCCGAGTTCATCTTCTTTATCATAAAAGAGGTTGCTCTGTTTGTTGAGATCCCAAAGACTTTGATGCACATGGCCGCTGCAGCCTGGTAAGTCCTTTGTTTGTTTAGCCATAAAACTCGCGGTAATATTATGTTTTTTCCCAATTTCTTTGACGGCAGATTTAAAGAGAGTAGCCCTATCTGCAGCTTCAAGAGCATCACTACATTGGATAGCAGCTTCCAGTACACCCGGCCCAGTCTCCGTATGCAGCCCCTCAAGAGGTACGCCGAATCTTTCGAGCATAGCTAAAAGATCCTGAAAAAAACCATAATTGTCGGACATCCGTAAGATGGAATAGCCAAACATACCAGATGTGATTGGTGTCATGTCTCTAAAACTATTTTGGGAAGAGGTATCATTGGTTTTCACGAAATTAAACCATTCAAATTCCTGTGAAAAAACTGGTTTAAATCCAGCAGTCTCCGACTGTGAAATTATGTTTTTAAGGAGAGCTCTTGGACACACATTTTGGTCCTGAGAAAGTGGAGATTCAAAATCAGCTAGAAAAAAGGGAATATCCTCCTGCCAGGGAATCTGTCGAAATGTATTTCCATCAATACGTGCCGGGAAATCGCCGTATCCTGTATGCCAGCCTGTAATTTCCACATTGTCATAAACCTGATCATTAACATCCCATCCAAACACCACCGAACAAAATCCAAATTCATTGTCCAGTGCAGAGATAAACTTATCGCGATGCATGAATTTTCCACGTAAGACCCCGTCTATATCTGCAACGGCAACTTTAACGTGAGTACTTGTGCAAGCTTTTAGTTTGGAAATTATTTCATTTTTAGTTATCATAATTTGATGGTTTTGTCCTTGTCAAGGAAGATTAGGAAATAGAGGTATGATAAGATGACAAGCCCAAAGAATAATAGAGCTGTCAATGGGTTATAATATATCATTGCAATGAGACACACGATAGCAATAATCAACGCAATCGCCGGAAACAGCGGATACAATGGAACTTTGAATGGGCGTTCCAGATCAGGTTCCTTTTTTCGCAAGGCAAAAAATGACCACATGGATATAATGTAAAGACAGATTGCCCCAAAACATGCGATGGTAATAATGCCTGCGGTCTTCCCGGTCAGTAATGCTATGATGCCAATAGCCATATTGATTAAGAGTGCGTTGGCCGGAGTCTTAAATCGTTGATGCACTTTCCCAAGAATCGACGGTGCATAACCCACTCTCCCAAACTCGAAGGTAGCTCTGCCACCAGCGAGAATGATACCATGAAATGAGGCTATAAGACCCAATAGACCAACACCTATAAGTAATTTATAAAGAATATGGCGATTATCAATGACATGTGCAATAGCAAGTGGCAACGGCGAATCTGACGGTTCAGTGCTTCCGACAGGATACACAACAGCCTCCCAACCCCCGACACCCACCGCCGATAAAAATGTAATGATACAAAGCACAATTAAAGTCACTATGGCCGATCCAAAGCCGATTAATACATTTTTCTGTGGATTGATAGTTTCCTCAGCGACATTGGCCACACCTTCAATAGCGAGAAAAAACCAGATGGCAAACGGAATAGCAGCAAAAATACCCGAGAACCCATTGGGCAATGCGTTGTGCTCAAGGTTGGAAAATTCGAAAGCTGGAAATGTAACGCCTGCAAATATCAGTAATTCAATAACCGCAAGAACAGTTACAACCAATTCAAATGATGCAGCGAGCTTAACCCCCAATATATTCATTGAAGTGAAAATCACATAGGCCCCAATCGCAAAAATAAGATAGTCAACCGAAGGATGTAGTAAATGTAGATAAGCACCTATAGCAGCGGCAATGGCAGGCGGTGCAAAAACAAACTCGATATTTTGTGCAATACCGGCGACAAATCCCAAATGCTTGCCCAGTCCTCGATTTGCATATTCAAAGGCTCCGCCAGCCCGAGGGATCGCACAAGCCAGCTCTGTATAGCTGAAGGTAAATGTAAGGTACATGATAATAACGAATACTGTAGCAATGGCCAATCCCAATGTGCCGCCTTCCGCCAAACCGAGATTCCATCCAAAATACATTCCCGAGATAACATAGCCTACACCTAATCCCCATAACATAACAGGACCAAGGACTTTTTTTAATTGAGGCTCACTCATAATTTTATTTAGGTTGGTAAATTGATAGTAATTAACTAACCTAAATTTACTACATATAGTTTAAATGATAGTGTTATATATCTGTAATTATAGCTATTTTAGTAAAACAATATGGTTAGATATCATTTACTAGTGTATACGATCTAACTATAGTCTTAGATATACTTTTTTTAGATTTAATTTACTACGATAATGAAATTGGATGAAAAGGACCTCATGCTTCTGGACCTGTTGCAACAGGATGCTAATATAAGTAACAAGGAAATATCTGACCGTGTTAATTTATCCATGACTCCCGTATACGAACGTATTAAGAAGTTAATCGCAACCTCCGTTCTCAAACAGAAAGTCTTTCTGCTGGACAGAAGAAAACTTGATCTTAATCTAATGGTGCTCGTATCAATCAGTATGGAAAAACATTCCAATGAAAGTGCCTTGTTATTTATGGAAGAGATACAAAAATTTCCAGAAGTAGTCGAGTGTTTTCATGTAACGGGTGCATTTGACTATCAAATAAAGGTGATGGTTAGGGATGTTGATCACTATCATGAATTCAATTTTAATAAACTGGCAACAATCAAGGGAATCAGACATATGGAAAGTTATTTTGTGATGAAAGAAATCGTGAATACAACTCGTCTCCCAATCTTTCTCTGATAATTTAGTCTAGCGTATTTTGGCTTTCAAATGATTCAGCTTTCCGATTCTGTACCAATGACTGTCTTAATTTAGCCTCCCGAAATTATGGATTTCATTGGTATAGCAATTATACTTAGACAATGGTTCATACCTGCAGAACCATGCCGTCTGTATGTGCAGTGTTGTTTATAGGAGAACAATATCCTCAAGCGATACGCCCACTCCCTTAAGAGCTGCGTAGGTTAATTTGTCCATTGATGCTCCGTCAAAATCAATAGTTTTAATACTCTTATAGTATTTATTGGTAAGCGCAAACGTTGGCCGAAAGGAAACATTTCTAAGAATCACCCCGCTAAATGAACTGTTTGCAAGGTCTGCATTATCGAATTTTACATCGACAAAAACTTGCCCATCGAAGTTTATACCTCTCATATCACAAGACTTAAAGCTAACACCATTAAATTCACAGTATTCAAAAATGGTTTTTCTGAGATCCGACGCTGTAAATTTTACATCAGCCAACTTTATACCAATACCTCCAGTTGTAATTAGGCTACTTATCGTTGTATTCTAACAATTTCGCGTTGTTACTCTTAAAATATAGCCCTATGCAGCTATTTAAAGAAGATTTTAAGTAAAAACTCTTAAAAGACGAAGCTTTGTTTATAGTGACGCCATCCAATATTTTAAATCTTGGGGTAAAGTCAAAGATAAATTTCGCCTAATTTAGGAACATTTACCATAGGAATCTAAGTTAAAACATGTTCTCTTCAATTGTCCAGTTGGTAGATGACTTTCTTGTAGCAATTCGTAGGCAACCATGAATACCGCCAAGCTAGTTTAAATATTTCTAGAAATTTGATCTATATTTATGTACCTAAAATTTACATATGTTGGAGAATTTTGAGTTTTACCTTTTTTTAGTCCTACTAATCACTATGTTGATAATGCTGGCGAAGAAAATTCAGGTTGCATACCCTGTTTTACTTGTATTAGCGGGACTTGTAATAAGTTTTATCCCGGGAGTTCCTCCTATAAAGATAGAACCCGAATTGATATTCATTATTTTTTTACCGCCACTCCTCTACGAGGCAGCTTGGTCAACTTCCTGGAAAGAACTCTGGCGATGGCGTCGGATTATCTTCAGCTTTGCCTTTGTTGTCGTCTTTTTTACAGCATTATCCGTTGCCGTTTTTGCCAACTATTTTATTCCAGGATTCTCCTTAGCTCTCGGTTTTCTATTGGGTGGAATAGTTTCCCCGCCTGATGCGGTTAGTGCCGGTGCAATTTTAAAATTCGTGAAGGTACCCAAAAGGCTGGCGTCCATACTGGAAGGCGAAAGTTTGTTGAATGATGCTTCCTCATTAATAATTTTTCGCTTTGCAATGATTGCTGCTGCTACTGGCCAATATGTATGGTACCAAGCCGCCGGAAGCTTTATTTGGATGTGTGTTGGTGGAGTGGGAATCGGACTTACAATTGCCTATGTTTTTCTGAAAATGCACAAACTTTTACCAACCGATTCCAATACAGATATATTGCTAACTTTTATTGCACCTTTCTCGATGTATTTGGTAGCGGAACAGCTCCACGCTTCTGGGGTTCTTGCGGTTGTCAGTGGCGGCTTATTTCTTTCTTATCGTAGTCACGATTTTTTGAGCAGTGCATCCCGGATCCGGACAGTAACCGTATGGGAAAGCTTCTGCTTTCTGTTGAATGGCATCGTCTTTATGCTTATCGGCTTAGATTTACCGGAAATTGTTTCTGGATTGGGTGATACTAATATCTCTACTGCTATTGGCTATGGCGTAGCCGTTACAATAGTCCTTATTCTTGTACGAGTTTTTGCAGGGTATGCTGCGGTAATAACCACCTTGATCATGAGAAATTTTATAACGGTTGCAGATGCTCAATCGCCCGGTTGGCAAACGCCAATGATTATCGGCTGGACGGGAATGCGTGGCGTCGTTTCTTTGGCAGCAGCACTATCCATCCCATTAACTTTAGCCGATGGATCTCCTTTCCCTCAACGAAACCTCATTCTTTTCATCACATTTGTCGTGATTCTGTTAACCTTACTTGTTCAAGGCTTGACGCTCCCCTTTATATTAAGAAAAATCAAATTAATAGATAGAGATTTTGTAAGAAGTGAAAAGGAGATCGATTATGAAATTCAGAACAGACTGGCTCAAGTCGCCGTTGACAAGATTCGTAATGATTACGCGGACAAAGTTGAAAGTTTTCCTACCTTGAAGGATCAACTACAGAAGTACGAAAATCAATTGCGGAGCTCCGAGATCATCATTAATTACACCGAATACCGTAAAATCTATATCGATATCCTCGAAACCCAACGCATTTGGCTGATCAATAAAAACCGCGAGGAACTTTTATTGGACGAAGAGATCATCCGAAAACACCTTCGTTTATTAGATCTTCAGGAAGAAAGATTGAATATGAGAAGTTAGTTTACCCCTAGATCAGCCTACTGCTGTATATTTATGATCGACAATACCGTTTGAATTGTCGATCATAAATAGCTAATTTACTTAATCTTCATCCAAATAAATGTCGTGGACAACAAAACGAATATTTTTGCTAAACACCAACATATCCTCTACATCTTCAGAATCTATGGCATAGAGTGTTTCTACCCCGCCTTCATCCAACAGTTCGGAATCTGGTATAAGTTCAAAAAAAGTGATTCCTTCAACAATGGATAATTCTTCTACTTTAATATATGATACATCCTGGCTTTTCCAAAGTGAGAGAATTTCCTTGGAAAACAATCGATAATTATTAGCTTGATTTGACATGGTCGCAAATTAGCAAAAAAAAAGCTCATTATATTTGTGTCATAACGTTTCTAAAATCTTACTGACTTTTTCATTTTTAGGATTAATTTCTAAAACTTTTCGATAATTCTCCTTAGCGCTATCTATTTGTCCTGATTTCAGGTAGGCTTCCGCTAAACTATCATAAACATTTTCACTTTTAGTATGTAGCATCGTATTCACCTTAAATATATCAATAGCTTGATTTATTTTATGCTGATTGAGCAGTTCATAACCTGCGCCATTCAGGAAACCTTCTGAAAGCAAATCATCTGCACTATCCTGTTCTTTTGCTTTTTGATAAGCTTTTAATCCATCCTCGAAATTTCCTTCTAAAATAAGCTCTAGCGGAGTCCAGTCATTTGCATTGACTTTCGGATTTCTGGAATAAATCTTTTTATCGCGCAAAATCTGTACAAGCTCATATTGACCGCTTTCGGTATCCTTTGAAAATATGACGTTTACGTTTCGATCTCGCATAGCAAATGTATTTGCAGAAACTTTAACCAATTCTACAGGCTTGTCTAGATTTTGCGCTGACATTAGCTTGCCATTTTGATTATAGACCCTTATAACACCATATTTTCCAGATCTATAACGTCCACTATTGTCATGCAGTTCTTGAGGACTTAGTGGCAAAATTTTATTTATTGGGGCTAGATAATTGGGCCATTGATAAGTTAATGCGACCGCTCGGACAAGCTCGTTGATAAATTCAGGTTTGTTTGTGTTCGTAAGAATAACTACTCCATCACCGCTTGTTTTATTTCCAATAAAATAGGAGCTAAAGCCTTCGTTCCATCCACCATGGCAAAAATAAGATGAGCCGTTATAATCTTCTAGGAATACACCTAATCCTATAATGGGTTCAATATAGGAACTTGTGAATTCTTCTGCCATCTTCTTAGAGATAACAAGACTACTTTTGCCATTTAAGGTCCGTTGAATATCGATTACGAATCTAGCGTAATCTTCTGCAGTTGACCACAGGCCTGCAGCTGCCTGTTCTGGGTAGACATGATATCTTCCTTCGACTTTTTTGCCATCCATCGTATAAGCCGTCGCCGCAAATTGTCTTTTCGATTCAGGAAGAGGCTGGGCAAAAGTGCTATTTTTCATACCTAAAGGTGAAAGTACCTTTTCTTCCATAATACTGCCATAATCTTTTCCTTCAATGTCAACGAGCATCTGTTGAAGTACCGTATACCCACCGCCTGAATATCGAAAATTTGAGCCAGGAAGTTTATCAACATAAACCATAGGTGTATTAGCGGGCTTTAGACCACTCAGTACTTCAACCGCTGTAGGAATTGGGTCTGTTATCCGATACCCCGGGAATCCACTTACAGTAAGTCCCGCAGTATGGCTAATGATATTTTTGAGTGTAACCTTTTTCACTTTGGTCCAATTATTTTCTGGTATTTTCCAAGATTTCAGGTACAAATTCACATCGGCATTGGATTCCAACTTGCCAAGCTCCACTTCCTTCAGTGCGGCATATGCACTTACAGGCTTGCTCATGGAGGCTACCTGAAATAAGGTATTTGACCTGACAGGCGTTTTCGAATCGAGATCCGCAAAACCATAAGTTTTGCTCCATAATACTTCAGAGTTTTTTATCACAGCGATGCTTACCCCTGGAACCTGATAGAATTCCATACGCGATATAATATTCCATGTCGGCTCACCCTCAAAACGAACAGGGGGTATTAGACTGGATTCGACATGAGAAATCTCATTTATTTTTTGATGGGCCGTTTGAGCAAATGCGGTTGACACTAGTATCGCAAAAATTCCAGTAATTGGTAAAGCTTTCATTTTATTTATGATCATTTAAATGTTAATACAAAGCGTCTCTCCTATCAATCTTTAGCTTTGTAATTCTTCATTGAAATCTAATGTCAATTTTATTGCCAAAAAGATAAGTAGCTATAAGACAATTTAATATAGCAATACTTTAATATAAATTGATCGTATTCGGACATTTAATGTCCGAATACGATCAATTTAATTAGCTAAGTGGTACCTCGATTTTCTAACATCATCACCTGTCTGCCTTATCGCATGTTCGCATGCAGCAGCCATCTTCATTGTCGTAGTAGGATCGTAAATAAAAGTTTCCTTTTGGTTGTATTACAGAAAAATATGAGCGGGGCATACTAGCTCCCGCCACATCGTTTGATTAATTGATCCCTAATGATTGGGGTTACCATAATAGTTTTGATAATTCTGAATAGTAGCGCTAAACCATGCTCCACAGCTGCTATAATACATATCATTGGCACCATAGCTGTTGTATGTGAGAACCTGAGTTTCGATCAACTGACCGCTTGTATTATAGATACTCATCGTCAATCTACATAGCGTGCGAGACTTTCCGACCTTGATCTCTTTGACTTCGCTCACGATATTTAAATGAGTTTTTTCAGTTTGTGATTTGTAAATCTTTGATTTTTCAACAACACTGTTGTCGACCACTTTTGGACCTGTTTTTGCAAAAGTAGCAGATGACAATAAAGCCAAGGCTACGACGCTCATCATTAATTTTTTCATGTTTCTAAGTTTTAGATAAATACATTGGAGGACCGTCCTCTCTGTTAATTACCCTAAAACTGCCAATAAATTTAATACAGTAAACTCTGTAATAAATATCTGATGTGGTCGTAACAATATTCGGTTAGTTTGATCAAATTTTTGAAAATAAATAAGAATTCAAAAAATTCTACTACCTTTGCAATCATCAGATGATATGACTATATGAAGACTGAAGCTATCGTACGAAGATCCTTGGCGGAGGAAGTTGCCGCAGCAATAGAAGAAAAAATCAAATTGGGCGAATTTCCTGTAGAATCTAAACTTCCTACCGAACCAGAATTGATGAAACAATTTGCTGTGGGCAGATCCAGCATTCGTGAAGCTGTCAAATATTTAAGTCAATCAGGCTATCTAAATGTGCAACAAGGTCTTGGTACTTTTGTCAAAAGTAGTACGGGTCATCATGCCCTTGATTCAAAAATTGAGAAAGCCAATTTTAACGATATTTTTGAAGTTAGACACGTATTAGAGTTGCGAATTATTGAAAAAGCAGCCTTAAATCGTACTTCGAAAGGCCTCAAAGATATGGCGCAAGCACTTAAAAATAGAGCTAAATATGCCGAAATGGGAAATTTGACAGCATGCGTGAATGCTGATATATCCTTTCACAGTGCAATTGCTGAATCATGTGGAAACAGTATTTTGACCGCGTTATATACAACCTTATCTGAGCATGTCAATAAGTTCTTCATGACTATTTATAAGGATACAGTCCCCTTCTTAGCTTCACAACAGCAACACGAGGAACTGATGTTGGCAATCAAAGATAAAGAAGTGAAAAAAGCTGTTGATATTGCCAACCGAATTATCCAACAACTGTAATTTTCCTGTAGCATATGCAAATTATCAATATCAATATATTCTATTTTTATCAATTAAAACATCAGATGACCTGATGAATATTTCCTTTATGAAAACACAATCACTAAACCCGAGTGGATCTTGGAAAAGTTCCGAAACCGTCTATCCGATTTTATTTGCGATTAGTCTTTCACACTTGCTTAATGACTTGATTCAATCTGTCATCCCAGCAGTGTATCCCATGTTAAAATCAAATTATGCCCTTAGTTTTACGCAAATTGGTATTATAACATTGGTTTTTCAACTTACCGCCTCTATTTTGCAGCCCTTCGTTGGTTTGTATACAGATAAAAACCCTACACCTCGGTCACTTGCCGTGGGGATGTTTTTCTCTTTAGCCGGTTTGATATGCATTTCATTTGCGTCAAACTTTATCTACATTCTCCTTTCTGTAAGCCTTATTGGGATGGGTTCGTCTATATTTCATCCAGAAGCATCTCGAGTTGCCCATTTAGCTTCCGGAGGCAAAAAGGGGCTCGCACAGTCTATCTTTCAAGTCGGCGGTAATGCTGGTGGTGCAATAGGTCCCCTTCTTGTAGCGCTTATTGTGATCCCTTTGGGGCAACAATACATCGGTGTGTTTGGCGTATTGGCCATTGTAGCCGTTATGATTCTTACTTATGTCGGTAATTGGTATCAAATACACCTCAAGCCTAAGACACAAACAACTTCTGTTAGTGCTTTAAAAGCTGACCTGCCAAAATCAAAAGTGATATTTGCACTTGTGATTTTATTGGTACTCATTTTTTCCAAGTATTTTTACATGGCTTCGATGACCAGCTACTTCACCTTCTATTTGATCAATAAATTCCATGTTTCGGTCCAGGAATCTCAGATTTACTTATTTATATTTCTTGCTTCTGTTGCCGCCGGAACCATATTGGGTGGTCCCTTGGGAGACCGATATGGTCGTAAGCTAATTATTTGGGTGTCTATTCTTGGAGCAGCACCTTTCACTTTGTTATTACCTCATGTAGGTCTTGGACTAACCATTGTCCTTGCTATTATAATCGGTTTGATCATCTCCTCGGCATTTTCAGCTATCTTGGTTTATGCAACGGAGCTTATCCCCGGAAAGGTTGGGATGATTGCAGGCTTATTTTTTGGTTTTGCTTTTGGCATGGGGGGCATTGGATCAGCTGTGTTGGGCTGGCTCGCAGATCGTACTTCAATTGAATATGTATTCAACATCTGTGCTTATCTTCCACTAATTGGAATAGTTACAGGCTTATTGCCTAATATTACTCAAAGGAAAAATTAATCCTTTAAAAAGCCCTTCTTACTATTAAAGAAGGGCTTTTCAGTATTAATAACCTGGATTTTGAATTAGTTTAGTATTTCGGTTTATCTCATCTCTGTTTATAGAGGTAAAATACATCTTGTCGTCCCAACTTCTATTTTCAATTCCTGGATCTATATTTGAAACAGCATAGGTATAAGTGTAATTCTCTGGATTATATTGGTAAAGAGTCACATTTTTACCAGCCTTAAGGGTTCCCGTGATATTTATAATATTTGCCTTACGACCTATAGTTTCTGCAGCTATCATCCAACGTCTAGCGTCAAAGAAGCGGTGCTCTTCGTAGGCCAATTCGATACGGCGCTCGTTTCTATAGCGTGCTTTTAATGCTGTACCCGTTTCGCTTGTGGATATTGCTGGCATTCCTGCTCTGAATCGGATTTTATTTAACCATATTTTCGCTTCATTCTCTTCCCCTAATTCAATACATGCTTCTACATAGTTCAATATCGCTTCCGTATAGCGAAACATTGGCCAAGGAATACGTTGTCGTGTATTTTGATCTTCCATTGTAGGATCTGGATCTGTAAATTTACGAATATAATACCCCGTCCTCGAACCATTCCAGTCTTCAATTGGACTCTTTCTTGTATCGAGACCAAATTGAATAACCTTCTGTCCTTTCGCATTAATTACTTCGTATTGTCCAGTTTGAATTTGATTTGCCTTATCTCTTTCAGCAACATCTGCTGTCCTAGGCTTCCAATCTGCACCATCATATAAAATCGTTGCCTTTAAACGTGGGTCGCGGTTTTGATAAGGGCTTGCGGCCATAGAAGGATTGGACCAATCAAATTTTTGGCCATTACTAGTCTCATAGTCGTCTACCAATAGCTGAATCGGTGTATTTCCTGCCCAGTTGTGATAACCATTTGGCCCATTGTCACGTCCTACCCAACCACCTCGCTCATCTTTTTCATCAATAAAGAATCGACCTAAAATTATATCTTTTCCAGCTGTAAAATCAACGGTCTTACTACCCCCTCCTAATGATAAAGCCATATAGTTGGCCGTTCCCTCACTAGGTGACGCTGGTTGAGTCAAGTCTAACTTATAGGCGAATTCTGTATGATCCAATACGGCTTTTGCTGCAGTTTTTGCTTTAGTCCAGCGTTCCATTTGACTACCATTGGTATACATTAAATACTCTGGATTTTTATATCCTGCTAATAAGGTAGATTTTGCTTTTGCTTTACTTCCATCATGGAGGTCACTGGCAGCATATAATAGCACTCTTGACTTTAAGGCCAATACAGCGGTTTCATTTGCACGTCCCTTTGCCGATGAAATACCCTTTAGCAAAAGAGCTGCACTATCGAGATCCTTCACGATCGCATTGACACACTCCTCATAGCTGTTTCTTGGCACCATATAGTCTTTATCATTCAATGTATAGATCTTATTATCAATTGGTATACCTCCATAAAAACGTAACAGCTGTTGATAATAATACCCACGTAGGAAATAAGCCTCGCCTAAAAGCTTGTCAGCCTTTGCTTTGTCAAACTTGGGTGAGCTTAAATTAGCAATGGCGATATTTGTTGCCCGTATACGCGTATACATACGTCCATATTCATAAGTATCCATTATATAGCCTTGATCAGCTGGATTTGATCGAGATTCGGTGACAGTATTTATTCCGCGGTTAGGGTGTGTAAATAAAGCCTCGTCTGTCATGGATGCCATTTCCTGTTCATAAAAGCCTCCTACTCCAAAACCGTTATAGATTTCTGTCACGAAAGCCTCAGACAACCCAGCATCCGACCAAACGATCTCCTGTGGCACTTCACTGAGTGGCTTTGTGCTTACAAAATCGTCATTACAAGCTTGTAATGAAGCAGAAAGTACAAGTAGTATAAGGGATATATTCTTAATTTTTTTCATTTTTTTTCTTAGTTAAGTTCTTGCGATAACAGCTGGTTAGAACGATAATAATGCACCGACATTAATCAATCTCGCCTGCGGATAATATTGGCCCAACGCATTCACAGCTTCTGGATCGTACATTTTTATCTTACTCCAAGTAATGAGGTTCATCCCATTTGCATAGAGACGTAATGAACCAATACCAATTTTGCTACAAATACTTGAGGCTAAATTATACCCCAATTCTACGTTTTTCAACCTTAGATAATCTGTACTGCGCATCCAATAGGTGTTGTTATAGGAATAATATTGATTACCACGATCTGTCAAACGGGGGTATACACTGCTCGGGTTACTAATGCTCCAACGTTTATCGTAGAACTCTTCTACAAAATTTCCGATAGAACCCGATTCATCCGTGCCTACACGTATCTCTCCACCTGTAGCTCCCTGAAATAGTACCGATAGATCAAAGTCTTTATAGGTTAAGCTAAAATTGAACCCGCCCTGGAACGTAGGATCACTATTTTTGTCGCGTCTAACTTTATCATCTGGTGTTATTTTTCCATCACCATTGAAATCTTGATACTTCATATCTCCTGGACGTAGAGTTTTTGTAATGGCACTGTAATCCAACTTATTGTTGGCAATGTCTTCCATGTCGCGAAATACGCCATCATAAACATAATAAATATCCGTTTTGATAGGTTTACCTGTGCTTTGTTGCCATGCTGGCGCGCCAGGAGCTTCATCCCAGAAGATAATTTTGTTTTTCGCATAACCACCATTGACACCTACAGTATAGCCCAAATCTCCCACTTTACCACGGTAACCTAAATTAAACTCCCAGCCCTTATTATCCACTTTACCAATATTTTCTGCTGGCAATGTCATCCCTGTACTTTGCGGTATGGAAGCATTTTTCCGCCATAGAATAGAATTACGACGATTTTTAAAGATGTCAAACTCGAAATTTAACTTTCCTTGCAAAAACTGAAAGTCAAATCCAAGATTATAATTATTGGCGACCTCCCAAGTAATCATTTCGTTAGGAACGCGACTTTCATAAAGAGTCTTGGCTAGTTTATCGTTGACGATATAGGTTCCAAAAGAATAGGTTGAAAAATATTGATATTCTTGTAACTTGTCATCATAATAGATGTTGTCATTCCCCATCTGGCCATAGGAGGCACGTATCTTGAAATAATTAATTACAGGTACATTTTCCTTCCAGAAATTTTCTTCCGATACGACCCAGCCCGCCATAGCACCTGGGAAAAATCCAAATCTTTCACTTTCAGGGAACATATACGAGCCGTCATAACGCCACAGAAATTCCGCGATGTATTTACTTTTGTAATTATAGCCGAATCGACCAAAGTAATTTAACCTTGCTCTTTTCCATGCAGATCCGTCATTATTTTTTTCCTGTTCTCCACCCGCGAAAAGATAATCGATGGCATTTGAAAGAAAATAGCGACGATATGCACTAAATTTATCATTATCGATTGTTTCTCTGTTAATACCAGCAATAGCATTCACTTGATGGTCACCAAATTTTCGGTCAAAGCTCAAGATCCCTCCGAGTAAGATATTTAACTGATCTTCATTACTTTGATTCAAATTTGGATCGGCAGGCCCGCGTCTTCCCGGAACCAGTTGTGGTGTACTACCATCCGCTTCATAAGCCCCTTGCCAAGAATATAATGTCCAGGGTGTAACCCATGTTTTTTGATTTTTTACATATTTGTCAACAGAGGCATTCAATGTTAATTTAAGGCCATCTATCCATGGATTTGTAATCTCAACCTGCCCATTTGTTTGAAAATAGTAGCGTTTATCGTGATCGTAGCCTGTCGCATTAGTGGTGATTACCACCGGATTTTCGCCATTTTCGATATCTGGTCCTGGCATTCCATTAGGCCATATTGCTGGTTGTGTCGGATTTCCCCGCATCAACATCCTAAAGACAGTACCAGCACTCTTAGTAGGGAAATTCCGATTTTCCTGTCTTCCTAAAACACCAAATTGTGTTTTGATATACTGGCTGATATTAGCATCTAGATTAATCCTTAAATCATATTGTTTATATCCTGTAGCCGAATTTTTATAGTAGGCATCTTGATTTTGATACCCCAAAGACATGAGATACTTTACATCCTCGGTACCCCCATTAATTTGCAAGTTATGCCGTTGTTGAGGAGACCAGTCTTTTAAAGTTGCCTTATACCAGTCCGTATTCGGATGTCCCCAAGGATCTGATCCATCCTTGAACTTTTGGATATCTTCCGGTTTAAATGGCGCATCTAATACTCCGCCACCTTGCTTATTGTAACTACCTTTATCACTGATAGCCGTGTAAGCCGCAGACCATTCTTCAACAGGAAGATTATAGATCTCAAGTTCATTACGGATCTCAGCAAATTGAGCTGCATTGGTCAATTTAGGTATTACAGTCGGCTGAGAATACCCTTGATTAAAAGTATAAGAAAACTGAGGCTTTCCTGTCTTCCCTCTTCTTGTCGTCACAAGAATAACCCCATTTGCTGCCCGGGCACCATAAATGGCAGCAGAAGCATCCTTTAAAACCGAGATATTTTCTATATCGCGGGGATTGATCCGGTCGATTCCGCCTTCCCGTGCAGGAACCCCATCAATAACGACTAAAGGACTGCTATTTCCTAATGTATTCGTACCCCGTATTTTGATATTGGAACCATCGTATCCAGGCTCAGCACTCCCATTGGTCGCTGTAACTCCCGGTACCCGTCCTGTTAATGCATTGGAAACGTTCAACGCGGGAGATTGAGCAAGGTCACTTCCCTTGACAGTAGCTACAGCACCTGTAACAGTCTCTTTACGTTGCTTCCCGTAACCAACAACAACGACTTCTTCGAGATTGGATTCCGAATTCAAAAGCGTGACATCTATCGCATGCCGTCCTTTTACAGATTCATCCATCGACTGTTTACCCACCATACGAAAATTAATGATCGCATTCATAGGGACCTTATCCAATTTGTACTTACCTTGATTGTCGGTTTTTGTTACTAGGCTCGTTCCATTTACAGATACTGTTACTCCAGGAATTGGCATTCCTGTTTCATCATGTACCGTTCCAGAAACACTTAGCTCCTGTTGAAAGAGAATTCCATGGCTTGCGAGGGTTGCAGCATCAACGATTTGAGGACTCAGGGCCACTAAAGAGCACAATGATCCAGTCCAAAACGCTCTCTTCCATTGATTTGAGAAATAATGGCAGTTAATCATAAAAACTGTTTAATTGTTTAAATTTTGTGTTTAATTAGTTATTTTTTTACCTCTTAAAGACATGTCGGTTTAGGCGTCTTATCAGAAGTGGTTTATAATTGTTTATCTAACATGAAAATACGAAAATAAATATACAAAGCAAGTGTTAATTTTACACTATTTAACATTTTAACATTAATCAATTGAAAGTAAGCGGTTTGAGAAAGCAAACTGGTTAGCCTTATTTTTCGAACAGATATAATCCAGCCTTATGAGGATGATACATGGTACAAAAATCGCTAACAGCTCGTCTTTAAACGAAATTTTTGCAAGAAAAGTAAACTCTAGTATATCGAAAGTATATTATCAATTTTTAAAATAATAATATGCATCTTTATCCTTTATAATTAGATCTATAATTGATTTTTTAAAAACAATTATGTATGTACAAACAATGGAGCCAAATACGGCTTTATTAATAGCAACGAAATACTTATATCTACAAACAAAACTATGAACATTAAAATTAGGCAAGAAAAATCAAGTGACCCAACTATTGTATTCGAACTGATCCGACTCGCTTTTGAAAACGAACAGTTTAGTGATCATCAAGAGCACATTTTAGTAGAAAAACTGAGAAAGACAGCAGAATTTATACCACAACTCTCTATGGTGGCAGAAGTTGAAGGAGAAATAGCAGGCTACATCCTCCTGACAAAGATTCAGATTATTGATAAAGAGAATCAAAAAGCATTCGATTCTCTTGCCTTGGCTCCCGTCGCTGTGCTACCTCAGTTTCAAGGAAAGGGAATTGGCGGTAAATTAATTCTTGGCGCCCATCAGATAGCAATAGAATTAGGTTTTGGATCGGTAGTTGTGCTCGGACATGCAGACTATTATCCTAAATTTGGATATGTACCTGCATCAGTCTATGGTATAAAATTTCCATTTGATGTTCCTGATGAAAATTGTATGATAAAAGAACTAACAGACAATTCCTTAAAAGGTATACAGGGCACTGTCCATTATCCAGAAGAGTTTGGTGTTATTTCATAAACCAAACTCTTCATTATGATTTGATGCTAATTAACAATCCTATTTAATATTTAATCGGATAGTCTTGCATAAATTCAAACTGATAACCATCTTTTTTCAATGCATCTATTAAAGAAGACAACTCCTGCTGTCCCTTTTGCGTTTGAAACATATCATCATGCATCAAGAAAACAACATTATTAGGCACCATTGAGCTTTTATTGTTCATGTAATTCCGAATGTGTGACAAAGTAGACTCCTGGCTTTGTATAGGTGCACCAGTGATGCTATTAAGCCGCCACTCGACATCCCAACCATAAATTGTATATCCGTTTTTATGTAATAGATCGGCGGTGCTAGATCCATTTTTAAGGTCGATCTTACGAACATTATCATATATCCAAATATTCCTGCCCGGAAGTCGAACGATCTTATGTTTTAGATTGAGATCTTTTTCATTCTTTTCAAAATCAGCAAAAGCATTTTGGGGATTATTATAAAATCGAGAATACTGATTGTTTGCGTGCGTATAGCTATGATTATAGCAGGCTATAAGCGGATTGGATTCATAACGGGCAAGATCACGTTTCCTCCCTTTGCTCATATTAGCGTGCTTACCAATCAAGAATACACTCACTTTAATGTTTTTTTCTTTCGCAATAGAATCAATAAAGGCACTACCAATCAATGGTCCGTCATCGAAAGTCAGGTAGATATGTTTTGGATACGTGTTAAATGCTTTCCGCAGCGAATCCTTAAGTTCACGTTTTTGTTGTTTGATCGGAACAGGATGCAAACTATCTACTGTAAATTGAATCTGATTTTTCTGAAGCGAATCCCACCTATTCAACAAATGTGGTATTTTTTCCTTGACAACCAATTTCTCCGTAAGTGTGTCCTTCAGCTCGCCTTTCCCCAAGACTTTGTTTGAAAAATCCTTACATGCGGTTACACTAAACATTGTACTACAAATGAAAAGTACCACAAACAACCTACTACACTTCATATCAATCGCTATAACTTTAATGAATTTCTTTTTTCAAAATTACTACAAAAACCTATTTATTAACCATAAAATCTTACAAATCCCTATTTTCAGGGATAAGGTTAGTAACCTTCAACAATCCCGTACACCTCTTTTTATGGCTTCAGTTTTTATTATAAATCCGATATAAGAAACAATCGTGCCACTTTTTTCGACAGTTGGTCTCTATTTCTTTTTAAAAAATAGTGCTTTGTTATATTCAAAATTCATGCGCGCTATATTCAAAACTGATATACCTTGTGGGCACTCCACCTCGCAGGCTTCTGTATTCGTACAGTGACCAAATGACTCCAAATCCATTTGCTTCACCATATTT
Organism: Sphingobacterium sp. BIGb0116; assembly: GCF_024808035.1. NCBI lineage: Bacteria > Pseudomonadati > Bacteroidota > Sphingobacteriia > Sphingobacteriales > Sphingobacteriaceae > Sphingobacterium > Sphingobacterium sp. BIGb0116. The sequence goes on along the minus strand of NZ_JANUDT010000002.1, from coordinate 496,666 downwards.
AAAACGCGTTCACTGCGCTCTTCTTTTCCCTGTGGAAGCAAAGCCATATGGGTAATCTTTGCAGAGGTAAATAGTGCAGCACTACCATTTTTACACGTTGCAACACAAGCACCACAGCCAATACAGGCTGCTGAGTCAAATGCTGACTCAGCTAATTCATGAGAAATAGGGATCACTGTAGCATCTGGGGCTTGACCAGTATTGATGGATACAAATCCCCCAGAAGAAATAATTCGGTCAAATGCCGAACGGTCCACTTTCAAATCCTTTTTAACCTGAAATGCTGCTGATCGAAAAGGTTCAATAAGAATCGTATCGTTATCTTTGAATGAACGTAAATGTAGCTGACAGGTGGTTGTATGCTTAAGAGGTCCATGTGCGATGCCATTGATCATCATACCGCATTGTCCACAGATCCCTTCACGACAATCATGGTCAAACTCTACAGGGTCGTCTCCATGCGTAATAAGCTGTTCATTCAGGGTATCCAACATCTCCAAAAACGACATATGTGGATTGAGATCTGTTAAGGTGTAAGTAACTAATTTTCCTGTAGCGTTGCGATCTTTTTGCCGCCATATTTTAAGGTGTAAATCCATAATCGTTCTATTTATTTATAGCTCCTTACAGTTGGTTGTATCTCTTCAAAAATTAATGGTTCCCGAATTAGCTCAGGTTCTTGTCCCTCTCCTTTCCAGGCCCAAGCGGAAATAAACTGGTATTCAGCGTCATTCCGTAATGCCTCGCCATCTGCAGTCTGATATTCCTCCCGGAAATGTGCACCACAGGATTCGTTCCGCGTCAACGCATCATAACACATCAATTCTCCAATTTCAAAGTAATCGGCTACACGTCCAGCTTTTTCCAATTCCGTATTTAAAGTATTGGCTTCACCACTAACAATAACATTTTTATAAAACTCTTGCTTCAGTCTATTAATCTCTACAATAGCATGACGGAGCCCTTTTTCATTGCGTGCGAGCCCACAATAGTCATAGAGTATTTTACCCAGTGTTTTATGAAAATAATCCACGGTTTTACTGCCTTTAATCTTTAAAAATCGATCAATTTGCGCTCTGACACCTACCTCTGCACGTTCAAACTCAATATGGTCTGTAGAAATTTTTCCCGTGTGAATATCGTTTGCCAAATAATTTGCAATCGTATAGGGCGCAATAAAATAACCATCCACAGAGGCTTGGAGTAAGGAATTGGCGCCCAATCTATTTGCACCGTGGTCTGCAAAATTAGCCTCACCTAAGGCAAATAAGCCCGGTAGGCTTGTCATCAGCTCATAATCTATCCATAATCCCCCCATTGAAAAATGCGCGGAAGGTGAAATCATCATTGGTTCTTTATAAGCATCATATCCCGTAATCTTTTCATACATATCGAACAGATTACCATATTTCTCTTGTATTTTCTGTTTCCCCTGTTCTCTAATAGCTTTCGCAAAATCAAGGTAAACAGCATTTTTAAGTGGACCAATCCCAAAGCCAGCATCAATCCGTTCTTTGGCCGCTCGAGATGAAATGTCCCTTGGAGCAAGATTACCAAATGCCGGATAACGACGTTCTAAATAGTAATCTCTCTCTTCCTCAGGAATAGCGTTTGGTTCCCGCTTCTCATCTTCTTTCAACGGAACCCAAATCCTTCCATCATTGCGTAACGACTCTGACATTAGTGTTAATTTAGACTGATAATCGCCAGACTGCGGCAACGAAGTCGGATGAATCTGAATCCAGCTCGGGGAGGCCATTAATGCCCCCTTCTTGTGTGCCCGCCAAATGGCAGAGCCATTACAGCCCATTGCTAGTGTCGATAGATAATAAATTTTACCATACCCTCCGGTTGCTAGTATAACGGTATGTGCAGCGTGTCGTTCAAGCTCCCCTGTATCGAGATTTCGAACAATAACGCCACGGGCCTTTCCATCTATTACAACGATGTCGAGCATTTCATGTCTGGAGAAAAGCTGTACGGCACCTTTGCCGACCTGACGCATAAGTGCCTGATACGCTCCCAAAAGAAGCTGCTGTCCAGTTTGACCTCTCGCATAGAAGGTACGACTTACTTGTACACCTCCGAAAGATCGATTGTTCAGATAGCCTCCATATTCACGACCGAAAGGAACACCCTGTGCAACTGCCTGGTCGATTAAATTGAGCGAACATTCGGCCATACGATATACATTGGCCTCACGGGCACGAAAATCACCACCCTTTAGGGTATCAACAAACATACGATAAACACTGTCCCCGTCATTTTTATAATTTTTTGCGGCATTTACACCACCTTGAGCAGCCACAGAATGCGCTCTTCTCGGGCTATCTTGAAAGCAGAAGGATTTTACCTGATACCCCATCTCCCCAAGAGAAGCTGCAATGGAGCTACCCGCCAATCCGGTTCCGATAACGATAACATCTAGTTTTTTACGATTTGCAGGATTAACAAGCTTGGCAGTCTTTTTATAACGAGTCCATTTTTGATCCAATGGTCCATCCGGTATTTTTGAATTTAATGTCATGACTTCTCCCCCTTATTTAGCTGTAAAAAATATATAAATGGGCATCAAAGCAAAACCAATGCTGATGATGACCGAATAGCTGATACCAATAATCTTAAACCATTTAACAAACTTGGGATGGAATAAGCCTAAAGTTCGAATCGCACTATGAATCCCATGAATAAGATGATAACACAGGGCAACCATCGATAAAACGTAAATAAGAACATACCACCATTGCTGAAAAACCTCGATTACAAGCACATATAAATCCTTGTTACCACGTTCATCAAGTGGAGGAGCGCCAAATTTGTACACGTACCAAAAATTCTGGAAATGGATAACTAAAAAAATGAGGATCAGGGTCCCTAAAATCCCCATATTGCGCGAATACCACTTACTTGCTCTTCCCCGATGATCTGAAACATAGTGGGCACCGGTCTTTTTATTCTTTACGGTAATGATCAATCCGTCCAAAGCATGCAAAATAATGCTGGCATAAAGTACGTAAGAAATAATTTTGATCAAGATATTGCCTGCCAAAAAATGTGAGTAGGCATTAAATTGTAGATGTGCTTGTTCCTGCGGTAAGAATAGCTGTAAGTTCCCTAGAAAGTGAATCAGTAAAAAGAACGCTAAAAATAAACCCGTCAGACACATAAGCATCTTCTTTGATAATGTAGATAACATAATAAGATCTTAATTTTAATAATAGCCTATAACCTTCATCCACAATCCACCGACACCCATATAAATCACCAATAATACGATACCAATTTCCAGTCCACGCAGCCACCATGATTTTAAATCGACATATCCGCTTCCAAAAAATACCGGTGCAGGGCCATGGCCATAATGTGTCAAAACACCATAGATAGAGCCCAAGAATCCAAGCATCATTGCAAGCAGCATTGGCGGAATACCCAAAGAAACACCAACCCCCAACAAGGCCGCATACATAGCCGCAACATGGGCGGTAGCACTCGCAAAAATGTAGTGACTAAAGAAATAAACAAGAATGATTACCGGAAAGGCTATTTGCCAACTTAAATCACCAATCTGTACTTTGATCAGGTCGCTAAACCAACCGATAAAGCCAAGCTCATTTAAAGAACTGGCCATCATAACCAAAACAGCAAACCAAACAATCGTATCCCATGCTCCTTTTTCGGCTTTAACATCCTCCCAGGTCAATACAGAGGTCAGTAAAAGTAGCGTCAAACCGATGAAGGCTGTAGTTGTCGCATCAATTGAAAAAGAACCACCAAAAATCCATAATGCCAACAAGATAAAGAACGCCAAAAGCATTAACCATTCATTCCTGGAAATTGGTCCCATCTCTTTTAATTTCTGCGCCGCCATCTTAGGTGCATCACCTGTTTTTTTCAATTCAGGTGGATATAACTTATAAAGAACAAGCGGTACTACAAAAAATGCGACAATACCAGGTATAAATCCAGCAATAGCCCAGGACATCCAGGTAATATCAATTCCTAGGTTCGCAGCAAATTTTTGACACATTGGATTACTGGCCGTTCCTGTCAAAAACATCGAAGACGCAATTAGATTCATATAATAACTATTTAAAGTTAGATAGGATCCCAATTTTCGATGTGTCTCTGGCTTATCTGGAACAGAATCAAAACTAATTGCCATCGATTTCATGATGGGATAAATAATCCCTCCCCCTCGGGCTGTATTACTGGGAATCGCCGGAGCTAAACAAACATCTGCCAACCCCAATCCATAAGCTAACCCTAATGAACTCTTTCCAAAAACTCGAATAAAAAGAAAGGCAATTCGATTTCCCAGTCCAGTTTTAATAAACCCCCGGGCAATAAAAAATGAGATACCAATCAACCAAATTACCTTATCTCCGAAACCCGTCAAAGCTTTAGTAATCGACTTACCCGCATCTCCAGGGGCCAATACTTGTGTCAGGGCCGTAAACGCAATGGCCATCATACACATGGTACCCATAGGAGCCGCTTTTAAAATAATCCCAAGAATGGTTGCGGCGAAAATTGCAAATAAATGCCAGGCTTCCGGACTGACGCCTTTCGGTATTGGGATAAACCATAAAATGAGTGCTACTAAGAAAGTAATGGCAACATTTTTAATACTTATTTCTTTCATGATAAACGTAGTTTAATAGATTAGAATCGACTTTGTACTTGAACAATAAATAAATTTTTGTTGAATTCGCTGGTATTCTCTGTCTGCTTTTTATATCGGTCCAATTGAAGTCCCAATTGTATCCTTGCACCATAATTTTTTAAAAATTCCAAGCCAAACATCGGCGTATATGTTTGACGCGCATTTGCATTGAGTTTGTAATTTGGGTCAATATACTCATACCGACATGATAGCTCAAAAGCACTTAGATTGAAATAATTTACTTCATATCTTAAGTTGGGTAGAAAATAGATACCGCGGACCAAATAGTCGCTCAACTTGGATGTTCGCGCACTTTCTTCCAAAGAATAATACAGGTTATGATTGATCGCCTGTTTTGCTTCCAGTTGCATATCAAGATTCCATCGTTTACCAAAACTAACATTACCAGTTAGATCTACCCCCAATGCATGTACTTGTTTTTTCATCACATCACCTACGCCACCATTAAGCCCTAAATTAACACCATACTTCTTTGAAAGCCCAAAGACCAGACGGGTGGCATATTGCTTACCATTATCGTTATCAACAACTTGATTCTTCCCGTTCCCGTTTACCACAGATAAGGAATAACTAAAGGGCATATCACCTAGTGTAGTCTCGCCTGTCGCAGCAACCCCGATTTGAAAACTTGCCCAACCTAATTTACCGAATTCAAGATACTGGTTCGACCAGTCCAAAGATTTGATGATGTCAATAGGGTAAGTTTCCTCGATGCCAAACCAAGGACGAAATTGGCCCACTGTGATTGCCAATTTGGGACTAAATGTATATTTCAAGTAGGCATTTTCGAGCACTTTTGTTTTGGGATCGCTTTTGAAATCTGCGAGGTTAGCTAATACGGCAACTTCAGTACGCTTGCTAATTTGAGCGCGCATCTGTACCCGCATATATTTCACCATAAAATTGTTATCCGTACCTGAACCATCACTGTGATGTAGCCCATTGACATCAACATCTTTTGTAGCACTAACAAGGTAACGGGCCTGAAACAAACCTTTCACCTGAAGCTTGGGATACGTCGTGTCGTCTTTTTTTTGTTGCACAGAATCAACTTTATTCTCTTGTACAGTACCTGGTTCTTGCCCTTTGACCAAGGTATGGCTCAATAAACATGCAATAGAAATTGGAATATAGCGTTTCTTCATACTTAAACAATTTTTTTCTTAGCCAGTAGCCCAGCTTACTTCTCATTGTTAATAATCTTGTCGTTCTAAATCTAATGTTGTAGGTACAACACATAGCTTTAAAAAATGTTTTGTTATTCTAATAAAATTTAATAACTGTAAGAAAATCAAACTGATTAAAAAAAGATCAGGTATAAATTCCACCTTTTTATGTAATTTCACAGGCGAATTTCAATACAATCTAAATTTAAAACCTATAGATTGATCTTTTCATGAATTTTGCACTTCATGAAAAAACTTCGTCATTTAAATATGTAATACATTTTAGAATCGATAAATATATTATGAAAGAAAAACTAATCAGAACATGCTTTATTGGCCTTGCGCTTCTTTTGATCCAAAGCTTTTCAGTATCAAGCGCTCACGCCTCAGACAAGGAAAAACCTGCCATGTTTTGGACTTGGCTAGATTACAACGCCAAAACAAACTTTGATTCTATTTGCCGTGAGATGAACTACCTAGGAATCGATGGCGTGATGTTAAATGCTGCTAGTCCAGATGAGTATCGTGTAGCAATTCCTATTGCAAAAAAATATGGCATCCAAGTTATCGCGTGGCTTTGGACGATGAATCTGGAACATGATAGAGATAAAATACTTAAAGAGCATCCAGATTGGTTCAGTGTCAATCGCAACGGAAAAAGTCTCGCAGATACCACTGCATACGTTGGTTATTATAAATTTTTATCGCCTGTAGTACCAGGAGTAAAAGAATATATCAAAAAGAAAATTGAATCCTATTGTGAAGTTGAGGGATTGGCGGGTATCTCTATTGACTACAATCGTTATGTGGATGTTGTCCTCCCCACAACCCTTTGGCCTAAATATAATATTGTCCAAGATCGCGAGTATCCCGCTTGGGATTACGGATACCATCCCATTGCTATAGAAAAATTTAAAAAACAATATGGCTATGACCCTCGTGCACAAAAAGATCCATCGAAAGATCTCAAATGGCGCCAATTTCGTTGCGATCAGATAACAGATATCGCCAATATGATTGCAGAAATTGTTCATTCTCATGGCAAAACAATGGCAGCATCCCCATTTCCGACCCCCAAAATGGCTTCGCGTATGGTACGTCAAGATTGGGGTAAGTGGAATTTAGATGTTGTTTTTCCGATGGTATACAGCAATTTTTATACAGAAGATCCAAGCTTTATTAGCGATTGTACCTTAGAAAATGTGCGCGACAAAGGTGCAAATACTACCCTATATTGTGGATTGATGGCTAAAAATAATGAGGAAATATTTGCCGATATGGATGAGGCACTAAATAATGGTGCGCAGGGAATTTCTATTTTTACCATCCATAGCTTAAAAGATCCTCAGATCAGGGAAAAATTCAGAGCCTATACAACTGCTGCGAAAGCGAGAAAAGCTCAAAATAATGGAACTTTAACACGTTTGGCGCACGTGAAAATCGAAAATAATCCCTTCAAAAAAGAAGGTATTATGAAATTAATCAACCAAAAGATACAAGATTTGGTCCGCTCAGAAAACCCTGCTGCCAGCACGATAGCATTATCTAAATATAAAAAAATAGATGCATATGATGTCACTCAAAAGTACCTCGTTACTGATAAGGTGAGCAAAAAGAATTTTTACGTCACCTTCTTTTTCTATGGCGGAATACTTTCCGGTTGGAATGTTGATCCAGCTCCAAATGCAGCCTAAAGGATGACCTACTAAGAAGAGGTGCTAAAACGTTATCTATTTAGCACCTCTTTTCTTTTTAATACACTGTTTCCTATCTTTGGAACGAACAAATAATTAAAAAATGAGAAAAAATCTTAGGTTGGCAGCCTGTATTATTGGCTTGATATGTTGCGGATCAATTCCTGTAGCCTTTGCTCAAAATAGCATTCAAAACCAGCAGGGTCCTAAAACCGCGATTATTGATAAGGCATTATTGGATAGAATATTGGATAAAAATAGACAGTCATTCAAAGAAGGTAAAGTGGCCGATTATATTCCGGAATTGGGTAAAGCCAACGCATCATCCATTGCTCTTTCGGTTGTAAATAGTGATGGAACAATCGTTAGTATCGGAGATGTACAACAAAGATTTACCATTCAGAGTATTTCAAAAATTGTTTCATTAATGGTTGCTGTATTGGAAAACGGAGAACAAAATATTTTTGATAAAATGGGGTACTTTGGTACAGACAAACCTTTCAATCATTTTGCGAATTTGGAAACATCGGGCAAACCGCTCAATCCGATGATGAACGCCGGCGCCATTTTAACAACATCGCTCATTAAAGGAACAGGTGAGGAACCTTTTCTTAAAATACTCCATATGATTCGTTTTATAACAAATAATGAAAATATTGATTATAGTAAATCCGTATATAATTCGGAGCGGGAGACTGGAAATCGAAACAGAGGTATGTTCTACCTGATGCGCAACAATGGACTCATTGATGGTGAAGGTGAAGATAAACTAAATAATTATTTTAAACAGTGCTCAATTGAGATAACCGCAGAGGATCTGGCTAAAATAGGTTTCTTTTTTGCCAATCATTGTGTGCGCTATGATGGAAATAAGCAATACAATAATCCAAGTCTATCCCAGTTAGTTCAATCGCAAATGCTCATTGCAGGGATGTACGAATTTAGTGGCGAATATGCAAGAACTGTGGGACTTCCGAGTAAATCGGGCGTTGGTGGCGGAATCGCAGTAAGTGTACCGAATAAAATGGGTATAGGGGCCTATAGTCCAGCCTTGGATCAACACGGTAACTCTGTGGCTGCATATCGCATGATATTAGATTTGGTGGAAGAGAAATCACTAAGTCTCTTTTATTAACCTTAGTAAATTAAAATCAACTATAACATGATACGGACAGAACCAATCATCGCAGTGGATAACGTTCCCAAAAGCTCACAATTCTATCAAAAGCTTTTAGGCTGTACCGGTCAACATGGAGGAGAAACATTTGAAATTCTCACGGATAACGGAACTGTTATTCTCTGTTTACACAAATGGGGTGAACATGATCACCCTACTATGCTCGATCAAATAAATGCAGGGAATGGATTCATATTATTCTTTAGAGTAGACAATTTACAGCAAATTTTCGAAAACGCTACTTTGCTAAATGCAGTCATTGAGAAAGATATACATTACAATGAGAATTCTCTGAAGGATCAATTTATCCTACGTGACCCCGATAACTATTACCTGATTGTATCAGCCTAGTCAGATCTATTTGTTTGTCAATCGCATGTTGGATTGTATTCATCAGTAAAAAATATCCGTTCTTAAACCAGTTTAACTTTTGTGTTGAATGTTTGATGCAACTTTGTCTTATCAAAATTTAAAACAATGACCACACGATTTAATATTGCAAAAGTAGATGCAACCGCCTATAAGGCGATGATGGGATTGGAAACATATCTCAACGATATTTTTTTAAATCCTATTCAAAAGGAACTCATAAAAATACGTGCTTCACAGATCAATGGCTGTGCTTTTTGCTTAGATATGCACACAAAGGATGCGTTGAAGTATGGTGAAACTCCGCAACGGATATTTTTATTAAATGCCTGGCGAGAAACGGATCTATTCACTACGGAAGAACAGATATTGTTGGAGATGACAGAAGAGATCACATTGATACATCAAAAGGGATTGACAGAAAGCACTTTTCAAAAAGCAAAAGAAATATTTGAAGAAAAGGAGATTGCACAGATTATTATGGCAATTATTACCATAAATGCGTGGAATAGAATTGGCATCAGCACGCATTTGGAACTATTAAAGTAGTTTTAGGCGCTTTCGCAAAAAAGCCTTTTCCAATATTGGAAAAGGCTTTTTCATTTACAAATAATTTCCTTTTATTTTCCTGTTAAAATCACAATTATCATTTATCTTTATTAGGAAAACCTATATAAATACATGATTATGAAAATTATAAAAAAAATCCTAATTGTTTTAGCGATCATCATCGCTATACCCTTAATTACAGCGATCTTCGTCAGTAAAGACTTCTCGGCCCAAAGTGAGATCACGATCGATAAGCCAAAGCAGGAAGTGTTCAACTATGTAAAAATGCTTAAGAACCAAGATAACTTTGGTGTATGGCAACTCTCAGATCCCCAAATGAAAAAAACTGAACAGGGTGTAGATGGTCAAGTTGGCTATAAATCCAGCTGGGATGGTAAGAAAGTTGGTAAAGGTTCACAGACTATTACAAAAATCGTCGATGGCGAAACGATCGAAACGTCCCTCGATTTCGGCATGGGCGAACCAGCCAAAGGTTATTTTATCCTAAAAGAGATCTCGCCTAATCAAACCTCAGTGACTTGGGGTATTTCAGGAAAATCGCCCTATCCATGGAACTTTATGAATTTATTTATGAATATGAACAAAGATTTCGATCAAGGGTTGAAGAATCTAAAAAATAGACTAAAATAGAGACTATACAAAGTAAAAAACGGTGATTAAAATAAACTTTACTTTAACCACCGTTTCTTATTTTTAAAATGAACAAAATTTATCTTCTGCGCATTAAAATTCGTAGAATGTACCAAAATAGCAACATTATTGATGAAAATAGCTGTAGGGCCGCCCCAACGTATTGTTCGTTGCCGTAACTATACTTCAGATTTTGAGTTTGATAGAGTATGCTTCCGGAAGCAAGTGTAATCATTGCAACCGAGAACCATAATCCAAGTTCAAAACCAAAAATAGCTCCAGCGACAATTGCCCCCAAGGATAAGAAGCCCCCAATTACCAGGATATTCCTGAGAAATGAAAAATCTTTATTGGATACAAATGCAACGACAGTAAGCCCAGTAAACAATGCCAAAGTCATTATACTTGCTTGATAAATGACACTAATTCCTTCGGTCATAAACACCGCCATAAAAATCATCGGCAGGAAGATGATTGCTTCCAGTACAATATAGAAAGCTAGTCCTAGATACTGGGTTTGACGGCTTTGCGAAAGTGTCCATCTTGATGAAAGTGTGGACCCTAACCAAAAACATCCCAATAAAAACAACCAAATAAATTTTCCGCTAACCATCCAAACGATAAAATCATAAGGGATCAATTTGATCAGCAAAGTTTCCAAAACGATAAATGCTAAAATCGAAAGCGCAACATGAAGATAAGTTTTTTTATAAAACACTCCCCTTTCAGCGTCATCATTGATAAGAACGTACTCTTGTGATTCCATAAAACAAATACGATTGATTAAATAACGATTAAAAATAAGCATTAATTCTATTTCCACAAGAAAGAAGTTTGCATAGGCTTATAAAAAAAGAACCCCGCCTAGCGGGGTCCATTCAAACAAACAACTTATTTCCAGCCTCCTCCCAAATCTTTATAGATATTGACAACAGCATTGAGCTGCTGCTTCTTCGTTTCTATCAATTCAAGTTTCGAATCCAGCACATCGCGTTGTGTCATTAAAACCTCCATATAGTCTGCCCTCGCTGATTTAAAGAGATCATTGGACACAGACACGGTATTATTCAGAACCTCAACTTCTTTTGTTTTGAAATCGTAGCTGCGCCCTAGGTTTTCAATATTAGAAAGTTGTGTAGAGACTTCTAAGTAAGCATTCAGAATTGTCTTCTCGTAATTATATACCGCCTGTATTTGTTTCGCGTTGGCCGTATTAAATTCCGCTTTAAGCCCATTTTTATTTATCAATGGCGCTGCAAGCTCCCCTATTAGATTATATAAAACTGATTCAGGCATCTTAAATAGATAGGAAGGCTTGAATGCCTGTAAACCCAAAGCCGCCGAAATCTCCAAAGAAGGATAAAACTCTTTCCGCGCGATCTGTACGTCCAACTTCGCGGCAGCGAGCTCATACTCTGCCTCACGAATATCAGGTCTATTGCTCAGTAATTGGCTCGGTATACCTGTTTGAACCTTCGCCGGGATCAAATCGACAAAATTGCTTTTGTCGCGTTTGATCTCTTGTGGAAAACGCCCCAACAGAAAATTAATACGGTTTTCAGTTTCTTTGATCTGCTGCCTCGTCTCAAATTCCATACCTTTGGTTTTCAACACTTCAGCCTCAAACTTTTGAACCGCCAGTTCTGTTACACGAGCAGCCTGTTTCTGCAATCGGATTACCGCAAGCGCATTGTCCTGTAGCTCGATATTCTGTTTGATAATGGTCAACTGATTGTCCAATGCCAATAATTCATAATACGAACGGGCAACCTCGGCAATGAGGCTACTCAAGACAAAATTTTTCCCCTCTACAGTAGCAAGATAGCGGTTGAGTGCGGCTTGCTCGGAGTCCTTAAGTTTTTTCCAAACGTCGATTTCCCAACTTGCATACGCACCAATTGTCAAATCTCCCAGTGGATCCGGCATTTCCTTTCCAGGAGCAATTTCTGTACTGGCATCACCCGCCCCCTGACTGGTATATCGTCCAACTTTTTCAACACCTCCTCCGGCACGTAAACCAACGGTAGGTTTCAACGCCCCTTTTCGTAAAAGAATATCGTTTTTTGCAATTGCCAACTCCTGCAAAGTAACATTCAGTTCCTGATTGTTTTTCAAAGCTGTATCTATTAATACAACTAGATTTGGATCAGTAAAAAATTCACGCCACTTAACCGATGCTGAATTCGTTGTGTCAGATTTATCTACGTCTGTAAATTGCTGCGGAACAAATTTATTCTCCTGTATTTGTGTCGCTTTCGGAACCTTACATCCCGTCACTGCTGCTGAAAGCGAAAATGCAATGACCCATTGTATTTTTCTGCGATTAGTCATTATTATCAAGTTCTTCAGTTAATGGATTTTCATCCTCGTGTTTAATAAGCTTACGTCTAGAGGCAATAGTTCCAAAGATATAGTACAAGCCTGGTATCACTAAAATACCGAACACTGTTCCAAACAACATACCTCCCGCTGCTGCTGTACCGATCGTACGGTTACCTATCGCCCCAGGACCAGATGCCATAACTAAAGGAATCAACCCGGCGATAAAGGCGAAAGATGTCATCAAGATAGGTCTAAACCTCACTTTTGCACCGTCCAAGGCAGCTTCGATGATACTCAATCCTTGCGAATGCCGCTGAGCGGCAAACTCAACAATCAACACGGCATTTTTGCCAAGTAGACCTATGAGCATGACCAAAGCGACCTGTGCATAAATGTTGTTTTCCAATCCCAATAACTTCAATAGTAGAAAGGCACCGAAGATCCCGATTGGTAAAGAAAGCAACACCGCAAAAGGCATAATAAAGCTTTCATATTGTGCGGAAAGTATCAAATAAACGAAACCAAGACAAATTAAGAAGATATAAATCGCCTGATTTCCGCGCCCTACCTGATCCTTGGAGATACCAGCCCAATCAATACCATAGCCCCGAGGCAAAGTTTTAGCGGCGACTTCATTAATCACCTGAATTGCTTCACCACTACTGTAACCCGGTGCGGCAGAGCCTGAGATTTCGGACGCCATATACATATTGTGTCGGGTGATCTCAGAAAGACCGTAAACCTTTTCCATATGCATAAATGCTGAAAATGGAACCATCTCATCTTTTTCATTCTTCACGTATAGCTTTAAGATATCTTCCGGCAAAGCCCTGTATTGCGGCAAAGCCTGAACCATAACTTTATATTGGCGGTCATACTTAATGAAGTTCGTTTCGTAATTACTACCAACCAAAGTCGAAAGCGTATTCAGTGCATTATCAATAGTAACCCCCTTCTGTTGCGCCAGATCATTGTCTATATGCAACATATACTGTGGGAAACTCGCACTGTAGAAGGTAAATACGGATGATAATTCAGGTCTCTTATTCAACTCACGCACAAAATCCCTACTTACCGTTTCCATTTTCTTGTAGTCACCAGAACCGGCTTTGTCCAGAAGACGAAGCTCAAATCCACCCGCGGCACCATAGCCCGGTACGGCCGGTGGTTGGAAAAATTCGATAGACGCCCCTGGGATATTTTTGGCAGCAGCCTCTAGTTGCTCAATAATCTCTTGCGAGGATTCTTTACGTTCTTCCCAGCTTTTCAAGTTGATCAAACAAGTACCTGTATTTGCTCCAGTTCCTTCAGTCAGGATTTCATAACCAGCTAACGACGATACCGATTGTACACCATCAATGTTTTCAGCTTCTTTTTGCAATGTTTGGGCCGCTAGATTGGTTCTTTCCAATGTCGACCCTGGCGGCGTTTGAATAATAGCATAAATCATCCCCTGGTCTTCATTGGGGATAAAACCTGCAGGAACAGCATTATTCAAAAAATAGGCTCCAATACAAAAACCTATCAATACTAAAAATGTAAACACCCGTTTATCCACTATCCCTTTCAACAAGTAAACATATTTGTTGGACATCTTATCAAACAATCTATTGAAAGAATCAAGAAACTTATCGATAATGGATTTCTTTCTTGGCTTGCCATGATTATTCTTCAGCATGATCGCACATAATGCTGGAGTCAGTGTCAATGCCACAACACCCGATAAGATGATTGATGTTGCCATGGTAATGGAAAACTGCCGATAGAATATCCCTACTGGACCAGACATAAAGGCAACGGGGATAAAAACCGCCGCCATAAGGAATGTGATCGCAACAATGGCACCGCTGATTTCATGCATCGCTTTTTTGGTCGCCTTATAAGCCGAAATATGAAGCTCTTCCATTTTGGCATGGACAGCTTCAATAACCACAATCGCATCATCCACAACCACACCAATGGCAAGCACCAATGCAAATAGGGTGATCAAGTTGATGGTAATTCCAAAAAACTGCATGAACAAAAACGATCCCACCAATGAAACCGGCACTGCAATAGTTGGAATCAACGTCGAGCGCCAATCTCCTAAGAATAGAAAAACGACAATAGCAACAAGCACAAATGCTTCCAATAAAGTATGGACTACTTTTTCCATGGATGCATCCAAAAATTTTGAAACGTCATAGCTAATTTCGTAATCCAGCCCTTTAGGAAAAGATGCCTTCAATTCCTTCATTTTGCTTTTAACGTCTTGGATTACCTGAGAAGCATTACTTCCATAGGATTGTTTTAAGACAATCGCTGCGGATGGTTTTCCATTCAGTGTAGAATAGATATCATACATCGCTGAACCGAATTTGATGTCCGCAACATCTTTTAAGCGTAACATTTCACCATTTTCACCCGCACGTAATACGATATTGCCATAACCTTCAGTTGTCGTAAAACGTCCCGGGTATTTCAATACATATTCGAAAGATTGGGAGGTCATACCAGACGACTCGCCGGCTTTACCTGGTGAAGCTTCCAAACTCTGCTCTGATAAGGCTTTCATCACCTCTTCTGCAGAAATCTTGTAAGCTGTCATACGATCTGGTTTCAACCAAATACGCATCGCTAATTCGCGCGTTCCAAGAATATTAGCTACCCCAACACCGTCTACACGACGTAATTCGGATACAATATTCATGTCCGCATAGTTATACATAAAGTTTCCATCAAGCTCTTTGTCTTTGCTATAGAGATTGATGTACATGAGCATATTGGATTCTTCACGTGTAATCTTCACCCCCTCACGTACCACAATTGGAGGAAGCTTATTGACCACAGAAGCCACACGGTTCTGCACATTTAACGAAGCCTGATTCGGATCTGTTCCTAGGTTGAATACCACCTGGATACTTGCTTCCCCGTCGTTACCGGCATCAGAAGCCATGTATTTCATGCCCGGAACCCCATTTATCGCCCGCTCTAGCGGTATGATAACTGATTTAATCATCAACTCACCATTTGCTCCAGGATACTCGGCAGTGATATTCACCTTCGGTGGCGATATAGATGGAAATTGTGTTACAGGAAGCTGTACCATAGAAAGCACACCCAAAAACACAATGATCAGTGATATAACGATCGAAAGTACTGGTCTATTTATAAAACGACTAAACATAGTAATTTAAGTGTAAGGGGTCTATTCTGTTTTTAACTTCAAATTTGAAATGGCGTCTTTAGGTTGCACAAAGCTGTAGCTGATTTTATCATCCTCTTTCGCTTTCTGAATACCATCCAACAAAAATTTATCATCTTTTTGAAGTCCGCTCGTTACCACATACAGATCTGGTAGGGAGTTACCAATTGTGATATGACGAGCTTTTAATTTGCCATCCTTATCGACTACATACACATATTTACGGTCCTGCATTTCGTATGTCGCTTTCTGTGGAATAATTAAAACCTGTTTCAACGGAAAGTTCATCACCACTTTGCCACTCTCGCCATGTTTTAATAGACGGTTTGGGTTGGGAAATTTCGCTCTAAAAGCAATATTTCCTGTTTCACTGTTAAATTCACTTTCTATGGTCTCTACAAGACCATTTTGAGCAAATAGCTCATTATTGGCAAGTAAGAGGCCCACATGGGTATCCCCGCGTTTACTCACGTTAGTTTGATAACTTAAATATTCTGGTTCGGAAACATTGAAATAAACCAACATCTCACTATTATCGGACAGACTTGTCAATAATTCGCCTTCATCCACCAAACTTCCCAATTTCAATGGAATCCGATCAATCGTTCCATCAAAAGGTGCCCTGATTTCTGTAAAGGAGAGATGTAATTTTGCAATCGCTGCCTCAGCTTTGGCTTGCTCAAGCTTCGCTTTAGCCATAGCGAGTTCGTTGGGCGATACAACATTTTTATCAGCTAATGTTTTTGTATTTTGAACTTCAATTTCCGCTACATTAACTTCTGCAGAAGATTTGCGGTATTCGGCCTCATACATCTTCGGCATAATCCGAAAAAGTAGTTGCCCTTTATGGACAAATTGTCCTTCATCCACGAAAATCTGCTCAAGATAGCCCTTCTCTTGAGCCCGAAGCTCAATATTTCGGAAAGATCTAATCTGGGAGACAAAATCCTTACGGATAGTTGTATCCATTTGTACCGGAGAGGTCGCTGTAAATTTCTCTTTTTCTTCCTTTTCTTCCTTTTTGGAAGTACACCCGATTTGGCATAAGCTAATAGCCAAACTAGCGAGCATAAATACTCTTTTCATTTGTAAGCGTCTAATTAAAAAAATAAGTTTGATTGTTTGTTGTGCTGGTTGGTGAAATAACCTCTACTTTGGCTTATGGTCCTTCCGACTTGTTAATAGATTGTACAAATCGATTACAACTCAATGGAGCATCCCTTAAGATATCCACCAAAGCATATGAAATTTCGAAGGGTATGTTTTAGATTCTCCAGTTTTGTTGAAGAACATATCTTTGAGGGAAAAGATAGGCTATGAAATTGCAAAAAGGAATCTTCTTTGCAAATCGAAAAACAAAAACAAAAAGGACAATTGCAAAAAGCAGCAGCGCAACAAATTGAGACGTTACCTGCAAATCCTTAGTCAATTGAAAATTCTCGGCATCAAACTCCTCTATAACGGGATTATCACTGTGTATATTACCATAAAATAGCGGATCTATGTGATCAACCGATGCATCAATATACTTCTGCACATCAGCATGATTATGCTGAAACATAAAACTAACAGCTGGTCGATCGGATTCAATGAGCACAGCATGGCTATTACTGCTTCTGATAAATAAGAAGCATAGGAAAAGGAGTATGGTAATAACCGCTTTCATTGCGGAGCAAATATACTAGCGTACAAATAATTTTAACGATCTTTAACACATTTTAACAAAACAATTACAATCCGCTGATTTCCGCTAGAAAAGTGATAATTGCAAACCCCTTCCTTTTGTTCTCAAAGGTTCTGCATCTCCAAAGACTGTTCTGCCCCCATACTTCCAAGAATCCCTTCGTTCCTCCGCTATAATCTGTTGAATATCAAACTGAGGCTGAAAATCTTTTTCGCTATCCAGCACGATCTGGTGCAACTTGGCGATTGATTTTAATTTTTCACCATAACCCAGTTTAGATTTTTCAACACCTTTTTGTAAAATCTGAATGCTCTCATCGTAAATGGTTAATGGAACCGGAAAAGGATGTCCATCTTTTCCGCCATGAGCAAACGAAAATCGTGCGGGGTCGTTGAACCGTGAAGGAGCTCCATGGATCACCTCACTAACCAAGGCCAATGACTGTAACGTGCGGGGACCAACTCCTTTTAAAAGCAGTAGGTCTTCAAAATGGCTTGGTTGACTTTCTCGGGCGACGTACAACATCGCCCCCAACCTCTTCAAGTCAACATCTGCAGCACGTACATCGTGATGAGATGGCATAATAAGTTTAGCGAAATCTTGCATTACTTTAGTTGAATCCTCTCCCACTATAGTCATAATACCTGCTCTATTGGCTGCCGCTTCTGCAGCTGTCAAGTTAAGGATTATACCTTGCGAAGGCCCACTGATACCAGCATGAGGTTCTTCAACGAACGATTTGACCTTTTCAGAATGCCAATGGTAGCGACGAGCAGTCCCATCCTTTTCATGCATACCTTGCTGGACAACAGACCAATTACCACGATCTGTTACGATAAAATTATGTAAATACAGTTGGTAACCATCTTGAATGGCTGTGTTATCCACTTTAGCGACAAGCTTACTGCTGCGAATCAAGCCGTTGCCATCCAACCCAATTCGATCTGACAACTGAAGTAGTTCCTGTGGAGTTTGCATAGACAATTTGCCTTTCCCCCCACAGATATAAAGCCCCAGCGACTTCGCATCTGGATTAATAGCGCGTTTTAATGCCCCCATAACAGCTGTTGTGATCCCTGAAGAATGCCAATCCATCCCGAGCACGGCACCAAAACTCTGAAACCAGAATGGATCCGCCAGTCTTCTTAAAACTTCATCTTTACCATAATCCATTAGGATAACTTCAACTATTGAACGACCTAGGGAAGCCATACGTTCGTAAAGCCACGCTGGTACTTTTCCATAGTGTAATGGGAGATCTGCAGTGCCGGACCGTTTCATTGTAAACTAAATATATTAGCACAAATCTATCTTTTTTTTGCGAAAATAAAAAGGCTAGAATCCATCTAGCCTTTTTATTTTAAGATCAATCTATTCATAAGACATAAGCATATATAGCTTACCCTATGTCAAAACCCGTTTATTTGCCAGTTAAGGCTGATAACAATCCAGCTCGGAATGAAGGATCTTTTTCAGAAAACTCAATAGAATGCTTATACGTGTCTACATTAAAGAAGAGCTCCGCTGGAGCAGCTTTTTTATTGTCCAAAAATAGTTTAAAGCTATATGCTGTTTTTTTGGACAAGTCAGCATTCACCTTATTGGATGAAAACACATTCGGAAGAATTACATCTTTTGTAAAAGAATCCGTTGTAGGAGTCTGAAATAAGTCACCTAACGCCTTAATTAAATTGTCGGACTGTTGACCCGATGACGAGATTCTAATTTTACCTTTGGTAAAACCGACGTCATCACTCGGCTTGCCATCTATTATACCTGCGGGTATAAAATCTACAACCTCAAACTTCGCTCCTACAGTATCTTGTTTGTAAAGAGATTTTGTGATATAGATCCGACTTGAATCGGTTAAGATCTCATCTGTGATACGTAGAAAAAAGTTCTTCTTTTCTGCACCCGGTGTACCATTCGTAAATTGTTCGATTTTTACACCTTCAATTTTGTTAACCGTTGTTGTATCACTTCCATCAGTTTTCTTTTGATTGGAATTTCCGCAACTAGCCATCAGCACCGTAGCGGTTGCAAGAAATGCTATAGATTGAATCTTGTACATATTGAATTGTTTGTTATCAGTTATTAATGAATATTGCTCTTATAATATTACCATTATTACTGATAACAAACAACTATTATCAATGTTTTTATTTTATTTCAATAAAGCATCGTATAAAATTTCCACAGGATGATAAGATTTTCTTCCTACACCATCTTTAATCTGATGCCTACAGGAAGTACCCGCCGCAGCAATTAAAGTATCGGATGATGTTTTACGTATGGTTGGTAACAAAACCAGCTCGGCCACTTTCATCGAAACATCATAATGTTCAGCCTCATAACCAAATGACCCTGCCATACCACAACAGCCCGAAGGAATAGTTTCTACGCTAAAGTTCGTTGGAAATGATAGAACCTGTTCTGTCACAGTCACGAGGTGAAAAGCCTTTTGGTAACAGTGACCATGCAGCTTTATCTTTTTTGTTGTTCCAGTAAACTGTTCCGGATGAATACGTCCTGCCTTCATTTCAGTCAACAGAAATTCGTCAATCATCAACGCATTTTTGGCTACTTTTTGTGCGTCAACTCGTAAATCATCGTCTACTAAACTTAAATACTCGTCTCTAAATGTAATTATCCCTGATGGTTCAACACCTAAAAGTGGCGTATCATCCGTAATTAATCCCTTTAAGAAATGGATATTTTGATTGGCAATCTTCTTTGCTTCTTTCACAAACCCTTTGGAAAGATAAGTGCGCCCACTTTGCACATGTTTTGGAATGACTACTTCATACCCCAATGCCGTCAATAATTTGTACGCTGTAATACCGATCTCTGCATCATTATATTCGGTAAACTCATCCGAAAAAAGGTAAACACGACGCTTGGCATCACTTACCGCCGCTTGTTTTTTTACCCATTGGGTTAAGGTCGTTCCATTGACTGTTGGCAAGGAACGCTTTGGCGCAAATCCTACTGTTTTTTTGACCATTCCTGACAAGAAATCATTTTTGACCACAAAATTATAAAGAGGTGCAACCCACGATCCGAGTTTCTGAGACTGGGTGAAATTAGCGATTAATTTTGTTCTAAATCCCGCACCATGCTCATCATAATAGTGCTGCAAAAATTCGGCTTTCATTTTGGCTACATCCACACTGGAAGGACACTCCGTTTTACAGCCTTTGCAGCTTAAACAGAGGTCCATGACTTCCTTGATCTCTTCATGATCAAAACGATTTTTCTTTGTGGAATTTGTTAAAAACTGACGCAGCATATTTGCCCGCGCCCGTGTTGTATCTTTTTCATCGCGCGTAGCCATAAACGACGGACACATTGTTCCACCGGTAATTTCAGTCTTGCGGCAATCTCCCGAACCTGAACATTTCTCCGCCAACCGAAGGATAGACTCATCTTTAGAAAAATCGAAGTAGGTCTTTATTGCTGTTCGGTTGCTATCGTTGTCATAACGCAGATGAGAATCCATTGGCGGTGTGTTGACAATCTTATTTGCATTAAAAACACCCTGTGGATCAAAGATGGATTTTACATCTTCAAGTAATTTGTAAACTTTTTCACCAAGCACTTTGCCAATAAACTCTCCGCGTAGGCGACCATCACCGTGCTCTCCACTTAGCGAACCGTTATATTTTAATACAAGATCACTCGTTTTTTCGAGGATTGAACGAAAAGTACGTTTCCCCGCTGCAGTTTTCAGATTTACAAAGGGTTCGATATGTAGCTCTCCAGCTCCTGCATGCGCATAATAAGATGCATGTACTCCCTCTTCTATCAAAAGCTTTTGAATATCACTCACGTAAGCAGGTAGGTCCTCAGGTGAAACAGCACAATCTTCAATCAAATTTACAGGCTGACTGTCCCCAGGCAAATTACGGATTAAACCAAGTCCTGCTTTGCGCACATCCCAAACTAAATTCGTCTGTTCAATACCGGTAATATAAGGATAGGCATATCCTAAGCCACGGGCAATTAGATCCGCTTTCAAGGCCATCGCTTTCGATTCTGTTTCAGCTGCTGTCTGCCCCCTAAACTCAACAATCAATAAAGCCTGGGGATCACCCTCAATAAAAAAACGATTATACTTATAGGTTGGATGCCCAACCGTGAAATCCATGATGTATTTGTCTACCAGTTCAGATGCTTCTGGCTTATGCTCCAGGGCAATCACGTTGCCATGCATACACTCCACCATATCTGCAAAGTGAACACAGAGTAAACCTAGTTCTTGAGGTGGTAAGGACATCAGTTTGAGTTTCGCTTCTGTAACGATAGCCAAAGTTCCCTCGGATCCCGCTAATAAATTACACATATTGAAAGGGGCCGAACGATCAGCAAGAATATCCAATGCATAACCGGTATTTCTTCTTGTGATGGATCGTTTGGGGTAGCCCGCTTCTATGGCACTTAAATGTTGTGGATCTGTCAATAATTCATTCATATTGCGATAGATATCGCCCTCACGACCAGCTAATAATAATTTCTTAAAATATGCTGCTTCATCAATCGCCTCAAAAGTCACTTCAGAACAGTCGTCCAAAAGTACGTTGGCCGAAATCAAATTGTGCCGTGTATCTCCCCAGACAATTGAATGCAAACCCGAAGAGTTATTACCAATCATTCCGCCAACCATGGCACGGCTTGCCGTCGAAGTTTCAGGCCCAAACATCAGTCCGAATGGTTTAAGATAACTATTTAAGTCGTCACGGATCACGCCTGGTTGCACCCGAACCCACTGCTCTTCGACATTAAGTTCAATAATACCGTTAAAATGACGAGAAATATCCATAATAATACCATGGCCTACAACCTGTCCCGCCAAAGAGGTACCAGCAGTACGTGGTATTATAGTTATCCTATGCTGCTGCGCAAAATCAATTAATTTTTTAATGTCATCAATATCAGCTGGTATTGCTACAGCCAACGGCTTTTCCTGATAAACAGACGCATCGGTCGAATAGGCAAGCAACATTGTTTGATCCTTGGTTTCATTGGTATAAAAGAGCTCCCCCTTGAGTTGAGACGCTAATAAGGTTAATTGATTTTGATCTTTCACTTAATCTGCATTTAATGTATGAAACAAATTTAGTCAAATTTATGCATCGGAAAAAGAGATGAATGCAAGAAACGCACAAATCAAAAACAAAAAACGCATAAAAACGCAAAACAGGGTAATTTACCACAAAAGTCAATTTTATTTCGTTCCTTCAAACAATGCGTGTATTTTTGTGGCGCTACATCATTTAGTTAACGATTGATATCTTCCTTATATGCGTAATCTATTCCTTCGCTATACGCTTCATTCTGATTTTATTATATACACCATTCGGGTATTGATTGGCTTCCTTATAGGTTACCCACTCTTTGTATCCTTTCCCCAGTATTCTGTTTCTTGGACACTCATATCGATTATACTGGTCATTTCGCCACAAGAGAATGAATCAAAAAAAATAGCTATCGATCGCGCTAAATCCAATTTTATAGGTTCGGCAATTGGGCTTAGTTTATATTTTGTACCTATTTCACAACTGTACGCCATGATTATCGGCATTGTCGCGTCGTTGATTACATGTAAGCTACTCAACATCATGGCTGTGGCGCGAACATCTATGGTCGCACTAATTATCGTCTACCTTCATGAACAGCAAAGCCGCTCCTACTTCGCCGCCTTGGATCGCTTTGGCTGTGTCTGTCTAGGTTGTCTGATTGGATTGGGGGTCATCCTGTCTACAAGAAATATTATTCTGAAATTAAGAAAAAGGTATAATTGTTGAATTATATCGCTAGGCAACCTAAAAAGCAATATACTTACTTTCAGTACCATAACCCAGATGGTTAAGATTTCTTTACAATGAATTCGAATAAAATTCACATATCGTTCCGCTTTATCAGAATAATATTCAGAATTGTATAAATAATTTTGAATATTATGCTTTTTTACCTACCTTTGCAGTCGAAATGACAAAAGTAGAATATAATTTAGACCAAGTCGACTATAAAATCTTGCGCTTAATGCAGGATAATGGACGGATCAACAATGCTGATATCGCAAGAGAATTAGGCATGGCACCATCAGCAATCCTCGAGCGCGTAAAGAAGCTTGAGCAAAAAGATGTGATTTTAAAATATAGTGCCAAGATCAATCCTGCCGCGGTCGATCAGAAACTTTTATCGTTTATTTTTATCAAAGCCAATGATATTATTGGCGAACAGGGTGTAGGGTTGGCACTTGCCGAAATCCCTGAAGTTCAAGAAGTACATGATATTGCAGGTGATGATGGTTACCTTATTAAAGTAAGAACTGCAGATTCTACAGGTTTAGTGGATCTCATGCGGAATACATTAAGTAAAGTTGAAGGTATTATTTCAACGCGAACAACAATTGTACTTCAGACAGTCAAGGAAGATCAGCAGGTTGTGATACCTGAGTAATAGAAAGGAGGTTTAATTATGTTGCAAGGACAAAAAAAGGCAGCTAGTCCAGTAATGGTTGTTGTTGCTTATTTCATTATTTATGTGGTATGGGGCTCTACCTTTTTCTTTATAGAAAAAGCATTACACAGTTTCCCCCCATTTATTTTGGGTTCGTTTCGATTTGTTGCAGCCAGTGCAATCCTAATGACATATTGCGCCATAAAAGGATTTAAATTATTTAACAAGCGCTCTATTCAGGAGGCCGCAATCGTAGGTTTTTTATTGCTCTTTGTCGATATGGCAGGGGTTATCTGGGCGGAGCAATATGTATCTGGTGGTGTTGCCGCTATTATTGCTGCTGCTGCTGCAATCTGGTTTATATTATTGGACAAACCAAAATGGAAAGAAAACTTTAGCAGCATTAGCACAGTTGCCGGCGTAGCATTAGGTTTCTGTGGTGTTGTGATGCTATTTGCTGAACAGATCATGGCAACCAATGACAATACAGATGGCACCCTTAAGGTGATTGCCTTATCGATTTTAGTATTGGGTTCTGTCGCTTGGACTGTAGGTTCATTGATTTCCAAGTATTTTAAAAAATCTGAAAAAGAAGAAAAAGAGGATCTACATGTTATGGTGAAAACCGCTTGGCAAATGGTTACCGCAGGTGTCCTCTTTAATATCACGGCGCTTTTTACCGGTGAATATACATCATTTACACTGCGTAGTGTGGCACCTGTAGACTGGTTCAATTTGGGGTATTTAGTTACATTTGGCTCAATTCTTGCTTTTAGCTCTTATATTTGGTTATTGCAGGTGCGTCCAGCAATGGAAGTAAGTACCTATGCGTATGTGAACCCAATTATTGCACTTATTTTAAGTCATTTTTTCACTTCGCACGTGGTAACCTCCTTGCAAATTGTCGGTTTAGCCGTTATTCTATTTTCAGTCTTGTTGATGAACTGGAAAGCGTATCGCACCAAACTGTCGTCGCGCAGCAAAAGGAAAAAGGTCCTCCAACAAGGTAATGAGCTGGAGAACTTGAAAACAGCAGATCGCCAAATGGATGCCAATACTATTCCTGACACGGAATTAGTTCACTAGGTTGTTATTTTTCTAATTATATGGACAAAGCTTAATGTGTAACAATGTTAAGCTTTTGTTGTTTTTAAAAATTAGCTAACATTGGATAAGATTTGTTCATATATAATTGGCTAACTTTGCAAAGTATTTGGTTAAATTAAAAAGAATGAATATATCGAAGCAAATTGCCTTTATTGGTAGCCTTGGTGTCACTTCGCTTTTGATGGTTACAGGTTGTACAAAACAGCTCCATCCAACGCAAAAAGATTTCCAACAATATCATATCAATAGCGATATGCAAGCTGATCCTGCAGTCGTATCAATCTACGAGCCCTTCAAACACAAAATGGAAGCGGAAATGAACCGTGTGATTGGACATGCGGACAAGGCATTGACAAAAGAGAAAACAGCGGAAACATTAATGGGCAACTTTTTTTGTGAAGCCTTGTTGTGGATGAGTGAACATAATGCCCATAATCCTGCGGATTTAGCGTTCGCAACAAAGGGTGGGATTCGAAACGACCTTAAAGCAGGAGATATTACCGTAGGACATATTTTCGAGGTTATGCCCTTTGAGAATACATTGACCATCCTTGAACTTAAAGGTAGTCAAATTCGTCAGCTTGCTGCCTATATTGCAACAACACATGGTCAACCTATTGCTGGAATGACTTTGACAATTACAGGCAACAAAGTTCAGGACATCAAGATCAAAGGTCAAGCTATTGAAGACGATAAGTTATATAAACTAGTGACCTATGATTATCTTGCCAATGGTGGTGACAACCTTACCCTGTTGACACAACCTGTATCGCGGGCAGATTATCCGCAACGTATGCGTGAAGGTTTGATTGAATATGTGAGTGAATTAACGAAAGAAGGCAAAAAAGTAAATGCAGAATTAGATGGAAGAATTAAAATCAATTAACCGAAGATCATTTATCAAGCAAGTTGGTGGATTTTCTGCTGCAGTTGCTTTGGGATCACTTCCTTTTCAAGTCGACGCGAAGAGCAAAAAGGTAAAGCTTACAATTTTACATACCAACGATGTTCATAGCCGTATTGAACCGTTTCCAATGGACGGCGGTAAATATCAGGGATTGGCTGGTGTTGCGCGCAGAAGTACACTTATCAATAAAATCCGCAAAGAAGAAGAACACCTTCTATTACTAGATGCAGGCGATATGTTTCAAGGTACCCCCTATTTTAATCTTTTTGGAGGAAAACTTGAACTTGATCTCATGACAAAGCTGGGTTATGATGCGGGAACATTCGGAAATCATGAATTTGACAATGGTCTTAACGGCCTTGTAAAGTACCTGGATCACGCTAAATTTCCATTCTTAACAGCCAATTACGACTTCAAAGGGACTGTATTGGAGGGGAAAACCCAGGATTATACCATATTCCATAAAGGTGGAATAAAAATAGGTGTGTTTGGACTAGGGGTAGATATTGAAGGATTGGTTGACCCCAATAACTTCAAGGGAATGAAATATTTGGATCCTATTGAAGTATCCAACAAGGTGGTCCGCATATTGAAGGAAAAACACAAATGTGATTTGGTCATCTGTTTATCGCATTTAGGTTATCAATATGAAAACGATAAAGTATCGGATCTGATCCTTGCCGCTAAAACCTCGGACATCGACCTAATTATCGGCGGCCATACCCATACCTTCTTAAATGAACCAACACTGGTTACAAATTTAAAAGGAACAAAGACCGTTGTGAATCAAGTCGGTTTTGCCGGGATTAATCTAGGACGTATTGACTTTATTATGGAGCCGGGGTCTGAGAAGAAACAAATGGTCGCAAGTACCTATCAGGTCAATCCTACAATTCCAGAGTCCATGTTGGCATAATATGATCTAATTTTAATAAATGCCAAGTTGACTAATCAATTTGGCATTTTTTTTACCAATATTACAAGAAGACGTATGAATTAAAAAACTTATACGATCTATACAAGCTGATTCATCATTTAATGAAAAGAATTTTATCGATATACCTCGACTCCTTCAAGGGACTGTCTCAAGCCGCATGGCTACTTGCCATAGTCATGCTTATTAATAGAATGGGAAGTATGGTGATTCCCTTTCTTGGACTCTACATGACCCAGGTTCTACATTTTGACATTAAACAAGTTGGTGTGGTATTGATGAGTTATGGATTCGGCTCCGTTTGTGGTTCCTATATAGGTGGCTGGCTGACTGACCGGATTGGTAGTTTCAAGGTTCAGTTCGGAAGTCTCGTATTAGCCGCTCCTTTATTCTTACTGATTCCACATTTCAAAGAGGTGCAGTCGTTATCCATCATGATTTTTACCTTAAGCTTAATCTTCGATGCCTTTAGACCTGCAAACTCGGTGTCAGTGGCGAGTTATGCTAAACCAGAAAATATCACGCGTGCTTTTTCATTGAATCGCTTAGCCATAAATTTGGGATTTTCAATCGGCCCAGCAGTTGCTGGATTTTTGGCCACCATCTCATTCAATTGGATCTTTTATGGAAATTCTTTTGCCGTCCTTTGCGCTGCAGTGATTTTCTTTGTCTTTTTTCATAAACGAGAAAAAAGAAGCGATATCAAATCAAAAAAAGAGATTATTCCTGAAAACGAATTGCCTCAAAAAAGACGAAATCCTTATACAGACCTGCCCTTTGTCTTATTCAATATCTTTTGTTGTATTTTCTCTTTTTGTTTCTTTCAGCTGATTACGACTTTACCACTTTTCTACCGTGAGGTTCATCATTTGAACGATCACCAAATCGGATTTCTACTCGGTTGGAGTGGTTTCGTTATTGTATTGCTGGAGATGTTTATCGTCCATATCGCTGAAAAAAGATTTTCGTTAATTAGCACGCTCGTCTTTGGAACATTTTTATGTGCCAGCTCTTATGCCATGCTAAATTTTACTGGCGGGCTCGGTTGGTTATATTTCACATTCTTTATTTTTGGTCTCGGCGAAATGCTGACATTACCTTTTATGGCAACGGTTTCTGTTAACCGCTCGACACCCAAAACACAAGGAGCATACATGGGCTTCAATTCCCTTGCTTTTTCAGCTGCAAATATATTTTCACCACTTTTAGGGACAAGCATAGTCGACTCCTTTGGTTTTACAACACTATGGTGGGCAACTGCATTGACCCTATCTGCAACGGCAATCGGGTTCTATTTGGTTCTGAAATGGATGAAATAGTATAAACTAAATAAACAAAAAGCGGGTGTATTTAAAATTAAATACACCCGCTTTTTGTAAAATGATTGATAACCTACCAAATTTTGATACGTTTATCGACCGGAACAAACATTTTGTCGCCGTTCTTTGTATCCCAAGCTTTATGGAAAGCATCCAGGTTAATGATCGGCGCAAAAGCGCGGTACTGTGCCGGAGAATGTGGGTCAGTTTTCACTTGATTGACCACAAACTCGTCTGTAGTCTTCGTTCTCCATATCGTTGCCCAGGAAAGGAAAAAGCGCTGGTCCTGCGTAAAACCATCTATTAATCCAGGATTTCCTTTATCTTTCAGATAAAGTTGCAATGCATCAAAAGCAACTGATGAGCCTCCCAAATCCCCAATATTCTCCCCTAATGTAAAGCGACCGTTCACAAAAACGCCCGGTACAGGCTCATAGGATTCAAATTGACGTACCAAAGCATCAGCCGCTGCTTCAAATTTCGCCTTATCACCATCGCTCCACCAGTTGTTCAGGTTTCCATTTCCATCATATTTAGCACCCTGGTCGTCAAATCCATGCGAAAGTTCATGACCAATTACCGCACCGATACCACCAAAATTAACTGCAGCATCAGCCTTATAATCATAGAATGGCGGCTGAAGAATCGCTGCCGGAAAGACGATCTCGTTAAACAATGGGCTATAATAAGCGTTCACAGTCTGCGGAGTCATCCCCCATTCAGATTTGTCAACTGGCTTATCTTGCTTCGCCAAATTTTGGTAAAATGCCCATTTACTCGAAGCCAATACATTTTCATATAACGATGTACCAACATCAAGTTTGCTATAATCTTTCCATTTATCCGGATAGCCAATTTTAACTTTAAACTTAGCCAGTTTGTCCAATGCCTTTACTTTCGTTTCATCCGACATCCAAGTTAATCCCTTGATATGCTGCCCGAAAGATTTAACAAGATAGCTTACAAGTTCTTCAGCTTCAGCTTTGGCCTTCGGAGGGAAGTTTTCTTTCACATATAATTTCCCTAATAATTCTCCTGCGATCGAATTGACAAATTCCACACCACGCTTATCTAAAGCACGCTGCTCCTTTTGTCCTTTTAACTTACGACCCCAGAAGTCAAAATACAGATCATTCAACTCCTGTGTGGTATATGACGCTGCATTATTTAAGATATGAAATGTCAATATCTCCTTGATTGCAGGTAGGTTTTCAGGACTGAAAACTCGATCCAAATTTTCATAATACTTTATTTCCGGCACAATAACAGTATCAGCCTTAAAACCGACATCCTTTAGGTACTTTGCAATATCGATGTTTTTCACCATCGTTTTTAGATCAGCTACAGCGATCGGATTATATCGACCATTAGCATCACGTGATTGCTCAACAGTTTTAAGGTTTGCCGCTATCTGTTTTTCAAAGGCAACAATTTTTGGACCTTTTAAATCCTTCGTAACCTGGCCCGATTTAGCATAAAGTGCAGAAATATAATTTGAATAGTCAGTTAACGTTTCTTCGTTCTTCTTATCTTTTACTTGATAATAAGAACGTCCCAACCCTAGACTTCCGCCGCCGAGGTATACCGTATTGACATCGGAATTTTTAAGATGCGCATATACATAGCCACTAAAAAAAGGATTTCCACCAATGGGTGCTACCTCAACAAGATATTTATATAAATCATCGAAATTCTTAATTGCAGCAATTTTAGTGAGATAAGGTTTAACAGGCGCTAAACCAAGTTTATTACGTGTTTTCATATCCACAAATGATTTATACAAATCACCTATTTTCTGATTGTCTGTACCCTTTTGGAACTGTCCAGATAATGATTCTTGCAAAACCTTCAAAGTAGCAATATCGGTATTTTCACGCAATTCGTCGAAAGAACCCCACCGTGCTTTATCGGAAGGTATTTTAACTGTTTTCATCCATTGCCCGTTCACAAAATTATAAAAGTCATCTTGAGGACGAACACTTTTATCCATGTAACTCACATTGATTGCATTGTTTTGCGCATGACCTGCTAACGAGCCGCAGGCTAACAAGGCAGCTAAAAGTAGATTTTTCTTCATATAAAAATTTAGTTTGTTTATCGCTATACACAAACTTAAGAAAAGTTCTTCTATTGTTGATGCAGCAAATATGGTTCTAATGACAACCAAAATTAAGAAGCATAGCTAGGTCTATGCTTTATTGCGGGTTGATTTACGTAGTACAAGGATAAAAATCAGTAAGAATAAGGCAATACCTGCGATCCAGATCCACGGATTAGCATACCATAAAGTACCATTCGCTTCTTTGAGTTTTTGATTTTCTTCTAGCGTAACCTGTGCTTTCAATAAAAAAAATGAAAGAACAGAACAAACTAGTAAAGCAGTCTTTTTCATATTTAATCACTTAACATGAATAGAATGCTTTTTTAGCCGTTTTTGTTTGAAATGAATTAAATTATCCTTGTTTGATTTCGCCTAAGTAAACCACATCTTTTAGATCAAAAGGAGTTTCTTGATACACGAAGTAATTCAACCAATTATTGAAAAGGAGGTTTGCATGGCTTGTCCAGCGTACTAGAGGACGGTTTTCGGGATTGTCATCGACATAATAATTTGCTGGCATAGCAATCTCCTGCCCTTTTTCTAAGTCTCTTTTATACTCTTCATCCAGTGTAAAAGGAGCATATTCTGAATGTCCCGTCAAATAAAACTCTCGTCCACCTCGTGAAGAAACAATAGCAATACCTGCTTCCGGCGATTCCGAAAGAATTTCTATAGCCTGTTTTGCCAGGAGATCATCCCTCTCAATAGTCGTATGGCGACTGTGCGGTATAAAGAACTCATCATCAAATCCACGGAATAGCGGATGTCTTTTGTTTAACGTAGTATGCTTAAATACACCAAAAAGCTTTTCCGCTAATGGCTTCTTCTCTACACCATAGAAATGATACAATGCAGCTTGAGACGCCCAACAGATATACAAACTTGATGTTACATGGGTTCGTGCCCAATCGAAGATGGTCTGAATTTCTGCCCAGTAGGTCACTTCTTCGAAAGCAACCATTTCAACTGGAGCTCCAGTAATAATCATCCCGTCGTAGAAATTCTCCTTAACCTCAGTCAAGCTCTTATAAAACATCTCCAAATGCTCTTCGGGAGTGTTCTTTGAAACATGCGTTTCAAGTCGCAAAAATTCCATTTCTACCTGCAAAGGATTATTTGACAGCAAACGAATAAAATCTGTCTCTGTCGTAATTTTAAGCGGCATTAAGTTCAGCACTAAAACGCGAAGCGGTCTAATGTCCTGCTCATTTGCTCTTAAATCACTCATGACAAATATATTCTCCTTTTTCAACAGCTCAATGGCAGGAAGGTTATTAGGAAGTTTGACCGGCATAGATAATTTCTCCTTATACAATTAGCATGCAAAATTAGCAAGAAAATGCCATAAATGCTAAATGAAACATAAATTATCTTCCATTATATTGTTATAATCTCCAACACCAAAATCTATTCCTTACTTAAATCCAATAGGGATTTTCTGAATTTCTGCGAGCCAAAATTCATTCCACCTACATGCTTAATGACCAGCTTACCAGCCTTGTCCAAAATAATTGTTGTGGGTATGCTTGTGGTACTCAATCCATTCGGCAACGCCGAATTTAACTGATAGACAGGTAGACTATATTTCCTTTTCGCCATAAATTTTCTCGAAGCGCTAAGATTTCCATCAATATCGACAGACAAAACAATAATAGTGTCGTTGCCCTTAAAGTCCTTATAGAGTTGATCCAATGAAGGCATCTCAGCAAGACAAGGTGGACACCATGTCGCCCATAAATTAATAACCACAACTTTCCCCTTGAGTTGATTTAGGGTCAACACATTGTTTTTACTGTCCCTAAAGCTAAGATCATACCCTTCGGTCCAGCCATTGTCCTCCCCTTCGGCAACAGAAAGTGTACTTGCTTTACCCGGAAATGGGCTGCAAAACAACAAACTAACCAAGAAAAGGACACTATAATTTACTCTTTTTCTCATACAACACTGTTTCTAAGCATAAACATTAACATAACGTTTGCATCCTAATTTGATTGTCTCTAAATCAGAAAAAGCAATCTTTTTTTTATCCAATTTTTTAATTCATTATTTACAAAGGCATAAATTCCGTTTTGGAATACAAAAGCCGAAAGATATGTGTAAAAGATATTACAAACAAATTCGGGGATATGTGTATTATATAGTATGAAAATAAGTAAATGAATATGAGCAAAGAGAAATCAATACGAGAAATTGAAATTAACGGAAAAGTTTACCAGTATAGTGCTATTAAAGATCTTCCCGAAGGTAATATCACGCACCTACCATTTAGTATCCGGATACTACTGGAAAATGTATTGCGTAACCATGATGGATTTAGCATCACGGACGAGCATGTCAATACCCTGATTCATTGGACTCCACAGCCTGTTGACAAAGATATACCCTTCAAACCGGCCAGAATTTTAATGCAGGATTTTACCGGAGTACCTGCTGTAGTCGATATGGCTTCCCTACGTGCCGAATTTATCCGTCATGGCAAGGATGGACAAAAAATAAATCCCGCTATCCCTGTGGATCTAGTTATTGATCATTCCGTTCAGGTCGATTACTTTGGCACAGACTACTCGTATGACAAGAATGTCGAGTTGGAATATGAACGCAACCGCGAGCGTTATGAACTCCTTAAATGGGCACAGAAAGGATTGAAAAATTTTACCGTTGTTCCTCCGGGTATGGGTATCTGCCATCAGGTCAATTTGGAATATCTTGCCAAAGGAGTAATTGAACGCGACAATTGGCTTTTTCCGGATACCTTAGTAGGGACGGATTCACATACACCAATGGTCAATGGTATTGGTGTACTAGGTTGGGGAGTTGGTGGCATTGAGGCTGAAGCAGCCATGCTTGGACAACCTATTTTTTTCACCTGTCCTGAAGTTATCGGCCTTAAACTTATGGGCAAAATACCAGCGACATGCACCGCGACCGACATGGTCCTTTCGATAACAAAAATACTTCGCGATAAAGGTGTTGTGGGTAAATTTGTTGAAGTATTTGGCGATGGATTGGACAGCCTTTCGGTGACAGATCGTGCCACAATCTCCAATATGTCCCCCGAATTTGGCTGTACGGTTACCTATTTTCCGATTGATGACCGAACCCTTGAATACATGCATAGCACCAATCGAAGTGCAGAGCAGATTAAAATTGTTGAAGATTATTGTAAAAGCAACTTACTCTGGCGCACAGGCAAGGAAGAAATTCAATATTCGTCGGTTGTTGAATTCAATTTATCGAGCCTGGAGCCAACTGTATCTGGCCCCAAAAGGCCTCAGGATAAAATTCTAGTGAAGGATTTAAAAACCACATTTTCACAACTCTTAGACAGCGAACACCATCGACAATATGTCCCTGTTTTGCAACGATCGGAATCTGCCTGGCTTGCTGACGGCGGCTCTGGCACAGAGTTTACCTTTGGTAAGGTACCCGTCGAACATGATTCACCGCATGAAGTTATTCAAGAGTCTATTCATGCCGTTCGCATCAAACACAATCATAAGGAGTATATTGTCAGTGATGGCAGTATTGCGATTGCAGCTATAACAAGCTGTACCAATACCTCGAACCCTACTGTCATGATCGGTGCAGGATTATTGGCCCGTAACGCCATCGAGCGCGGACTTCGCACCAAATCCTGGGTAAAGACCTCTTTAGCCCCTGGCTCAAAAGTCGTTACACAATACCTTGAAAGATCAGGACTTAGTGCTGATCTTGATGCCCTGCGTTTTCACACCGTGGGTTACGGTTGTACCTCCTGTATTGGAAACTCCGGTCCTCTTCCACCACAAATAGCAGAGGCGGTAGAAAAAGGTGAACTGATTGTTGCCTCGGTATTATCCGGTAACCGAAATTTTGAGGCCCGTGTGCATCCACAGGTAAAAATGAACTTCTTAATGTCGCCGATGCTTGTTGTTGCCTATGCACTGGTCGGAAGAGTGGATATTAATCTCTTGGAGGAACCATTGGATTACGACCCTAACGGTCAGCCCGTATATCTGAAAGATATTTGGCCAAGCCGCGAGGATATTATCGAAACCGTCAATGCCTGCGTCAAACAATCGGATTTCCAAGAAGTCTATGATGTCATCTTCGACGGGTCGACAGACTGGCAAGAACTTGAAGTGAATCTTGATCAAAATTACCAGTGGGACAACACGTCCACCTACATCAAAGAATCGCCATTTTTTGAAAATTTACAAGCAATTCCTAATCCAATACAGGATATTCAGAATGCGAGGGTATTACTCTATCTTGGTGACTCGGTGACAACGGATCATATCTCACCCGCTGGTTCATTCAAAGAAGAAACTGCAGCTGGACAATACCTCAGATCACATCAGGTAAGTAAAGAAGATTTCAACTCTTATGGATCTAGACGTGGAAACCACGAAGTCATGATGCGCGGAACATTTGCCAATGTGCGTATTAAAAACAAAATTACCGATCGTGAGGGTGGTTTTAGTCGGTATTTCCCCACCAATGAGGTGAAGACTGTTTTTGAAACCGCAATGGAATATCGCAAAAACAACACAGCGCTCATCGTACTGGCAGGAAAAGAGTATGGTTCGGGTTCCTCGAGAGACTGGGCAGCGAAAGGGACATTCCTCCTTGGCGTACGGGCGGTTATCGCTGAAAGTTTCGAGCGTATCCACCGAAGTAATCTTGTCGGTATGGGCGTAGCACCTCTTGTATTTATCAATGACGAAAACGCAGAGAAATTAGGACTAGATGGAACAGAAGTCTATAACATCACGGGACTTGAGACCGATTTAACACCTCATAAACTCCTCACGGTAAATGCTGTTCATGAAAATGGAAAAACAACCACATTTCAGGTGAAAGCAAGACTTGATTCAGCCATTGAAATAGAGTATTTTAAGAATGACGGTATTCTACAATATGTGCTGCGTCAGTATTTAAAGAACAACTAACATTGTGCAAATTAGCGGATCGGAATACCTAAAATAGTAAAGGGCACTGATCAGTGCCCTTTAACAAACTATATTAAAACCTACCAGAGTTCTACAATACGTCAGTCTTCCCCCCAGCACCCCAAGAATTATGTTTTATGGCTACACCAAAAATAGCTATAAAAAATCCCCCTTTTTATCCCTGAAATCAGGTATTTTGTCCGCAAGCGGAAATAGCGCCTTTGACTTTATTTTAAAGTAAAATCATTCGGGAGAATTGCTTATTTTCGCTAAAATCAATGCCAACACGATACAGAATGGAAGAACTTGTCGAACAAACAATCACTAAACAAACATTTACACCTGAACTAAAGCAAGTTCAGGAATTCTACAAATGCACCTTTGAGCAATGTGATTTCCAGAACGCAGAACTCGTAGATCTCCTATTCACAAATTGTGAATTTAAATCGTGTAATCTTTCCAATGTCAGTCTAAAGGGCACACAATTAGATCATGTTGTTTTTAATGACTGCAAAATGCTAGGCATACACTTTAATGAATGTAGTTCATTTTCCTTTCATGCCAATTTCAGCAACTCGGTTCTGGATTACTCCTCTTTTTTTGAAAGAAATATAAAGAAGTTCCAGTTTGAACAATGCTCTTTGCAACATGTGGATTTTGAACGGGCCAACCTTCAACAGGTGCTGTTTAAAAAAACGAATTTGTTAAATGCCCGATTTGTACAATGCAATCTCGAGGGCTGTGACTTTCGGTCTTCGATCAATATCCAGCTAGATCCAGAGGTCAATCGTATGAAAAAAAGTAAATTTGGTCCGGAACAACTGCCTGGTCTACTACTTAAATATCAACTGTTTATTGATTAAATATGGGAAAGGCCGTTCAACTAACTCCCAAAATCAATGTATTCATTTGAAACATGTTGATTTATCGTTAAATAACGGATTTCAGGGATAAAACACCTCACTTTGAATCAGGATATTTGTCATTCAAAGTTTAAGAAGATGAAAAAAATATCCCTATCATTCGCAGCTATCTTAGCGGCCAGCACAATGTCGTTTGCCCAGATCAATAAAGCATTCAAGATCAACTATGCCATTACGTATGCTGTCGATCCCAGCGAAGAAGCACAAGCAGCTCCAGTTTCTGTTTACGAAGCGTATGTTAACAATGATAAAATAAAAGTTATATCGGCTTCCGGAGACGGCGAAGAGTCAATCTTTCTCATTAAAAAAAATGAAGAACAATCAATTATATTGTACCCAGGACTGGCAAAATACGTCGTTAAAGAAAATGAGCTCAGCCCACATGCGATCAAATTCGTCCCAAACCAAACGAAAATGATTGCCGGTTATCCCTGCAAACTAGCTCAGGTCGAAATTCCTATTTCAGAAGATAACGAGGAAAACAGCACCTTATCGATCTGGTATAGCGATAAATTGCCAGTCACCTATTGGGAGGGATTTGATCTGTTCAAAAAAATCCCCGGGGCTGTGCTACAGCTAACAACACCTCTTGGAATGGATATGATTGCCCAGAACATCGCCGATAGCCAACTGGACGATAAAGATTTTATCGTATCTGAGGATTATGAGCAAGTAGCATCCATTTATGACGACGAGGAAGATTCGGAAGAGAGCAACC
This sequence comes from Sphingobacterium sp. BIGb0116, assembly GCF_024808035.1. NCBI lineage: Bacteria > Pseudomonadati > Bacteroidota > Sphingobacteriia > Sphingobacteriales > Sphingobacteriaceae > Sphingobacterium > Sphingobacterium sp. BIGb0116. The sequence goes on along the minus strand of NZ_JANUDT010000002.1, from coordinate 459,784 downwards.
AGATTGCTGAAAATCTGTATTTATTTGAAGATGCTGCAACTAATCTCATAGGGGTACAAGACGGCGAAGAAAAAACAATTGTACCAGCACAATACCTATACATCGCACCATTTGTTGGCGATCTTAGTATAGTTCAATATAAAAATGAAAAATATGGTGCCATTAATCTGGCCGGTAAACCAATCATCCCCTTCCAATACGATTATTTAGGTTACGATGATCACCTTGGGCAACTGGTTTTTGGACTAAACGAAAAATATGGGGTCATGGATAAATCCGGCAAAATTTTAATTTCCGCAAATTATGATATGATATCGTTTATTAACGGTGGTTATGCCGTATTTCAACAGAAAAATAAATATGGTATATTGAATCAGGCGGGCAAAATAATTGTCCCGGCGACGTATAGCTATATTTCTGAAAATAATTCAACGCATTTCATCAGCATCGAAAACGACACGTATAATCTTACTGAAATAAAAACCAATAAAATCGTTGCTCCCGACTACGATTTGATTTCAGTTACAGAAGAACCTAATCTTTTCCTTGCTAGTAAAGATGGAAAGTATGGTTATTTAGATGGCCAGGGAAAAGTGGCCATACCATTTATATACAGCGGGGCCACCTCTTTCAGTGATGGCGTGGCTTCTGTCTCTTTAGCGGATTCGGACGATGTAATTTTGATTAATACAAAAGGTGAACGTGTAGAAATGGATGCCGCGGCAGAGGCAACAGACACAATTTAAGAACCCTATAATAAAAAAAGGCAGCAGATATATCTGCTGCTTTTTGTTATAGGGTTGCCGATCATCAAAGATCAATAGGAGTTTATTTTTTCTTTTTAAACAGCCCTTTGCCGATCGTAAATAAAACCACCACGATAAGACCTCCCCCTAGGCCAAATAACAGCTCTTTTATCATTCCTGGCAGAGCTGGTAGCGCATGGTGTAAGAAATCAATATAATGCGCAAATATTCCGCCTGAAACCAGAATTAAAGCAAATGTACCTACAACAGCCAATAATTTGATAACAAAGGGTAGCGCACGGACTAAAAACCGACCTAGGCTCGCAATAGGGCCTTTTTCACGTGAGGTTTTAATCAATTTATAACCGGCATCGTCCATACGAACGATAAGTGCTACAATACCATAGACTCCAACTGTGGCCAGAAAAGCAACAACCGAAACCGTAATAATTTGTAAGGACAAGCTTTTTCCCAAAACCGTTCCCAAAGCAATAATGACGATTTCCACAGAAAGAATAAAGTCTGTCGTAATAGCCGATTTTACCTTCGCTTTTTCAGCAGCAACTGAGTTTTCAGCAACGACAGTCTCCACTTTTGTTTCCTCCGTAGGATGTTTGCGATGGAACAGGTATTCAATAATCTTCTCAACACCTTCAAAAGCAAGATAGAAACCTCCCAAAATTAGAATATATTTGATGGCAATTGGAAAAAAGACATTTAGTAATAATGCTATTGGTACAATTATCAACTTATTGAGCAGAGAGCCCTTCGTAATTGCCCATAAAACTGGGAGCTCGCGTGAAGCTAAAAAGCCAGTCGCTTTCTCGGCATTAACCGCTAAATCGTCACCTAAGATTCCAGCAGTTTTTTTTGTTGCGATTTTACTCGCTACTGCCACATCATCCATCAATGCTGCAATATCATCTAGAATTGCAAATATTCCTGAAGCCATATTTATATAAAAATTGAACGTAAAAATATAAATTTAATTCAATTTTGAAATAAGGAATTTAATCCATTTGCAATATCAAGCTACATTACATTTGAATTAAATACGTAATTTTAATACCACAAGGACAACCATTATGAAAAATTTGCTTACACAAGAGGAACAGTCAATGCTACTCGAAACGCTAAAAGAAAGGTTTCAGAAATTCCCCAAACGACACCCACAGATCAGCTGGGACGAAGTAGTGCATAAATTGCTTGAAAGCCCCCAAAAATTATGGAGCTTGTTCCAAATGGAAAAGAGCGCTGGCGAGCCCGACCTTGTTATTATTGATCCAAACAAAAAGCAGTATGCTTTTGTGGATTGTACAGAAGAAAGTCCCAAAGGAAGGAGAAGCCTCTGTTTTGACCAAAAAGCCTTAGATGACAGAAAGGAAAACAAACCTATTGGAAGTGCTGTCGAAGAAGCTAAAAAAATGGGAACCGAGCTGCTTTCTGAACAACACTATCGCCAACTCCAAATGTTAGGTGAATTTGATTTAAAAACTTCCAGCTGGATACAAACTCCGGAGGCTATTCGTAAGCTTGGTGGCGCCTTATTCGGTGACAGACGTTACAACCAAGTTTTCACCTATCATAATGGCGCGATCTCCTATTATGCGGCACGGGGCTTTCGTACCATACTTTTTCTTTAAATAAAAGCACTTAACCGTCAAAATATAAAACCTATATGAAAACAATTTTAATCGCCACCCTGCTCTTTTGCTTGGGAGCTGCTCAACCACTTTTTTCACAAGTCTCTTTTCCTTCTTTCTTAGAAGGAACGTGGAAGGTTGACAATAAAGAGGAATACGAACAATGGGATCGTATAAACGATCATGAATTAAAAGGCCTTTCCTATGCGTTGAAAAATGGCCAAAAGATAGTCAGTGAATACCTAAAATTGACCAAAATAAAGGATAAAATCATATATACAGCACTGGTCATCGGACAAAACAATGGGAAAGAAGTCAATTTTGAGCTAAATTATCAGGATAGTACCTATTCTTTTGTTAATGAAGCCCATGATTTCCCTAATTACATTCGATATACACCCGTCGCTACAAACCGACTTCATATATCAGTGGAAGGAAAATCGGGAAAAGTCAGATCTTTTTATGTGACTAAAATCGTACCCACAACGACCCTAGCGAACCCAAATTACGATCAGGAACTCGCAAAAAAATTAGGGGCCGATGATTATGGAATGAAATCCTACATCTTTGTCCTCCTGAAAACTGGCGAGAATAAAACAACAGACAAACAATTTATTAATGAATGTTTCAAAGGTCACATGGAAAATATCAATCTTCTCGTAAAAAATGGGCAACTGATTGTTGCTGGCCCATTTGGAAAAAATGACAATAACTTCCGGGGCCTTTTTATATTAAATAACATGGCTTCTATTGATGCGGCAAAGCGTATTTTAGAAAACGATCCGGCGATAAAGAATGGTCTCTTAGAAGCTTCATTTTACCCTTGGTATGGTTCAGCTGCTTTGGCAGAATACCTGTCTCAAGTAGATAAAATCTGGAAAAAACAACATTAGCTGTTTGTTCGTGACATACAGCTGTCATTTGCCGATCTAACTTTGGGGAAAACTAAAAGTCATGAAAAATAAAACAATCCCTTCATTCAGTATAATTGGCCTTGCCATCCGTACGAGCAACCAAGATGGACAGGCAGCTAAGGACATTCCGGAACTTTGGAGCCGCTTTTTTAAAGAAGATGTATTAAGCCGTATTCCCAATAAGATATCCAGCGAACTCTACTGTATCTATACCGAATATGAAAAGGATCACACCTTACCTTATACCACTTTCTTGGGCTGTAAAGTGAGCAATCTTGAAGAAGTGCCCGAAGACTTGGACGGTATTCATATTGCTGAAAATCATTACCAACACTTTACTGCAGAAGGAAGTTTAGAAGATGGCATCGTTTATGAAACTTGGCAAAAGATATGGAGTTCGGATTTACCAAGAACGTATGCCGCAGACTTCGAAATATATGGCGAAAAAGCCCAAAATCCACAAGATGCAAAGGTGGATATATATATAGGTATCCATTAGCGGTATACCGTAACAAAAAGTATGTCTTAAGGTATTTATCATTTATTTTAAACTAAATAACCCTTACCTTTGTGCCGATTTAAAGAAAAACATTATGCAAGGCAATACGACATACAGAAAAAAAGTTGTTCGATATAGCTATTTAAAATTAATTGGAAGTTCAGCTCTCGTTAGTATCATTTGTTGCTTATTGGCATACAGCCTCAAGCACAGCACAGGTTATGTACAGGAAGAATTGTTTGAAAGAGTATCTTCCTGGAATCCTAAACTGTTTATTATTCTACCCAGCATAGGTATTACAGCTATTTATTTCTTACGGAAATACGCTTTTCAAAACAGAAAAAATAAAGGGATCAAAGAAATCTATACAACATTGGAAACAAGAAAAGACCATTTGCCTTTTTTTAAGATTCCTTCACATTATATCAATGGTTTTCTAACTGTAATTTTCGGTGGTTCAACCGGTGTTGAAGTCTCCACAGTTGTTGCCACAGCTACAGTAGGCAACCAAGCGTATAAGAGATTACATCCGGCTTGGGCCTACAAAACCGAGTTGATCTGCGCAGGCGTAATTGCTGGAGTCACACTGTTGTTTGGAAGCGCATTGGGTGGTTTTCTTTTTGCTTTTGAGGTAATTGCACGGAGATATAATAAGACTTTACTCATTAGTGGACTAACTTCAATGGCTGTGGCGTCCGTATTTGTTTATTACCTTGACGCAAGTCCTTTATTTACATTTGAGGTAAAAGCATGGCGATGGCAGGCGATCCCTTTTGTCGCTATTTTAGGACTGATTGGAGGGATTTTAGCGTTATATTTTACTAAAATTGTTATTTATGCAAAGTCCTATTTTGCAGGCATAAAAAGTAATTTTATCCGTGTCAACTTGGGCGCAATTACCGTTGGGACGTTTATCTTTTTCTTGCCGGCACTTTATGGCGATAGCTATCATGGCCTTGGGGAGATTCTAAAAAGTAGCCTCCATGATTCCATAAATTTAGCTTACTTTCTTCCGCTGATCCTGCTTGTTCTCTTAAAACCTTTTGTAGCCTCTTTGACCTTAGGTGCAGGTGGTGATGGCGGTGTATTTGCACCCAGCATTGTAACAGGGGCATTATTAGGCGTTTTGTTTGCCCAACTTTGCAATCATTACCTAGGCACACAATTGGTGGTTATAAATTTTGCTCTTTTTGGTGCAGCGGCAATGCTTTCGGCAGCAATACATGCCCCTTTTACAGCAATCTTTATTATCGCAAGTCTTGTTCCGGGTGGCTATTTGCTTCTGGCACCGCTACTTATTAGCAGTTTTATTGCGAAAGCGCTAGCTAAAAAACTATATCCCTATAACGTATACACCTATAAGGAAGTAGCAACAGCCAAACCATTTTAATCTCACTTATTGATCAACAAAACATGATCAAATTATGATAAAAGAGCTCCTTAAATACATTTAAGGAGCTCTTTTCATAATTTAATCTTCCCTACTCCCATCATCAGCCATACGGACAATCTTTGGAAGGAACTTGGCCACAACATCAATGAGGTCCTTTTGCGATGCCATTACAGTATGGATATCTTTATAGGCCATTGGCGCTTCATCCATCCCTGCACCAATTAACGTAATTCCTTTATCTGTAAGAATCTCTTTAAGCTCATGAGAAGATAGGGTTTTAATCGCTTGTGTACGGCTCATCAATCGCCCTGCCCCATGAGATGCCGATTGAATAGCACTCAACTCGCCTTTTCCGCGCACCAAAAAACCTGGTGTAGCCATGGAGCCTGGAATAATCCCCATTACCCCTTTTGCAGCTGGCGTAGCCCCTTTTCGATGGACAATTACCTCCCGACCATTCCATGTTTCCTTCCATGCAAAATTGTGGTGGTTTTCAACTTTTGCAAGTAATTCTGCCCCTAAAGCCGACTTAATTTTTTCATGAATCACTTCATGGCAGGCTGACGCGTAATCACCGGCGAGATTCATAGCCAACCAATACTCTTGCCCTTCATGGCTGTCCAGGTCCAAATAGGCCAGATTTTCCGCTTGGTAAGGCAACTTACATAAGGATTTAGCCAACTTGGTATAATGTGCCGCAATGGTAGCGCCCATTCCTCTTGAACCTGAATGTGTCAGTAAGCCTAAATAGGCTCCGCTATCAATGTTCAAAACCTCATCTCTTTCTTCAAATTCGACGATACCAAACTCCACGAAGTGATTTCCACCACCTGAAGATCCCAATTGTGTCCAGGCTTTATCTTTCAATGAAGAAAGCAAACTGTTCTCCCTAAACAATTTGTTATCTAGCACCTCATGATCTACACGTTCATGTCTCAAATATCCATTACCAGCTCCAAACTTACTATTGCGCATAATAACTTCCTTCAAAGCCGTCAAATTATGTTCGAGAATTGACGCTGGTAGATCGAAGATTGACAAAGCCATACGACAGCCAATATCGACACCAACACCGTAAGGAATCACGGCATTATTGGTCGCTAGTACACCTCCGATTGGTAATCCATACCCTTGATGTGCATCCGGCATCAGCGCTCCGGCAACTGAAACAGGCAATTTCATAGCGATATTCATCTGTACCTTTGCCCCGGTTTCGATTTCAGATGCGCCATAGATCGTATATTCCGCCGGAGTCTCGTTCAATGCAATTAACGACTTATCAACAGCCTCTTGTCCAAGTATGGCATGGGCCAAAATTCCGAAAACAGCATCTTCTGAATACCCGGTCGGATCTTCCAGGACAGACTTGAACTTTTCGAGCATTTCTACCCGAGTAAAACCGTGTCTTTTACTGTTGATTTTCAATGCAACACCCAAAGTATGATTCTCTTTATATCCTAATGCAATTAAATCATTGCCATTTATTCTTTTATTTTCCATTTTTTTACTTTCTTTTTTGATGGAGCAGCCATACAACTTCTCCAAAGCAGGTAACAACATCTCTTTACGTTGCTACCTGCACCTCTTTCAACATTTTAATCTTTTATTTCACAAACAATTGCTTGAGCTGATCAACAATCTGTCCATTTCCGGAAACCGAAATCGTATTGATCTTTTCAGCAATCTTTTCGACATATTCCATTTCCTTCAATTTAAACAACATACTGTTTTCTTCCATCAGCTTCGCAGTATTCAACAAACTCCGTGTTGAAGCAGTCTCTTCACGACGCATAATGCTATTTGCCTGCGCCCTCTTCTCCGCAATCAACACCTGGTTCATGATGTCCCGCACATCTCCTGGTAAAATAACATCTTTAACGCCACAGGTCAACAGTGTTATACCCAAGCCCGCGACTTGTGGCAATGTGTTTTCTAAGACATAGCCCTGTATTTCAGTCTTTCGCTCCATCAACTCGTCTAAAGTCATCTGGCCAATATAGGACCGTAAGGTCAACTGCATCAACGAATACAATTGCTTTTCATATTCTTTATTATCCAATAGCGCTTTGACAATATCCACAATCTGATATTGCAGCGTGAAATTGATTCTGATCTGTGCCTTATCTTTGGACAAGATCTCCTGTCCTACCACTTCCAATGTCAAGACCCTCATATCAGCTTTTAAAATCGCTATGGTTTTTGCATTCTTCCACCAACAATACGTTCCCGACTTCAAAATATCCACAAACACACCGTCTACAAAAAGCAGCGCTTTCTCATTTGGTTCAATCTTATATTGACGTACATAATAGCCTAAGCTCTGCTTCTCCAGCAATTGACGATTAACAGATGCAGGGATCTCAATCTCCGTAATGTCTTCTAATTGAAATCTGCGTTCGCGCAATTCCTTCCAAAAAACATGCCTGCCAGACGCTAACGTCTTTTCAAAATTACCATTCAAAAAAACAAGACAGATCTCCGTATCACCTACTTCAACGATATCGACCAATTCGCGAAAACCTGTCAACTGCAACAGTACATCAACATTGCGACCGGAAGGAAATGGATGAGTAATCGTGTACTTCTCCAGTTTTTCACCAAATCCCAACCAGTAGTTACCGGATTTCAAAACACGGATCACCGCATTGTTCTTAACAACCAATCCGATTTCGTCTGTAGTTAGCTGTACTCTTTTCATTGTATATTCTTTTAAATTTTCTTCATTTCTATTATAAAACCTGCTATTTTTTATCCCTTGACCTCAAGCGGGATTCGAAAGTCCTGGTACCCTTTTTTAAAATCAAAAGTCGATGAACAAATACCCCATCTTATTGTCATGACGTTTTATTATAAACGCAGATACCTCACTTAGGAATCTCAGGCCATCAATCAATTGCTCAATCGCATGAAAACAGCCTATAAGCAGGATAAAAGATAGCAAGCTTCTACCAAATGACCTTTTTGAAGAAAGTCTTAACTTTGAATGTCCGAATGGACAGTTCGATGCAATACCCTTATGCTATTCCATCCGAAAATGGAAGTAGGATTCGAACCCACACGATTGTGTTGTTATTCTAACCTGACTGAACTATCCTGATTGCTCAGGAGTAGGAATCGAACCTACGACCCACAACTAACTGCTTTGCTCTACCCTTGAGCTACCTTTTTTACAGGAGAGGATTCGAACCTCTAACACGAGCACTTTCCTTTCAACTTCTCGTTTTATCAGTATATTGAAACTCATAGAGAACAATACTAACCTGCTATACTGAAACAGGTGACCAGGATGCAATCTGAAGAAGAAAGGCTCTTTTATACTTCATAATAAAGTATATATCTTAAAGCTTTTCGCTATAATTTCCATCAAAGAACGTTTGTCATTGTTGACATTACAAATATCATTGGTTTAATACGCAGGGAATTTGCGTAACAATAAAAAGAAATAAGAAAAACTCATATAAAATTATATAGCTCTGATATACAGGTAATAAAAATAAATAATTGTTGTAAAAAAAGATTAGAAGTCCTGAACTACGCAAATTCATTGCGTCTTAAATCGACATGGTAGACTTACGGCCCGCTGCATTATTTCAAAAAGAATGGAAAATTAGATTTTTTGATGAATATTCTGTTGAATATAGTGGTAATCCGTGATCATGTTATCCAATTTATATCCTAATTTTATTCCAATATTAAGACGATATCAAAAAATGAAAAGTTTATATGCAACAATAGGGCTGTTTTGCATGTTAGCAAGCTGTGCAAATTCAGCGCAAGACCATAAAAGCACTACTGCAAATCATCCTGCAAAGCAAATACCATTCAAAGACAGCACAAGGACAGCGGAGCAAGACACGGCAGTGGGTCAGAATCAGCAAGCAGAAGCTTGGTTGAAAGGAATTTTTCAATGTACAGGTTCCGCATCTGGAAAATATTGTTACTATCTGGATAAAGAGGACGCATTATGTACCAAGCGATTCCAAGACTTTTTAAAAGATGCGAATGAAATTTACGGCCCCTCCAACCTCACAGATGAAGAACTACCCAAAGCTGAGGCAGCTTATAAGGCCAAATGGGGAAAAATCTACCCCTTATATACGGAGGAAACCTGGTTATTTGGAAGAGGTAATGACGACGCATTGGATATCAAGGATGTCAAAGTCGACAAAGTAACTGAAAGCAAATTTATCGTATTTATTGATTACGGTAATGACATCCGAACCAAAAATGAAGTTCAATTGGTCAATGAGCAAGGTTCTTATAAAATAGATTACTGCAAGACGACTTTCCTACACTAAACGTTATCCCCCAGCATTGAAAATGCCAATTTTCTAGACGATAAATTGGCATTCTCAATTTATGATTATTTGCTACTTTCAATTAAGCTTGGGAACTATTGTTCCATTTGACCACATTTCCCTGATGGATAAGCCCATAGACGGTTGAGATGCGAGAAACTGCTTCTGCAGAACAACTCGCATCGACAAAAAGGAGGCTAGCATCATCTCCAACTTTCGGCCATACGGAATTCCCTTGATCATCAAGCGGAATTTTGCCATTGGTCGCATAACGAAGGCAACGGGATAACTCGAATTCAGTTTCATAACCATATAATTCCGCAGCTAGATTGGCTTTTTGAAGCATATTACCGCTACCGAAAGTACCCCAATGGTCCTGAACATTGTCGTTTCCTACAAAAACTTCCACTCCCGCTTTTTTCAGTTCCCGAAATGGCATCAACATATTGCGAAAAGGAACCGAACTGCAGATACCAACTTTCGCTTCTGCCATTCGTTCGGCCGTATGTGCTAAGTCCTTTTTCGGCATGTAGCCTAAGGCGAAAGCATGACTGATAAATGTACGTCCCTGCAATGCCGGATTTTCCAATGCTTTATCAATCAAATAATGTATGGTCTTAACACCTGATTCCCCACCCTCATGCAAGTGGATATCGATTCCTTTGTTATTATCCAATGCAAGTTGAACTGTCAAGTCCATCGGTTTCTCAATACTGCCGTCAATACTAAAGGGATCCAAACCACCAATAAAATCCACCTGCCCCCATTTTGCTACCTCCTCCATAAGTTTCGCCGATTCTGTATAATATAGGCCATGCTGGGGGAATGCAACCAGTTCTGCAGCAAATGAATATTTTAAATGTTCCAGCGCCTGTAACAAATGCTCCAATGACTTTGTTCCCGATGTTGGATCTACATTAAAATGCGTACGTGCAAAATTTGTTCCGTAGCCCTGTAAAAGCGCGATTAATTTTTCGGCCCGTTCGACAGAGGTTTTCAACAACTCGGGGATGATCACCTGTTCCTTGGCAATCATATCTTTTACAGTCCTATTTTTTGGAAATACCGCCTTCCAGGGCAGACCATATAAGGTTTTGTCCAAATGAATGTGCATGTCACGGAATGGCGGCAATGCCAATTTACCTTTCACATCAAAAGCTTTTCCATTCGCTACCGATTGCGCTGGCTCAATACTTTTTATTTTATTTGCTTCAATTTGAATGTCAAACAATGCTGTTTTTGTAGCAACAATTTCCTCATGCTCATAAAGAAAGCCTGTTTCTAGCAATACATTCTTCAACAAATATGTCTCTTGATTCTGATTGATCTCATTCATACCTATATCATTTTTACCAAAGCTAAGTGATTTGAGACAATGATCTTTGTACGAATTATCACAGCTTGTGTAGATATTATGGCTGCGCTTTAAACTGGCTTGGCGTCATATTCGTATGACTTTTAAAAAACTTGCTAAAGCTTGCATTATCGTAAAACCCTAAATCAAAGACAATAGCTTTGATCGTTTTATCCGAAATTTTAAGCAACCGCTTTGCTTCCAGTAACACACGTTCCTGAATCAAAAATGAAGCTGATTTCTGTAAAACCCGATTACTTAACACATTCAGATAATTTGCCGAAATATTTAGCTTTTCGGCATAAAAAGCGACTGATTTTTCACTTTTATACCATTCATCGATAAGCTGCACAAATTTTGCCATAATTGGATTAGCCTGATATTGTTCATAATCATCATAATTATCCTGAACGATCTTGCTGATCAGAAGCGTAATTACTTTGACCCGTGCGTAAATCAATTCCCATAGGATCTCACCATCCTGTAAATCATCTGCAATTGCCTTGAATTCTGTCAATAACGACTGAAAATTGGTCGTTGAAAGATCTATGACCAAATGCTTAAGATAATAAGAAATAGGAAATCGCAACGCAGGTAATAAACTTTCGAACCAATGTCTGCTGATCATGAGCTGCAGTGCATAGGTAGGATCAGCCATCTGCCACTGATGTACCTGTCCCGGAAAAACCAGATGTAGCTGATTTGAGCCTAGTACAAAACGGTCAAAATCTATTGTATGTGTACCTACAGACTCCTGGAATAATAAAAGGATAAAAAAATCGTGTTTGTGCGGTTCACTAATTTCTCTAGGGCCAATGAGTTCATGAAAAAGTAAATCGCGGTCAGCGATAATCCCTTCCTGAAATTTCTGCAGGTCTAATATTGGAAAATGGTCGTTGGGTTGATACATAAACAGTATTCCAAAGATAGTATCTAAATATTAAAACAAAAAACAAAAGCTAGTGAGAGCTGGTAACAATGCTAAAAATTACGACTAACTTATGACCAACTTCGTCCTGTAAGCACAGTGAGTCCACAGTAAGTCCACGTTGAGTCCACCTTTTCTAAGTGTATTTACTATGTCTACATCGTACAGACATACTACTTACAGTCCGAAGTTGATTACTCGTAGTCCATAATTTGTTCAAACGAAACTCTTATTGTTTGGACTCCCTGTATAAAAGAAAATTGTTACGATTATAACTATTGTTTAATATAAAAAAATGTTACTTTAACGCAGTTGCTAGGGTATCAAGCGATATTGAATGCCGACGCCCCATAACTAATTTAAAATTGAGAAATGCAAATCGAAATCGGTCGTATATTTTATGAAATAGTTCCCTGGAATAAAGATTATATCCAAATTTCGGGTAGTTCATCACCCTATCGTGTACATGCTCCGGCACATTGCGATGTTGCTTTCCTTAAAGAGTACATCAAGTTAAACCCTCCAGAAAGTAAATCGGAAGGTATATCCTATTCCTATCTAGAAGCCCCCTACTACCTATTTGGAAAACCTTATTTGGTCAAGATCTATCCTTCCACAACGCTAGCAACCGTTGAACTGACAGCTACAAGTATATGTGTATATCAAAAGAAGAGCACGAATACATTGAAATTACTGCACAAATGGAGTCAGGAATTACTCTACCATGAAATAATCAAGCAGATTGCTTATTGGGAAGAACAGTTGGATATATATGATGTAGCTACAGTAACCATCCATAAATTATCCAAAAACGATTTTAGAATCGTTGAAGGTGGATTTCATTTTTCAAATCGACTCATTAATTTCGAAAAAGAACACATCAATCTAATTATTCTAAAGGCTTTCTGTAAATTTGCTCATAAGACGCGAAAAGAAACAGAAGCAATTTTCAGTTTATATATTCCAAACTGGAGAGATCTTTATTAGTACAGCATAATAAGATGACAGAAATTAACATCAGAATCCAACTAAAAAAAGACGATTTAATCATACCATTCAGCAGTCAAGATCTTATACCATTCATCGACAAACATCAGCAAGAAATCAATGATTACGTTATCGAGCAATTGGAAGATAAAGATGGGGCACCGCATTTAAGTGACTTTAGCGTAAGTGGATTGACTTTTTATACAAATATTACCGAAGGTTCATTTAGACTTCATTTTAAAATTGATCGTCAATTTTGCTGCAGTGATCTCTCATCGTGTCAAATGGATTATATAGACTTTAAGTTTAATAAATCAAATGATAGTATCACACTAACTGGAAGTTATACTGTTTGGACAATTCAATAAAAGATATGCGAGTACCCGAACGTTATCAAGTTAATACAAGTTCATTTTCTTTTTATTGGTCGAAGGGTCTTGGTGTCGAATTGCTTCGCAAATTGCCAACGAAACTTTCCATGGCTGCTGCCGATCAATTTACTCCTTTACTCTATCAATTTGACAATAGCTGCGACCAACTTGTCGAGCAGCTACACCTAAAAATTGGTTTCCATCAAGGTCAACAACTGCTTAAAGATGCACTTGCAGGCAAGCCTATTGATGCAGCATACGAACATGTATTGCTGAATTTTTTAAATACATTAGATCTCAGCCCTTCTTGGTTAGATTGGAATAAAATAGAACAAGGCATTGGGCTCAGTCAACGTTCTGGTTTATCAGGACTTATTGTGTTACGGGATTATGTCCTCATGGGGGGCTATGAATCCAGCGCGATCAATAAACCTTTGATCTTTACGGGGGCACTAAAAAAAGGCGCTGTCAAACGGCTCACCGAAACGGTAACCTTTTGGGTTGATATCACAGGCGATGATGCACTGAAAAAGGGTAATATTGGCATAGAGGCCATTCTACTCACCCGATGTATCCATTCGTATGCGCGATTAAACATCCTAAAGCACGGTCAGTGGCAAACAGAAAAATGGGGTATTCCATTAAACACATGGGATATGCTTGCAACCAATCTTGGATTTTCTCTTGTTTACCTAACAGGACTAAAACGCATGAAATTCAATGTATTGAAAAACGAGGTTGAAGGTTTATTCCATGTCTGGAAATTTATCGGAACATTGCTGGGTATTCCAATGCAACTTCTCCCCGACACAGAGGAGCAAGCTATTGAAGCTTTGTATTATTGGACCATGACACAACAATCAGGAGATCAGGATAGTTTAGCTTTAGCAAAAGCGCTTATGGAAGAGCCCATTAAAGCAGCCTACCCCACAAACAAATGGGGACGAAAGCTCATGCGCGAAATTCATCTCTACTACAATCATTATCTATTGGGAGACTACTCGTGTTCACTATTGGGTTTAAAGAAGACGGTACTCGGTAAAATTGCTTATGTGAATATCTTAAAAAATAAAAAAGCAAATCGTATGGTTACCGACAGCTTATGGCGACAACAACAAATTGACAAAGGAAGAAAAGTACACGAAGGCGTGAAACAAATCTATCTGAAATACAATTAACCAACGTTGCGCTCGTAAGGCACCCGTGTCGCAATGGAGCGTCCCAGGGTCAGCTCATCGACATATTCCAGCTCACCACCAAAGGCTATACCGCGGGCAATCGTTGTAATTTTTACATCAAACTCACGCAATTTACGGTATAAATAAAAAATGGTGGTATCCCCTTCCATTGTTGCTGAAAGGGCCAAAATAACTTCTTCTACCTCACCTCTTTGGATTCGATTAATTAACCCTTCGATTTTTAGATCAGCAGGGCCAATACCATCCATAGGCGAAATTAATCCTCCCAAAACATGATATACACCTTGATAGGAATTTGTATTTTCGATGGCCATCACATCTCGCGTGTCTTCTACAACACAGATCAAACTTTTATCGCGTTTGAATGAGGCGCATATCTCACATATACTGTGGTCAGAAATATTGAAACATTCTTGGCAATATTGAATATCTTCTTTCAAGCGATCGATAGAGGCCGTAAAACGCGCTACATCTGCGTCGGATTGCTTCAACAGATGCAAAACCAGTCTTAATGCCGTCTTTTGTCCCACGCCAGGTAATTTTCCAAATTCGGCCACTGCGTTCTCGAGAAGTTTAGAAGAAAAATTCATAATGCAAATGTAAGAATAATCAGAAAAAGTAGCTAGTATTAAAAAAATAGCTATATTGTATTCCTTTTTGAAAAATTAGGTTTTAAAAATTAAATGTATAACGTTATATATGGACATTACAAAAGAAGATAAAATTATCCGCGCATTTGAAAACAAAACATGGCAGGAAATTAAAGTAAAAGACTCATGGCAGATTTTTAAAGTGATGTCAGAGTTTGTGGATGGGTTTGAGAAATTGGCAAAAATTGGCCCCTGTGTTTCAATATTTGGATCAGCACGTACCCCGCGCGAACACAAATATTATCAAATGGCAGTAGATATTGCTAGCTTATTGACGGAACGCGGTTATGGTATTATCTCCGGTGGTGGACCGGGTATTATGGAGGCAGCCAATAAGGGCGCCTACGAATCTGGAGGTAAGTCTGTTGGTCTAAACATTGAATTACCATTCGAGCAATTTCACAACAAATATATTGACCGCGACAAATTGCTTGAATTTAAGTACTTCTTCGTCAGAAAGGTCATGTTTATGAAGTATTCTCAAGGGTATATTGTTATGCCTGGAGGTTTCGGAACCATGGACGAACTTTTTGAAGCAATCACACTGATTCAAACCGGTAAAATTGCACGTTTTCCAATCGTATTGGTCGGCTCTGAATATTGGAAAGGATTAATGGACTGGGTTCAAAATACAATGATTTCAAACAAATATATCAGTGAAGAGGATTTAAAACTGTTTCGAATTGTGGATACAGCCGAGGAAGCAGCTGATCATATTTTCCGATTCTACGATAAATACTTGTTGAAACCAAACTTCTAAGAAGCACCACTTCAAAAAAGGAGTATCTGTTGATTCAGATACTCCTTTTTTTTGTCTATTCGAAGCTGCTATCCTTTGTAAAATACGCGTTTAGCTGCTTAAAGCCAGCTTTTATATATTAAAGTTGCATTATTCATAATTTAGTCCCTACATTTATAGCGAAATTAGCATTTCACGTCGTATAACCATAGAAAAACAAATTATTGTCTTGCATGAAAGATTTTGGAGGCCATTCAGATGAAGAGTTGATCGTGTTGATTCAACAAGACGATAGCTTAGCTTTCGAAGCTTTGTATGATCGCTATTGGAAAAAGCTTTATTACCAGGCGGCCCGCAAAACAAATTCACTGGAAGATGCGCAGGAAATCGTACAAAATATCTTTACTTCTCTTTGGCTGAGACGCCATCAACTCCAAATTGAAAGCAATCTCGCCTCCTATCTCTCCGTGGCCGTTAAATACAAAGTATTTAAATATCTGGCACAACAATACAAGCAGGAAGCTTTTAAGCATGATACGGAATGGGTAGATTTTGATAACTCGACGGAAAATTGGCTTCAGTTTGAAGAGCTTCGTGTTCGGCTAGATCAGCTTGTTTCGGAACTGCCTGAAAAATGCCAGCTTGTTTTCAAATTATCCCGCGAAGAAGGACTCTCCTATAAACAGATCGCTGAAAGTATGAACATCTCTGTGAAAACTGTCGAAACCCAATTAAGCCGTGCCTTAAAAAAAATACGCGCTGGTATTCAGCGCTTTCTGATTACTTTGTAATTTTTTTTCTCTTCTTGTCAGGGTATCAGCCCAATTTAGGGACTCTATATATAAATAACCCCTAAATATGGTTGATCATAATCAATTCCGGATAAAGCAATTGGCTTATAAATGGCTTCAAGGCACATGTACCCCTGAAGAAGAAGCCGAACTGCAACAATGGTATGAAACAAGTAATGGCGAACCTCTCCCTATCCCCGAGGAGCTCTCAACAGATGAACAACAACTCAAAGAGCTGTTATTCTTAAATATAAAGCAGGAAATCCAAGCGTCAAAAATCAAGCGAATTCCACAATGGATGAAATTGGGTGGAATAGCTGCTGCTTTGGCACTGTTATTTATATTGCCCCTTTACCTTGTTAAAAGAACAACCGGAGATAGCCCGCAGGTAGCCGTGAAGACACAACAGCAAGTTCATCCGGGCATTAAAGCAGCCGTATTAACTTTAGCCGATGGAACTAAAATTGACCTTTCTGCCCACCAAAAGAGCGTTCTCCATCAGGATGAACAGGTGAAAGTTGTTACAACTGCTTCCGGAACCGTGCAATATCAATTTACAGCCAGTAAGAATACTGCTGCTAGCCGTACCAATACCATTGAAACGCCGATTGGAACAGAGTATACGATAATTTTGGCCGATGGCAGTAAGGTGTGGCTAAACGCTGGCTCCGTTTTGACATTTCCTGAATCTTTTGCGTCGAATAGCCGTGAAGTAAAATTATCGGGTGAAGCCTATTTTGAAGTCAGCCACGATAGTAAGCGACCATTCTATGTGCGATCCAATGAACAAACCATCCGCGTATTCGGAACCCATTTTAATGTAAGCTCCTATCCAAATGAAAACAATAAAACCACACTTATAGCGGGTTCTGTACAAGTCTCGCAATTCGGCAAGTCAAAAATGCTGAAACCTGGTCAAGCAGCATTTACTACAGGCGGGAATCTTATCGTAGCAGAAGCCAATATCGAAGAGGCAATGGCCTGGAAAAATGGCTTTTTCTATTTTGAATCGACACCAATAAAAGATGCACTCGCTGCCATAAAACGCTGGTATAATGTAGATATTGTCTATAAAGGAACAAATGAAAAGCGTGAACTGACAGGAAAAATAAAACGTAATTCAACGGCCCAGCAACTGGTTGAGACCCTCAACTTCCTGGATATAAAATGTCGATTGCAAAACAATAAAATTGAAGTTGAACTCTAAATTATTTAATATAAAACAAACTTAACCAACTAATTATGTATAAACTTAAAACCATCCAAGGGGCTGGTAAAAAGGCAAAACTATTTGCTGCTTTACTTGCGATCCAATGCGTTTCCCATGCAAATAATTTGGCGATGGCGAATGTAAACCAAACTAAAATAAAGTTACAAGACAAGGAATACACTTTGGCAAAGTTTGCTAAAGAGATCGAGCGTCAGAGTTCTTATGTGTTTCTGTACGATAACTCACAGATTAATGATAACCAAAAAATCCGAATAAACCATAAAGATGGTTCTATTGTTGAAATTCTGGATGACAACCTAAAAGAGCTATCGTATTCTTATAAAATTGTCAACAACACCATTGTCCTAAAAAGGAAAACAGATGACATGCCCTCAAGAAACACGATTAATGTACAAAAGCTTGTCAAAGGACGTGTTTCCGATAGCGATGGTAAAGCATTAACAGGGGTAACAATCCGCAATACAACAACAGGTAAACAAACGGAAACAGACAGCAAAGGTGAATTCTCGATTGAAGCGACCTCTACACATCAACTCAGCTTTAGTTCGATAGGTTATGAGACTATCAGTAGTACGGTAGGCTCCAATAGCTTCCTCAACGTGCAGATGAAAACTGCCAACAACCAACTGGAACAGATCGTTGTGGTCGGTTTTGGAACACAGAAGAAAAAGGACATCACGGGAGCCATTGCAACCATGAGCACAAAGGATATTGAAGATCGCCCTGTGACCCAACTGGCGAGTGCCATGGAAGGTAAAATGGCGGGGGTAGAAATTGTAAAATCCTCCGGACAACCTCAAGCTGGCTTCTCCATTCGAGTTCGCGGAACCTCAACAATCACTGCAGGTAGCAATCCATTATACATTGTAGATGGTGTTCCTACTGAAAATATATCGGAGCTCAATCCATCAGATATTCAAAGCATTTCGGTATTAAAAGACGCTGCTTCTGCCGCTGTCTATGGATCTTCAGGAGCCAATGGCGTTGTGTTGATTACGACCAAAAGAGGAACAAACGGTAAGACACAGGTAAATTTCGAAACCTATCAGGGATTTTCAGCCATCAGAAAAAAGCCTAGCGTTCTAAATGCGGTACAGTATAGAGAATTAATGACTGAGATGGGAGAAGCCTTGGATTGGTCGAAATATACCGCTGATACGAACTGGCCAGATCAGCTATTCCGCACCGGCCACAGCCAAAAATACCAGGCTTCAGTACGCGGTGGAGATGAAAAGACAGGGTTTTACATCTCTGGATCTTATCAAAAAGATAATGGTACGGTCATCACCAATACAGTAAACAAGGTCAATTTTAAGGTTAATTTGGATCACCAGATCAATAAAATCTTTAAAGTTGGAACAAGCTTATCTTACAACCGTTGGTACGATGTGGACATTAACGAGAACTCCCGAAATGGGGTCATCATGAATGCTTACCTGGGCTCTCCAGTCATCGGCATATACGGTGATAAGGGGGCTTTCACAGTAGATCCATTCTATACGGATCTTGACAACCCCGTTGCATTGGCAACAGGCAACGAGCACAGTTATATCAACAACAGATTTACAGGAAATGCCTTTGTGGAGGCTAATATCCTACCGGGACTAAAATTCAAATCGCTGTTTGGGTATGAGAAATTTAACAACCAGTACCGCACTTTTGTAGATCCGTTCCGCACGACAGAGGGTAGAAAATATAAAGGAATGGCGACGCTCCAGCAGCAGGACAATCAGTATTGGATGTCCGAAAATACATTAAACTATGACAGAACTTTTAGTGACAAGCACCACTTCACAGGTTTATTAGGTTATATTACCACTAAAACACAAACAACAATCTCAAATATTGCTACCCAGAATTTTGCTAATCCAGCGATTCACACCGTCAATGGAGGTTCGATGATTACGGCGATGCCAACAGCGATAGATGCTGCTGTATCCACTGTCTCCGGCATTGCAAAAATCGGTTATGATTATAACGACAAGTACTTATTTACAGCAAATCTGAGAGCTGACGCCTCATCTGTATTTGGGCCTAATAACCGTTGGGGTTACTTCCCTTCTTTCTCTGCCGGCTGGCGTTTATCCAATGAAGATTTCTTCAGTTCGCTGAAAAACACAGTAAACGATTTGAAAATCCGCGCTAGTTGGGGTAAGGTTGGAAATAGCCAAATCCCGGCCTTTTCCTATCTTGGTTTAGTTGACGTCACGGGATCGTACAATATCGGCGATCAGGTTGTACCGGGGTATACACCCTCTACCTTGGACAACCCCAATCTAAAATGGGAAACGACAAACCAGACCGACATTGGTGTGGATGCCAGTTTCTTTAATTCTAGATTGATATTTGGTGCAGATTATTATGCAAAAAGGACTGTAGGCCTACTTCTCAACTCAAGAGTTCCGTATAGTTCCGGTTATAGAACTGCGCTGAAAAACCTCGGCGACCTACAGAATAGAGGTTTCGAATTCGAATTGAGTAGCCGAAATTTCGTTCACGATTTCAAATGGAATACAACAGTCACCTTTGGGCTCAATCGCAATAAAGTACTGAATATTGATGGCGGAACCTACTATGACGGAAATATTGATGGCCGTGGCAATAGTACGATTGCAAAAGAAGGGGTTGCATTGGGATCATTCTGGGGTTACGTCGCGAAAGGCGTCAATCCAGAGACCGGAGATATGATCTATCAGATGGCCGACCCTGAAGCAGGTCTTCAAACGAGTGATATGGCTATCATTGGTAATGCTACACCAAAATTCTCTTATGGCATGACAAATGATTTTAGTTATAAGAACTTCAGCTTTTCTTTTTTCTTACAGGGTGTACAGGGAAATGATATCCTTAATGCGACACGTATTTATACAGAGGGTATGTGGGAACCGAGAAACCAAAGTGCTGCCGTGTTAAACAGATGGACAGTCAATAACAAAAATAGTACTATGCCACGTCCGGATCTAAACAATACAGATGACAACTACAATTCACAGATTTCTTCCCGTTTTGTAGAGAAAGGTTCCTACCTCAGGATAAAATCGATGACTTTGGCCTATACCCTACCTAAACAAGTGCTTGAAAGATGGAAGCTCAATAAGGTCCGTTTTTATGTAACAGGCGAGAATCTGTTAACATTCACAAAATACTCAGGTCTAGATCCTGAGGTAAGCATGTATGGGGGAACTAACCAGGAAACCGTGAGCTCCAATATGGCGCCGGGCATCGATTTTGGTACTTCGCCGCAGGCACGCACCTTTATTGTTGGTTTAAACCTAACTTTTTAACCTTTTAGCTTACAAACAATGAAATCAAATAGATATACGTCATTAGCCATCGCCTTATTGGCTTCTCTTGCTCTAAATTCCTGCAAAAAGTTTTTAGATCTTCAGCCTACCTCCACGGTAACGAGTGAAAATGCCTATCTCACCGGAGACAATATTGAGAAAGCATTAAACGGGGCCTATAATTCTTTTATAGGCAATGGTACTCGCCCAGGAAGCAATGCCAATTATTATCAATGGGAAATGATTTTACAGACCGATATCCGTTCGGACAATGCGCATGCTGCCGGTGGTGGCGAAATAGATTTTGCACAAATTGACTATAATACCATTACCAATACCAATGAAATGGTACGCAGGGATTGGGAAGAACTGTATGGAGCAATCTCAAAATGCAATATCGTTATCGACAATGTTGATAAAGTCACAGATCCTACCTTTTCGGATGAAAGACGCAAACAAATTCTTGGAGAAGCTTCATTTTTAAGAGCCTTCCATTATTATCAATTGGTCAAACTTTACGGTGGTGTCCCCTTGGAAAAACACTCCAACAGTACTGATGCCGAAGTATTACGCATCAAGCGATCAACTGTAGAGGAGGTTTATGATTTTATAGATTCGGATCTACAGGTGGCCGCAAACAATCTTCCCGATGGATTTGGACAAGCCTCTATTGACAAGGTTAGAGCTACAAAAGGTGCTGCAAATGCCTTGCTGACCAAGATATGGGCACAACGCCCTGATCGAGATTACAATAAGGTCTTGCAATACGCCGATGCAGTGATTACTGGAAAAGGTGGCTATCAGCTCCTTCAAAACTATGCGGATCTTTTTGACGGTAAACATAACTATAACAGTGAATCTATCATAGAGATTCCCTACATCGCCGGCAGTCCCAATCTAAGCTGTTGGGGTGGCGCATTCTTTTTCCCGGATCTTGATGAAAATGGCCAAATCAACGAAAACGAATGGCGCCGGTATGGCACACCTTCGAAAGATCTAGTCGAAGCTTATGACAACGCTGGCGACACTGAACGAAAGAATGCCAACATCTGGTTTTTCTCTGTCCCTTGGGCAGATGAGTTCTGGAACCCTTGTGGAGATGCCGATACAGAAATCCCATTTAATGTAAAGCAAAAACATGCCAACAGCTTCCAAAGTGGCGATCATTTTTACCTTTTGCGGCTTGCGGACATCATTCTGCTTAAAGCAGAGGCTCAAAACGCCTTGGGAAATACTTCTGGTGCGATAAACACCATTAATGTCATACGTCATCGCGCAGGGCTGTCAGATTTATCCGGTGTCAGCTCCAGTTCACTAAAGGCCATCATTCTCAACGAGCGCCGATTGGAACTTGCTTTCGAAGGTCAACGTTGGGATGATTTAAATCGTTATGGTGTCACGGTAGATGTAATGAATAAACTAAATGAAATAAAATTTACATGCGATAACGGCAAACAGAGCAACCCTACGCTGATTAAGTATAATTTTAACCAAAATAGCCTGCTCCTTCCAATACCATTATTGGAACTGCAGGCAAATCCGAGCCTGACTCAAAATCCAGGCTATTAATTAGACCAAGCATAGGCTGTTCAAAGGATTAATTCCTTGAACAGCCTTTTTTACTAATATACTTTATTATGACTCGTTTTAAATCACTGGATATTTTCCGTGGGTTTACACTCGCGGCTATGATTCTCGTCAATAATCCCGGCAACTATCATCATGTATTTCCTCAACTTGAACACTCCATCTGGCATGGATGTACGTTTACAGATCTTATATTTCCATTTTTCTTATTTGCTGTTGGAAACTCCATGGCATTTTCTTTAAAAAATAGCGATCAACAGGCTCCATCAGCCTATTGGCAAAAAGTTGCGAAAAGAACGGGCATCCTTTTTATGCTGGGCATCTTTTTAAATGTTTTTCCTTTTGTTGAATGGAATAGCCTTCACAAGCTGGAATGGATTCCATTTGCCAAGTACAGGTATTTCGGCGTATTGCAACGTATCGCTATCTGTTATTTCAGTTGCGCCATGTTAATATATTATTTTAAAGATAAAGGCACAATTATCATCGGTGTGGCATTTCTCTTGTTCTATTGGTTGATTTGCTACTATAGTAATCCATCGGATCCTTATAGTTTGGAGGGTTGGTTTGGAACGGCACTGGATATCCGAATCTTTGGTGCATCCCATCTCTATCACGGCGAGGGAACAGCGTTTGATCCAGAGGATATCTGGAGCGTATTACCGGCCATCAGTCAAACGATATTCGGGTATATTACCGGAAAGTACATTATTCAAAAACTAACAGGAAAAAGGGAGCTGATGAACTTATTTATCGTAGGTCTGTCCTTTATCCTGATAGGCTATCTATGGTCATTTGTTTTTCCTATTAATAAGAAGATCTGGACCAGCAGCTACGCCGTATTCAGCACTGGAATTGCACTCTCTTTTCTCGGTATATTAATCTATCTTATCGAATTTCAAAACATCAGAGGGAAAATTTACACTGTCCTTGACGATTTCGGCAAGAATACACTATTTATCTATTGTCTTAGCGGATTAATCCCTACTATTTTTTCTTTTATTCTTATCGGGGATACGCATCAAAATCTTTGGAACTTGAGCTACCATTTCCTGTTTGATAGCTGGCAAAACCAACGATTATCCTCCGCCCTATTTGCGCTGCTATTTGTCGCTTTGAATTGGTTGATCGCATATTGCCTACGGAAGAAAAAGATCTATATCAAAATCTAGGTCAACGTACCTTTGGATTAAAATAAGCAATCTGAATAATAGGGATAAAAAAAAGGGCCAAGGCCCTTTTTATATATAAAGATATGGATAAGATATACCGCAGCTACTTTTAGAAAACGCCCCATCTTTGTTTTACTAATTCCGCTATTACAGTATGCTGACACTAAAATAGCTCAAACTAACTATACAGAGAAAAAACTTAGGGGGACAAAGGGGGGACAAAAACTAATCAATTGAAAAACAGTAAATTGAAACACATGTTTAAATTAAAAAAAACGTTATTTTATGTTGAATAATCGAAATAAAAGTAATACTTAGTGTAAAATTCTTGTCCGGAAATATTAAAAAAAGAAAACCTGAGGTTGGGAGCCCCAGGTTTTAACTAACCAATTATTAACCTAAATTATGAAAAGTCTTTTTAATATTCTACACAAAGAATATTTCAACTATTGGACCAAAATCGCGCGAAAATTGCTATTTCACATTTCTTTAACAGATTACTGAGATTGAAATGACCAAACGGAAGACATTTCCAAAATAAGAACTGAAAATATACTGTTAAAAGAAATTAAAGAGACTATTCGGAGCCGATTTTTCATAAGAGAAATCAGGTTCTGTCGCAACATCAGGTAAAATCTTTGATTTTGTTAAGAAATGTATTTTAGCGGGATGTCTTTCTGCTGCCATTTTGACCAACTCCATCATGTAGTGATTGCTCTGATATCTTTTTACTTGTCCTTTTATATCTTCAAACCCGTTATACTGGCTGTATTGATCAATATATCCCATTCCATAAAAAACACCATTTTCAATGACAATACAGCTTTTTTCCTCGGAATTACGTCCTTTATCGATCAATACAAAGGATGGCTGCTGTTTGAGCCAATCCTCGATACAACGTTCCACCCGTGTATTGTGTAGGTCTCGATCGGGTAATTCGGTCTTCTTTAAAGCTTTCGTAGACAAACTGGCGTGCCCAAACTGACAAAATTGCGGATTAATAGCGTCATGCTGAATAAAGCTTTGCAACAACTGAATAGCGTCATATTCACGCTGAAACAGCTGAATACATTCCTGTCCCCTTGTTGTCTTCCCAATAGCCAGATGGAGATAGCCATTTTGATCCTCATAAGAGAACAAACCGAATTTAGGCTCATACCGTTTAAGTGCTCTATTATATTTTGGCCAGAACTTTTTGATTTCCGCACATTCCAACAACAATGACATCAGCTCTGTCCCGCAGCACTCATAACTTATATGATGAATTTCTTTTAAGAAATGTTGCCTTTGCGCTTGAATATTATTCCCTGTAAAATGAGACAATACTCTTTTTTTTATATTGACGGCTTTGCCAACATAAATTACTTTTCCAGCTTTGTCATGAAAATAATAGACTCCAGCCTCGTTGGGCAATTGTTCATACTCCAAGGGATTTAAATGCGGTGGAAAACGTTGATCTAGCGCTTTATGTTTAATCATATCCTGAAATACCTGTTCGGTATCTAGCACTTTCAAATAAGCAAAGAGAATGGCTGTTGCATCGGCGTCGCCACCCGCACGGTGCCTATTTTCAATCGGGATATCTAAATAATCACATAGGCGCCCCAAACTATAGGACAATAATCCCGGTTTTATTTTTCGCGCATAGCGTACTGTACACAATTTAATCGCCGACCACTCGAAGCCCGATTCCTGAAGTTGAAATCGAATGAATGAATAGTCAAAATTTACATTATGTGCAACAAAAATACGGTCTTTGAGCATTTCATAAATCTGCTCGGCTACCTGATCAAATAACGGAGCGTCCTTCACCATGTCATTGTCTATGCCCGTAAGCGCAAAAATCGAATTCGGAATTTCTTTCCCTGGATTAACCAAGGTCTCCCAACGTTCCAAAACCTGATTACCATCATGAATAACAATGGCAACCTCTGTGATCCTGCTCGATTTTGCATTGCCACCCGTAGTCTCTATGTCCACAATGGCAAATTCTTGTCTTTTGCTTTGATTTACACTCATAACGCAAAGCAAACATACTAAAAATATTAGCTATTCAAAAGAATCACCGCAATTTTACAAAACACGGAAGCCAATTATGCAATCTAACTGATAAAAATAGCTGTTTTTCTAAATGACTGTTCATATTATATATTGCTGGATTTTGTTTATTTTGGCTTTTCTTAATTAAATTCATGCTCATGGAAGTAACACAAAAAAATAACGATAAACACGGTAGCTTTGAGGTTATCGATCAGGAAAAGTCAGTGGCACAAATGACCTATACCTGGGCTGGCCCTACAAAATTCATTATAGACCATACGGAAGTAAGTTCCGAATACGCAGGAAAAGGGCTAGGCAAACAATTATTGATGGCAGCAGTGACCTATGCACGTAAAGAAAATTTAAAAATTATGCCTTTATGTCCTTTTGCAAAATCAGTTTTTGATAAGGACCCAGCATTAGCCGATGTGCTTTTTTAGGACCCCGCCAATGTGAAAAAAGATGGTTATATTGCTGTAGTAGCAATGTAACCATCTTTTTTTGCCCCCTGTTTAGCTAATGGGCAATTGCTAATCAAGTTTGATTGCTAATTTGTTTATCAACTTAAAAATGAGATCAGCCGTTAGTTTGGCCGTTCTGGAATCAATATCGAAATGTGGATTGAATTCTGCAAAATCGACAGATTTTAGATTAGGCAGATCCAGTAGCATATCGTAGATCGTAAAAAACAAATGATCAGGGACTATACCGTTAAATGCCAATGCACTTACTCCCGGTGCATAGGCTGCAGCGAAAGCATCAAGATCAACCGTCAAATACACATAATCCACTAATTTGGAAAAACTAACAATTTGCTCCCGGATCAGATCAAGTTTTTCAATGACCAAACTCTCTCTTTCAATAATCTGCACATCCTTCTCTTTGGCATAGGTGAGCAATCCTTTGGTATTACTAATTTCTTGAATACCAATTGCTAAGTAATGAAATAGCAAATCTGCTTTAGACTGATCCTGCTCGATTTGATAGAATCCCGTTCCAGAATTCCCTTTGCCATCCTGCAATGGACGGATGTCTAAATGGGCATCCAAATTAATAATGCCAAGACTTTGATTACGACTCTTTAGAAATTTTTTAACACCCAAATAATGGCCATAAGTTACTTCATGGCCACCACCTAAGACGACTGGAAATCCTTCTTGCTCGAGAATACAATTTAAGGCAGCCCCTAGCCCCTGCTGAGATAATTCTAAATCACTGTCTTTTATAAGTATATCACCGCAGTCTTTAAGTTTTAGTTTATCAGAAAAATGTACAGGAAGGTTTGTTAATACATTCCGGAGTGCTGTCGGTCCATCTTTGGCGCCTACACGACCTTGATTGCGTGCAACCCCCTCATCGCTACAGAATCCGAGAAAAGCAATGGACTGCCTTAAATCGGGCTGCTCGAGAAGATCAACACAATCCATTAATTGATGCCAACGCATCCATTCACGATCCTGGCCATCGATACGCCCCTTCCAGACCGCTTGGTCTCCTTTGTTATATATTTCCGAATTATTCAACAATAAGTTCATTCGCTCAGATCAAATAATTGTTCGATAATATCGTCATCTACAAGTTGCGCGCGGGTAACTTGCAATGTGGTATTTCTCTCCATTGCACGATCTAACGCCTGATTAGCTTCCTTATTTCTAGCCCAAGCGCGCCTAGCAATCCCATTATTTACATCAAAATACAGCATCTTTTCCAATTTAAAAGCTGCTTCTGCAGAGCCATCTAGCAGTAGACCGAAGCCACCGTTGATGACTTCACCCCAACCGACTCCACCGCCATTGTGAATAGATACCCAAGTAGCCCCCCGGAAACTGTCGCCAATGACGTTATGAATAGCCATATCTGCTGTAAATTGACTGCCGTCGTAGATATTACTAGTCTCCCGATAAGGTGAATCGGTACCGCTCACATCATGATGGTCTCTTCCCAAAACAATAGGTGCTTCAAATAAGCCACTTTTTACGGCTTCATTAAAAGCCTTTGCTATGGCAATACGTCCATTTGAATCTGCATAAAGAATACGCGCCTGGGAGCCTACTACAAGTCTATTTTTACCGGCTTCTTTAATCCATTGAATATTATCTTGCATCTGCTGCTGAATCTCCACGGGAGCTTCTTTTCGGAGCTCTTCTAAAACTGTCATGGCTATTTCGTCTGATTTTTGAAGATCCAAAGCCTTTCCAGACGTACAAACCCAGCGAAAGGGTCCAAAACCATAGTCAAAACACATTGGGCCAAGAATATCCTGTACATAAGATGGGTAGCGGAACTGATCCTTTTTATCATTCCATACCGCTGCACCTGCACGGCTGCTCTCCAACAGAAACGCGTTACCGTAATCAAAGAAATAGGTTCCTTTAGCTACATGCTTATTGATGGCATCGACATGTCGTACCAAGCTTTCTTGTACACATCGCTTAAACCGGTCAGGATCGGTCGCTAACAACGCATTGGATTCTGCAAAGGTCAGCCCCATCGGATAATAGCCTCCAGACCAAGGATTATGTAATGATGTCTGATCAGATCCTACCGTGATGTGGATATTTTTGCGATCAAAGGCTTCCCACACTTCGACAATATTACCGATATAGGCGAAGGAAATTGTTTCCTTTTGATCCATCGCCAACTGTACTTGTTCAACGAGTTCATCGATGTTTTCTACCAATCGGTCTACCCAACCCTGTTCATGCCGCTTTCTTGCCGCAACGGGATTTATTTCAGCGCATACGGTGATACAGCCGGCAATATTACCTGCTTTGGGCTGCGCGCCACTCATACCGCCTAAACCAGAAGTCAAAAATACCTTGCCTTGAATTGTATCGTCTACCGTTAAATGTTTTCGGAAAGCGTTCATAACAGTAATTGTGGTGCCATGCACAATACCCTGCGGACCAATATACATATAGGAACCTGCTGTCATCTGCCCATATTGCGTAACACCTAAAGCGTTAAAACGTTCCCAGTCATCCGGTTTCGAATAGTTTGGAATCATCATGCCATTGGTTACAACAACACGAGGTGCATGTTGTGAGGAAGGGAAAAGACCCATTGGATGACCACTGTAAAGATGTAACGTTTGTTCATCTGTCATCTGCGAAAGATACTGCATGGTGAGGCGATATTGAGCCCAATTTTGGAAAACAGCTCCATTACCACCATAGGTAATCAGTTCATGGGGATGTTGTGCTACGGCTGGATCAAGGTTGTTCTGAATCATCAACATAATAGCTGCCGCCTGCTTACTGGCTGCTGGATAATCATCTATCGGTCGAGCGTGCATTGCATATTGGGGTCTAAAGCGGTACATGTAGATTCGGCCATAACTACGAAGCTCCGCTAAAAATTCAGGTGCTAAAACCGTATGCCATTGTTTGGGAAAATAACGTAATGCATTCCGTAGAGCCAGCTTCTCTTCCGACTTGGTGAGAATATCCTTTCGTCTGGGGGCATGACTTATTGTATGATCTCGTTCTACTTTTGGAGGTAATACGGTTGGAATACCTTCCGCAACCTCGCTCTTAAATGTATCTTCCATGTTGTTATATTGAGAATACTTCCTGACCATTTTTCCATACTGCTGTAGGCTGCAAGCTTCCTTGGTAGTAAGTAATATCTTGATAATTATCTGTTTTAAATAAACTAAAGTCTGCTTTCATGCCCTTGGTCAACACGCCGCGATCCGACAGGTTTAAGGCTTTTGCAGCACGGTAGGTTAGTGCCGCAAGCAGCTCAGCATTCGTCAACTTTTCTGCTGTTGCCAAAATACTCGCACTCGTCAGTAACTGTCCCATGGGCGCGGAACCCGGATTCCAGTCACTTCCTATTGCCAAACATGCACCTGCATCCAACAACTTTCTAGCAGGTGTAAAACCACATCCAAGGCCGATAGAGGCGGCAGGCAGCGCTACAGCAACAGTAGCTGAGTGTGCGATAAGTTCTATTTCAGCCGCAGTTGATGCTTCAAGATGATCCGCAGATTGAGCACCGAGTTCTACAGCAATCTGACTTCCCGAAGTGGTAAACTGATCGGCATGAATAGTCAGATCAAAACCCATTTCTTTTGCTTTTCGTAAATAGGCCACAATGTCTTCCCCCTGAAAAGCCGTTTTTTCGATAAATGCGTCAATCCGATTCGACAGCCCTTCTGATTTCAATAGGGGAAAAAGATCTGTTGTGATCAGATGAAGATAATCTTTTGCGGATCCGTCGAAGTCCCGTGGGAGCATATGTGCCGCCAAACAAGTTGGAATAAGGTCTGATGCCGTACGACGATCCGATTCCTGAATGACCCGTAATATCTTAAGTTCTTCTTTAACATTGAGACCGTAACCACTTTTAACTTCAATTGTTGTGATTCCTTGCCTTAATAGAAAATTTGCGCGCTGGATAGTGAGATCAATCAATTCTTCTGCGTTACAATCCCGCGTATGGGAAACGGTGCTCCAGATCCCACCTCCTGCCGCTGCAATCTCCAGGTAGCTTGAGCCTGCATTTCGAAGGGCGAAATCATTCGCTCGATTACCGGCAAAAGCAATATGTGTATGGCAATCAATAAAGCCTGGCAGAACGACCTGATCTCCTTCTACAGGTACAAGTGCTGCCTCCTTTCCCCATTGCAGTTGTAGTTGCTCAAAATCCCCCACTTCCAATATATTGTTACCTGCTATTAAAATACCTCCTTCTTTAATAATAGCCAATTGTTTATCGTCGAGTGCCCCATTTACGGGCATATTTGACATCGTTAATATCTGCCTAAAAGGTCCAACTAATTTCAGCTCTTTTTCCATCATTCTTCGTTTAAAACATTTCAAACCTTTGTTTCAAATCCGCTTCAATCTCACCTGTAGCATATTGACGATGCAATGTGATCAGTTCGCCTGATTTTACGAGGCTTAGTGCCTCCGTCAGCAGCTCTTCCATCGGTTGATCGGATTCAATATGCGGAATGGACTGGCGAATTCTTGCATGGATAGCTTCCAATGCTGCAGTCGATTTTAATGGCTGATGGTAATCCTTGGCCTGTGCAGCACATAACAGTTCAATACTTAGTATTTTATCGACATTGTCAATGACCTGCAGTAATTTTCGGCCGGCAATAGATCCCATACTGACATGATCTTCCTGGCCTAAAGAGGTAGGAATACTATCTGCACTTGCAGGAAAACAAAGTCCTTTATTCTCACTTGCAATCGCGGCCGTGCTATATTGTAAGATCATAAATCCTGAATTGAGACCGGTTGACTTCATTAACAATTTTGGGACACCGTTGGTTTGACCTTCTAAAGACAAATAGACCCTTCGGTCCGAAATATTGCCAATTTCCGATGCGGCCAGTGTGGCATAATCCAAAGGCAAAGCGATTGACTGTCCGTGAAAGCTACCGCCACTAATGGTTAGTTCATCATTAATAATCACAGGATTGTCGGTCACTGCGTTTATTTCGATTTCTATGGTATCCTTCAAATGAAACCAAGCATTGCGTGATGCTCCATGGACCTGAGGGATACAGCGCAGCGAATAAGGATCTTGTACACGAGAACAGTCTTTGTGGCTTTCCAAAATAGCCGAGCCATGAAGCATGTTAAAAATGCTTGCAGCAACATAGCGGTTTCCTAGGTGCGGGCGTAATTGATGTAATTCTGTAAAAAATGGTTTTATTGAACCATTTAAGCCTTCAATCATTAAGGCAGCAATAATATCGGCGTTCTGAAGTACACGATTTAACTCGGCAACAGCCATCACACCATGTGCAGCCATAAATTGGGTTCCATTGATTAAAGCCAGCCCCTCTTTTGCGCCCAACTGAACCGGTGCCATACCGTGTTTTTCCAAAACAGCAGCTGTCTCCAAAATCCCCCCTTCTACGTTAACTTTTCCTAAGCCAATCAATGGTAAAAATAAATGTGACAATGGGGCCAAATCACCCGATGCGCCGACAGAACCTTGTTTAGGAACCACAGGAATGACATCATTTTCAATATGCCAAATAATCCGCTCAATCGTCGCATACTGAACTCCTGAAAATCCTTTAGAAAGCGCGTGAACTTTAAGAATAAGCATCAATTTGGCCAAATCATTGGCTATAGGTTCTCCCATACCGACAGCATGGCTTTTTAGAATATTTTCCTGTAATAGCTGCGTTTGACTTGCATCAATAAGTGTGGTGCACAATGGACCAAAACCTGTATTGATCCCATAGACAACCTCACCGCGCTCAACTATTTTCCTGACATAACTGGCGCTTTGCTCGATCTTATCCCTGACTTCGGTGGAAATCTCCCCGGTAACCGTTCCTTTTGTTATCGCTAAAGCTGTGGAGCATGTTAGCTGCCCACTGCCATATAAAAATTTTTCCATTATCATAACTGCTTTACTCAAATGTACTTGCTATATTTGATAATTAGAAATACCATTTTTATCATCAATTGATAACCATGAATTATCAAATAGAGCTAAGACATTTACTGTATTTTAAAGTATTGGCAGAAGAACTGCATTTTAGAAGGGCTGCCGAAAAATTGTTTATTGCGCAGCCAGGCTTGAGCAGGCAAATTAAGCAACTGGAGGAATCTTATGGCGTAACACTTTTTGAGCGTAATAAACGAAATGTTCAAATGACTGAAGCGGGGATATATCTCTTTCAGGAGGTGAAAGAACTATTTCGGCACTTGGATCAGATTGAAACTCAACTTCAAAGTTTTGCCAATGGTAAAATAAGCACCTTAAAGCTGGGGTTTATCGGGTCGGCTGTTCAAACAATCCTGCCGGAACTACTTGTCAATTTAAAACAGCAGCAGCCGGATATCGAGTTATCACTTCACGAACTAGCGAATGAAACCCAGCTGGATCTGCTGGAGAAAAAAGAACTTGACTTAGGGTTTGTTCGTCTTTCCGAAACGCCACCTGGATTATGTAGTCTGCCTATACATACAGAGCATTTTAGCCTCGTTTTACCCAACGATCATCCCCTATTGAAGTCACCGCAACCAAGTCTTGATGCGTTCAAAAATGAATCATTTATCTTATTTTCCAAAAACTATAGCCACTCTTATTATGATCTCGTCATGAGTATTTTTAGTGATCATAAGTTTATCCCCAAAGTTACTTTACGCACAGTGAATGCTTTGACCATTTTCAATATGGTTGCTCAGGGACTGGGTGTTGCCATTGTTCCTTCATCTTTAAAGAACGGCTACCATGTTGATGTCACTTTCCTTGAATTGAACAATTTACCACAACGAACAACGCTCTCCTTAGTTTGGAATGCCCACAATCGTAATCCGGGTATTCCATTGGTCACCCAGATCATCACTTCACAAGTAAAAAACGGATATAATACGTCAAAGCGGGATAATAAGGCATAAGTCCTTATTAAAAGAATGCCAAATAAATTGTTCGGATAAGCTTGTTCTTGTATTGCATATCAGAAACAAATTTTCTAAGTTTGAGGTATTTACTAAACTTAATAAAAAAACAAATTATGATTTTAGAAGTAGCTGTATTGCAAATTATTGAAGGACAACAATCCAATTTTGAAAGAGATTATAAAACAGCTTGCCAATATATTAGTGCGAGTAAAGGCTATATAACGCATTCTTTACGTAAATGTATTGAAAAAAACAACCAGTACATTCTGTTGGTTGAATGGGAAACTTTAGAAGACCATACCATTGGTTTCAGGGAGTCGGCATTATTTAAGGAATGGGAGAAACTTTTACATCATTACTACGATCCATTTCCAACAGTCGAACATTATGAAGTGTTAAAATAGTAGTTTTGTCGTCCTTTTCTACAATAATCTAGTATCTTTGTAGAAATTTTTGATATTCAACTTTTAACCCCTATAACGTCACAAGCGTTATAGCTTTGAACAGAACAAGATGTACACAAAAGAAAAAGCAAAAGTAAATAGTTTTACGGTAGATCATACCAAATTAAAACAAGGGATCTACGCTAAAGCTTCTACAACCAATAACAGCAATGTTGAAAGTTATACAACTTACGACATTCGCATGATCAGACCGAATTCTCCGGAGCGTATGCTATCACCTGAAGTCATGCATACATTAGAGCATTGTTTTGCAACAGAAATTAGAACCATCTTAGGTGATGAGGTTATTTATGTTGGACCAATGGGCTGTTGCACGGGATTTTATGTGGTATTGGCTGGAACAGCGAAAACTCCTCAGAATGTGGCGGAATTGATGAAAGAAGTATTAGAGACTGTTCTTACAGAAGGATACGAAGTACCTTTCCAAAACCCGATTAGCTGCGGAAATTACACATTCATGGATTTTCCCACCTCAAAACAGGCTTGTGTTAACTTCTTAAATCTAATTACTGCCGAAGAATTGGCATTTGAGTATCCATATATCGAAGAAAATTAAATGATCCTGAATAAAGATATTGAAACGATTATCTTGGTAGCAAATAAAAATGAGCTATCTTTTAATTCGACAAGTGAATCGACTTTTGTATACGAAATTGGTGTAGGTAAAGTAAATGCGCTCCTGTCCGTAGCTACGCTTTACGAAGACATCAAAGCATTAGGAATCAGTCCTGTTCTTCTCAATGTTGGCACGGTAGGCTGTACAAGGCATCCGATAGGCCATGTCCTTTATCCGGCATACTATGCACAAGGGGATGCTTATACGGATGGATTTTTCCTGGAAAACACCCTGTTTTTTAAAGGTCAAGGCGTATTGGAATCCATATCACTTGATGAATTTCGCTACGAAGATGCACTTTTGACATCGGATCGTTTTATCAATGTAAATACTGCTTTTTATCAGGATATCAAACATTTTAACCCTTTGGCATTTGATATGGAATCTTATGCCCTAGCGAATTTCTGTTTTCAAAAAAATCTCACCTTTCATAGTATTAAAATTGTTTCAGACAACTGTGATGGTACAGTTAAAGATTGGGAAAGTATTTTAGGAGAAATTTCAGGGAGATTAGGTGACATCCTCGATCAATTTATGAAAAAGCTGGATAACGAAAAAGCTGCTGCGGTCAGCATATCGTAATCTAATGAAATAGCAAAAAAAAGACCTGTAGAAATAGAGGTCTTTTTTTTGCAAATTACCGCGTTCTTTCTTCAACAGCTTCCCTATTGTCTTTCTAATTTGAATTTATTCAAACTATTCTCTCCCGAGGTTGTTCAGATAAGTGGATTACAAGCCCATCGTTATAGTCAATATAACTCTTCCACACTGCAAATAAATCGATCTAATATTCTTATGAAGAAAAAGAAGAAAATAATAATTTCAAATAGACTGCCGATACAAATAGAGCGAAAAAAAGAAAAATTAATCATCAAGCCGAGTGCGGGCGGACTGGCAACCGGTTTAAATTCCGCCTTTGATACGGATGAAATACTTTGGGTTGGCTGGCCGGGAATTGTTCCCAAAGATGAAGAGGAAAAA
Organism: Sphingobacterium sp. BIGb0116; assembly: GCF_024808035.1. NCBI lineage: Bacteria > Pseudomonadati > Bacteroidota > Sphingobacteriia > Sphingobacteriales > Sphingobacteriaceae > Sphingobacterium > Sphingobacterium sp. BIGb0116. The sequence goes on along the minus strand of NZ_JANUDT010000002.1, from coordinate 424,515 downwards.
GAAAAGATTGTCGAGCTTCTCAAACCGATGAACTTACTTCCTGTTTTCTTATCCAAAGATGAAATACGCAATTTCTACGAAGGTTATTCCAATGAGGTCCTCTGGCCTATTTGCCACTATCAGCCGAGCTACATTCATTTTGACCGCGAATATTGGTCTACCTATGTCATGGTAAATAAGAAATTCTGCGAGGCTGCGCTTTCTATCGATGAGCCATCCGATTTTATTTGGGTCCATGATTATCAGCTTATGCTACTCCCTCAACTGTTGCGTTTAGAAAACCAAGAGCTCAACATAGGTTATTTTCACCATATCCCCTTTCCTTCGGAAGAACTCTTTATGAACATTCCGCAACGTAAAGAATTGGTTGAAGGTTTACTGGGAGCAGATCTTATCGGATTTCATACTTTCGCCGATAGTCAGAACTTTCTAAATGCCTGCAAAAAAATACTGCATGTATCGTCTGGACATAACCAGCTCAAGTACAAAGACCGTCATATATTTATAGAATCCTTTCCGATGGGTATTGATTTTGATAAATTCGTCGAAGTCAGCAGTCAGCCTAAAATCCAGTCCATTGCAAGTCAATTCCGGAGCCATTTTCCCGATCAAAAGATTATTATAGCTGTCGATAGGCTCGATTATAGCAAAGGGATATTAGAGCGATTACGTGCATTCCTCACTTTCCTTGAAAAATACCCCGAATGGCATACAAAAGTTGTGCTATATATGCTTATCGTGCCCTCCAGGGATAAGGTATCGCAATACAAAAAACTGAAAGATGAGATTAACCGGAAGGTGAGTGAAATCAATTCCATTTATGGCAATCTAAGCTGGACGCCGGTACTATATTTTTATAAATCGCTTCCATTCGAAGAGCTGGTTGGATTATATGTTGCATCCGATATCTGTATGATTACATCTACGCGAGATGGGATGAATCTTGTAAGTAAAGAATACATCGCCAGTAAGACTTTATCAAAGGGGGTATTGATTTTAAGTGAGTTTGCAGGCGCCTCCAAGGAACTCGTTGATGCCTTGATTATTAACCCCTATAATCGTACAGAAACGGCAGACAGTATTTACCAAGCGCTTAAAATGCCGCCCGAAGAAATTCAGGAACGTACCGATGCCAATATTCAGATTATACAGAAGTTTAATGTACAGCATTGGGTGCAGCTCTTTACCAATCGTTTGGCTGAGACCAAAGCCATACAACGTGACGAATGGGCAAGGCGAATCTCAGATAAGGTATTGAATAGTATTTCAGAAAGGTATAGCAAAAGTAGCAATAGACTCTTTTTTCTGGACTATGATGGTACCTTGGTCAAATTCCAGAATCATGCCCAAAAAGCAACTCCGACGACCTTGCTGTATAACCTTTTGGATAATATCATTTCTGATCCACTCAATACATTGGTCATCATAAGCGGCCGATCACAAGAGAGCCTATCGTCTTGGTTTGACGGTCGATCGTACTATTTAGTTGCCGAACATGGTATTTGGTCAAATTTCCCAAATTTCAACTGGTCGTATAAAAAAGGATTGGCCCTCCACTGGATGCCTGAAGTAAAAAAGCTGATGGAGAAACTGGCCGATCAAACTCCGGGTGCTTACATTGAGGTCAAGCCCTACTCGTTAGCTTGGCATTATAGAAAAGTAGAACTGGGCTTAGGCGAACTTAAAGCAACCGAGCTAAAGGAGACCTTAAACCCAATGCTCAACGACTATGGATTACAACTATTGGACGGAAATGCTGTTATTGAGGTCAAAAATACAGAAGTTAATAAAGGTAAGGCGGCATTGGAAATCGCAGGACATATAAAAGCAGATTTCATGTTGGCTATTGGCGACGACATTACCGACGAGGATCTATTCAAGTATTTACCGCAATCGACCATAAGTATTAAGGTAGGAAGCAACAAATCTGCAGCAAAATATTATTTAGATGAACAAGAAGATGTTCTTCAATTTTTAAATCAACTTATCGTAAAATAATGAACGAAAATACAACAGAAAACAGACATATCTACCAATCTGGAATCATTGGAAATTGTTCCTACATAGCGCATGTTGGCATTGACACAAACATATCATGGTTGTGCTGGCCATCGTTCGAAGATAGCTTTGTATTCGGCAGTATGATCGATAAAAATCAAGGTGGAACTTTCAAGATCAGTTCAGAGGAAGCAGTTGTGGAAACCAAGCAATATTACATCAAAAATTCCAATGTGCTCTGCACGGAAATCCATACGGAATCCTATGCCTATCGTATTACAGATTTTGCACCACGTTTTGAACAATTCGGGCGGTATTTTAAACCCTTGATGCTAATACGAAAGATCGAACCACTGCATGGGGCCCCTAGCGTCAACATCAGATGTCAGCCGACTGCTGACTACGGCCGATTGGCACTTAAGCCTACCCGTGGCAGTAACCATATTCTTTATAGCAACGATCAGGTCGGAGAACGGATTCGACTTACTACTGATCTGCCTATTTCACATTTCTTCCAAGAGGAAAGCTGGACCATTATCAGTGAAAATAAATACCTTATACTGACGTATGATGCAGCTTTCGAATCGGCCATTGTGAGCACCTGTGAGGATTTCCTCCATAAGACGCTCAGTTATTGGCAGCGATGGATTAAAAGATGTAGTATCCCCAACATTTATCAAACAGAAGTTATCCGATCGGCTCTGGTACTGAAACTTCATCAATATGAGGATACCGGAGCAATTATCGCCGCATCAACAACTAGTCTTCCCGAATATCCAGGCTCGGGAAGAAACTGGGACTACCGTTATTGTTGGGTACGTGATAGTTATTATGTCCTAACAGCATTGACGCACATCGGTCAATTTGAAGAAATGGAAAGCTTTGCAAATTATATTGCCGGCATAACGCATCGCAACCCTGGAAGACTTCAACCTTTATACGGTATCCTTGGTACCACCGAGCTGACAGAACAGATCTTACCTTACCTAAAAGGCTATCAGGATAACGGTCCAGTACGGATTGGCAATCAGGCTTTTGAACATATTCAAAATGATGTATATGGTCAGGCAATGATTGCGTTGTTACCTCTTTTCACTGACCAGCGTTTTAAAATTCATGAAAACAAGAATGTGTTAGGCTGGGTAAATTTCATTCTCGAAAAGATTGAGGCTACTATAGAGGAAAAAGATGCCGGCATCTGGGAGTTTAGAAATTTTGCCAACCACCATTGTTATTCCAATCTTTTTCAATGGGTCGGATGTAAGGCGGCCCTGTTGATTGCGCGTCAAAATGGTTATCAAGATATGGAGGATCGCGCGAATGTCCTCTTAAAAAAAGCAGAAGCTTACATCGAGGCCTGTTATGACGAAGAGCGAAAAGTCTATCAGAATGCTATTAATAGCCGGAATTTAGATGCAAGTACCTTGCAGCTCATTGTCATGGATTACCTTGACCCAAAATCGGAACGCGCCCTTCATCATCTCGAAATGCTGGAAAAGGAATTAAAAGGTGAAAATGGACTTTTCTATCGATATAAGCATCAAGATGACTTCGGCAGACCCAAATCCACTTTCTTAGTCTGTGCATTTTGGTACGTGGAAGCGCTAGCCTGTGTCGGGCGTGTTGAGGAAGCGAAAGAGATCCTGGAACGCTTGCTAACCTACAGCAATCACGTGGGGCTGTTCAGTGAGGATGTTACCGAGGACAATGGCAGCCAATGGGGCAATTTCCCACAAGCCTACAGTCACGTTGGATTGATGAATGCCGTTTATCGTCTTGCTATAAAATTAGATAAACCAATTTTTCATTGACATAAAAACAAAATGTGCGATCAAAATAAATTGATCGCACATTTTTTACACGTATAATTGCCAATTAAATGGCCTTGATAAAATATTACAATTTATCCAGCCAGTTTTCTACCTCTTCTTTGGTTTTTCCGGTCTTTTGTTGCAATTTACCCAACAACTCATCTTCCTTTCCCTCTGCATATAACAGATCATCATCGGTTAAATCTGCATATTGCTGTTTCACTTTACCTTTCAGCTCGTTCCAACGGCCTTTCCATGTTAAATTACTCATAAATGCTCCTTGTTTTAAAAAAATGAAATGTGTGTACTTATATACTTATATCAATGTCTGTTTATAGCTATCAAAATGTTCACAGATTTCCTCTATCCCAATTCGCTTGCCCATCAAGTCTATAAAACGGTTTTTATACAATGAAAATATGTATAGTCCCGTTGCCAAACTTCCTATGACAAAAATACCTTCCAGCTCATTACTCTTCACAAGCTTATTGTTCAGACGGCACTCTTTGAGTAATGGAATGTTATAAGAAGACCATTTACCCATTTTATCTTTGAGTACCAAACCAATATTTTTTGTCCCTGTCATCATTTCAGCTCCTTTTATTAGAAAAACAGCTACGTTGCTTCAAATGTTTTCTAATTTTTGTCATTTTGAAAAGAATAGGTCTTTCATACACAAGAGCAAGTAATTATACGGTGACGTCCAAAAAAAATGTTTCCAATTGATCAATTGGAAACATGCTGTTAAAGATTGCTATTGCTATTTTTTGTTAGCGTTTACCTGGTAAATAGATTTGAAAACCTACGCCAACGCCTAAACCACTCGCACCGCTGCCTGTATTAATATTAGCCTTGCTATAATTGTAGCCAAAGGTAGCTTCTAAAGCAACAGTTCGTGTGATAAAATGTGCATATCCAACATTGGCTCCTACCGCCAGCGCGACATCTTTGCCCCTAGAACTTCCTGAAATGCCAATATCTCCCTGTCCAAAAAACCGACCTGTACTTGATCCCGCATTTGGAAAGTAATAACGCACAAATGGCGCTACACCATAGGTCCATTCGTTATCAGCATCTTTTTGAGTAGCCAGACCAAGATTTGCCTGTGCACCAATAGCCAATCCATCGGACACGAAATAACCAGCTCGTGGTTGAAGTGCTACATTAAATGATTTTCCTTCAAAACTATAGCCAAGATTACCGATCGATCCACCGACCATCCAATTTCCTTGTCGAATAGGTTCAATTCCGACATCCGATGACATCTGTGGTGTGGTTTCAATTTTCTGAGCATGGGCCTGATACCCAATTCCTGCTGTTATTAATAAAAGAAGTGTCAATTTTCTCATAGTATCTCTATTATCTAATTACTTTAGTTTAATAACAAGATCGACAAATGAAAAGTTTTAAATTTATTCTTAAAATATATCTTGGTGTCATTTTTTAAAAAAGAGAACCAATCAGATTTGGCTCATGTTCCTATTAAAAAGACTATGAATACAGCAATTCAATTTGGCGATACTATTTCAGATTATTCCCAAGAAAGCTCCCCATTCTTGTACGAAATAGCCCCAATGGAAAACGAACCGGACAGCTACGATCTTAAGCCTATTTGTAGACCATCCAAGGGTTCGGATCGAGATGCGGTCAATCTCAAACTAAATTCTCCAAAAAGTATGGCTGGCCCTGATCCAAGTGAAGAAGAACAACGCGACCGTACCACTAAAGAAAAGATTAATACAGAAGAGGATCAACATAAAGAGAAACCAGATCATTCAGAAGAAGATATTTATGATACTGATTCAGAACAAAAAGAAAAGGACAAAAAAAACTCCCACAACTAAGGGAGTTTTTTGTGGATATAACGAAGAGGTACGAGTGACCTTTTCTAAGTGCTCCTTTAAGGTTTAGATTGTATCGCATTGATACTATCCTTCCTAAGCGTGTCTGCCAAACTGGTATCCTTCTGCATGCTCATTTTTTGTTGCTCGCTTAAATTGTATCTTGTTTCATCGGCGGCGCTCGGAGCGATATTGTCCGCCTGACCACTTCCCTCTGCTGGATTTTTGTTTGGATTTTGGCACGCAAAGAATAGTGTGCTGCAAAATAATAACGTTCCCAAAACTACCGTGAATTTCTTGCTCTTTTTCATATTCTATTTTGTTTTTGTGATCAACCTTTTTCTTAAGAACCACATTCAGAACTTATTAGTTTAATAAAAACTGATAAAAAACAATCATTTAAACTTCTGCTTAAAAAAATAGACAGTTCCCATATTCCACTAAATACAGAAGGATACCCGTAATAAAGACATTTTTTAATGGAACAAATACCCAATTGACCGGCCCCTAATCGGCCACCTATTTTTATCGGGACGCTTTCAATTGTGTATTCTTGTAGCGTTTAGGCTACAAAACGATCAATACGCATGTGTACGTATTTTTCCCCTATGCCTGTTTAAACAAGTTTTAGATGAACCTGAAAACGCAAATGTAGCACTTTAATTGCACCTCCACCTATCAAATAAACATCAATCAATTTAACAAACGATACTATGAGCAATTCCAATTTGAATATTTTAGTCGAGGAAAAAAGAAGTCTTTTGAAACATTTTGCGGGAAAATTCACCAATGATCCCGATGAAAAAGAGGATTTAATTCAAGAGACGCTTATTCGTGCATTGAAATCGATCGATGATTTTATCCGTCATCCAAAATTAATGTCGTGGCTCTACGTTATTATGAAAAATGTTTACATTAACCAATATCGTAAAGCCAAACGTACAAACGACATCCATGAAACATACATCGGTCTAGAAAGCACTAACACTGTAGAATCCAATAAAAGTGACAACAAGTTTATCGCTGATGATATTCAAAAAGCGATGTGCAGTTTGTCCGAAGAAAATTATCAAGTATTTCAATTATTCCTTGAAGGATACAAATACCATGAGATCGCCACCTATTTTGGCATGCCCGAAGGAACAATCAAAACCAGGATACACATGACGCGAAAAAAGCTTCAAAAACAGCTTAAAATTTACAGATTAAAATAAAACAAAATGTAGCTTTTGAGGTTATCTACCTAGAGTAACTTAACCTGATAACTGACAATTCGCTAAATAATAAATATATGAAATCAGAAGTTAAAATAACAAATCAGCACAATATGGTCATTACGCTGATTATCTGTGGCGGTCCCATTGGAAAGGGAAATGGTAAGACCATTGTACAAGCGGAAGTTCCGAACACATTAGACAAAAATCGAACTAAAGTAGACACCGAAAAAGGTAAAAAATCTTCTTCTGTAAATAAAACAAAATAGATTAAAATTTACGATTATAGCTATAGCGGGCTGCTTTTGTAAAAAAAGCAGCCTTTTTTTACCTCTTTCTTTTTAATTATCTGATAGTCCATCCCCCATTCTGTTGAAAATACCTTTTATATGTGAATTATACGCATCTTATCTTTTTCGAAAACCGGAGAGACCTCTCATCCGTTCTTACAAGAAAGATTAAAAATTCACTCATCAGCATGATATAATGGAAACCAACCTTATAAATGACCATAGAATGATCAACGATCTTATACAGATCAACCATGATCGAATTGCTGATTAACAAATGGCAACTGATATGGTCTCAAGCATCCACATAAGAAATTTAAATAACATTTTTGGGTTTAAGCATACGTTGACTTTGGAGATTATTATATGAAAGTAAAAGCTGGTTATACAAGAAAGAAAATAGGCAAGTCTTTTAAATATTTCGATACATCAGGAACAGAAGTATCTGATAAAAAGATCTTAGAAAGAATTACGAAACTGGTTATTCCACCCAACTGGAAGGATGTATGGATTGCCAAAAGTAAGACCAGTGATCTGCAAGCTATTGGATTCGATCAAAAAGAGCGTAAACAATATATCTACCATACGAAATTCGTTGACCAACGGCAAGCGGCAAAGTTCAGCAATATTCTTTTTATGGGTAAATATTTGCAAGAATTAAGAAAGATCAGCACTAAACATCTCAAACATCAGGTTTGGGATATGGACAAATTGTGTGCAATTGCTTTTAAAATTATGGACAGCACATTAATTCGTATCGGTAATAAGCGCTATACACTGACCAATAAGTCATATGGCCTAAGTACACTGGAAAAAAGGCACGTCACCATCGAAAACAATACGATATCTTTGGCTTATAAAGGTAAAAAGGGTGTTTTTCAGCAAAAGTCATGGGCCAATAAGCAACAAGCTAAGCTTCTGGAAGAACTTTTAAAAATGAAGGGAAAAAGGATATTTCAGATTGATAGTGCTACCTGCGAAAGCACGTTCTGCGGTGCCGCCTTTAATCAGTATCTCCGGAAGAATTCTACGGGTCAGATCAGCTGTAAAAGCATTCGTATTTGGGGAGCCAGTCGAGAAGCTTTTTACCAGCTCGCCCAAACAAAACAGGCGGAGGCACTTAATGCCCGAAAAAGACAGTTAAACAAGGTCATTAAACATGTTGCTGAGCAGCTCGGCAATACAAAGACTGTTTCACAGAATTATTATATCCATCCTGCCATACAACGTTTATTTATGGAGGGAAGATTCCCCAGTATAAAAAGTAAATTACCGCTTGCGAAATTAGAGGATAAATTATACCGTTTTCTGCTTAAACACACCGATAAGGCAATTGTTTAACGTCCAAACCTAAACCATTCGTCCAATGGATGGCTTAGGTTATTCATCCAGCATGCTGCCATATCCATGGCGGCAACAGAAAATGTGATACCATTTCCACCGAAACCACACACAAAGTATGAGTTTTTAAACTTTTCATGTTTTCCGATATAGGGCAATCCATCTTTGGTTGTTCCAAAAGTACCAGCCCAGGCAAAATCTGCGTGAAAGACCCTATCGGTAAAAATTTTGTTAAATGACTTTTCCAATTTAAGTGATTTCGCTGAAATGAGACTATCTCGCTTAATGGGGTCTTTAAATTCTTCATCTTCTCCCCCAATCAGAAACCTATGATCATCTGTGGTACGCATATACAGATAGGGTTCAGTAGTATTCCAAATGAGCAGATCGCGATACCGATCATAATTGTCTTTATCGACTTCTGACACGATTGCGAATGTACTCAATAGATCGACAAATTTTTCAGGAATAAGGTTTGTCGTTTCGTATCCTGTACAATAAATAATTTTCTTCGCTTTGATTTTAGCTCCTGTCGAAGTGGTTACAAGATTATGCCCCGACTTATATAATACAGAGTCTAAGGCTGTTTTGTCGAAAATCAATAATCCCTTTCTAACGTTGTATGCCAGCAGTTCATGTGTAAAGCAAAAGGCGTCTATGCTTGCCCCTAAAGCCGAGAGAATTCCAGCATAAGCGCCATGTATAGCATAACGATCCCTGATATCTTGTTCCGTTAACCATTTAACATCAAAACCCGCCGCTTGTCGGGCTTCAAACTCTTGCTTCAACCAGGAGATATCTTTTTTCCTTGCCGCGTAGTAGAGTGACTTTTTTGTTCGAAAACCAGCTTTGGACCGGATTTTCTTTGCGATTTTCCCCAATTTGACAATTGCTTCACCACAGGCTCTGTAGCTCGCTACTGCAGCCTCTTCACCAATTAATTCCTTTAATCTATACAAAGGCACATCAATTTCATATTGCAACATAGAGGTTGTTGCCGCCGAACTCCCATTCACAATTTCACGCTTGTCGATAAGAATACATTTCTTTCCATCGTTTATGCATTGATGTGCGATCAGGGCCCCTGTAATGCCGCCTCCAACGACAAGAACATCACAGCTACGATCATCTTGCAAGGAAGGATAACTGTTTAGAAGACCGTTTTTTATTAACCAGAAAGGTTCATTTGACTTTAAATCCATTGTAATAGAAGCTTATTGAATGTTTGTATAACTATTTCTGAAAAGAAATAGTTTGGTTGGCATTTTATTAAATTTCAAACCATTTGAGCATTACCAAGGTTATCTTATTAGCAATTAATAGATTACTTATGCGAGCAATTTGGACGGGGGCTATTGGTTTTGGTTTGGTCAATATCCCAATTAAAATATATAGTGCAACAGAGAGTGCTGCCTTAGATCTGGATATGCTTGATCGAAATGATCTATCCAATATTAAATTCAAGCGGGTAAATGAACAAACCGGCAAAGAGGTAAAATGGGATAATATTGTTAAAGGGTATTTCATGAAAGACCATTATGTCGTGCTGGAAGATGCGGATTTTGAAGACGCAAGTCCGGAAAAGACTAAACTTATCAATCTCCATGCTTTTGTCAAACTGATGGATGTAGACAGTATATATTTTGAAACGCCCTACTATCTGGAGCCACAGAAAGGTGGAGAAAAAGCCTATCAGTTATTGCTCAAAGCATTAGAAAAAACTAAAATGGCGGGCTTAGGGTCGTTCGTCATGCGAAATGTAGAACACCTAACCCTTATAAAGCCCTATCAGAATGCATTGGTTTTGAATAAAATACGTTATCAACAGGAAATCAGAGCACTTGATGAGCTTAAGTTACCTACTGCAATTAAAATTCAAAAAGCAGAAATGGATATGGCTACACAGCTGATCGAGCAACACAGCACATCCTTCGATATCAGTAGCTATAAAAACGAATATATGAACGAGCTCCTCAAAATAATCAAACAAAAAGATAAAGGTAAACGTCCTACCATACGAAAAATGAAGGTAGAGCATACAAAAGCGGATGATTTGCTTGCAAAACTTAAAGCAAGCCTAGGTTAAACAAAACACCCTGTGCCATGATACGTAAACTAAAATCAGGTCAATATCGAATATATGCCAAGCATCCTGATAAAGAAACGAACCGACGTCGGAATCTGGGTACATTTGATACCCTTGAGGAGGCAAAAAAACACGAGCAAGAAATTAAATATTTTAAGCATAAGAAGTGAAATAAGATGAAGAATATCATACCGGAACAGAAAGAAGGCAAGCACCTGGATTGCTTTGAATCCCTCGAGTTTCCAAGTAAAGCTATTGCCAATTTAGCCTATGTTTCGGCTATAAACAATCTTAGAAAGGTCAACCATTGGTATGAACTCGCTCAGATACCTGCCACTGTGTTTCAATTAACGGCGGGTTATGGTACTCCAATTGATAGTTTACTCGAATTACATGATTATATCCGACTCAATATTCCAGGACCGGGACTTCCAAGTAGTGATGGTTATGATTGGGTGAATGTTGTCAGCCTCATTTCAGACAAAACGGACGATTATAGTGTTTTTGCGATAACATTAAAACCTTGCCCCGATCCAAGCCATCCTGGGGATAAAAATACAGCTCATTTTTTTGAAGGGATTTCATCTTCAACCTTTCTGATCGAACAACGGAGGAATAGTATTTTGTTCCAGTACGCCGGAAGAAACGAGATCATCAATGTCGACAATGAGAATATGAGTGATAATGTCAGGAATTATTTCATTGGTCTAGCAGCTAAAATGGGGGCATCTTACCCACAATGGAAATCACTTCTTAAAGGGATGGCCCATGCAATCGCCAAAGAGTTTAATGTTCAGCATTAGTTCCTTCTGCCGAACGGAAATTGGCCGGACTTTAATTTCAAAGTAAAAAGAACCCAATAAGGCAATTTTATAAATTTATAACGTTCTGTTATCAAAGATTCGATCTATGTTGTCGTAATTTTTTTTGTATATTTATGTATATCATAAGAAGTTTTGGGGTATTATGAATCATACATTTCAATCTAACAATCAAACCATCATTACGCTTCAATCTTTTGGCAGTCTGGTCATCTTAGATCGACATTTTAATGTCGTTGGGGTAACCGAATCTGTCGTAAATGATCACGACGCCAAAGAGAACTTATTAGGAACTCATTTCTTTGATAGCTTTAGCAATACATTCGGTGAAGCGTTATCCAAAATCAAAAATGCAGTAACTGATCTACTTGAAAACAGGCAGTCGCGCCATATTTTACCCATTAAAATGAGAAAAGAACGTGTTTACGTAAAATTGCGAAGACACGATGAATACTTCTATATCGAGTGGGAACAACAACACAAAAAATACATTGCCGCAAAAAAAATAAATGAGCTTAATTTTTTGCTAGATACTATTCAACCGAATAATTGGGACCGTGTTTGTTCCGCCATCAACAAATTACTGAATTACGATCGGGTTTTCGTTTTGCAGGTTCAGGAAACGGGATATAGTTCCGTGATTGCGGAACATACAGCAGATGGACAAGCCCATTTCAAAGGAATGGAATTCTCGAAAGATTTCATGCCTGAAGAAGTCTTGTCGTACTATCGGAGCTATTCATATCGATATGCTCCCAATATTAATATTGATGGACAAGAATTCTACTATACTGACGAAGGAATTGATCCGGTCTCGAGCTTATTATCACCTTTACCTGAACTTCATCGGCTTTTTTTAAAAAAGATAAATGTACAAAGCGCCTTGTTTTTTAGAATCTGTATCGATGATGACTTTTGGGGTCTTGTGGTCGCACAGAATGATGAAGAGCGGGTGGTCGATCTGCAGCAGCGAAAACTATGTACGTTTGCCATCCAGGCAGCCACCAGCAAGTATGAGAGCCATGTCAAACAAAATCTGTTGGAAAGAACGGAGCTTCTTAAACTCGCTGAAGAAGAGTTAAAAAGGAGCCTTTCTGAAAATAAAATGGTGAATTGTGCTTTGATACAGCATATGGATATCCTTACCCAGCTGGTCAATGCAGATGGATTGGCCATATTTAATCAGGGCGATGTCTTTAACTATGGTCATTCTCCGCAGAAAGCACAATTTTATGAAATCATTCAATTCCTGCAAAAACATACCGATAAAGCCCTCTTCAAAGATTATAACTTTCGGCTGAATCATCAGGATAACTTTAACGATAAACTTGATTTTGCGGGTCTCATGTATCTAAAGGTTGGCTTGGAAAACGATTATTACCTGGTTTGGTTTAGAAAGGAAAACCGCAATCAGGTGATGCAGATGGAGCTGAAAAATGAGCCGCATGAAAACAAGCAGCTCAAAATATGGGAAGATATGCGCTATGACGTTGCCAAACCTTGGAATGATGCTGAAATCAATTTTGTCCTTCGTCTGAATCAGATTATCAAGGAATCCATTTTTGCAAAACTAAAGGAACGTCAGTTGCTAAATGAAGAGCTGCTGATTTTGAACAATGAGTTGGAAATGTTTACACATACCCTCTCTCATGATTTAAAAAATCCTTTGTCCATCCTAAAAATGGGCATACAGTTTCTACAGCAGCACTCCGACAATATTGATTTTACAAAAATCAATAAGTGGTACCAGAATTTCAGCAGAAGCGTTACAAACATTGAAGATATTATCAACAATATGGTCCAGTTGAGCCAGCACCGTTCCAGCGTTTTAGACAAGGAACCACTTCCTATGGCCTATACAATTCAGCGCATATTTCAAGAAAACAGCATTTTATATAACGTCAATAATTGCCAACCCACTTTTGGTACCCTATTACCAATTTGGGGCGAAAAAAGTGCCGCGTATCAAATTTTTTCAAATTTAATTGTTAACGCAATAAAATATTCTGCACAGGCAGACAGGCCTTTAGTGACAATAGATAGTTCCGAGGAAGACGATTATACCCATTATCAGATCAAGGATAACGGTATTGGCATACCAAGTGACCACCTGCCTCATATTTACGAAATGTTTACCAGAGCCGACAATGTGGGTTCAATACCTGGTACGGGCATTGGGCTTTCGCTGGTGAAACGGATAATGGAACGATTGGGAGGAAGTATAGAAATTGAATCAGAGGTTGGTATAGGCACCGTTGTCCATCTCTACTTCCCTATTGTTAAGCCATTTCCTGAGCAAATGTTACTCGATTGATCTTTGTTTCAAATCCTGAACTCTTTCAAACTATTTTCCATCTAACGTTGTTCATTTAAGGAGAGTATATCATCCAATAAAAAGGATCTTATCACTTAAAAAAAAATTGAAAATGGAAGAGATATTGCAACATGCAGTAGTAAAACGAGGTTTAATTATTGCCTATTATTTTAGTAACATCTGGTATCGTAAAGGATTGTTCGGGGAACGTACTATTCCCGATCCAAATGACACTGATCCCATCGAACATCCTGAACCAGATATAGATGAAACCGATCCTGAAGAAGAGGAGAATATCAACTACACACATAAAAATCCGCAGCCAAGAAGCAGTATAAGCCCTGGAAAGAAGTCTACCGCTAACTGGGACGAAAATGTAGAAAATCGGACCATATCCAAAAAGACAGATTGACCCTAGGTCAATCTGTAAAGATATTCAACTGTCCTTTTTCATCAAAAAAAACATCGCTAATAAAAACGATACGCTGATCTCCCGTTTTTAGGGTGCGGCCATGATATACACAGCGGATTTTTCCCTCCTTGTCCTGAAATAAACTATTATGCCCAGTACCCGAAACCACTCCACCTCTATTGGTATTCTTTTCAATGATCGGATTAGATGCCGATTTTTGATAGCTTCCCAAAGGAGCAGTTGCTGTTGCGTAGCCAACAGCATAATTGGCTCCTGCAAAATAATTGGCCGAATACATCATGTAGTATAATCCGTTTTCTTTGACCAAAAAAGAACCTTCTGTCCATCGTCTATTGACCTCACCTGAAGTAACTGATCTACTTTCCCATTCTGATTGTGCGTCGTTCATCGTAACTGGGGGGCGCATTAAAAGAACCGGATTCCCAATCACCTTCGTCATACTGCTATCCAATTCGACTCCGTAAACCCAGCTTTCTTCAATATTTTTATAGCCAAGTTTCTTCTCCGCCCAAGTTGCAATTTCTGATTCCACAGGATGTTCGTAGCAGCAGCGTGAATAGAACAGATAATTTCTATGGTCTTTATCTCTAAAAACATTCGCGTCAATGATGGGATATCCAGGATCAAAAATAGGTTTCCCGGTCAGATCTTTAAATGGCCCCAATGGACTATCCGCCACTGCAACTCCTATACGATAGTTTTCTAGGTGTTTTTTGGGATTTTCTTTCCAATGAGCACTATAATACATGTAATATTTGTTATTCACACGATAGACTTCAGGAGCCCAGAAATCCTTTTCCCCCCAACCATTCGGCTGTTTGGCATCGTATACTTTTCCCTCCTTTTTCCATGTCTTTAGATCTTTGGAACTATAGGCTATAAATCCATTTTTAGTCCCGCCGGTTCCATATAAATAGTATTGATCCGAAGGTGGATCGAATACAATAAAAGGATCACCAAAGGCTACATCTGTTTGATAGGATTTTCTAGGTTGCCTCGATCGTTGATCCGTGCTTAAAAATCGAAACTTTGCAGTGTCGAATTGGGGAGCCAAGACACCGTTGCTATTTGCCACAAATTGAATCGGTACTATGGCTGTCCGCCGAGGTGCAACTTTTTCATCTGAAAAATGTGTATGACAGACGTAATACCATTGCTTTCCTTTTTTGAAAATGTCGCCATGTCCAGTTCCGGCAAACCCGCTATTTTTACGGCTTAATGCAGGTTGACCTTCCAGTTTTTTCCAGGGTCCATAAATATTTTCAGCGATAGCAACCCCCACAGCGTAGTCCTTATTCCGAAAATCATTTGCCGAATAGAACATATAATAATATTTTCCCTCTCGAATGACGGTGGGACCTTCACTTACTGTCCACTCGGCATTTGCCGTATTTTCCCAGGGAAGTTCTGCATGGAGACATTCTTTCAGCGTTTCTTCCTTTATTCCGGAATAATCTGACTTCAGCTCCGCCACAAAAATTCTATTCCCTTCCTTTAACCTTACATGAAATAGGTATTTTTTTCCATCTTTATCGCGGAATACAAACGGATCAATTTGCTTTTGTCCGGTAGCAATTGGCACTTTAGCTGTTTGCTTAAAAGGACCCGTTGGAGCATCACCGACTGCGATTGCAATATGCTCATCGGCTGTGTAAGCCATATAAAACTTACCATTCTCAAACCATACTTGCGGTGCCCAAAACCCTTTTGATCCAAATATATCGCCCTTTACAGCCGCAAAACCTGAATTAACTCCCTCCGGACTTACCCAGGAATCTAAATCCTTGGACTGGTATACTTTAAAGCCCTGCTGTTCATGCTGATCACCATTCGTACCATAGAGGTAATAATTTCCTTTGTGATAGAATATGGTCGGATCCGCTTGAAAAATGTCATTTGTTGGCGTGTGCACATTTTCAATCTGATCTTTGTTTGTAGTTTGCGCAAATGTCCTTTGGACAAAAAACAGCAAGAGAGCAATAGGCAGCAAATATATTTTGTTCATTGATTATAATACATCATATAGGTGAAAGCCTAAAATTGAATAAATATTTGCTAAGACTGGAGGTAAATTGTATCAATTGAATATCAATTTGTATCAAATTAAAAATCTCCTGATAAAATTATCGAAATGCATTCCTTTTCAATTCCCACAAACCAATTTAATTTCCAGACTTGTTCTATCCGAAAACATTAAGATATATACACCAGCATACTGACACTACCTATACGTATCAAAATTTCCCTGATCATTTGTCAGGAAAATTTTCTCTAATTCAAAATTCCTCTTTCAAAAGCAAACTTAACCAGATGTGCCGTGTTTTTTACTCCCGCTTTGTCTATGAGGTTCTGACGATGGCCCTCAACAGTACGCTTACTTAAAAAAATCTTATCTGCAATTTCGACATTCGTGTAGCCTTCCGCAATCAATTTTAACACTTCCAATTCACGCTCTGAGATATCAAAATCCGTTTGCAATTCTCCTGGGATCTGCGCATAGCTTTGACCAGAACGGACTTGATCTAAAAGTATCATGGCGATCTCTTCGCTCATGTACCGTCCGCCGTTAGCAATATGATTCAACCCAAAAAGCAATTCGTGATAGCCAACATTTTTGACCAAATAGCCAGCGAGACCAGATTCAAACGCCTCAATGACATAATTAATCTGATTCAGCATGGATAGTATAACCACTTTAATAGATGAATACTGTTTGTTTAGGACCTGAAGCAATTCCATGCCGTCCATTTCATCCATACTGATATCCGTTAAGACGATATCAGGAACAGAATTTGCACTTAGGAAGTCGAGCGCCTCTTTGCCATTCGACGCTTCGCCAACGACTTCAAATCCTTCTTGAGATTCTAATAGTAATTTTATTCCGTTACGTACAACCATGTGGTCTTCAACCAATAGGATTTTTATCATTATTATCTTTTTAAATAGTCAATTTTAGTAAAATACCTGCCACAAGCGTATCGTTCATAATCTGCGCATTGTAGAGTTCTGCAATCTTCATCAAGCGCATTGGTCTGTTTTCGGGCTTTGATACTGACAAGGCTTCTCCTTGTTGAAAAAAAGGTGATACTTTGACGAGAATTTCAAATTCGATCACCTGCACTGAAATTGAGATCGACTGCGAGGCCATTTCATCATTTAAATATTGAAACATTGCAGTCAGAAATTTAAATAGATGAATTTGCGTCTGATGATGTAATTCTCGCAAATGAGGGTCAAGCAACGTATCAATTATAAAACCAGATCGTTTTTTGTAACTGGCAACGGCTTCATCAACGGCGTGAAAAATTCCCAGGTCATTTAATATGGGATTGTAAAGCAATCCCGCTTTATTGCGGATTTCTATAACTAAGGTAGTCAATGAATCACGTAGGCAACGTAATTCTTCAAAATCGCCATAACGATTAGTGAAATTCTGAAGCGATATACGCATTCCGTAAAGCTCCTGAGCCAGTTCATCGCGAAAATACCGTCCTATTTTTCCGATATCATCCTGTTGATTCCTAATAATCGATTTATAAAAATCTTCTTGGCTACCGTCCCATACCTCCTTTAACTCCGCCTGATCTTTTAGGCCTTCAGATTGGCCTTTCGGTCCATCTGATAGGTCAAAATATAGTTTTTTGTTCACGTCCCCCATATTGTTTTCCATTTCATGTTGTAACTAATAACCACTTCAAGGCACGAACAGTTTTAAAAATTAACACCTATTTAGATAAAAGATGTATCCTTTAAAGTACTACGTATAAATACGTGCAAGAAAAAGATAAATGGGGGAATTTAGACAGGAAAACACTTGTTGTTAAAGTAAAAAAGTTCAAATAAAGCACCAATATACTTAGTGAATAACCTATACAAAACACTGTACAATAACTATTTAGAATAATAAATAAATCTACTCGCTTGATAACACTTGCCTCAATCCATCCTTCCAAATTGTTTTTTCTAGCATCTTAATTGCAGAGAATGTAGAAAAGATAGACACTTAAAATTTGATAATATGGAAAATACAACAATCGATCAACTGTTTAAGGAAAAAAGGCCTACGTTAAAATATTTGGCAGCGCAATTTACGAACGATCCGGATGAACGGGAAGATTTGGTTCAAGAGACCATGGTGAGGTCGCTAGCATCTATCGAAAAATTCCTGAAACATCCGAAATTGATGTCTTGGCTCTATATCATTATGAAAAACACGTATATCAATCAATATACACGTAACAAAAGGTTAGAGAATTACAGAAGTGAATACATCAGCACTGGTTATCGCAATGAAATAACAACCAACCGCGGAGAAGATAATTTTGTTGCTTCTGATATACAGCATGCGCTCAATAATTTATCGAAAGACTATTATGACGCCTTTGCTATGTTTTTGGAAGGATTTAAATATTATGAAATTGCAGAGCATTTGCAAATACCGGAAGGAACAGTGAAAACACGTATACACATGGCACGAAAGTCATTGCAAAAACAGCTTAAGATTTACTCAAAAAGTATTAATTAAAAAATAGTATTATTTCAAGAACAAAAAGCAGGCTATAGCCTGCTTTTTGAATTTACACCCCGTTATTTTAGCTGACATTGTTTTAGTCGCTGCCTCTACCTCCGGATATATTTATTATATTTAGGGTGAAACTTACTAATTAAAATATCACTTTGAACATCATATAGTATGAAAAAGCAGTCAACCTCAATGTTTTTTATATGCTTGAGCAGCATAATTTTAATATCGTCTTGTGGTTCGGTATCAAAGGAAAGTGAAAACAGAATTCGTGTAAGTGGTGAAGGAAAGATTAGGATCATGCCCGACCAGGTCACCCTGACCATCAATACGACTTTCACAAAACCCAGAATGGTAGACGCGGTACGAGAAACACAAGCAACAGTCGACACGGTAATAGCGTTGCTCCAAAAATATGGGCATCAAAAAGAAGATATCAAAACGAGTAGCGTATCCGCAAATAAAGACTATCAATACATTGGTAATACCAATAAATTTATAGGTTATCAAGCACAGCAAACAATCGATTTTGTTTTACATGATTTATCGAAATTTACAGAATTAACGGGAAAATTGTTAGAAACAAAAATTAGTGGAATTGGTTCCATCTCATTTGACCACTCCAAAGCAGACAGTATTTTAAGAGAAGCAGATCTTATTGCATATGATGATGCTTTAAAATCGGCAAAAAAACTTGCATCTAGGGCTGATGTTAAAATCGGAAAACTGCTATTTCTGTCCAATGATGGAAGCGCATCCAACGAATCAACGCAGTACAGAACAGGGATGGCTTTAGAAACATTTAATAAGGGCTATGGTGGTGAAGGTTTTAAAATTGCTCCCGAAGTTTTAGAATTTAAAAGAACAATATTTACAGAATTTGAAATCAAATAGATGCCATACCGATTCTGTCACCAATCAACCAGCGTACTCGATTCAATGGTTGAATGAAAAAATAACGCTCGAGGGATAGTGTCTTAGCCGTTACGCGGAAGAATTAGCTACCGATGATCATCGAAATTATTTTTTCGTATATTTAACATATAGTTTATATCCAGTTCATATAAGTTTTGTTACTTTATAATGCGATAGTTAATGTAGTCAACGGAGTTAATGTATCTATTATGAAAACGATAAACTATTTTTTCCAGCGGATTATATTTAGAATCTTTTTAGGTCGATTCAGTTCATTCTATTCACCATTAAGATTCCACAAAACTTAATTGTTTTTAAAAACGGCATTGAGGTCCGATAATTTTATTTTTGTAAATGCTATTAACCAAAGATGCCTTTGGCAAAGATTTTATTTGGGGAGTTTCTACAGCTGCCTACCAGATTGAAGGAGCACATGATTTGCATGGAAAAGGTCCTTCTATCTGGGATATATTCGTCAAGAAAAGAAACCGTATATTTCAAAATCAACATGGTAATGAGGCCTGTGATTTTTACAATCGCTATGTCCAGGATCTGTATTTGATGCAGGGAATGCATATTCCTAATTACAGATTCTCTTTATCATGGAGTCGTATATTTCCTGCTGGCATTGGTGAGGTAAATCAATCTGGATTGGATTTTTATGATCGTTTGATCGATTTATCCCTTGAGTTAGGGATAACGCCTTGGCCTACCTTATATCATTGGGATCTTCCACATGCATTAGAAAAGAAAGGTGGCTGGGTAAACCGTGATGTGAAAGATTGGTTTGGAGAATTTGTTTCCAAATGTGTGCAAACCTACGGGGACCGGGTCAAGCATTGGATGGTTCTCAACGAACCTACAGTATTTACTGCTGCAGGTTATTTCTTCGGTGTACATGCGCCAGAGAGAAAAGGTCTGGGCAATTTTTTGGCTGCGGCCCATCATGCTGCATTAGCACAGGCTCAAGGCGGCCGAATTATTAAGTCTTTACAGCCTAATAGCGAAGTAGGAACGACTTTTTCTTGCTCCCATGTTGAGCCCTTTACGTCGAAAGACAGAGACATTGTTGCGGCGAAGAAAGCAGATGTATTGCTCAACCGCCTATTTATAGAACCACTACTAGGAATGGGCTATCCAACGCAAGAGATTAAAATACTGGGTAGAATTGAAAAGTATATGCACGCGAATGATGAGCGAGATCTGAAATTTGATATGGACTTTATTGGCGTACAAAATTATACACGGGAAATTATACGATACGCCATGTTCGTTCCTTATCTTCAAGCGAAGATAGTATCGGCGAAAGAGCGCAAAGTTGAGATGACCGAAATGAACTGGGAAGTTTACCCAGCCTCCATTTATTATATGCTCAAGAAATTTAGTGCCTACCCTAATATCCCCACTTTAATTGTTACCGAAAATGGCGCAGCATTTCCTGATCAAATTGAAAATGGTTTAGTGCATGACCCCAAAAGATTGAGCTATTTACAACAAGCTTTACAGGAGGTTTACCGTGCAAAACAAGAAGGAATAAATGTCAAAGGGTATTTTGTATGGACATTCATGGACAACTTCGAATGGGCTGAAGGATACCGTCCAAGATTTGGACTAGTTTATGTTGATTTCAACAATCAACAGCGCATCGTCAAATCCTCTGGACATTGGTACGGAGACTTTTTAAAATAAATAAATGGCTTTTCCATCGTTATGAACGATATATCAAATTTGTAATTTTCAATAAAATCAGGCCAAGAAACAATGCGGCAACAATACTAAGTATTGTGACCAATGTATTCCTTCCGTTGTCTGCCAAAAAATAGATGGATAGTCCAACCAATATACATGGAATACCGATAACAATAAGCTTGACCCAATATATTCGGTCTTCTTCCTTACGGATAATTTTTGTTTCAACTGCGGCTAAAACATCCGGTCTATTCTTTCTAAAATATTCGAGAATAATTTCGATTTCTTCTGAACGCAATTCACGAGGACGTACAATCTGCTGTTGTAAGGCAATAACTAAACTATTTCCATCTCGTTGAACTGAAATAACTGCTGACATTGGAAAGCGCTTTTTAAACCCCATAGGATTCATTGCATATCCTTTGTAGTCACTGTTATCTGGACTTAAACATACAAAATACTCCGAACTCATTGCGAAGATCACATCGGTATGTTCTTGTTTGGTTTCTTTCCATATAACGATAGCAGGCTTAATGGCTGCTAGTAATAGACATTGGAAAATAAATATACCAAAAGACAAGCTGAATATCCATGACAAAGAAAATGAAAGGAGTAAAAAAGCGATGATAAACCAAATAACATTTGACCAAAAGTCAATTTTCCGCTCGATTAAATAGAAGATAATGACGCAGACTATTGGCGCAATACCGGCTTTCCAATCCCAAAATATACTCACAATTCCGAGAATTGAAAACAGCGCATAATTCAACAGCTGAAAGTATGCTGACTTCCGCTGAAAATTAGTTCTTTTAATTTCAATGATATTTTCCAATGCTTTCTTTAATGAAATAACAAAATCTCCGTCGCTAAGATAGCTCTGATTGCATAAATATAAATATCTTTACTAAAATAAAAACGCGTAAAAATAGAAGCCACTGCTATGAATACCTTTCAATTTAAATCACATAATGTTAAAAAGGGCTTGATCTTTGGATTTGGTTACCTAATTGTTGTATTTATCCTATGCTGTTTAATTTTTGGCGGTATAAACGGACTAGCCGATGCAGTAAACAATTTTGGTTCAGCAAAAGGTCTTGGGATATTGGTTGCTGTCGTTGTAATCGGTCCCCTAGTCATACTATTGCAATTCATCAATCCCAAGATAGAAATACAAGTTGATAAAAATAACTTATCTATTAAACAACCGAGAAAGGAGGACAAAATGATTCCGTTAGAAGTAATTCATTCCATGGAAATAAATCGTTCCTTGGTCAACCAACTTCAACTATTCGACCAGAATGGAAAACTACTTACCACTATTCACCCTCAAAACGATATGAATGTTATTTTCTCCATTGCAAATATAATCGCACAACATGTTGGATTTACACAGAAAAAAGGAACCAAAAAGATCTTTGGTAATCCCGTTGAAACGATCTCATATTTCAGGCAATAACACTGTAGCACATTCGTTTCGATGAAACCAAAAATACATTATCTACTTTTCGTCGCTTTAACCATCTTCCTGGGTTTGTTGTCACGGAAAATATCCGCCATTCCTACCATTACCGGCGATGTACTTTATGCGGTTATGATTTATTGGTTATCACGTTTTTTACTTACGAGGAAATCGTTATTATTTTCTTTTGCGACGACAATTGTATTTTGTTTTGCCATCGAATTTTTACAGCTTGTACAATATCCTTTACTAATCTGGGTAAGAAGCAATCCGCTTTTGCGGCTCGTGTTTGGACAGGGCTTTTTATGGTCGGATCTAGCGGCTTACTGCCTGGGAGCCATCGGAGCTGCATTCCTTGATTATCTTAATTATCAAATGTTAAAGACAGATCCTACGTTACGAACTAAATAGACCTACTTCGTGGTTTTGGCCCCCAAATCGATGCCCATCTTTTCATAAGCAAGATCATTGGGCTGCCAAAGCTCTATTTTGTTTCCTTCAATATCCATGATATGAGCAAATTTGCCATAGTCAAAGGATTCGATCGTATCAAGGACCGTAACTCCCTCCTTCTTCAATTCATCGATTAAAAGCTCAATGTTGGCTACCCGATAATTGATCATAAAATCTTTTTCCGAAGGGCCAAAATAGGCCGTGCTCTCTTTAAAAGGACTCCATTGCGTAAATCCCTTTTTCGTACTATCAGCTCCCTGATACCACTCAAATACAGCGCCGTAAGAATTTGTAGCCAGTCCCAAATGATCGGCATACCAAGCTCTTACTTTTTTAGGATCTTTACACTTGAAGAAAATTCCACCTATACCGGTTACCCTTTTCAATTCGGTGGATCGATGGAAATGGCTCAGGTTACTAAATGCGTACCCCATTCCAAATGCCAGCACAATACTTGCAACAAATACGACTCTTTTCATAATTTAATAAGGACAAATCAGTTATTCTGCCTTCTCTCCCGAATTTAATCATTAGTTTTGACAAAACATTTACGGTGCTCCAGAAAACATTCTTATCCTACAACATCAGTACTTAAAACGCATAGCTTTTGTCCTAATTTTTTCCAGATTAAGATTGTTAAAAAATGAGATTGTATGTATACATTTGACGTACACAAGACTCGAACATCCTACCCTAGGAAAAGAGTTTAATAAAGCATCCGCATTAAATAGATAAATTTATGTATAACTTTAAAAATGACTATTCAGAAGGGGCACATCCCCGCATTTTAGATAAGCTTATTGAAACGAATCTGATACAGCAATTGGGCTATGGGGAGGATGACTATTCCAAAGAAGCCAAATCGATTTTGAAGAAAAAGATAGCTAATCAGCAAGCCGTTATCCACTTTTTATCTGGTGGCACACAAACAAATCTTCTTGTCATATCTTTTCTTTTACGTATCCATGAAGCAGTGATCAGTGCAAAAACAGGGCATATATCTGCAAATGAAACTGGTGCTATAGAAGCAACTGGACATAAAGTCATTACCGTTGAAACTTCTGATGGAAAATTGACACCTAACGATGTTACTACGGTACTCAAGGAACATGCCCTGGCGCCACATGTGGTAAAACCAAGAATAGTCTATATTTCTAATTCCACTGAAATCGGCACAATATATTCTTTGGCAGAGTTGGAAGCGCTATATGTATGCTGTCAGCAGCAACAGCTGTTACTTTATTTGGATGGCGCACGCTTGGGTCATGCTTTGACGGCGGAAAACAACGATTTAACCTTTGCAGCTATCGCTAAATACACGGACGTTTTCTACATTGGAGGAACAAAAAATGGTGCTCTTTTGGGTGAGGCAGTTGTGTTTAACCGTCCCGAATTAGCCGTAGATTTTGACTATGCGATCAAACAGAAAGGCGCCTTGCTCGCCAAAGGCAGAGTGCTTTCAATTCAATTTCTAACGCTATTTCAAGATGATTTGTATCTTGAGCTGGCATTAAGAGCTAATTCGCTTGCGATGCGTATGGCGAAGGCCATCAAAGACAAAGGATATTCCTTTCTAACGGAATCAACCACTAATCAGATTTTTCCCATTTTACCTAAATCGGTCATCGAAGCACTGCTTATAAATTATCAATTTTATATATGGAAGGATATCGATTCAGATTATGCAGCGGTTCGTTTGATCACCTCCTGGGCTACAGACGAGAAACAGGTTACTAACTTTATAAATGATATATTGAATTCCTAGGGATTGTTCCGCCCTAGCCAATAAATCTTATATACACGAAAGCGCCCAATAGGTAATCTCTTACGTATTGGGCGCATCTTATAAAATTAAAAAACTAGTCTTTAGGTTCAAGGGCTTTCCATACGCCTGCTGCTACAGCTGCCCCTACTAATGGTGCTACAATAAAGAGCCAAAGCTGCGATAAAGCCTGACCGCCGGCCAGAATCGCGGGCCCAAATGAACGAGCAGGATTAACCGACGTACCTGTTACAGGAATAGCAACCAAATGGATCAATAGAAGCGTAAAGCCGATTGCAAGCCCAGCCATTGTGCTGTTGCCTACCTTCGAGGTTGTTGCCAGTATCACAAACAGAAAAATGAAGGTTAACACGGCTTCAATCAAAAAGGCAGAAGCAGTACCATACTCGTTTTGATATCCTTTACCCCAACCGTTTGAGCCATACGCCCACTCCCCTGCGGTAAATCCGGCCAATTGCCCACTTAAAATCTGCTGAAGGACAAATGCCCCTAAAAGTGCACCAATAAACTGAGCGACAATATATACGACAGCATCCTTGACAGACATTCTACCGGCCAACAATACACCCACCGTCACCGCAGGATTGATATGACAGCCTGAAATTCCACCGATCGCGTACGCAAATACCACCACCGATAGGCCGAAAGCAACAGCAATGCCCAAGAGCCCCAGGCCAGAAAGTCCGCCCATCGTATTGGCTCCGGCAATAGCAGCTGCACCGCAACCAAAAAGCACCAAACCAAATGTTCCAATTAGTTCGGCGATAAATTTTGAAGATGTTTTAATTTCCATATGAATCTGTTTATAACTTAGTTAACTCTAATTTAATCATTTTCCGCATAAAATTATACTGCTAAATAAATTATTGTAGAACAATATCCACAGCACTTTAAAACCAACGTTAATAAGCTTTTCTATATTAATTTAACCAGATTTCATCACAGGCTATAAGAGGCTTTCGCTTAGGATGATACCGCCATTCGGGTAGTTTTGCCAAAGGTGAAGCATAAACTCGGATCACTTTAACACTGTCATTTAATAATACTTGATAAGGTATCTTATCCAAGGTGTAATCCTCCTCAACGGATTCAAGCTTACTGAGAAATACATCTTGAAAATCTTTTCCATTCATAGATACCGAAATTCGAATTTCTTTTGGTGGAAATATCCAATGTCGGGCATCCTTTAGAAAATTAAGTGTTATGGTATCTATTCGCCTTTCCTGTTCAAAATCAAAAGTAATATCCATCGGCTCCCCGTTCCATAGCAACCAATTATAGCTATAATCCATATAGCCCGGCACACTATCTGTAAGTATTTTTAGTCCATTGGCAGGGAAAGAAGGGTCAAATGGATATCTCAACTTAATATTTGCTTCAGAGGCCTTATTTCCTCTAACCCCGGCTTTGAATATTTCAGACCACTCCTTTGCATAACTATCGGGTGATGCACCACCTTCGGCAAGCTCTATAACGCCCAATTTTTTTGCATCTTCAACAAATTGTGTTACTTTACGACTCACCTTTTGTCTCACAACCCAACGCTCCCCCTCTTGTTCAAATATACCATGTTGATGCGGTCCATAAAATCTTGCTTGTTGCAAATAGGTATAATCCAACCCAAGTCCAATACGCTTGACACGGGATTCCAATAAAGGACTACCTTCACTGGCTATTTCCGCTTTTTCTAATAATGTACTATACTTATCCATCGCCTCTGGACTTAAAAAGTCATGTCTATTATCAATCGGGTTTCCGTAAATGGATAAAGCTGATGAAGGCCCGGGCAAGTGATTTCTTCGTTCAGCAAGATATGCTTTAATAAAGGGTCCAGCCTTGCCATAATAGCCCTCGATAAACTCGTTGGTTAGCTGTTCTTCTGAAAGCGTCGTATCCCAGGCGAGGTTAGCCAATATATAGGCATTTAGCTCCGCCATATCACTATAAGTCGCCCCTCCACCTTGCAAAAAGACCCCTTCGACACCTTGCGTTTTCAAATATTGTAGACTTTCCTGCATGGTTCCTTGGATCGGAAATGGCGCAAGATAATTGGTGAACTGTGTCAGATAATCCCATACAAATACATGTTTGGCTTTAGCTTTCCAAGCTCCTAATTGTCTACGAAAAGTTGCTGCTGATGGTTCACTTCCAATGTCATTTTTTCTAAAAGCATCGATATTACTTAATATAACAGAAACATTATCGGCAACCTTGAGGTGTGTTGGGGCGTTTGCTGATTCTAAATACGCCAGTGTTGTAAATTTTTTGTCGGGAAATTGTGCGGCCACTCTATTCACAAAGTGAATCAGTGAGCCTTGCGCTCCCCCCTCGCGTTTATCAATCGCCTGACAACGATCGCAAGTACAGCTTCCAATATCGTCATTGGCCGCGATAGACCAATAAGTAGCTGTGGGGTTTTCGCTTATCCTACGTTTAAAATAAGCTACGGTAAGATTAAAAACGTCCTCGTTAGATAGACAAAGTTGAATAGGTTGGCGTTTTCCATCATATAGGGAGTAATACTCAGGATGTTCTTTAAAATAAACTGATGGTGGCAATATTTTACTGAAAGTGTGCCCCCAATCTCCCCAGCGTTCTTCCAAATTATGTAAACCATACCAATCCATATACTCCTGATCCAATTCAACAGGGAAATAAACCTCTCTAAACTCAAAATTTGGTTTGGAATAAATCTTCAGATCTGAATCCACTGCTAAGAATGTGAATTTTGGAACAGATGTATTTTCTTTACCTACATACCACTTTCGTCCACCAATAATATCCCTGACATAACGATATGCCGCAAATAGTACACCTTTACCACTTCCCTTGATATAAATATTCTTTCCTACAGCTTGTATGGAATAACTATCTTCAGGAAACGTATTAGTTATTGGGCTTTTTTCCAAAATAATGGCATGTGTGACCTCGCCTTTCGCTTGTATTGCAAAATCTACACCTGTACTTTCTTTTGTAAAAGTGTTTATCACCGCAGCAGCTTTTTGTAAAACAGGATCATTTGCATCCGCTTGAATGACATAATCCGTTTTCCCTTGATTAACCAATGTAATTCTTTCTTTACCCTGAACTATCGTTACCATTGACAATAGACATAACATAAACTTCCACATCATATTAAAAATATTTCCTTAATGATAGATTTAGGTCATACTGATTCATAAATCTATTTTCAGCAACTTTGTAATAGCTCCAACCGCCCATGAGTGTAAAACCCCAGTTGTCTATACGATGTTGCCAGCCAGCGTTAATTGATCCTGATAAAAACCTCCTAAATAGGCCAGCCCTCGCATTCAAAAAAAGATCGAATTAAATGGATTATATGTTCAGTTTTACTAAGCATGACCTATTCTTAATCGTACACGAGATATAAGTTCTGACGGAGAGATAGGCTTTTTAATATAATCATTGGCTCCGACTTCAAAGCCTTCCACAATACTATTATCATCACGGTAACCGGAAATAATAATAACAGGTACCTGATTATTCGTATTACTTTTCCGAATGCGATCGATTATTTCGTAACCATTGGCAAAAGGTAATGCCAGATCTGTTATGACCAAATCAATGGTTTCGTCAGAAACCAACGAGAGCGCTTCCTTGCCAGATTTGGCAAGTAATAGGTCATAGCCCTCCCTTACAAGAACAAATTGCATTGTACTTAATAGAATCTCATTATCTTCGATAACAAGAATTCTCTTTTTTTCGTTCCCCATAGCCGTAGATTTTTAGTTTTTCACAGTGATACAAAGTTCGAAAAAAAAAGAAAATTCGTTGTAGATTAACCACTACAACACCATTTAAATAATTTAAACAAAGATTTTAGTTATTGGTTTTAATTAAAATGACAGTATACTGACAGGTGGTGGACTCTATATTATTGTTAAACAACTAAACTAGTATGCAAATTTTCAACTTCTCGGATTAACGTTTGCATAATATCTGTTGTCGAAAGTTCACTGTAAGAATGGATCGATTGCCCAGCCCAAATATTTACAAAATCGACATTTTTATTGGCTTTGGCTACTTTTCGTAATTCCCCGGTGAGTTTATTTTGATAGGGATATGGTAAGATATATTGCGACTTGTCCAAAGCTTCAATAAATGTATTCTTTATACCTCTGGCATAGCGCCCTGAAAAACTCCTTGTCAAGACAATATCTGATTCCTGAACATGAGAAAGACGCGCTTTCTCAAAGTCCAGTAGTGCGCTTTCTTTAGATTTGAGCAATAAACTGCCAATCTGAAAACCACTGGCACCTAATAGCTTTGCAGAATGGATCGTGCTTGCATTATATAACCCACCGGCATAAATAAGCGGAACGTTTACGTGCTCTTTCACTTGTGGTAGCAGAGAAAATCCGCCAATCTCAGGAACAGGTGCCTCCTCAAAACTTCCGCGATGTCCCCCAGCTTCTAATCCCTGTACACAGATCATATCAATACCAGCTTCTTCCAAAGCAATTGCTTCTGCCACCGAAGTGCATGTACCAATAATCATCACATCATTGTCTTTCAATCGTTTTATACTTTGTGCATCCAGATTTCCAAAAGTAAAACTCACAACTTTACACTGTTGGGTTATGATCGCGTCAATTTGTTCCCTGTAATCTGTAATATGGATGCTATCGAGCTCCGGTAAAGCTACTTCTAAACCATATTGCAGGGCTAACTGTTCAACAAAAACCTTTGTTTCATTATACGCTGTCCTCAAATTCGCTGAAACTTCAGGAACATGATTTACAAAAATATTGACTGCAAAAGGCTTCTTTACATATGCAGCGGTTGAACGAATAAGCGCACTACAGCGTTCTGCTGGTAGATCACCCAACGATAACGACCCGAGCGCTCCGGCACGTGATGCTGCAATGACCATTTCTGGTGTGGTAACACCAAACATGGGTGCCTGGATAATCGGATAATCAATACCTATTAATTGTGTAATTTGATTTGACCATTTCATATCGGAAGTAATTAATATGCTTAAGATTCAACTAAAATAGCTTTCATGTGATTGTTCTAATTTAAGCTATTTTAAAACAAATTATACTATAATACTAGAAAATCATCCTGCATTGCGGTTCCAAATAAGCGATTTATACCGTATATTTATACTATACTATTACGTAACAAACAATTTTATGAAAATCGCTTTCTTTTCGACAAAACCATACGACAAATTATTCTTTGAGCAAGAAAACAGCACCTATGGCTTTCAGTTTAATTTTTATGAAACGCATTTAGGTCCACACATTGTCAATGCTATTGAAGATGAGAAGGTAGTCTGCGCATTTGTCAATGATAAACTCAACAGACAAGTTATTGAAGTACTTGCTCAAAAAGGTGTTGAGCTGATCGCCTTACGCTGCGCTGGCTTTAATAACGTTGATCTGGAAGCTGCCAGGGAATTTGGTATAAAAGTTTGTCGAGTGCCCGCCTATTCCCCTGAAGCGGTAGCTGAGCACACCATGGCCATGCTATTGACATTGAATCGTAAAACACATAAAGCCTATAATCGCGTACGGGAGCAAAATTTTGCATTGAATGGACTTTTGGGATTTAATCTCCATCAGAAAAAAATTGGCGTTATTGGTACTGGAAAAATTGGAAAGGCTTTTATCAAAATCGCATTGGGATTTGGGGCAGATGTAATTGCCTATGATTTATACCCAGACCAGCAGCTTACAGCACAAGGTGTCAATTACAGATCGTTGGATGAAGTCTTCAAAGAATCAGATATTATTTCTCTTCATTGCCCGCTTACTCCCGAGAACCACTATCTCATTAATAGGGAGTCATTGGAAAAGATGAAAAATGGTGTAGCAATTATTAATACAAGCAGAGGCAATCTAATCAATACCAATGATGCTATTAAAGCGCTTAAAGAACGGAAAATTGGCTTATTAGGTATTGACGTCTATGAACAAGAAGAAAAGTTGTTTTTTAAAGACTTATCGACAACAATTATTGAAGATGAAACAATACAATTATTGATGAGTTATCCGAATGTTTTGGTTACGGCGCACCAAGCTTTTTTCACAACAGAAGCATTAACAGAAATTTCTCAAAGAACGCTTCGGAGCATCTCCGACCTCTCAACCAAAGGGAGCACTGACGCAGAAGTCTTGCTATAGCAAGACTAAGTATCAAATTTATTTCGGATAAAACAATGAAAAACCATGTTTTGAAAGGATTCCTCTTGGCAATCGGGGCGGCTATTCTTTGGGGTGTATCGGGTACTTTTGGCCAATTTCTTTTTCAGAAAAGGGCAGTTAACGTAGAATGGCTTATTACCGTAAGAATGCTTGTGACAGGCATTGTATTATTTCTTTTGGCCGGAATACACAAGAAAAATGAGATTTGGCAGATTTGGCGTCATCGTAAAGATAGTTTAGCACTTCTTCTATTCAGTATTTTTGGTGTATTAGCCGTCCAATATACTTATTTTGCCGCCATAAATTATTCCAACGCTGCTACCGCAACAGTGCTACAATATACAGGTCCGGTCCTGATCGCAATCTACATGGCGTTGAACAAGAGAAAATTCCCTTCGAAAGTTGCCTGCCTGGCCATACTTTTAGCTATACTGGGCACATTTCTTTTAGTCACACATGGGAATTTTGGTTCTCTGTCGATTTCTCCGCTCGCATTATTTTTTGGTTTAATGTCAGCTGTTACGCTTGCTTTTTATACACTACAACCAATCCACTTGTTAAACAAGTATAATGCGGCAATAGTTATCGGTTGGGGAATGCTATTGGGAGGTCTCGTTTTTTGCTTTGTCAAACCTCCTTGGGAAGTTGATGGAATCTGGGATATATATACCTATAGCTACACTGCTTTTATTGTAGTCTTCGGCACACTAATCCCTTTTTATGCTTATCTAACAGCAGTTAAGCTTATTGGTGGACAAAAGACAAGTCTTCTAGCTTCTGCCGAACCCTTATCGGCAGCCCTATTAGCTGTCTTGTGGTTAAATACACCATTTAGACAAACAGACTGGATCGGCACTTTTTGTATCATCGGTACAATCGTCTTATTGGGCATCACCAAAAATGAGGAGCGAAAAGGGATAAGCTAAATGCCTATCCCCTTTCGCGTTTGTAATCTGACCACCATTCATCAAGTCTTTCAATGACCGGCAGTAAAGTTTTACCTAATTCGCTGAGTTTATATTCCACGCGTGGTGGAGATTCAGCGTAAATCTGTCTACATAAAATACCATCGCGTTCGAGCTCACGGAGCTGAACAGTCAATGTCGTTTGCGCCAGATCTTCCATTTCCCGCCGTAGCTCACCAAATCTTTTGGGGCATTGTTTAGCAACAGCCTTGATGAGCAAAACTTTCCATTTTCCACCTATTATCTTAAAAATCCCATTGACATCACAGCAGGCACCAAAATTTTCACTTTTTTTTTCATTCATAATCACCTCATACTGACCATTAGTTCATAAAAACATACCAAGTACATAATTTATAACTACTTGATTGTAAAAAATATCCAAGCTATTTTTAACCATAAAATTATTAAAAACTTTCTATATGCGCTTTCAAATTAAAGATTTACTTCATATTTTCCTCCTTTCAACTGGTATATTTCTTTTCGTCATAGATCTCTTTATTATTAATGTTTCCCTTCCCACAATTCAACATGGACTACATCTACGAAACAGTGATACGCAATGGATTATAATACTTTATATTATTGGGTATGCAAGTCTTCTAATCAATGCTGGGAATGCCGGAAATCATTATGGAAAGAAGAAATTATATTTAATTGGGATGGCTTGTTTTACTGTAGCTTCCCTTTTATGTGGCTTAGCCGATAATCTTTACATTTTATTGGCCGGAAGATTGATTCAGGGGATTAGCTCTGGACTTATGGTTCCACAGGGCATCGCATTGATCACTTTACTTTTTGAAAATCCGGAGAAGCGATCGATGGCTTTGGGCATTTATGGAAGCATAGCAGGTATTGCCTCAGTAATAGGTCAATTATTGGGCGGAATTCTCCCGGATCAGACTTGGATAAATGAAAGTTGGCGTCTTATTTTTTTAATCAATGTTCCCATTGGGATACTTACCTGCTTTGCTGTCTATCGTTATACATTTAGTGACCAAGTTAGTGGAAAATCCAAGATCTCTTTTATCCCCATGATAACGTTGTTTATCCTTTTAATGGGAATAATTTTCCCTTTAATCATGGGACCTGAGTTGAAATGGCCACTCTGGTCATTACTGCTATTGGGAACAGCAATTGTTCTCGTCCTGTTATTTCTAAAAAAACAACGGAAATTAGAACAAACGGGCCGTTCTAGTCTACTCAATTTCTCCTTATTTAATAATCGGGTTTTCAATTTAGGCCTTCTAGCGGCATTAGCCTATTATATGGTGCAGGATGCTTATTTTATTATTAACTCCAATTACCTTCAAAATCAAAAGAATTATACGGCAACAATGACAGGAATTGCCTTTGTTTTTCAAGGTATTGGTTACGTATTGGCAAGTGTTATTGTAAGCAAGTTAATACAACGCCACGGAAAGATCATTGTCTTATATGGATTAGGAATAATGATTTTGGGGTTACTTTCTCATCTTTTCGTTTTCAATACGATGATCATAGATAGCTACCAAATACACGCCCTCTTCTTTTTTTATGGTATTGGCTGCGGTAGTGTACTGCCGGCATTAATGACACTCGCATTAAAAGACCTTAACGAAAAACTAATTTCCGTAGGATCTGCCCTCTATCTCACTGTACAACAACTATCTATATGCTTAGGGATCGCTTTTATTGTCGGTATATTCCTCCATCAGAAAGAGACTAAATTTCTTATTTGGCAAGATATCTCTTCGGCCTATGGCTACTCGATCGCACTATCGGTCATATTACTCTTATTCGTCGTATGTTCAATAGCTTATTTACCTTCACAAAAAGTAAAATAGCAGGTAATTCGTTCAGGATTTCGCTGGGGCTATCAAGCTTTCTCTAAGGATTAATGTAGCTAATTTGCTGCCTTATACTTGTCTACTAAAGCGTAGTCATAAGGAATACGGATGCTCAGCGGGCTAGCTTCCCATAGGTCTGAACCGCTGGCCAGATAAAAATCATAGGCATTGCGCAGGAAATTCTCCCCATTGGGAGCTTCTTGCCAGTTTTTCTTCTCCCTGTTGTAAAGTAATATCATACAACTCACGCAAGTACCCTTATCTTTCATGGTCGAATTTTCATAACACTTCCCTATTTTTACAGTTAATTTTTGCTGAATAATAACATCGGTCAACCGCCCATTTGTGAGGTGAATTAGAGCGATCTGTGCATCTTCATCCGTTGGTGAATGTTTTGCTGGTTTCAATTGATCGAACTGAGCCCGATATATTCGCGCTATTTCGGCCTGCCTCACATCCAATGGTAAGAGATTTGTATCTACAGGATGGAGGTCTTCAACATCGCCCGCCCGGGTGACACCAGTACTTAATGCGATATTTTGTTTGGATGTATCGGCACCAGCGGCAGCTGAACCTTCATTTTTATCGAATAGCTGCGTAAGTTCTGAGATATGATGCCCTATTTGATTAAAACCCACAACGTAATTTAAGATAACGAAAGCCAGCAAGGCAAGGACAGAAAAGATAAAAAGTGCCTTCCAAATACTAGTTCGGCCACGCTCATTTGTTTCTACTTCCAAAAAAGAAGATCCTTTGTGATCTGCTTCCTGAGAATCGCCGCGATGTTCAAGCAGATCATAATCAGCCAAAAACAGGTCTTTACCATCAAAAAGATCAATATGGTCTTCTTTAAACATCTCCACAATATCCCGAGCAGTTTTATACTTTACATTTGCCTGGGTGGCAATCAGATCAATAGCAGCATTTACATCACCCTGTTTAATGAATTCACGAATAGTTGCTTTATCAATTTCGATCGTATTGACGAGAATATTTTTGGTCATATCTTTTAATTTCCTATAGATTAGAATGCTTTGCTACCTACGCGAAGTAAAAGCATTCTACTTCAAAAATGAGATTAATAAATGAGAGATCAATGAAAATTTCTTCCCTTATGAAAAATATCCGCAGCATGATCTCCTTCTGTGGTCAGATCTTTTAACAAACCCGACATATCAAAGCAGCGTTGTGCGATCACATGAATAACTTCACCTTCAACCTGAATTTTACCCGCGACCATAAGGAGTTTTGCCCGGAGGATTTCTTTTCGATATTTTTCAAACACATTACTCCAAACGACAATATTTGAAAAACCAGTATCATCTTCAATGGTGATAAATAAAACACCTTTGGAGGTTCCTGGGCGTTGTCTAACAGTAATCAACCCACATACTTTCACTGGCATATCATTTTTTATCAAGCCCAATTTTGCTGTGGGCACTACATGGAGAAGATCGAGCTTTCCGCGCAAGAAACTCACTGGATGTGCTTTAATGGATAGTGAAGTCCGTGCATAATCTGCTACCACATGCTGGCTTTTGGTTAACAAAGGTAATTCGATTTGCCCCTCCATGGCACTTTCAGACGTTTGACCTTCAAATAATGCAATCGGCCGATCACCCAATGCTGTAATTTCCCAAAGCGCTTGCCGACGATCAACACCTAATGATGTAAAGGCATCTGCATCAGCTAATTTCTCTAACGCAATAAGAGATAGTCCAACATCCATCATACCAGTAATGGATGAATAGGCAGACTGCCGACCTTGAGTCAACACAACGGCCTCTTCCATTGAGAATCCTTTGATCTGACGTAAACCTAATCGAAGAGCATGCGGTTTTCCAATTTCTCCCTCTAAAGTATTGTCCCATGAAGAATGATTGATATCAATAGGACGTACTTTTACGCCATGTTTCTGTGCATCAATTACAATTTGAGCAGGTTGATAAAAGCCCATGGGCTGACTATTGAGTAAGGATGCCGCAAAAATATCGGGATAATAATACTTAAGCCATGAGGATACATACACCAGTAATGCAAAAGACGCTGCGTGACTCTCTGGAAAACCGTAACTACCAAAACCTTCCAATTGCTTAAAAACTCTAATGGCAAATTCTTCCGTATAGTTTTTCTTTACCATACCATCGACCATTTTTTTGTAAAAAGCAGATACCTGTCCTTTCGCTTTAAATGTAGCCATGCTGCGGCGCAATTCGTCGGCTTCAGCAGGAGTAAATCCGGCAGCGACTATGGCTATTTCCATGGCCTGCTCCTGAAAAAGAGGAACCCCCAAGGTTTTTTCAAGAATGGTTTGGATCTCTGTGCTGGGATAATCAACAGCTTCCTCTTTATTTCGACGGCGCAAATAGGGATGCACCATATCACCTTGTATCGGTCCAGGCCGAACGATAGCTACTTCAATGACCAGGTCATAAAACTCCCGTGGTTTTAATCGCGGCAACATCGACATCTGTGCCCGGCTTTCGATCTGGAATACACCTAGAGTATCTGCATGACAGATCATATCGTAAACCTTTGGATCGTCCTCTGCCCCAATATCGGCCAGGGTAAGCTCTTTTCCATAATGCTTTTTAGCGAGATCAAAAGCTTTGCGGATACATGTCAACATCCCCAAAGCAAGTACATCAACCTTTAGAAAGCCGAGTGCTTCAAGATCATCTTTATTCCATTCGAGATTTGTCCGATTATCCATGCGGGCATTTATTAAGGGACAAAGCTCATGCAAATTACCTTGCGTAATAACAAACCCGCCTGTATGCTGCCCCAATTGACGTGGAAAGCCAATATACTGATGCGTCAATTCGAGAACTTTTCGCAAATGTTGGTCATCCGGATTAAAGCCCTGTTCAACCAAACGTTCTAAATTGATATAATCGTCCCAATGGCTACTCACGACCCCTGCTAAACGCCCTACAGCATCCATGGAAAGCCCCATCGCCTTGCCAACATCACGTATAGCCCCTTTGGAGCGTACCTGTGTGACAGTTGCTACGATAGCAGCACGATTGCGTCCATATTTTTCATAAATATACTGGATGACTTCCTCACGGCGCTCATGTTCAAAGTCGACGTCTATATCTGGTGGTTCATCTCGTGCATCGGACATAAATCGCGCAAATAAAAGCCTGTATTTTGACGGGTCAACAGAAGTAATACCTAAGCAGTAACATACGGTTGAATTTGCTGCAGATCCACGCCCTTGGCATAAAATTCCCTTTTCCTTCGCAAATCGAACATAATCATACACCGTCAAAAAATAAGAAGCATAATTTTTGCGTTCGATAAAATCCAGTTCCATTTGAATCGTTTCGCGAATTGCATCCGGGATATCTCCGTTAAATCGTTTACTGGCACCTTCCCAAGTTAAATAACTTAATTCTTCCTGTGTAGTCCGACCATGAGATGATAATTCATCTGGATAGATGTATTTCAAATCATCTAAGGAAAAACGACAAGCATTGGCAATTTTTACACTCTGTTCTACAGCTTCAGGGTACAGTCTAAACAATCGTTCAACTTCAGTTATTGATTTTAGATAGCGCTCTGCATTGGGATGTAAATTAAATCCAGCCGTATGTATCGTACATTTTTCACGAATACAGGTTAAAATATCCTGCAATTCACGCCTTTCCGGTACATGATAATATACATCACCAAGTACAACAAGCGGGATGGCCAGGTGTTCGCCCAACTGATTTATTCTAAACAATAATTTAGCATCATCACCACGATAGAGTTTTTTTATTCCTAGATTAAAACAACCCTGTAGACGCTGTTGACATTCCTGTACAAACGCTGTAAATGACTGCTCAAGCTCAAAACCGACCACTAATTTTTCAGGTGGACAAATAATGAATATAATCCCCTCAGCATATTGAAACACATCATTTTTGTACAATTCGCATTTTCCTTTTTCCGTCCTTAGGTTTCCGACAGTTAACAATGTTGAAAGCCGCCCATAAGCCTCTTTATCTGTCGGGTATGCCAATAAACTGGGCCCATCCTGTAAATCTAAACGACAAGCAGGAATCAGTCGTATACCGGCTTTTTTTGCAGCCATATGTGCACGGACGATTCCAGCAAGGCTATTACGGTCAGTTACTGCAACAGAATTATACCCCAATCGCGCCGCTTGCTCAATCAGTTCTTCCGGATGAGAAGCACCTTCGAGAAAACTAAAATTACTTGTTATCTGTAATTCACAATATACCATACACTAACCTTATGCAAAAAAACCATGTAAAAACCATTGATCTGCCTGTCCGTCATAATGCCCTGCGCGATATAACCAAAAACGCCGACCTTCCATATCTTCCACTGCATAGTAATCCCGATGTTCACCAGGATCAATCCACCATTCGCGTTCAATACGTTCGGGGCCATCTGCTTTCCTTATAGTATAGGTATCTCCCTTATAACGGAACAGTATGGGTGGATAGTCGGGTATGGGTGCTGTGACTATAATACGTTCAGGGATCTTCAATAGTCGTGTTGGACGTGGTCGTGCAGTTTGCCAGTCAACAGTTGCAACCTCATCCATTGTAGCCGCTATTTTCATGGATCGTTCGGGCCAGTAGTGCGCAGATGGAACGTAGCGTGAAATCTCACAATTGGCGTCCCTACTTTTCAAGCGATCTAAAAGTTCGGTAACCGTCGGGTTTTTGAGACTAATT
The DNA here is from genome assembly GCF_024808035.1 of Sphingobacterium sp. BIGb0116. NCBI lineage: Bacteria > Pseudomonadati > Bacteroidota > Sphingobacteriia > Sphingobacteriales > Sphingobacteriaceae > Sphingobacterium > Sphingobacterium sp. BIGb0116. Next base: position 385,884 of record NZ_JANUDT010000002.1, on the reverse strand, counting down.
CTATTATTCCAAAGATTTTCCTGAACAGGATCTGCCGTCTCAACTTTGGATACTCCCAAGGTAAATAATTCAATACCCAATGCCGGTTCAATTTGCGGAATCTTTAGGACAAATAATTGAAGGATATGTTTAACCTGAGCAGTAGCACGATTAGTCTCAATAGTAATGGTCTCTATCTTTCCGTCCACGCGATGACAATTCAATTCGGCTGCACGTAACCCTTTACCCTCCCCCGACAAACGCTTACACAACTTGTTTAATAAATCTTCCAAAGCCAGTTCAATACCATTTGCTGTACAGATAGGCTCCAAACAAGGTAAACGTTCTTCATAGGGTAAGACAGGTTTTATAGAAATAACAAATTCATCTTCCAATCCCATGGCCTGGTCCAGTCGGAGCAGTAAACTATCGCCAAATCTTCTACGCAACACTGAACGTTGCATTTTTGCAAAACTTCCGATTGACCGTAATCCAAGCGATTGTAACCGCTTCAATTGAACATCTTCCAGTCGTAATGCAGCAGGACTTAATGGAAGAAGCGTTTCCGACTGCGCCAGTTCATTTATAATGATATCTTCGTGTCCAAAATGTGCTACCGCCCATGCGGCCCCAATGGTATCAGCAATCCCCATACGTACCTCATAACCATGTTGTTTAAATTTAGAGACAATACTTGTTAAGTAGGCCGCCTCCCCGCCCCAAAGATGAGCACAACCACTAATATCCAGGATGATACCGTCGGGCGTATCTAATGCAACCTGTGGTGTATACCTGATGCACCACTCTGCTATCGAATGGAGTAACTTTTCAGCCAATCCAGCTTGCTCATTGATTATTTTAAGTGATGGAATAAATGCCCGTGCATCCGCTATGGCCATACCTGAATGCACCCCCACTTGCTCCGCTAATGAGTTACTCCCACTGACGATTAATCTTCCTTGAGCAGCGATGGACAATACAAAGGGAATATTTTGCAAATGTGGTTTGCAAACAGTGAGCCAATCTGTTTTCAGATGAGGAAACCAAAGTGAGGCAAATCTTTTTTTCATGACTAGCCAAGATTTTGGTAGTTATAATTCCAGTCTTTTACCTGTATCTCCTTTTTAGAAAATGTTTTAAATCCTTGTGGAGACCAGGTTATTTGCTCTTTAGCTGGACTACCATTCCTTACCTTGAGCAGCTCTACATCCCAACAGGGATAGCCGATACCGGGCAATCCATCATCCGATTGACTAGGTAAAGAAGTGACTTTCCAACGTGCCGCACAACTCGTCGCCAACAAGATCTTTGGGCTATGTTGAAGTATAAACCCGGTAACCCGGCTTTTTTCTACGGCAAGTTGAAGGCGCCTCGACTGAACAAAATCCAGCTGATGTATTTCGGCCAACACGGCTGTTATGCCATGACATTTCAACGCTTCTTCCATCGCCCATAACACATCCTTCTCCCGTTTCATAGAAACAAAAACAATCGATGCTGGATTAACCCCAAATGATCTGATTGCCGCTGGAAATACCGTTTGAACGGAGCCTATCCAAAGACAAATCCCATCAGCTTGCATAAGTTTTCCAAGAAGACCACCAATAAACCCACAGGATGCAGCACTATCCATGCGGTTAAAGCTCACAAACTCGTGTATTACCCCTTTAGGAAAAATTCCATTCGGAAAAGCTTTCTCCAATGGCCCCAAACCCATCGTGCTTGCATCATTTGACCTTTGAGGTACCCCTTGCCAGGCAAGCAAGTCCTTTTTAAGTTTGCTGATCAAAGCCTGTTTATCTTCTAACATCATAGCCCCTCTTATTTAATATTACATACAAATATAATACTAATTATTTTAGCAATAAAAGAGAGCGCTATGTTTTTTAGTAAAAACAACGCTACTTCGAATCGTAGAGCCTTTGTTACTTCAAGCCTTATATATCATTCAAGAATTGCTGGATGACATCTTTTTTTCTTGTTGCAACAGGAATCATTTTACCATCGGACATTTCTATCTGCCCATCCTTGAAATATTTTTTTATATAGTTTGCATTGATTAAATAAGATTGATGACAACGAATAAATTCGGATTCAGGAAGCATAGTTTCAAAATGTTTGAGGACTTTCGAAACCATCATCGGTTTATTGTCTTTAATATAAAATGTGGTATAGCCCTTATCTCCTTGACAATAAAGAATATCATCGATATTCACAATTTGGGTGTATTCAAATGTACGTAGTGCTATTTTCTTAGGTCTAACTGGTGACTTCAGATAGCTTTCGGCCATACTTAGTTGCATGCTATTGAATCTAAACTCTGTATTTTTCTTATAGCATTTTTCAATAGCCTCTATAAATTGTTCCGGAACCAAAGGCTTTAATAAATAGGCAATAGCGCCTATATTAAGGGCTTCTATAGCATATTGGTTAAATGCGGTTATAAAGATTGTGTTTATGTCCAATTTCAGCTCTGAGAGGAAGGATAAGCTTGATCCATCTTTCAATTGAATATCAGCTAAAATAAGATCTGGATTAGATACAAGTAACTCACGTTCTGCCTGGGCGATTGATGGACTATAACCAACGATCTGGACATAAGGAATAGCATCCAATAAAGACTTAATGTACAAATAGATATTATACTCATCTTCAAGAATATAAACTTTCATAATTTCACGTATTTAATTAAAATATAAAACGAGTGGGATATAGAGTTCTACGCGATATCCACTTTTATCTTCTCTATAATTGGGCTTTATTTCAATCCTTGCTTTTTGCTGAGGATCATTAAACAAAAGCTCAAGGCGCTCTTTCGTGATAACTTGTGAAAGAGAGGTCTTGTGTGCATTATTTTTCTGATAAGATTGCATTCCCCAGCCATTGTCACTGATAACAATATGCAATTGATCTGCTTCCTGATTAAAAAGAATTTGCAATTGTCCACGATAATTCAAATTTTTGAAAGCATGTTCAATAGCGTTTTCAACAAAAGGCTGAATCAACATAGGAGGAATCATGACATCATCAACATCCAAGTTACCGCTCTCAATTTCAAAATCAAATACATCTTGATAGCGCATCTGCTGTAAAAGTATATAATTCTTTAATGATTTAATTTCTTGATCCAAAGAAATATACTCTTCCCTATTTAATTCGAGTATATCACGAATTTGACGGGACAATAAGATGAGGTACTGATTTGCCTTTGCTTTTTGCTCACTACTGATCAAACCTTGCAAATTAGCTATAGCATTATAAATAAAATGGGGATTAAGCTGGTTTTGTCGCGTCTTCTGCTCTAAAATTAATTGTCTATTTTCGGCAACTATACGCTGATTAATATTTTTCAATAGCTTTTGTTTATTCCGGTAATAAATGAAGAATGCAATGCTAAAGATCAGCGCAAATAAAATAACAAAAATCCAGCGCTGTTGGACCATAATCTTATGGTTGAATGCATTTGTTGTTTTTAAAAGCTTAATAGCCTGATCCTTTTTTTCAGTTTCATACCGTGTATTGATCTCATTGATACGTTCATTTTCAATACTTTTTGTGCTATTTTTATAATCCTGATAGGCCGAATCCAAGGTAAAATAAGCCCGTTCATAATCTCCTTTTAATGCGTGTGCTACTTGTAGATTCTGGTAATAGAATAATTTATTTTGCTTGCCTTTATGTGTTTTGATAAACTGCAATCCAGCATTAAAATAGTAGATCGCCGAGTCAATTTGATGATTATTCAAAAAATTTTTTGCCAAATTCGCATACGCATAGGCATTGAGCGCCTTGCTTGAAGATAAATAATTAAAATATTTTTGGGATGCCTCTACCGCTTTTCGACTATTCCCTATGCTAAAGAAATACTGCGCCTGTAAATTATACATGCGCATAATGATTGCAGAATCAGCCGTTTTATTCGCATAGTACTTGCAGCTATCCAGTGTTGCTTTTAACTTCTCAAAATCATGCAGTTCAATATACTGCATAAATTTGATCTCCTGATAGGCTTGCGCAACATGGGCGTCGGATCTGTTGGGATGATAATGATACCATGACTCGTTATCTTTGAGCGCCTGGTTATAGTCAGCTCGACGATAATTTGCATTTGCCAATAGATTGAAAAAAAGAAAGCTAAACCTACTCTTATTTTCTAACGCATATTCTTTAGCATCGATAATTTGCTCCATGATGCCAATAGTAGTCACATCATTAAAACTAAAATTAGCGCTTATTTTAAAGTAATCCTTCAGAACAAGCAAATCCGGAGACAATTTTCTCCCATCAAGGTTTTTCAGCGCAATTTCTATTGAATCAATTTTATCGTCCAACAAATAGTTATACGCCAAAAAAATCCAATTATAACCAGAATTATTAAAATGCTTGTCCTGAGCAAATACTGTTGTCTTCTTTGCTATAATAGATTGATCCCTAAAATCTTGTAAAGCGAGAAATTTTAATAATGTATCCTGATAGGTTAAATCAAGTGAATTATCTTCGATATGCGTATTATTTTTAGACGCCTGTTGGCCACTTTGATGACAAGAGAGTAACTGTGCCATGAGCACGAGAGATAAAAAATAAAAAGTAAATCTTGTCAAATTTCGTATCATCAGAATATAACTATCTGTTTAAATTTACATGAAGGTGCCTATATTTTTCCATAACCTCGTTCATTAATTATGATAAGCTTTCACAAGATGTAAACCGCTATTAAAAGAAATACGCAAGGTGCTGTCCATATTATGTTATCTATTGTCGAATATCGGAATATTATCAAAAAAACAATATATACTTTCAAAAGTATTTAACCCGGCTGATACTTATGCTAATATTCTTCTCCAATAAAAACACCGGTCGCAATTATTGAACTCGGTTATAGTTAGTTTCCTTTTACTCCCCACAAACATACAAATTGGTCAAACAACGAAAACTTCATAGTTAATAATCGCAGTATATGACTCAATATTTGCATCAATAAAGAGAATTTCATGTTTTTTCATCAAAATGTGTAACGAAATATCCCAACCACATACCTATACTATGGAGCATCACGCTAAAACGTAATATGGTAAATAATCTAATCTTAACTTACATAAACTGGAATATAGATAGTGATATCTTTGTTATTCCAATTATTGACCATCCAGTTCGCTGGTACGGGCTATTTTGGTTATTGGGCATTGTATTATGCTATAAGATATTAGGTTCATTATTTAAGAAAGAAGGTCGGCCAATCGAGTTTTTAGATCAGCTAACTATTTACATCGTTTTGGGTACCGTTATCGGAGCTAGACTAGGGCATGTATTATTTTATGACCCCAGTTATTACCTAGATCATCCCTTAAAAATAATGGCCATTTGGGAAGGTGGGCTGGCAAGCCATGGCGGAGGGATAGGTATCCTGATTGCGATCTATTTATTTGCAAAAAAACAGCAGCTTCCTTTTCTTTGGGTGGCAGATCGGGTTGCTTTGGTCGTCCCTATAGCAGGGGCTTGCATTCGTCTTGGTAACTTAATGAACTCTGAAATGATTGGCACAGCAAGTAGTTTACCTTGGGCTTTTGTGTTTACCCATATCGATACGATACCCCGGCATCCGGCACAGCTTTATGAAGCATTATTTTGTCTCCTATTATTCGTATTGTTATATCGTTTGTGGAAAGAAAAAGAGCTTCGACGTAACAATGGAAACTATTTCGCCTTGCTGTTGGTTTTGCTGTTTTCGTTCAGATTTTTGGATGAGTTTTTGAAAATCAATCAAGAGCATTTTGAAGACTCCCTATTCATCAATATGGGACAGCTACTTAGCATACCATTTATTATTATTGGAGCTGGTCTATTTATTTTCAACCGTTTTCAAGAAAAAATACCAAAATTAAAGTAACGGGATGCGCAGTACTTTCAAAGATCATCCTCTGTGACATGGCCGCGAGGAACAGAAATAGTTATCATGATTTTTTTAATAAGCCATGTTGAAAAGCATATTTTACTAATTCCGCAGTATTCTTCACTCCTGTTTTATCAATCAAGTTCTGCCGATATCCTTCAACAGTACGCTTACTCAAAAAGATTTTATCTGCAATTTCTAGATTTGTAAACCCGTCCGCGATCAATTCCAATACGTCTAGCTCACGTTCGCTTATTTCCAAATCTAGGATAGTATTCGAGCCAGCATCCGTATAAACTTGACCCGAAGAAACTTGTTCAAGTAAGGCTAAGCTAATTTCTTCACTCATATACCGCCCACCTTCAGCGACATGCTTTAATCCAAAAAGTAATTCATTATAACCTACATTTTTCAACAGATAGCCTGAAAGTCCATGTTCAAAACCTTCAACAACATAATGAATTTGACTTAGCATGGATAATATCACAACTTTGACCAATGGATATTTTTGACTGATGATTTTTAAAAGCTCCATCCCGTCCATATGCTCCATACTTATATCAGTTAAGATAATATCGGGAGCTAAACCATTTGCCAATATAGACAGCGCTTCCGTACCATCAGATGCCTCGCCTATCACCGCAAATTCTCCTTGGGATTCTAAAAGTAGTTTAATACCATTCCGTACGACCATGTGATCTTCAACCAATAGTATATTAACCGTATTCATCTTCTATAGCATTTAAATAAAAACTTTCAATTCTATTTTCTTCCAACCATATACGACAATGATGGTGTATTGTATTTTCCGATTTGGAATAAAAAAGAAACAGACTGCATAAACAAAATAAAGATACGAATTTCTACTCACTGTACTATTGATATCATGACTCCATATTAAACAGCCCTCAGGATGAAATGGAAAATAAAATAGAGGACCTCATACCGACCGACAACTCCTGTCATTTTTCGATAGAACGAAAACCCATGAGAAAAGGAACAATATTTGTATGTTATTAAATCAAGCTATACGTGATATCGCTTTAATCAACACTTAATTTTTGATATGTTATGATTTGTTCAGATAAAGATATTTTAGCCGTTCTCTCTTCTTCATTGGATGCTTGCGCAATTTATGATAGCGCAGATCTCCGTATTTCTTATGCAAGCACTAACATGTTAAAACTCTGGAATTGTGATCAGCGCATTATTGGGCAATGTCTTGAAAACTGTCTTCAACGAGAAGATTTAACGCCATATACCCCCCTCTTGAAAAATGCTTGGATAAACGGAAAAACTGCGGTTATCGAAAAGATAAAGATTAAGCTCAAAACCGAAAAACAGTCTTTACTAGGTTATACGCACACTTTTGAATATCATCCGCTCATCAATGAAAAGGGTGAAATTTATGGCATATTTAATCAAATTAGACTGATACCTGAAAATGAAGACAACCACCCACAAACGCAAGAAAAAAACACCATTGAACGAAAACTGCTACAAGATTTATTAACTCAAAAATATACAGTAGCAGGAAACCATTACAAAATCCCTACAAATAATTACACCTTATCACCTAAACATACCGAAGATCTCAATGAAAAACTTAAGGATGCACTCAAGAAAATCATAGAAAGTGAAGAACATTACCATTTTGCTTTACAGTCAGCCGAGATGGGAACATGGAATTTAAATTGTAAAAATTATATGGTCAATTGGGATGAACGGACTCGAGAACTCTTTGGTTTTGCTAAAGGTGAATATGTTCCATACAATGAGGTACTCAAATATATTCATCCAGAAGATAGGAATAGAATCGATCAAGAAGTCAAAAAATCACTGGCTTACCAGAACAAAGGTGTTTATGACGTACAATTTAGAACCATTGGAGCACAAGATCTTCAATTACGGTGGTTGCACTGTAAAGGAAGAGTATACTTTGACCAAGATCAACAGCCCGAATGGTTTGCAGGCACCGCTATAGATATTACAATCCAGCATCAGGAGCATGAAAAACTTGAAGCAATTAATCAACTTATCGCCAAAAGAGATCAACAGTTTAGAATGATCGTAGAAGCCGCCGGTATCGGTATCTTTTCTATTGACATGGAAACCAAGAAAATGGAACTCAATGATCGTTGCCGTGAATTATTTGGCTTCGATCAGTATGACAAAATAAAAGAATCTAACTTTTTTGACCAAATCCTGCCTCAGTATAGAAACATCATCCATCATGTTTTTCAGGAAGTAACACACAAACAATCTCCTTTCGATTGTCAATGTGAAATAAAAGATAAAAAAACGGGTAAGATAAAATGGTTAAGGTCAATAGGCGGAAGTCAATTGGAATCGGATACGACAAGACACATGATCTACGGCGCTATAATAGACAGCACCAATGACAAGGAAGAAGAAAGGAAAAAACTAGACTTTATTAGTATCGCAAGTCATGAACTCAAAACACCTTTAACCTCACTAATTGCCTATATCCAATTACTACAGGCCAAAGAAGGTACACTGAGCACCGAAAAGCGCATGCAATATCTCCACCAATCTAATGAGCAAGCAACGCGCATGCGCGGTTTAATCGACGGCTTTTTAAATGTTACTCAATTAAATGAGGGTAAGTTAGTACTTCGCAAAAAGACATTTAACGTTTGTTCTTTACTCGATTATATTCAAAATATCTATTCTTTAAAATCTGTAAAGCACTTCATTCATTATTCAGGAGCAATAGATTCGAATTTGGAGATTATCGCCGATCGTGATAAAATCGAACAAGTGTTAATCAACTTCATGGATAATGCCATTAAATATTCGCCCAGTAATTCAACAATTACCATGCATGTGGCCATACATTCAGGTTATTTTGAAGTCGAGATCAAAGACCAAGGAAGAGGCATCAATCATAAGGATCAGAAACAAATATTCAATAAATTCTATCGTGTAAATGACGATACGGATCGTTATGCTTCGGGATTTGGCATAGGACTGTTTATTTGCAAAGAAATTATTCAAAAACATCAAGGAGAAATTGGTGTCGACAGCCAGATCGGCCAAGGGTCAACCTTTTGGTTTAAAATTCCGGTCAGTGTATAAATAACTGCGCTAATTACCACTGATAAAATTTCCGATAGCAAAAAAAGCAACAGTTGCGAATCAAATCACAACTGTTGCTGAAATATTAATTCGTCACCTATTTCTTTTTCAAATCGGCTCCGGCAATATCTTCCCATCGATAATAATGGAATGTTTTATCGTCACTCATAACAACAAACAAGCCATGTTTGAAGGTTTCATTTAAATTAAAAGAGGTAGTTTCTGAACCATCACTTTGTGTTGCCATAACCGGCACAGTCTTCAGATATTTATGTTCGAAAGGATTGCTTTTGGTTCCTTCCCGACTAAAAACCTGAAAACGATTTGCACCCTGGTCCGACACCAAGATATATCCAGTACTGTCGGTCACTTTATAAATCGAAATACCTTCATGATCTTCTTTAAAACCTGCTGTAGCAAATAATGCCAACTGTTGGTTTCCCTTTGCTGGATCCGCATAGTATTGTTTTACGCCAACCTGTTCGTCCGAATAGTAAATATACCCAAGCTCATTGTCCACCGCTATTGCCTCAATCTCTTTCTTTCCACTAAATGAACCAAATTTGCGAACCAATGTAGCTTTTACTGAACCAGAACCATTATCCTCCAATAAATATTGTCCCAAATAGCCTTCTTTTGGTCCATTTTTTCGCCCAACAATAGCATAGATCTCTCCTTTTGGAGAAGTATATAGGGCAATCCCCATCAGATCCCTAAATTCAGGTTCAGTTTCACCAACAAACATATCTAATCCCCCTTGATCGATCGGCTTCATGTCAGGTAGTGAAAAAATACGCAATTTATGGGTCATACGCTCTGTTGTGACAGCGATATCGACAGGTTTCCCCCCCAATACCAAACCGTACGCTACATCAACATTGTTTGGTCGTTTTAAATTGGAAACCACTTTTTCTTTGACCGTTTTACCCTGTAAATCGTACACGAATAAAGCTCCATCGGCATCTTTATCCGTTGCTATAATCAGACTCTTGCTCGGATCGCTCTTATTGATCCAAATTGCAGGATCATCCGAATCATAACGTACAGCATCGGTCACAATAACGGGTTTAACTGAGTTTACCGTATTTGTTTGCGCATTTTTGCATGCTATTTGAAGCAGGGTTGATGCTCCCAAAGTTAGTGTTAGTATTGTTTTTAAATTTGTCATTATATGAAGTAAATTAGAATTTGGAACCAAATGCCCCAACATAAGCTGCAGGCTGAGGGGAATTATATGTTAGCCCGTTTGACATCACCAGGCCACTCGTAAAATGGGGTTTAAAAGCCAAAGTACCGGCCTTTAATGCAGGTGAATTCCCCTGAAGATGAAAATCCCAGGTTGAATCAAATACGTAATTGTCAACCGATGTTTCTAAAGGATAAGAAACAAATTTAGGATTATTCTCCCCTGCCACTTTACCTCTAACATCATTACTACCGCCTACAATATCATTTTTACCGACCTGAAACTGATCTACAGTCAATTGACCGTAGCCATAATACCAATTATTACCTGACACAGAACGGTTATCTTCTGGTTTTTTAGGATCACGCTTGACTCCAAACCGTGTATTTGCAAAAAGATTATTATAAATTTCTGCTCTGACAGAGGCTTCTAACCATATGGAACCTCCTTTGGCTGTAGGTCTGCGCCACCCTGTATTGAGCATGGTATTATTATAAACAATAATATAAGCCTGAGGTGTACGGTCTCCCGAGTTGGATAGTTTTAATGCATTGGTATTTACACTATACACTAGGTTATAAGCAACATCTGCAAGACATCCGGATTTGAAATTCATCGCTTCTCCACCTGTCACCCCATTAGAAAAGAAACGATTGTTAGCGAAAATGATTTTTCCACCTTCAATATACGTGCAGTCTTCGTGAAAATGACTTACAGTACTATTTTGAACAACTAGTTTTCCGTCTGAATTTGAGAACCACAACGCTGGCAAAGCCTCACCAGACACTTTTTTATACAAGCCCATTTTTACAGAAGTCGACGCATCCGAAGTAATTGCGCCACCATACTCAATGATGGTATTGTCCAAAACAAGTTCCTGACAGCTTGGAGCGGCTAAAATTCCTCCCCATAACTTGCCAAATTCATTCGTCTTCGTCTTATACCCATCTTCAACCGTAAACTTTACAGGATTTTCGGCTGTACCTAGTGCGTACAAATTACCCAAAACAACAATTTCAGGCTTATTGACGGAATCCATCAATACGGTTACGCCTTCCTCAATTGTTAGGCTCTTACCTTCGGGAATAATAATATCTCCCTTAATATGCTGCACACTTCCTTTGCTCCACACACCGGAAACCTCACCTATAGCACTTCCGTCAGCATCAGAAGTATCAACATCTATATTTGCTTTTTCACAGGCACTTAGCACCACTATAAAAAACGCTAGAAACGATAAAATACATTTATTTTTCATCTGTATATATTTAATTTTTAATGATGAAGCAGATTTCACTTATCCAAAACATTGGCTTTCCAAAAAAGTGAAAGCTTCACCGAAACAAACTGTTGTTATTTCACGTCGCACATGTTCAGATTAAAACATGCCCTGTTTTACGCGGGTCTATTATTTACTAAACGAATAACGTAAACCAAGGATATAGTTCTGTCCATACAAATCCTTTCTAATCAAAGTATTTCCGCCTTCAATAAGCTTTTCAGCAATCTTCTCATTTTCGGGATTTGTTCCTTTCACATACAATTCCATTGGTGTGTTCAAGATGTTGTTGGCTTTGGCAAAAATGGCCCAACCTGCTCTAAACTTCTTCTCAATCGAAGCATCTAACTGAACAAATCCTTTTTGCCATAAATCATCGTTCAAAAATTGCGACACTGTGTTGATTCGTGAGCCGGTATAAGATCCGGCTAACTGTCCTTCCCAGCCATTATTAGCATCTTTGTAAAGTAGTGATAGATTGGCTATATGCGCTGCCTGCCCATATAACGGTCTAGTTTGATCCACGATAATCGCTTCAGGGTCCTGAGTGGTTTCGTTGATTCGACGCGACATCTTGGAGGTCGTTATACGTGAATGTGTATAGGTATAATTGGCCTTAACACCAAATTTCTGGATATACTTGATATAATCAACCTCGAGACCAAAGTTGTTGGCGTTACCAAAATTACCGGGGGTGTAGTATACATCCTGTTTACGAACCTCATCCGGTTGAAAGGTATATTCAATTGGATTTTTGATTTTCTTGTAAAACATACCTACAAGAAATTGAGAGGAAGCTTCTGGGAATAATTCATACCTTAAATCAAAGTTATCTGCTAAGGCGTGTTTTAAATCTGGATTTCCTTTTTCCAAAAACTCTTCATTAATCACACTTGAGGGTACAATTTCATAAAATCCAGGTCGGTTTAACGCACGATAATAGGCCGCATGAAGCTGTTGTTTTTCGTCCAAATGATATTTCATGGTCAAACTTGGCAGCCACTCTGTATAAATTTGGGATCCCTCTGGTCTTTTTTCTCCTGCAGGAAACAATAATTTATAATTCTGATTGGTATGCTCCATCCGGATACCACCGATCATCTGCCATTTGTCATTCTCATAATTGAACATGCCGTACAATGCTGTTGTCTTCTCACCGGCGTCGTAAGTTAATGGATTTGCGACAGCTCCAGTAGGGTTGGTAACGGTCAGGTTAAGATCGGTATACCGCTGAAAATCCACGCCATATTTATACTTTGCCTCTTCTGCAGAAGCTGGTGATAAGTTGTAGTTATTGTAAAAACTACTACGCTGTTTATCACGATACAAACCACCGGTCGATAGTTCCAGCTTACTGTTTTCCATTGGAACTTTATAGGCTACATCCCAATAGCCTGCACGATCATTATCCGTATTTCGCTCCCAACGATAAGTTACAGGAGATTTGTTGACGAGAGAAGTCCTTTTACGTTCAAAATTTTCTTCTACTCCATCCAAACTGATCATCGTATTTTGAGGCAATTGATTGCGGGCCGAAGAGAGTACTCCTGACCAACGGACATTCAAACGATTATCTAAAAAATGATGATCGCCCTGTAAGGTACCATTGTAAATTTGTTGCTGCGTTTTTCGGCTTCTTGTCACATAGGTCAGTTCGGCTTTACCAATGCTGGGATCATACTGACCATTGTATATCGTATTTACGGCATCGCGCAATTGCATGTTATTTAAATTCACATACATTTGATAAAAGCTAATCCGATGATTTGGATTAAATCGATAATCGATCTTGTTATGCAAACCTAAGCGTTGTTGCTGTTCATCATATTGACGATCACTCTGCTCAGTAATTACTGCATTGGGATTTACGCCAACGACAGCCGATTTGTAGAAAATAGAACGACTACCTCGATGTAAATTTTGATAGCTCGCGCCCAAAATAACGCCCAATTTATCATCCAAATACCGATTTCCTATTGTCAGATTGCCGACAAGGTCTGGAAGGGGCTTTTTATAGGTGTAATCTAACGCACCCTTATTAAAATCAGCAGCGGTTGCATTGTAATTCTTCCCATTCAGTTCGTAGGGAGATTTTGCCGAAGTTCCGCCTGTTGAAAAGCTTCCAAAATCACGATTAAAATAACGTTGACTGTAACCTGTTGCCAAATTTGCCTGCAGCAATAATTTAGTCGGTGCCGATTTCATAACCATATTGACAACTCCACCCACCGCATCGGCTTCCATATTTGGTGTTAGCGACTTGTAGACTTCTAAGCGTTCCAACATATCTGAAGGAAATAAATCCAAAGGCACATAACGGTATTTATTATCCGGACTTGGAACCTTTACACCATTCACTAAAGTGGTATTGTAACGTTTGTCCATCCCCCTCAGAATAGCATATTGTCCCTCGCCATTCGAATTTCTTTCTATAGATACACCCGAAACACGCTGTACAACATTTGCAACGGTGATATCCGGGGAAATCTCTATTGCACGCGCCGAAACAACATTCATAATTTGTGACGCATTCTTTTCCAAACGCCTTGCACTAGGATCATCATCCCCCCCATTCCGGCGTCCTTTTATGGTTACTTCCATTAATGTCTGTTCGGTAGACGTCAGCTGAAAAATAAAATGAGGTGTATTTTCTTTTTGAATTTCGATTTCTTTAATTAATTCGGCATAGGCCATATGCTTGATATGAACCCTATCCACACCTGCAGATAATCCTTTGAATTCAAACGAACCATCCAATTGTGTTTTGGTCGATAGCCCACTCTGTTCCAAGAATACTGTTGCACCAGCAATAGCTTCACCAGTTTGACCATCCAATACCTTACCTTTGATTTTGGTCGCATAAGCAGCGCTGACCGAAATACTGGAGGCAAGTAATACCGTTAAAAAGTTTTTCATTTTGCTTAGATTATTATGAATCTTTGATTGTTGTCGCAAAGATGGCAGCCAATTTTAATCACACAAAATATCTAGCGTTACAACAAGGAAACAAGGTAAAAAGAGAACTATACAGCAAGGAAACAGAAATATTTAAAACACTAATAAACAGTAGTTTAAAAACAAATTACACGCCATTAACATTCTATTACTCCTATGTTAAAAAATTATGAAATACCAACGAGATAACCCGCTAGATCCTCTCCTTGTTCCAATCTTAATTTTTTTCGCAATCGATGTCTGGCAACACGAAGGCTATCTTGTGATATGCCCAATAGGACGGCAATCTCGATATTATTCAAATTTATTTTAAGCAATGCTATTAATCGCATATCTGCGGCCGTCAAATCTGGAAATCGTTGAATAAGTTTTTCAAAAAAGCTGTGATGCACCTTTTCGAAAGTTCCCATAAATTCTTTCCAATGGATGCCCTGTGTGATATTTTCATTGATCTGCAACACCAACTTCTGCATTTGTCGTTTTTGATCCCTGCGTTCGTCCTTAACCATTCCCTTTAATTCATCACGAAGTTCTTCCAAAAATTGATTGTTACGGATCAGGTTTAGAGTATGGGATGTCAATTCTTTCTGCTTGATCGACAGCTCCTGTTTGAGCTGCTTATCTTCAAGCAATTGGTTTTTAAGCGCAATTTCTGTCAACTCACGTTCGGCCTCCTGTTTTCGCGATTCGGCGATCTGATTTTTGATCTTAATTTTCTGGCGACTATACAATACATAGGATAATACAATTAACAAAATTAAAACCACAATTGTACCCCACAGCATGATTAAGTTGATTCTTTTTGTCACCTGTAATTTTTCAATCTCCTCAGCTTTTTGGTTCATATCGTAGAGCGCCTGAAAAAAAGCTGTATGTCGAGCACCATCTACGCTATACAGTTCAAGCACCAACTTACGGCTCTTTTCGGCATAAAAATATGCGCTATCCATTTGGCCACGCAAGGCGTATGTTCTACTCAAATCTTTTGTCGTAGCAGCCATTTGATACACATCACTCAAATTTTCCGCCATCTGATAAGCCAATTGTGTCAATTTGATACTTTCCAGATATTTATTGGTCTTTCTAAAGATATCGCCCATATTATTGATGACCACAATTTTTCCATAATTGTCTTTTGTTTCCGTATAGAGCTTACTTGCTTTTTCAAAATGAAGAAAAGCGCTGTCATACCTTGCCAGGTCTTCATAAATACTGCCCAAATTTTCATGGATCTTGGCTTCTCCATTTTTATTACCCACACTGCTATAAATGGACAAAGCAAGATTCTGATAGACAAAGGCGGAGTCGTAGTTAGCTTCCTTTTCAAATAAATGACCAATATTCCCTAATGTACCTGCCTCTCCAATTTTATCCCCTTCTGTTCGGAAAGAATGTAGCGCCTTGTTAAAATAAACTTTCGCTACATCATGTTGTTTATTGAAAATATTGAGTTCCCCGATATCACTCCAATTCGAAGCAAGATGCTGCTTTGAATTTAATTGCGTATAGAGTCGATCGGCTTGAAAATAGTAGTCCTGCGCCTGTCCATAATGTCCCTGATTGACACATAACCATCCAATCGCCTGTAAACAATTGGCTTGTAACAATAGATCTTTATCCGTAACAGCTTTTGCATAACGTTTTTTGACGAGCATAATTGCAGAATCAGGATGGTTTTGACTTAACCCCCTAATATCCTTAAAGGATTCAACCTGCGCAGTACCTGGGTGCCACAAAAAAAGCTGTATAAAAAAAAGTAGAAACAAAATAATTTTATCAGAAATCCTCATATTTAACGTAAATAATCGAATTGCAAATGTACATGAAACATGTTAACACAATATTAAATCACATAAAGCAACACGAGTTTTAACATAAGGAAGGCTGCCTTATTTTTATCCACCAAGCTCAACGATATGCTATTAAAAAAGCCCTTTTATTGATGTGTATCATCAATAAAAGGGCTTTTTTAATAGACAATCTCAAAACTGGTTAATTAACCGATTTAAATTCAATAAGCGGGGTGATCCGTTCTAATATATCAAATGCCACCTCTGCCATTTTATTACCTTTATTGTCCAATAACGGATTAACTTCAACAATTTCAAAACAAATTACCTTTCCAGATCGGATGATCTCTTCTAAAATCAACACAATCTCCCTTGGCAAAAAACCCTTAGGTACTGGTGTTCCCGTTCCATCCGAGATCAATTCACTATCCATGCTATCCACATCAAAAGAGATATAAACCATATCACATGCTTCTAGGATTTTCAATGCCTCAGCCACACAATCGGTTATTCCTCGCTGTCTCGTATCTTCCA
The DNA here is from genome assembly GCF_024808035.1 of Sphingobacterium sp. BIGb0116. Lineage (NCBI taxonomy): Bacteria > Pseudomonadati > Bacteroidota > Sphingobacteriia > Sphingobacteriales > Sphingobacteriaceae > Sphingobacterium > Sphingobacterium sp. BIGb0116. The sequence continues at coordinate 369,172 of NZ_JANUDT010000002.1, read as the reverse complement.
CACGATAGTTCTTAATGCCAAGTCGTTCAATGACCAGATCTTCCGGTTCTTCCGTATCCCTTACACCAAAATAAATCAAATGATTGGATTGTATTTTACCTACTGGGCCAGCTATTCGTTTTAGTTTATTCCAAAATTCTTGTGTCGATTCGTCTATTTCATTGATTTTACATGGCATATTATCCTCATTCAACATCGCCGCTAAAGGCATTCCATGCATATTACCAGAGGGGGTTGTGTGCGGAGAATGAATATCGGCATGTGCATCTACCCAGATCACACCGAGTTGTTTATCGGGATAAGCGGACTTTATACCACTGATCGTCCCCATTGCGGAGGAATGATCCCCTGAAAACACCAGTGGAAAATTGCCGGAAGATAAGCTATCTTCAACAGTAGAAGCCACTTGTTTGCATTGTTCATAAATCTGCTGAATATGTTTCGCAAAAGGATGATTATCATTTTGATAAATGGAGCTATTTCGTGTCGGCACATCAACAAATGGATAATTAATGAAATACTGACTTCCTTTATTAATTGCAGCTATCTCGATGGCGTCGATGCCCAGATCTGAACCCCTAGTCCCTGCTCCGATGTCCGATCTGTTTTTGATCAATTCAATCATTTTCTCCATACACTATTTCAAATTAGTCAACGATCGCTCAATAATCCCTAAGCAAGTCTCGACTTGCTCTTTTGTAATAACCAACGGCGGAGCCAATCGAATTTTGTTACCATGTGTAGGCTTCGCTAAAAGTCCATTTTCTTTAAATTTGAGACAAATACTCCATGCCAAATCACTTTCTTCATCCGCATCAATTACAATGGCTGTCAAGAGCCCCTTTCCTCGCACTTCTGTAATTAACGTGCACTTAGCAGCAATCTGACGCAATCCATCCAAAAACAATGCACCCATCTGAAACGCCCGTTGAGTCAAATTTTCATCCCGCACCACATTTAGCGCTTCCATAGCTACTGCACAGGCTAATGGATTCCCGCCATAGGTAGAACCATGTTCGCCCGGTTTAATGCACAACATTATGGAATCATTTGCCAACACTGCCGATACCGGCAATACACCGCCCGATAAAGCTTTTCCTAAAATCAGAACATCTGGTTTGCTTTGACTTTCCGTATCATCAATATCATAGGACGCCAACATACTTCCCGTCCGAGCAATACCGGTTTGGATTTCGTCTGCAATAAACAATACGTTGTATTTTGTACATAATTGTCTCACTCGCATTAGATAATCCTCGTCGGGAACGACAATACCCGCTTCGCCTTGAATCGGCTCAACGATAAAACCGGCGATATTTTTATCTGCTATGAATAATTGTTCTAGCGCATCAACGTCATTATAGGGAACGAGTACTATGCCATCTAAAAAGGGGCCAAATTCATGTGTTGCAGTACTATCATTGGATGCCGATATAACAGAGATTGTTCTACCATGGAAATTGTCCTTGGCAAAGACAATTTTCGCTTGATTGGCCGCTACACCTTTCACCTGATAGGCCCATTTACGACAAAGCTTCATTGCCGTTTCTACCGCTTCAACTCCCGAATTCATCACCAAAGCCTTATCAAATCCAAATAACTGACAAAGCATTTCTTCAAAATCGCCCAATTTATTATTATAAAATGCTCTCGATGTAAGTGTCAATTTTGCGGCTTGCTCTTTTAAAGCATGTATAATCCGCGGATGGCAGTGTCCTTGATTGACAGCAGAATATGCAGACAAGAAATCAAAATAAGACTTTCCATCAACATCCCACACCATCACTCCTTCAGCTCTTTCCAAGACGACCGGAAGAGGATGATAATTGTGCGCTCCATATTTTTCTTCTTTGGCAATGAACATCTCGCCCTTACCATGTTTAGCTACTGTACTCATAATTCAGATTTTTTCAAATAATAACAAATATACAATATTTACTTTTTTATTGGTTTAAAAATAAAATTTAACACTAAATTAGCGTAAAAATATTAAAATTAACTTTTAAACCACTTTATATAATGAATAGTATCGATGATTTTGATCTACAGATTTTAAAATATTTAGACGAAGATGGACGGATGGCCTATTCTGCAATAGCAACAGCTATGGGCGTATCCAATACGATGATCCATCAACGAATCAACCGATTAACGGAACAAGGGATACTGGCCGGTATAAAGCCTGTATTAAATGAAAAAAAGCTAGGCTATGATTGGGGTGCTTTTACGGGGCTAAGTTTAGAAAAAGATCATGACTCGAGCCGAATTATTGAAGAACTTAAGAAAATACCAGAAGTTACAGAATGCTATTATATTACGGGCAATTACACGCTATATGTAAAAATTATTGCTAAGAACCACGAACATATGCGACAATTACTCTATGAAAAAATCGATAGTATTCGGGGAATCGCAAAAACAGATTCCCTGATTGAATTAGGCTGTGCTTTCAAACGTAATATTATATTCTAGTACAAGAAAAACATACATGGGATCCTGAACATCTATTTCAGGATCCCCACACTACTTACCAATATTTGCCAATTCTTCTTCTGTCCAGTAGATCAATTCGCGCAAAACATATACATTTTCATAGCTTCCCAATCCGTCGATGTAGTCCCACAAATCACCTTCAACCTTCACTGGTCTTCCATGATGAAGTATATCATACCCATTATCTAACCAATTTTGTATCTGCTCTTTATCCATCGTTATTAAAACTTATTGTTAATTATCTTTAAAATGACTATATCAAATATAATATATTTTACTATGGCTACCCAAAACTGTTTCAAAGAAACTAAAATTTCAACAACTTTTTGACATAGTGACTATCGCTCTTCAAGAAGTTTTCGTGCTAATTGACAAATTTTAAAAATAAAAAAAGTATATTCGTACAACATCAAATATCATTATTATGGCAGATTTTTTCTATGTTGGATTTGAAGGTGAAGATGAATTACTCGAACTGGTGGCTGTATCTACGATTCAATCCCTCCTCTATTTTCAGGATGCCGATCAAGAGGATTTTACAACAATAAAAACCGCTATTGATCAAAATTTTATTGTCGAAGAAGATCTAATCACTGTAGCAGATACACTCAGATTGGATCAATCTATTGTTCGCTTTACTCCTGGCAAGCCTAATTATAAAGATTAATTATATGCTCAATCATCTGGGCAAATAACTCTCAGTAAAGCAATTAATTCAAGATAATTGGTAAAGAAAATAAGTAAGGGAATAATGAAGGTAGTTTTAATAGGCGGTTCTGGCGCTACAGGAAGGGCACTCGTTCAATTGATGTTAAAATCTAAGGAAATTACGGAAATCGTTGTGCTTTTAAGACGTGTCTCGTTTGAGGAGCACATTAAATTGAAACAGGTTGTCGTAGATTTCGAAAATCTAACAGATTTTGAGCAAGTGATACAGGGCGATGTCGCAATTTCCTGCCTTGGCACCACATTAAAAGACGCAGGCAGTAAAGAGGCACAATGGAAAATAGATCATGATCTTAATTTGCAATTTGCGGCAATGGCCAAAAAAAATGGTTTTCCTACGTTTCTCTTATTATCGGCTGTTCTTGCGGATCCTGCATCAAAAATTTTTTATAACCGCATGAAAGGAAGCCTTGAACAAGATGTTAAAGCACTTGATTTCAATCGGCTTATTATTTTCCAGCCTGGAGGATTAATCCGACCAAATACAGATCGCTTCGGTGAAAAAACTGCCCTTACTGCCCTTCGTATCTTTAATACGATAGGATTATTCAAATCATATGAACCACTTTCAGTAGCACAAGTTGCTATGGCAATGTTACAGGCAATCAATAACTATACAACAGGTATCCATACAGTAACCGTTAAAGATATCAAGGAATTAACTGCAGAAACTAGTTGAAACAACTAAAAAAACAATTCATAATATTGAATTAACAGTAAGCTAATCCTAAGGCTTTAATTTGTGTTTTTTTAAAATAACAACTATTCAAATGAAAAAACACGTTTTATTTCTGTTCCTCCTCGTTTTTGTACATGTTTTCCCCTCTTTTGGCCAAGAAGCAAAATACATCTTTTACTTAATTGGTGATGGCATGGGGCTCAACCAAGTTAATCTCACTGAAATTCATCAAGCTGAAGTACAGCATAAAGATAACCCGATCCCACTTGTGTTTACTCAATTTCCTCACGTTGGATTTGTCTCCACACATTCACTGTCCAATGGTGTAACGGACTCTGGCGCCGGAGGTACCGCATTAGCCGTTGGAAAAAAAACCAAAAATGGTGTTATCGGTATGGACAGTACAGGAACAGTCCCCTATAAGAGTATAGCTTATGCCGCGAAGCAAAAAGGGAAAAAAGTCGGTATTATTACAAGCGTCAGCATAGACCACGCTACCCCGGCTTCATTTTATGCGCACCAAGCAGACCGCGACATGTATTACGAAATCGGCAAAGAAATTGTCACTTCCAATTTTGATTTTTTTGGCGGGTCCAATTTTCTCAAACCCGAAACAACATTTGATCATAAAAAGGCGCCATCGCTTTTCCCCATATTAGAAAAAGCCGGCTATAAAGTGCTTAAAGGAAAAGATGCTTATGCACAACTACCAAATAAATCAGATAAGATCATATTGATGAATTCAGATGGCGGCCCCATAGATGCCCTTAAATATGCTATAGACCAAAAGCCAAGTGATTTAAAATTGGCGGATATCACATCTGCAGCTATCACTTCATTGCATCAAGACAATACAAATGGTTTCTTTTTAATGATTGAAGGTGGAAAAATTGATTGGGCATGCCATGCAAATGATGCAGCTACAACGATTCAGGAAGTGTTGGATTTCAATACCTCTGCACAACTTGCCTATGATTTTTATAAAAAGTTCCCAAATGAAACACTTATAGTCGTTACAGCGGACCATGAAACGGGCGGATTAGGTGTCGGTAATGGAAGTTCTTCGCTGAAAACAAAATTCTTGTCCCACCAAAAAATCTCGCATGCAGAACTTTCGAACGCAATTGGCAACCTTCGTAAGAATAATCCAAATGCAACATGGGACGATCTCAAGAATCTCATTGCTGCTCAAACAGGTTTGTTTTCCAAAATTACAATCCATGAAACTGATCGTAGTGCTTTAGAAGCTGCCTATCAAAAAAGCTTTGTCGATCATCAAAATGAAACCGCAAAAAGCCTTTACGCAAGCGACGACAAGATTGCCGCATTGAGTATTTCAATCTTAAATCGGATGGGATCAATAAGCTGGGCCTCTAACAACCATTCTGCCGCCTATGCACCAGTATATGCCATCGGTGTTGGCTCCGAACAATTCAATCAGAAAATGGATAACACAGATATACCAAAGAAAATCGCTACAGCAGCAAAACTTAGTTTAGACTAAACAAAAAAAGATCCCCAAGAAATCTTGGGGATCTTTTTTATGAGCCTCTTATCGGAATCGAACCAATGACCTACTGATTACAAGTCAGTTGCTCTACCAGCTGAGCTAAAGAGGCTTTCAAATGAATTTTAATGAGTGTCGCTCAAAGAGCCTCTTATCGGAATCGAACCAATGACCTACTGATTACAAGTCAGTTGCTCTACCAGCTGAGCTAAAGAGGCTTTTTAAAGAAGTTTAATGCATGTTGCTTAAAAGAGCCTCTTATCGGAATCGAACCAATGACCTACTGATTACAAGTCAGTTGCTCTACCAGCTGAGCTAAAGAGGCGTTACTTCTTTTCAATCTTACAACGTCTGACCGTTTTAAGATGCTGCAAATATCGAAAGCTTAAACCAAAAATGCAAGTCGATTTCAAGAATTTTCTACCCTGCTAAGCCAATTATTTAAAAATCAAGCGCATTATTTTTAATAACTGAAAATTTGTCATGATTCAATAAAAAATATTGCCATTTTTTCCGAAGTATGGCCTAAAACCTGAATGGCACATCAATTGTTATAACCAATATGTATCAACGAAACTTTAAATAAGACAATAAAAATGAATTTTAACAACTATACAATTAAAGCCCAAGAGGCTATACAAAAAGCTTCCGAAATTGCGGCAGGCCATCAACAACAGGCCATTGAGACAGCGCATATTTTAAAAGCTTTACTTACAGTGGATGAAAATGTTGTCAGCCACTTATTAAAAAAGTTAAATGTCAACCTCAGCTATCTCGGTACTGAACTTGACAAACAAATTGAAGGTTTTCCGAAGGTTAGTGGCAGCAATATTTATTTAAGTAGTGATGCCAACAATGCACTTCAGAAAGCACAGGGCTATCTCAAAGAATTCAATGATGAATTTGTCTCGGTAGAGCATTTACTATTGGGTATCCTGGCAACTTCTGATAAGACCTCAACATTACTTAAGTCACAGGGCGTTACAGAAAAAGACTTAAAGACCGCCATAAAAGAATTGCGCGGAAACAGTCGGGTAACAGATCAAAATGCTGAAGCCACCTACAACGCTTTGGGGAAATATGCTCGAAATTTAAATGAATATGCCGAATCCGGCAAATTGGATCCTGTTATCGGCCGTGATGAGGAAATTCGACGTGTGATGCAGATACTCTCCCGTCGTACCAAAAACAACCCCATACTCGTCGGTGAACCTGGGGTTGGTAAAACGGCTATTGCGGAAGGTATTGCTTACCGAATTATAAAAGGCGACGCACCTGAAAACTTAAAATCTAAGATTGTATTTTCCTTAGATATGGGCGCTTTGGTTGCCGGCGCCAAATATAAAGGGGAATTTGAAGAACGTTTAAAAGCGGTTGTAAAAGAAGTTACCGATTCCAATGGAGACATTATACTCTTTATCGACGAAATCCATACACTGGTGGGTGCTGGAGGTGGTGAAGGTGCCATGGATGCGGCTAATATCCTCAAACCGGCTTTAGCTAGAGGTGAGCTCCGTGCAATTGGAGCGACAACCTTAAACGAATATCAAAAATATTTTGAGAAAGATAAAGCATTGGAACGCAGGTTCCAGAAAGTCATGGTTGAAGAACCCGACACACAAGATGCTATTTCTATTCTCCGTGGCCTAAAAGAACGCTACGAAACACACCATAAGGTACGCATTCTGGATGAGTCTATCATTGCCGCCGTGGAATTATCACAGCGCTATATTTCCGATCGTTTTCTACCAGATAAAGCGATTGATTTAATTGATGAGGCAGCATCCAAATTACGCCTTGAAATGGACTCTGTACCGGAAGCTGTCGATGAGCTTGAACGTCGTATCATGCAATTGGAGATCGAGCGTGAAGCTTTGAAACGTGAAAATGACGACAAAAAAGTCGCAGAACTTTCGGAAAGTATCGCCAATCTATCGGCAGAAAGAGATACGTTGAGAGCATCCTGGCAAGAAGAAAAGAGTCTTGTTGACAATGTTAATCAAGAGATTGAGAATATTGAAAACTACAAACTCGAAGCGGAGCAGGCTGAACGTTCCGGAGACTATGGAAAGGTAGCAGAGCTTCGTTATGGACGGATTAAAGAAGCGCAAGAAAAAGTTGACAAACTAAAGGCTGAACTCGCTGAAAAACAAGAGATCAAGCGTATGCTCAAAGAAGAAGTTACTTCGGAAGACATTGCCGATGTTGTTGCAAAATGGACGGGAATACCTGTGAGCAAAATGATTCAATCAGAACGCGAAAAATTATTGAATCTTGAGGAAGAGCTTCATAAACGTGTCGCCGGTCAGGATGAAGCAATAGAAGCTATTTCTGATGCCATTCGTCGATCACGCGCTGGATTAAATGATGCGAAAAGGCCAATAGGATCGTTCATATTTTTGGGGACTACCGGAGTCGGAAAAACCGAACTTGCAAAAGCACTTGCCGAGTTCTTATTTGACGACGAACAATCCATGGTTCGTATTGATATGTCGGAATATCAAGAACGACACGCAGTGTCTCGTTTAATCGGAGCGCCTCCGGGATATGTCGGCTATGATGAAGGCGGACAATTGACTGAAGCAGTCCGTAGAAGACCCTATTCTGTTGTTTTGTTAGATGAAATTGAAAAAGCTCATCCCGATGTATTCAATATCCTATTGCAGGTATTGGATGATGGCCATCTTACAGACAACAAAGGTCGTACGGTAAACTTCAAAAACACCATTATCATTATGACCTCCAATACGGGGTCGACCATTATACAGGAGAATTTCAGTCATCTGACCGATGATAATAGGGATGAAATTATCGCCAAAACACGCAATGAGGTCTTCGATCTTTTAAAACAGTCGATTCGTCCCGAGTTTTTGAACCGTATCGATGAAGTGATTATGTTTACGCCATTAAGTCGAGACGAAATTGGAGATATTGTTCGTTTACAATTTGCACATGTTCAGAAACAGCTGGCCGAACAAAATATATTTATTACAGCTTCTGATGAAGCAATGGATTGGCTGGCACAACTTGGTTACGATCCTATTTATGGGGCTAGGCCATTAAAACGTGTTATTCAAAAACGAATTTTAAATGAACTATCAAAGGAAATTTTATCCGGAAAAGTAAATCGCGATTCGATTATTCGTCTAGATGTATTCGACGGTAAATTTGTGTTCATCAATAAACAAGAACAATAAAAAAGCTGAACGTCCGATATGACTATCGGACGTTCTCTTTTTATCATTAATTTTAGACATTTAACCTGTAATACCTAAAGCTTTTAACAACTTGTTTACATCGTCTTCCCCGTCCAGATGCTGTACCAATACTTTAGTTTTTGCATCATAGATATAGAGCGAAGGATAATTGCTTGGCTTAAATTTCTCAATAAATTGAGTTCCAGCATCAAACAAGAATTTCACATTTGGGGCACTTTTCAATGCCTTCGCATGCATATTAATAAATCCATCGACATAAGGCTTGTCATTCATGGAGATAAAATAGAAGGATACATTCTTGAATTTGGACAAGTGCTGTGCGATACCAGCCCCCATTTTCTGGCAATGGCCACAACCCGGGTCGTAAAAATCCAACACAATATATCCCGATTTTGGAAGCTTGTCCGAATTAAACTTGTTAGCCTGATAGACCTCCTCAAAAGTAAACGATGGAAGTGTTTTGGGTGCCTGTGCAAAGACAGGTTGAAATAAAAAAAATACACTTACAAAAAATAGGGAATAAAGGAACCTCATGTTAAAGAAATTTAAACCAACAGTGACTATTCAATTAATTTTAATCAATAATACTTAAAAATGCGCTTCAGTCAACTATTATTTTAGTTTTTTTACAAAAAATCCGTAAGTTTGGGCTAATTTTTAAATCGATCAAATCTATTAATACTTATTAATCGTGAAAAAACGAATTGCTATTTTTGCTTCAGGTTCAGGGTCCAATGCTCAAAAAATAATGGAACATTTCAAGTATTCAGATGAAGCTGAGGTTGCCTTGATTTTATCCAATAACCCTGATGCTTACGTTATTCAGCGAGCCGACAATTTTGAAATACCTGCACATATATTTGATCGCGACGAATTTTATAAAACAGACAACGTTGTCAATATTCTTAAAAACTTAAATATTGATCTGATTGTTTTGGCGGGTTTTCTTTGGCTTGTTCCCAATAACCTTCTGAAAGCTTTTCCGAATCAGATTATAAATATACACCCTGCTCTCCTACCAAAATATGGTGGCAAAGGGATGTATGGTGACCATGTACACAAGGCCGTTTTGGCCAATAAGGAAGAAGAACACGGGATAACGATCCACTTCGCAAATGAGCATTTCGACGAGGGGGAAATTATATACCAAGCACGATTCAAAGTCGATCCCAATGATACTTTAGACATTATTAAATTTAAAGGGCAGCAACTCGAACATCAGTACTTCCCTAAAGTAATTGAAAATCTTATCAAAAAAATGTAAAAACAACTCTATTATTTAGAATTGTTTTAAACAAATTGTAACTTTGCTTCATGAACGAAGTTATTGAATCTGTGTTGGAGCTAGATGAGTCAGAAAACAAAGCCGGGTTGTTTCAGTTTCGAAATACGGCTATGAACCCTTTTTCTGACTTTTCCTGTGCCTGCTTTAAAAAGTGTTGCAAAAAATATAAAGAAGGCAAACGCTGTAAAAAATGTCCGGGTCGAAAAAAATAGCCATTTATTGACTACTCCTCCAGGTAATCTAAATCTTTATCAAAGCTTTCTTCTAACTGGGTCAACGAATAAATTGCTATACCTGAAAGAACTAAAACCATTGTAATTGCCGCTGGCACGATTCCAAATGCATTTACTAGAAGTCCATATAGCATCGTTGACGGAATAAGCGCACCGCGCACGAAGTTGGGAGCCGTCGTTGCAACAGTTGCTCTGAGATTTGTACCAAATTGCTCGGCAGAAATAGTTACAAAAGTTGCCCAATACCCCACTCCTAAGCCCATTATAAAGGCAAGACTTAAAAACTTTGTCGCTGTAATACCATCACTCAATAAATACCATAGTGAACTTCCAATGATAATTAATTGACATATAAACACAACTTTTTTGCGGGATTTTAAAACCTGCGCAAATATCCCCGCCAATACATCCCCGATAGAAATACCGATATAGGTAAACATCACCCCTTGACCAGCACTCAGTGTACCTGTAGCCCCCAAGGCTTTGCCTATTTCCGGAGCCTGTGTAACCAAAACACCAACAACAAACCAGATTGGAAGACCAATGCATAGACAGTTGACATACCGTTTTAACCGGCTTTTATTTGTAAAAAGCATACGGATATCCCCTTTCACAATATCCGATTTATCTTGATCCTTAAAGAGTCCTGATTCAAAAGAGCCAATGCGCAACAGTAGCAACAGCAAGCCCATTCCACCACCGACAAAGTAGGCCGTCCGCCAGTCAAATTCTTCCGAGACAAAATAGGCCAATATAGCGCCTAAAACACCGACACCGGCAACCAACATGGTCCCATAACCACGTTTTGATTTATGCATGCTTTCAGAAACCAAGGTAATTCCCGCCCCCAGTTCTCCGGCCAAACCAACTCCCGCTATAAAACGAATAATACCATACATAAGCACATCATGAACAAAACCATTTGCAATATTCGCTACAGAGTATAAAAGAATCGATCCAAAAAGCACTTTTAAACGTCCAAATTTATCCCCTATAATCCCCCAGAGAATTCCACCCAACAGCAAACCGCCCATTTGCATATTGAGCACAAATTCACCTTTTATCCGCATTTCTTCCGCAGGGACGCCAATATCAGTGAAGGACTGAATACGGACTATGGAGAAAATAATCAAATCGTAGATATCGACGAAATAGCCCAATGACGCAATCATAACCAGTAACCATACTTTTCTACTGGATTGTTTTTCTTTTATTGTTGACATTTTAGGTTTTTTGATCTGTAAAAATACCATAGTGAAGCTATAAAACCAAGATTTCGAAAAATAATCCGACACATTGTTTTATTTTTGTATCATGAGATATAGTCCACTTGCCTTAACATGGCTATTACGTATTTACCCACCATTTCTATTTCAGGGAATCTGGGTTAAAAAAATTAGCCCGGGCTTCCAAGGCGCCAAAGTAAAAATTTATAAGACACCATTCAATATCAATACCAACAAAACATTATTTGGAGGAACGATCTTTTCTGCAGCAGATCCTATCTTCCCTATCCTCATTGATCAGTATCTTCAAAAGATTGGATTTAAGAAAACGGTGGCCTGGTTAAAATCATCACAGATCATTTTTAAGAAACCTGGCAAAACCAGCGTGGAATATTCTGTGCAACTCTCCGAGGAAATCCTTGAAGAATGTGCCCATATTATTCGAACAAAAGGCAAAGTAGTAAAGGATTTTACCTTGGAAATTAAAGATAAGTCTGGCGACCTCTGTGCCACGGTGCGCTGTGAAACGTATATTCGTGACTTGAATTTTACATTCCCTTCCAGAAATCGAAATATTGAGCCATAAGAAATTAATATATTTGTCCAATTACCAAAAAATAAGAAACATGAATAAAATCGCGTTTGTAGCTATCGCATCCTTGGCAATAGCAGCATGTGGAACTCAGGGAAATGGTGCAACAGGTGTAAAAGCCTTGCAAGATTCAACAATTAAGATACATGATGAAATCATGCCTCAAATCGCTCATTTCGACCGCGATGCTGTTAAGATAGATTCCATTTTGGCAAATTTAAAAAACCTAAAAATAGCTAAGGCTGATTTAGATACCAATTTAACAAGAAAAGAGCTAGGTACATTGAAAGCTAATTTAGAAAGCGCTACAGACCATATGATGGACTGGATGAAAGGATATAACCCCGATTCAACAGATGTTAAATATTTTGAAACAGAGCTTCAAAAAGTAAGTGATATGAAAAAGATATTTGATAGTGTTTCTAAAGAAAGCCAAGACAAATTAAAGAATTTTTAAATCTAAAAATTCAAATAACTAAGCCCTCCAATTTTGCAAGTAACATTAAATTGTTAATCAAAAAGATGGGATCAAGCTTAACAAACAAAACTATTAAACACATGAGATCCATAACTAAATTTTACTGCGCAACTGGCCTTTTACTCGGTTTATTTTCCTGTAAAAACAATAGCCAGACAAGCTTACCCATCTATGGCGAAAGAGAAGCTGTAGAAAAAACAGTTGATGGAAAACAAATCGTAGATACAGTCTATCATACTATTCCGCCTTTTAAACTGCTCAATCAGGATAGTACAATGATTTCAGACAAAGATTTTGAGGGTAAAGTATATATCGCCAACTTCTTCTTTACCCATTGTCCAAGTATCTGTCCGACGATGAATCGCAACCTATTAAAGATATACCAGCAATATAAGGATAATGAAGAAGTTCGTTTCCTGTCCCATAGTATAGACTTTAAATACGATCAACCCTACGTACTGAAAGATTATGCCAATAAATTGGGCGTAACCAATAATCACTGGCAATTTGTTTCGGGGACTAAAGCAGAAATATATGGTCTAGCCAATCAATACCTGGTTTATACCGCTGAAGATAAAAATGCACCTGGAGGTTACGATCATCAAGGGTACCTTGTCTTAATAGACAAGGATAAAAGAATTCGGGGTGCCTACGACGGCACAAACGATGAGCAAGTAAAAAAATTGATGAACGATTTACCTTTACTCTTGAGTGGGGCTAAAAAATAACATGCGCATTCTCTTAACAACAGGTATAACGATCGGGGTTATTCTATCCATCTTGATAGGCTGTCAGCATGAAGTCGATATCAAAACGGCACAATATGCTGTTAATGGTCAAAAGGTATACCGGACACATTGCCAAAATTGCCACGGAGAGAAAGGTGAAGGATTGGGGAATCTCTATCCTCCCCTAACCGATACCACCTTTCTGCAAACCCATCGTCAAGATCTTGCTTGCATTATCAAGAACGGGACTTCAGGAGAACTTGAAGTAGCAGGCAAAAAGTTTAATAATACCATGCCCGCTTCAAATCTTTCCGCAATTGATATCGCTTATGTATTAACATATATCAATACCAAGATCAATAAAGGGAAGAATCTATATCCTCTGGAAGAAGTGGAGAAAAATTTAAAAAACTGTAAATAGAAAAAGCGTTGGTTTTATAAAACCAACGCTTTTTCTATGCAACCGCTCCACCTCCTTTAATAAAGATCTTCAGGCCAATTTGCTAGCGAAACCCACGCTACAACCTTGACCTTCTTGAAGGTACCTCCCCTCCATCCATCAAAAAAAATAAAAAGTTGAAAACAATTTCACCTTTTTTTCCTTATTGTATTATTGATTCAAATAGTTTTATATTTATTGATTTATAACAATATTCTGACATTTTGGATCCAAATTAATCGTTAATTTTGCAACCGAATGAACGTTCGATTGATGAATTCCAATGAAAAAATTGCGGCAGTACTTGCCAGCACACTAAAACTTATACAAACAAACGGCTTCCATGGAACGCCGATGAGCAAAATCGCACAAGATTCTGATGTAGCAATAGGAACTATCTACCATTATTTTCCATCAAAAGATGACCTAATCTTTGCACTGTTCAAACATTGTAGAACATTACTGAATGATTATATTTTTGATGGTATAAAAGATGATTTCGATTATAAAGATTCCTTTATTCATATCTGGCGCAACTTTGTCAAGTTCTATTTAGAAAATGGGCATATCTTCAGTTTTTTTGAACAGTTTTTTTCGTCTCCTTATTACGAGAAAAACAAAGCTGAGATACAAGAACCTGTAGGTGGACAAAATAAAGTAGTTGATTTTTTACAGGAAGGCATTGATCGAAAAATATTGAAACAGGTAGACGTCCATCTTTTGGTGGCCAGTTATATTGGTGTAGCCTTATCGACTGTTCACAGTATCAAATTTAAAGATCTCAAATTCTCTGAACAGAATGTAGAAGATTTAATTGGGATTATTTGGGATGGAGCTATTAATAGAGAAAAAAATAATTAATTACATATATGAAGTTTAATAAAATCGTTTATTCCTTGGCGGCCCTGTCGCTTTTGAGTAATACAGGATTTGCACAACAGCAATCTGAAAACTTGCCGGCAAATGCAACACTTCAGCAGCTGATTGATTACGCCTTACGTAATCAAATCTCTGTAAAACAAGCACAATTGGACGAGGCCATCGGTGAAAAAGATATCGACATCTCCCTTTCAGGTTGGTACCCACAATTGGGTCTAAAAGGAAGTTATAATTATAATGTCATTGTTCCATTAGCAAATATTGGCGGAAATAATATCAAAATGGGGCAGAACAATGCGAGTGCCTTAACGCTTCAAGCAGACCAACAGATCCTCAATCCTGAGCTAATGCAAGCGAAAAAAGCCGCTGAGCTCGTACGTCTCGGTAATAAACAAAATACGGAGAACAAAAAAATAACAGCTGTTGTAGAGGTAAGTAAAGCTTATTATGACATCCTGACCTCGGAAGAGCAGATCAAGATTGTACGCGAAAATATCGCTCGCCTCCAAAAACAATTGAAAGATGCAAAGTCACAATATGATGTGGGTTTAGTTGATAAAACCGACTATAAGAGAGCGCAAATTGCTTTGGCAAATTCGAATGCGGACGAGAAAAGAACGGTTGAGCTTCGTAAATATAAATACGAATACCTTAAACAATTGCTAGCTTTGGATAAAAGCAAAAATTTGACGCTTTCATTTGATAATAGCAGTATGGAATCAGAGATTCTACTTGATACAACTGCAGGAATGACTATCTCTAATCGAATTGAATTCCAACAATTGGAAACATCGAAAAAGATTCAACAGTTGAGCACACAGTATTATAAATGGACATATTTACCGAGCGTAAGTGCTTTTTATAATTACGCATTCAACTATAGAAATGATAAATTCAGTAAGCTTTATTCCGACAATTTCCCGGGTTCAGTAGCTGGCCTAAATGTTTCTTTTTCAATTTTCGACGGATTTAAACGTAAAAAACAAATCAATAAATCCAGATTGCAGGAAGAAAGAATTGACTGGGACATCAAAAATTTAGAAAACAGCATTAACACAGAATATTCGTTGGCAAAGGCAACCTATAATGCGAATTTAAATGACTGGAAAACAGCTAAAGAAAATGTGGATCTCTCCAAAGAAGTATACGAGACAATCAAACTTCAATATGACGAAGGTATCAAAACTTATCTCGATTTAATGACAGCAGAGACTGATCTCAAAACAACACAGCTCAATTATTTGAACTCTCTTTACGCGCTATTATCAAGTAAATTGGATGTTCAGAAAGCAGTTGGGGCAATCCACACAAATTAATCAATAAACGGAAACTAATACAAATCATGAATAAAAGACAATTATTATTCGCTTTCTTCCTTGGGACGGCATTAGTATGGACCTCTTGTGGAAATAAAGATGCAAAAAAGCAAGGTGCAGCACAGGCTCAGGCTGAAAAAGTTGTCCCTGTCAGCTTTGGTGTCGCATCACATGAGACTGTTACAGGTACAATCAGTTATCCAGCAACAGTCAAACCGTTGAACGAAGCAGATCTATATGCGGAAGTAAGCGGCTATATCACAAAAATATATGTTTCTGACGGTGCAGTAGTTTCCGCAGGACAAGCTCTTTATGAAATTGATGGAACGCGCTACAACGCAGCTGTCCAACAAGCTAAAGCAAGCTTACAGGTCGCACAAACTGATTTGGACCGACAAAAAAGAGATTTAGCACGTTACCAAACATTGGCCGATAAAGATGCGATTGCAAAGCAGGTTTTTGACAATGCAGTATCAAATGTAGCGGCTTCTCAGGCACAGGTAGAGTCGGCTCGTGCGGCATTGGTCACTGCAAATACAAACTTATCACGTTCGACGATTCGCGCTCCTTTCAGTGGTACTGTAGGGATATCACAGGTACGTTTGGGAGCCTTGGTTAACCCTGGTACGACCCTTTTAAATACCTTGTCTTCAACTAGCCCAATTGCTGTTGAGTTTCAGGTAAATGAAAAGGATATTGCCAAATTTACCCAATTGCAAAGCAGCCATTCATCTTCGGACCTTTCTCTTTTATTGCCAAATGGAAGTACTTATGAAGGAAAAGGAACGATCACAACCATTGACCGCGCAGTTGACCCTGCTACCGGAACAATCAAAGTGCGTGCTACTTTCCCGAACAATGCCAACGAATTGCGGGCTGGTATGAATATTACGATGAATGTATCAACAACCTCGGCTACAGAAGAAGTTGTTGTGCCTTACAAAGCTGTCTTTGAACAGCTCGGGGTATTTAACCTCTATGCTGTGAATGATAGCAGTAAAGCCGAAATACGTCAAGTAAAATTGGGTATTAAAGCTGGTGATAAAATTGTGATTAAAGAAGGTGTCAAAGACGGTGAAAAGATTATCGTCGACGGTACCATGAATGTCCAAAATGGAGTTAAAGTAGTTGATGCTGCTGTCGCTGCCCAACAGGCTGCGAAAGGAGCACCTCAAGGAAAATAACACCATTAATTTTTTAAAGAGAATCTAAAAGATATAGAATGATTTCAGAAGTATTTATTAAGAGGCCAGTTACCGCAATCGTTATTTCGATATTGATTTCAATTATCGGGATCATTGCAGTATCCACGTTGCCAATTAGCCAGTATCCTTCTATTGCACCTCCAACAGTAACGGTTACGGCCAATTACACCGGAGCTGATGCACAGACGGTTGAACAAACCGTGACAACTCTTATCGAGAGTCAGATCAATGGTACACCTGGCATGATTTATATGTCGTCCAATAGTACGTCAAATGGTCAAGCAACAATTACGGTGACATTTGAAGTAGGTACGGATATCGATATTGCGACCTTAGACGTACAAAACCGCGTGGGAATTGCTGAACCAGCCCTCCCCGAAGCTGTGAGACGTCTGGGAATTACGACCCGTAAAGCCAATAACGATATCCTGATGTTGGTTGCCTTAACTTCACCAAAAGGAACGAGAGATGAAAATTTCTTGGCCAATTACAACAACTTATACGTTAAAGACGCGCTCTTACGTGTGAAAGGTGTCGGTGACGTAACCGCTTTTGGGCAGCCGTTTTCAATGCGTGTATGGCTAGACGCAAACAAATTAGCTAATCTAAGCATGACTCCGGCCGATGTATCAACAGCAATTGCGGAACAAAACTCCCGTATACCTGGTGGTAGTGTTGGTGGACGTCCACAAGAGTCTTCGACAGTATTTGAATATCCAATCATTACCGATAGTGACCTTTCAAATCCGGAAGACTTTGAAAACATCGTTGTAAAAACCAACAAAGATGGATCTATCGTACTTTTAAAGGATGTTGCACGTGTTGAATTAGGTCAATTTAATTATGGTACATCATCTACGGTAAATGGTATGACCTCATCTGCGATGATGATTAACCAGACCCCGGGAGGAAACGCTGTAGAGTCTGCAGACGGTATCGTCGCTGCTTTAGAAAAATTAAAGAAATCTTTTCCAACTGACGTAGATTATACAATCAGTTACGAGACAGTTTCGGTAGTAAATGCCTCAATTTCTTCGGTTATCCATACCCTAGTTGAAGCATTGATCCTGGTAACAGTAGTGGTATTTTTCTTCCTTCAAAGCTGGAGGGCAACATTAATCCCCGTATTGGCAATTCCGGTATCCATCATCGGTACATTCATCTTCTTCCTGATGTTTGGCTTTTCGGTCAACAACCTGACCATGCTTGCCTTTGTATTGGCCATCGGTATTGTGGTGGATGATGCCATCGTTGTGGTGGAAGCTGTCCAGCATTATATCGACCATTATAAACTGGATGCTAAAGAAGCGACACGTCGCGCCATGGGCGATATCACCGCTCCGGTTATTGCAATTGCATTAATTTTGGCTGCCGTATTCGTTCCAGTAGGTTTTATCCCTGGAATGGTCGGTAAATTGTACCAACAATTTGCCATCACGATCGCTGTGTCCGTTATGTTGTCGGCATTTATTGCACTTTCGTTAACTCCAGCATTATGTTCGATTTTATTAAAACCAACAGCAGTACATGAAGGTGCCAAAGGTTTGAATAAATTTTTCTACAAATTTAATGTATGGTTTGAAAAGGTGACCATCAGATACTCCAATGGTGTAAAACAAGCGATCAAAAAAGCACCACTTGTATTGATCATTCTGTTGTGTATTTTTATCGGAACAGGTTGGATGTTTACAACCAAACCGACAGGATTTATTCCTTCGGAAGATGGTGGTGCATTTTTTGCAGGTATTACTTTACCGGAAGGCTCTTCTTCCGCACGTACAAATGAAGTCCTTAAAGAGATTGAAGCCGATCTACACAAGACTTTTCCTGAAATCAAGTATGTTACCGCAATTTCTGGTATCAATATCCTAAACCGCGCGTTTAAATCCAATGGTGCAACAGTGTTCGTTTCTCTTAAGCCTTGGGAAACCCGTACACGTACTGCAAACGATATCGCGGGAATGATTATGGGTAAATACATGGGTTATACCAAAGCAAGGGTATTGGCGGTAACACCACCGGCAATTCCGGGTCTAGGTACATCTGGTGGTTTCTCTATGCAGGTACAGGATTTACAAACTGTAAATATCAAAGATTTCGAAGCAACAGTAGGTAAATTCTTGATGGCTGCCAACCAACGTCCAGAAATTGGAATGGCCTACACGATGTTTAATACCAATTCTCCAAACTACAAATTGGAAGTCAATCGTGAACAGGCAAAACGTATGGGGGTACCTATCTCAAGTATTTATTCGACAATATCATCCTATTTGGGAAGTAGCTATGTCAATGACTTTACAAAGTATGGTCGTAGCTACCGTGTCGTGACACAAGCTGATATTCCGTACCGTATGAATATTGAAGACATCAACAAATTGTATGTCAACAATGTTTCAGGGAACCCTGTACCGATGGGTACACTGGTCAAGTATGAATTAATGACAATGCCTTCAATCATCAACCACTACAATATCTTTAGAAGTATCGAGATCAATGGTAGTTCGGCTCCCGGTTTCTCATCAGGAGATGCATTGAAAGCTTTGCAAGAAGTGGCTGCACAAACATTGCCAGAAGGTTTTGACTATCAGTTCTCCGGTCTATCTCTTCAAGAGATGCAATCCGGGTCAAAGACCATTCAAATTTTTGCTTTGTGTATCCTATTTGTGTTCTTACTATTGGCTGCCTTATACGAAAGTTGGTCTGTACCTTTCTCCATTTTGTTATCTGTACCACTAGGTGTATTTGGGGCTATATTAACCTTAACATTAATCCCTACATTGGATAATAACATCTATGCACAGATTGGTCTGGTCACCATCATTGGACTTGCTGCTAAGAATGCGATTCTAATCGTTGAGTTTGCTAAGGAACGGGTTGATATCGGGATGAACCTTTATGAAGCGACATTAGATGCTGTAAAATTGCGTTTACGCCCAATTATCATGACGTCCTTTGCCTTCATCTTGGGGATTATTCCATTGATGCTATCCCATGGAGCTGGAGCAATTTCTCGCCAAACAATCGGTTGGACGGTATTTGGTGGTATGACTGCAGCCACACTCCTAGCGATCTTTATCGTTCCAGTGCTATTCGTTGTGATTACACGTATGGCATACGGTAAGAAAAAATTGGCTGAATTAGAAGCTAATTTCGATGAAGAGAAAGCGAAAAATTTAAGTTCACACTAATTATACGCTGCCTCTGTGAAGAATCCACACGGAGCTAACAGCAAGAAGCCTTTCCTTGTAACAAGGGGAAGGCTTCTTTTTTGCTCGTCCAATTATATTTTTTTATTTTTACCGCTCACTATTAAAAGTATATGTCACCTGAATCACAACGAAAATTTGAATTACTAAACCTTCTTGCCGAATCCTATGACGCACTATTATTTGATGTCGATGGTACCCTGGCAGATAATATGGACGCACACAAGCAATCGTATAAGGCCGCAGCTCAACAATATGGGGTCGAGTTGGACGTCAATTTGATTGATGAAACTGCCGGATGGCCCACTGTTGCTGTTGCAGAGGAAATCAGCAAACGCTATGGGGTAGATTTCGATTATCAAGAATTTTCCACACTAAAGTCTACCATTTTTCGAGACGAATATGTCTTCAAGACTAAGCCTGTAGATTACGTTGTTGAACATCTAAAATATCAGAAAGGTAAAAAACATATCGCTGCCGTTTCAGGAGGAACCAGAACAACCTTATCCATGACCTTAACCACCATTGGTGTGTGGGATGATTTGGAAACACTGGTTTGTGCTGGAGATACAGCGGAGGGAAAACCTTCACCACAACCCTTTCTTTTGGCAGCTGCTCAATTGAATATTGCTCCGGAAAGATGCCTGGTCTACGAAGACGGGATCCCAGGAGTTGAAGGTGCGAAAGCCGCAGGGATGGGTTGGGTTCGCGTTGATGAAATTTAATAAACCCCGATTTGCAGACTATAAAAAAAAGCCGCAGTAAACTTCAAGCTTACTGCGGCTTTTTTATAGCATTATACTCTTTAAAAACTAGTAATTATTTTCACTCCCCCGTTGCTATAGTTCAAATCGGATGATTTCAAATTTCCGATTGGAGCTTTATAATAAGGCTCTACAGAAATGGATAATTTTCCAACTTTCTGTTTCCGACCAACTGAAAAATTAATAAAGCCGTTCACACCTTTATCATCGACATTTTTGTCTTGGGATTTTTGTCTGTACTCCGTATTATTTGTTTCATAGATCGTTGCCCGTTCCTGATCCAATACACCAACATAGGATACACCGACTGAGGTATAGAAATTCTTGTTGATCGCGTATCTAACATCCAATGGGATATCAACTGTTAAGATTTTACCTGAAACCCGTTCATTACTCTTTGCATCTTTTGCATCTGCTACCCGCATCGCAAAGGAATTATTCAAATTCGATTGAGAAATATAATTTGGCGCATCTGCATTAAGAGAATTTGATCCCATTGCAGGAGTAATGGGTGAATTACCCGAAATAGCTCCATAATGTTGAATAGAAGCTCCTGAGCGAAGACTTACCTTACTCGAAATATTATAGGCTAGTGCGACCCCGCCCCCCAGCGTTATACTTTCTGACGTAGAGGCAGGTGATACAAAAGCGCCCATTTCCCATTTCTTATCTTGGTTAACGTTCGTGTGTACAACACTATTCCTTGCCCCCCCTTGTTGCGCAGCATACAATTGTGATAGTTTTGCAGCATCGCGTTGCGTTTGATTAACAGGCGACATAAACCCTGAATTGGTCGAAGCAATAACGGCACTACTATTCGTCACAGTGGTATTTGTTGAAGCGCTTACTCGTTCCACTTCACTTTCCGTTAAACCAACCTGCGCTGAAAATGAATTATTTTTCAATTGCATGGACTGCAGCCTTCTTAAATCGGCTGATACAGCCACATCGTGGCCCCGCATTAATTGCCCAGTACTCAATACCAAGTGGTGATTGTCCAAATTTTCAGTTGAATGGTCCGCTGGCACAGAATAGGTATAGGGCTTCTTCGCCGATAATACCTCTGCACTCACAATCCTATCGCCCGTAACATCTGATAACGACAGCTGTATCGATTCTTTTAAATCCTTATGATCACCTAACACATCTTCGCGTTCCGACAGATGTGTTAAAACGACAGCAGGTATATCAGTCTCCACATTCGTCTTTAGCCCCCAATATCCTACACCAAAACACAATAACACAGCCGCAGCAGCACTCCAATACTTCCAATTAGAGGAACGATGTGCTGAAACGCCATAATTTGAGGCAAATTTCTCCCAGGAACCTTCTTTATAAGGTAGTTCATGGTCTTTTAATTGTCCAATGATTTCTTCTATCAATTCCTTTTTCTTATTGTCTTTCATCGTAACAACAATATTTATCTTATTTCTTGAACTACGCCTGTATAATCCAAGTATAATTTTCTAAGTTTTTGTTTCGCTCTAGTCAGATAAGTCCTTGACGTACTATCTGGTATGTTAAGCATCTGGGCAATTTCATCATGTGAATACCCCTCAATTTCATAGAGATTAAAAATAGTTTTTTGAATTTCAGGGAGCTGATCGAGCAGACGCATAATCTCATTGACTTCCAGTCGACTGTCCAATTGTACTGCCGGTGTATGCATATCCCCTTCTCCCAAATCTTCAACCGAATAAAACTGCTTTTTACTTCGTAAAAAATCAATCGAAATATTGGCAGCAATTCGTCCTATCCAGGCTCTAAACGATTTTTCGAGATTTTCATCTTCAATATCCCTATTAAATGATTCCAATTTTCGAAATACCCGAACAAAGCTTTCATTCACGAGCTCTTCCGCGTCCACATCCTGTTTTACATAACGAATAATAATAGCCATGAGATAACCATAATACTTCTTATAAACGAAAGCCTTGCCGTCTTCACGATCGCGCAAGCAACGCTCTAAGGCATCATGTAAAGATGATAGCTTCTTGTTATAAAAATATGACCGAATTATACCCACTTAAACCATTTAATTATTAAGTTTCAAACTTAGACAAATTGCCTTTCATATGCAATCAATAACACATGCCATGTAAACAATCTATCGAATTCTCCCCTTCATTATGAACGTTTTTTTCGAGGAGATAACGAAATTAAAATTATAAAACTCAAAATCAAATAGTCGAATGTCCCCTTGTAATAATATCACTATTTAACTATTTTTATCCCATATAACGGAATGCCATTTCCTTTCGCTACAGCGTTTTCAAAAAAAATCCATAAAAAGAATTGAAAAAAATGGCTATTTTTGCGTGATTTTCACATTTTAAATATTATTCATACCGAATGAGTACTGTATTATCCGAACAGGAACAACTTAGAAGACAAGCGATGCAATCGTTGTTGGATATGGGAATTGATCCATTTCCAGCAAACGAATTTGTCGTCAATGCACATGCTGCTGATATTTTAGAAAATTACGATAGAGATAAATTGAATTATAAGAACATTACCATTGCTGGACGTATCATGAGTCGTCGTGTGATGGGTAGTGCTTCATTCTTTGAAATTCAAGACTCTACCGGACGTATTCAAGCTTATATTAAGCGTGACGATGTATGTCCTGATGAGAATAAAGACCTATACAATGTCGTTTTCAAAAAGCTATTGGATATCGGAGATATCGTTGGTATCAAAGGCTATGTCTTCACAACACAAACCGAGGCTATTGCAGTACACGTAGAAGAACTTACCGTTTTATCCAAATCGCTACGTCCCCTACCTGTCGTTAAATCTGCAGAAGGTAAAACTTTTGATGCCTTTACAGATCCAGAGCAACGCTATAGAATGCGTTATGTAGATTTGATCGTAAATCCAACTAACAAAGACATATTTATCAAACGTACAAAGCTTTTCAATGCGATGCGTCAGTTCTTTAACGACGCGGGGTATATGGAAGTAGAAACACCTGTCCTACAATCCATTCCAGGCGGTGCTGCAGCACGTCCGTTTATTACACACCATAATGCTTTAGATATTCCATTATATCTTCGTATCGCCAACGAGCTTTATTTAAAAAGACTAATCGTTGGTGGATTTGATGGTGTATACGAATTTTCTAAAAACTTCCGTAATGAAGGAATGGACCGTACCCACAATCCAGAGTTCACCGCAATGGAAATTTATGTAGCCTATAAAGACTACAACTGGATGATGGACTTTACAGAACGTCTGTTAGAACATTGTGCGTTGGCTGTGAACGGTACGACTGAAGCTACCTTCGGAGAACATAAAATTGACTTTAGAGCACCGTATAAACGGATATCGATGACAGATTCCATTAAGGAATTCACTGGATTTGATATTACTGGAAAATCTGAAGACGAAATCCGTATTGCTGCCAAAGGAATGGGCATCGACGTAAACGAAACCATGGGTAAAGGCAAATTGATCGATGAAATTTTCGGCGCAAAATGTGAAGGAAACTACATCCAACCAACATTCATTACAGATTATCCAAAAGAAATGTCTCCTTTAACGAAGAAGCACAGAGATAATCCTGATTTAACCGAGCGTTTTGAGCTGATGGTTTGCGGAAAAGAGATTGCCAATGCCTATTCAGAGCTTAATGATCCAATTGATCAACGTGAACGATTTGAAGATCAATTGCGCCTTTCTGAAAAAGGTGATGATGAAGCCATGTTTATTGATCAGGATTTCCTTCGTTCATTGGAATATGGAATGCCGCCGACCTCTGGACTTGGAATCGGTATGGACCGTTTAATCATGTTCTTGACCGATAATGCGTCAATCCAAGAAGTTCTTTTCTTCCCACAAATGAGACCTGAAAAAGTCGCCAAAGTAGCAGAAGTGAAAGATTATGAGGAACAAGGTATTCCTGCAGCTTGGGTTCCTGCCTTACAAAAAATGGGCTTTACAACCATTGAAGCTTTAAAAGAAGCGAATCCGAACAAGGTTTTTAATGACCTTGGTGGTATGCGTAAAAAAATGAAACTAGATATCAATATGCCAACGAAAGACGAAGTATTTGCTTGGTTCAATTAAATCGGCATCTATGCTAGCTAAAAAAGCTGCCTCAATAAAATTTGAGGCAGCTTTTTTTGTTTAAAGTGATCTTGTAAAAATGTTTACAATGGTCCAATACGACCCACAAACCCCGAGATTCCTTTCTGTAGTATCTCCGATCCTATCAGATTTGTATAATCAGCTCATCAGCCTCTATATTAACAGGGGTATTACTCGGGGTTAACAGGGGGTTAACAGGGGTATAACAGGGGTAAACCCAAGTTAACCCCCTGTTATACCCCTATAAAAGTACTGCTAGCTCTCTATTAGTCTAGAATCTAGTAAGAAGATAGTGATATGCTGACCAAGGTGATCTACGAAAAATATTGAATAGCTTTTAATCACAGGATATATGACACAATTGTCACCAATATATGACTCCTGCCAATTGTAGACATTTATTATATTTACATATCGTTAACTAAATCAGTTTTTAGCATATGAAGAATATTCTCGCGCTTGATGGTGGTGGTATCCGGGGTATTATTCCGGCAATGGTTCTCGTCGCTCTAGAAGAGAAGTTACAAAAGCAGACCATGGATCCCAATGCACGGATTGCCTCCTACTTTGACTTTATTGCAGGTACAAGCAGCGGCGGAATTCTGACTAGCATTCTTTTGTATCCGGAAGAAGGTAATCCCGCCCATCCGAAATTTTCTGCGCGAGATGCCTTAAATCTATTTGTTAATCATGGCACTGAAATTTTCAACGCTTCCAAATGGCGGCGTTTTTTAGGTGGATTTGGTCTTGTCAGCGAGCTCTACTCGTCAAATACATTATCAGACGTTTTGGATGAGTATTTTCAAAATGCACGATTGAGCCATCTTATCAAACCCTGTATCATCACTGCGTATAACATTGAATTACGGAAGAATCATTTTTTTAGACAACAAAAGGCAATTACGCATGGCGAAGCAAGGGATTTCTACCTCAAAGATGTTTGTAAGGCTACGTCCGCTGCACCCACATTTTTTCCTGTTGCAGAGATCTACTCCCTTTCAAAAACAAGATATCCTTTGATCGATGGCGGTGTGTTCGCTCAAAACCCCTCCATATGTGGTTTACTTGAAGTTTTAAAGGCTTTTAACAGCACGCAGATAAACGACATGTTTATGGTATCCTTAGGTACAGGAATGTCAAAAACAGCTTATAATTACGAACATTTTAAGAAGAAACTTGCTATACAAATCGGTCCCGCTTTAGTTGACATTATGACAAGTGCATCTTCCGAGAGTACCGAATTTTTTATTCGGCAACTATTTCAAAGTAACGGTAAGCAACAAAATTATCTCCGCATAGAACCAGCCAATCTATCGAGTATAAATGCATCATTAGACGCAGCCTCGCCCAATAATATACAGAAGTTGATTTCCTTATCCGATAAAATGATCAGTGAGCATGAAGATACATTGGATTATATCGTTGGGCATCTCATTAAAGAAAAGAGCCAAAATAAGAAGAAAAATCCATGGAGCCAGTTGATGGATAAGTTCTAAAAGATTACTTTTACGCATATTTTAAATCTATATGGCATTAAACTACGTTTGGGTTGCATTTTTCTTAATCACATTTGCCGTAGCCCTTGTAAAACTAATCTTTTTCGGAGATACAGAAATCTTTCAGCAAATTGTAAATTCAATCTTTGACAGTGCAAAAACAGGAGCCGAAATCTCTTTAGGACTGATCGGTATGATGAGTTTTGCACTTGGGATTATGAAAATTGGCGAAAAAGGCGGTATGATCAATATCTTCGCAAAAATAGTGGGTCCTTTTTTTCATAAATTATTCCCGGAGATACCCAAAAATCATCCTGCGCTTGGCTCTATTCTTATGAATTTCTCGGCTAATGCCCTAGGATTAGATAATGCGGCAACGCCATTGGGACTTAAAGCCATGAAGGAACTCCAGGAGCTCAATCCCAATAAGGAAACAGCTACCAATGCACAAATCATGTTTATTGTGCTCAATGCATCTAGCTTAACCCTCTTGCCTATTTCAATTATGGCTTATCGGAAGGAGGCTGGTGCACCAGATCCTTCCGATGTATTTCTACCAATTCTAATCGCAACCTTCTTTTCCACATTGGTGGCATTGATTCTCGTTTCCATCTATCAAAAAATCAATTTATTTAACCGTGTAATTCTAGGATATCTGGGAGCAATGGGATTATTTATCGGTGGACTACTTTACTACTTTTCGGGACTCCAACAAACAGAAATCGAAATATTCAGCAAAGTATTCGGTAATGTTATTTTATTTAGTTTATTTACCTCCTTTATAGGTTTGGCTCTTTTCCGTAAAGTAAATGTGTACGATTCATTTATAGAAGGTGCCAAAGAGGGCTTCGAAGTTTCTGTAAAAATAATACCCTATCTCGTCGCGATGCTCGTTGGTATCGCGGTATTTAGAGCATCAGGAACGATGGACTATATGGTCGCTGGAATTTCCAAAGCTATCGCGCTATGTGGTCTAGATACATCATTTGTAGACGCTTTACCTGTAGCCTTTATGAAACCGCTCAGTGGATCCGGTGCACGTGGACTTATGGTCGATTTGATGAATGCCAAGGGGCCAATGGACTTCGCTGCGAGGGTTGCTTGTGTTATTCAGGGATCAACGGAAACTACTTTTTATGTCCTCGCTGTATATTTTGGTGCAGTGGGAATAAAGCGTACACGGCATGCATTACCATGTGCATTATTAGCGGAATTAGCAGGTGTAATCGCAGCAATAATTATCTCATACATATTTTTTAAATAACATACGTATATTGCAGAAAGGCCTGCCTTTATAACAGTGTCCGATATTTACAAATTATTATATTGTGATGAAAAAAACAATTGCATTAATAGCCCACGACGGCAAAAAACCTGAAATGGTCGCATTTGTCAAAGACCACCAGGAATTATTGGAGCGCGCCAACATCATTGCCACTGGTACTACGGGCTCTTATGTTAGACAGACAGGCTTGCCTGTGGAATTGAAATTGAGTGGCCCCATGGGTGGTGATGCACAAATCGCAGCTTTGGCGGCCGAAAGAAAAGTTGATGGTATTATTTTCTTTCGCGATCCACTCGGAAAACATGCACATGAACCAGATATTCAAATGCTCATGCGTGTATGTGATCTTTATAATGTCCCTTTGGCAACAAACCCTGCAACAGGAAGCCTCATCATTGAAGGGCTATTAGAAGACGTGGAATCATAATTTTAATCGCTTATGGACAATGAAGTAATCGTTTCAATAGGGAAAATACCCTATACAACTACCGTACAATACGGCAAGCATCAAATAACGGTTGATGAACCCGAAGATGTAGGCGGTGAAGATCAGGGCATAAACCCTACTCCACTATTACTATCCTCTTTAGGGAGCTGCAAAGCCATTACAGTCAAAATGTATGCTGACCGCAAAAACTGGCCCCTGGAAGAAGTGCTGGTGCGTTTATCTTATGAGGTGCAAACAAGTGAACAGCAGCAAACGACTTATATACAATGCTTTATTAGCTTTAAAGGAGATTTAGATGAGGTTCAAAAGCAGCGTTTGTTTAAAATAGCTGAAAAGTGTCCTGTTCATAAAATATTATCAAATCCTATTGTAATAACTTCAAATCATTTGTAATGTTTCTTGGGATAACGGATAACACTATTTATATTTGTCCGCGCAAAAAAGACCTTTAATAGCCGATAGAATCGAATAGTGAAGGTTTACTTGTCCTGCAATATAGATATTTGTAATAAAAAAAAGCAAACGATGCAATTGGATCCTCAAATAGCAATAGACTCGCCTTTTAGATCGATCAAACGTGAAGACTGGAAAAATTTAAACGGGAAAGTATTGCACAATTTCAGTGTCGAAGACCTGGAAAATCTACATGCACTGAATGAACCCTTGACAAATCAGGAAATAGAAGAAGTCTACTTTCCCTTAAGTCATCTACTTGAGATTCATATTGACCGTTTCCAAAGTCTTCACCAGCGTACAAACCGCTTCTTTGGCAAAGAAGTGAGCAAATTGCCTTATATCATCGGTATAGCTGGGTCGGTCGCTGTCGGAAAAAGTACTACAGCCCGGGTTTTGCAGCGCGTCCTTAGTTTACTCCCATCCAAACCAAAGGTCGATTTGGTGACCACAGACGGTTTTCTATACCCGAATCAACAACTTATCGAACGTGGTATTCTAAACCGAAAAGGTTTTCCTGAAAGCTATGATGCCAAAAGATTGATTCATTTCCTTTCAGCCGTGAAATCAGGGGCTCCAAAAATTGCGGTGCCAGTATACAGCCACTTGGTCTATGACGTATTGCCAGACGAACAGCAACAAGTGATTGAACAACCCGACATCCTCATTGTAGAAGGGATAAATGTATTGCAAGTCAACTCCCAACGACCACGAAAGGGACATAGCGTATTCGTTTCCGACTTTTTTGATTATTCAATCTATGTACATGCCAGCGAGAAAAATCTTATTGAATGGTATACCAATCGATTTGAGTCACTACGTGCTACGGCATTTCAAAATCCGGCTTCATTTTTCCATAAATATGCAAATATGACAGCTGATGAAAGCAATACCATGGCTGTAAATATCTGGAACGAAATTAATAAGCCCAATCTACTTAAAAACATTTTGCCGACTAGATATCGTGCGGATCTCATTTTAGAAAAAGGAAGCCACCACTTTGTTAAAAATGTCAAAGTAAGAAAGATTTAACCCTGCATTCTTGTAAACTGGAGGATTTCATTTAATATGTTGCTCTGGACCTGTTGATGTATTTTGTTGCTGGACGAGATTGCACTAACCTCAACTTTATACTTGATATAGTCTTTAGTCATATCGGCGACCTTAATTGTAAAGCCTTGGGAATGATCTAAATTTGGATTTTTCTGAAATAATGGGCTTAAATACTGTTCCAATTCCGCCACTGTAAAAGAGCGATCGATCGGCAATTCAAACTTTACAACAATTTTATTTGACTTTTGCGAGGTCTTATTAACTAACGTCGCTGTAAACACCAAATTATTGGGAATCATTACAGCATCGTCATCTTCATCCCGCACAACTAGATTGGCCAATGTGATGTCAACAATTTTCCCTTGATATTCACCTATTTTTATGCGATCTCCTACCGAAAATTGATCCGAAAACATAATAATTAAACCGGATATCATATTCGTGATATATTCTCTAAAAATTACAGCAATCGCCATTGCGACAATTGTCATGCTGGTGATAAAATCTTTTGGATTAATACCAACCGCTATCATTAGGCTGACAATAATAAAAAAAACATTGCCTACTGTAGCTACACGCGTAATTCCGAGCACAAAATTACCCCGGACAACCTGCTGTTCATTTCGACTGTTGTATAGTTTTACAAGGATAAAATGACCAATTGAGATCAGGACACTAGCTGTTAGAAAAGTATTTAAGCCGTAAGCCATATTCCGGATGATCTCCCGCTGCATATAAAAGGTTTCAAATTGAACAAATGATGCCGTTAGTGCAATCAGCAGTATAATCCGTACAATAAAAGAAATTGAAATTGGTTTTGTCATTTTTCACACAAGCTTAAGTTGTCTATCTAGTCAAATTTTAATGTTTCCCCATTCACTATTCACGATATTTCATGTAAAACGGCTACAAACAGGCTTGCTAAACTAAACAATTTTACTTTACGTAAAAAGCATTATCAGGAAATAGCTATCTTTGCCTAAAGACATTACATGCTATTAAATGAAGGAATCGAACGTGCAAACTGAACTTAACGTAAGCGGAATGCATTGTGCAAATTGTGCTATTTCAATCCACAAATACCTAGAAAACAACGGCGCTAAGGATATCTACGTCGATTTTGCCTCAGATGAAGTGAAATTTTCGGAAATCCCTCTTGAACAAATACCTGTGCTGGTCAAAGGTATCGAGTCTTTGGGCTACAAAGTTATTGAGGGTAAGGATAAGAAGCCTAGCTTTTGGAAATCTATTGAGTTTAAGTTCCTTTGCTGCCTCATCTTTACCATACCTTTGTGGAGCCACATGTTTACGGACTTACCCATTCTGCATGATCCCTATATCCAACTTGCGCTATGTGTCCCCGTTTATATCATTGGTTTTTCCTATTTTGGAATCAGCGCATTTCGTTCCATCTGGAACAAAATGCCCAATATGGATGTGCTCATCTTTGTTGGATCTACAGCTGCTTTTAGCTATAGCCTCATTGGAACATATTATAATCTAGGACATGATTACCAGTTCTACGAAACATGTGCAACAATCATAACATTGGTATTTTTGGGGAATGTCCTCGAAAAAAGAGCCGTTACCAAAACCACATCAGCAATCAAAGAGTTGGTTAAATATCAAGATATACCAGCTATTAAAATTGAAGACGACCAAGAAGTAGAGATACTAGCCCGAGAAATTAAATCAGGTGATATTTTAAAGGTAAATTCAGGAAATCAGATACCTGCTGATGGCGATATTTTGGAAGGACAGGCTTGGGTGGACGAATCTATGCTAACCGGAGAAAGTGTACCTATTGAAAAACTCAAATATGATGCAGTGATTGGTGGTACGTTACTAACCGAAGGAAATATCAGAATCATGGCGACCAAAGTTGGGTCTAAAAGTGTACTGTATCAAATTATTCAATTAATTAAAGATGCCCAAAGTAAAAAGCCGCCTATTCAAAAATTCGGTGATAAAGTAGCTGCTTATTTCGTTCCAATCGTCGTTACGATATCGTTTTTCACTTTTTTTATTACTTACTTTATTGCACAATTACCGCTCCAACAATCCCTCATGAATGCGATAGCTACACTTGTTGTATCTTGCCCATGCGCCATGGGGCTAGCAACACCTACAGCTGTTATGGTTGGTCTGGGAAGAGCTGCAAAAAAAGGAATACTGATCAAAGGCGGAAGCACCATTGAGGAGATGTCCGATCTCAAACAGATGGTATTTGACAAAACGGGTACCTTAACAACTGGCGATTTTAATATCAAAGCGATTCAGACCTTTGGTATTGAGCAATCGCAGGTCGAATCGATCATAGCACAATTGGAGAGTTATTCAAGTCATCCGATTGCAAAGTCGATCCGAAAACAACTCAAGGAAATAAAATCTTACCGCATTATCTTTAAGGAAGTCAATGAAATAAAAGGGAAAGGGATATTTGCTACAGACACAAATGGCAATAACTATTCCATTTGTAATGCAAAACTTGGTGAAAAGGATTACTCCAATCGCTATGATCTTGCCTTAACAATCAATGGCGTTGTAATTGCTGGCATTGTATTGGAAGATCAGATTAAGCCTTATGCAAAGGAACTCATCCAATACCTCAAAGATAAAGGGATACGCCCTATTCTTTTGAGTGGGGATCGACAAAGTAAATGTGAACGCACAGCACAAAAGCTTGGTATTGCTGATGTATACTGGGATAAGTCGCCAGAAGAAAAACTAGAGATATTGTTCAAGCTCAAAAAGAATGGCCCTACTGCAATGGTTGGCGACGGCATCAATGACGCTCCGGCATTAGCAGCTGCCGATGTTGGCATCTCGCTTGGTGATTCGACACATATTGCTATTCAATCGGCAAAGGTGGTTTTATTAAGCAATGATCTCAAATCCATTGAAAAACTATTAAAGATTGGTCACCATACCCTATTGACAATAAAACAAAATCTATTTTGGGCCTTCGCGTACAATATTGTGGCCATACCGCTTGCCGCTGTTGGCTTTCTCGGACCTATGCTTGCAGCCTTAAGCATGGCCTTTTCAGACTTAATTGTCATAGGTAATTCGATTCGGCTCCGCTTTAAAAAAATCAAATAAAAACGATACTCCATAAGTACCAAGACAATCCATAAAAGATTGTCTTTTTTGTGTATATTAGGGCTTAAATCATTCGCTTTTGAGGTTAAATTTTTGTAACTTCGCATGCGTAGCAAGCCAGTTTAGAGGGCTTGCTTACTAGTTTTATTGAAACCAAATTCATATGGCTGAAGAAACAGAAAACGACAACAATCTTGTTCCGGCAAACGACCGGATTATCCCAATCAACATCGAGGATCAGATGAAGTCTGCCTACATTGACTATTCCATGTCTGTCATTGTATCAAGAGCACTTCCTGATGCCCGTGATGGCATGAAACCAGTACACAGACGTGTTCTTTATGGTATGCTGGACTTAGGGGTTACCAGTGGCAAGCCTTACAAAAAGTCTGCCCGTATCGTCGGTGACGTATTAGGTAAGTATCACCCACATGGTGATTCATCCGTTTATGACACCATGGTTCGTATGGCTCAAGATTGGAGTTTACGCTACCCTTTGGTAGATGGTCAAGGTAACTACGGTTCCATTGATGGCGATCCACCTGCGGCGATGCGTTATACTGAGGCAAGATTAAAGAAAATTGCCGAGGAAATGCTATCCGATATCAACAAAGATACTGTTGATTTCCAAAATAACTTTGACGATTCCTTACAAGAACCAACAGTCCTTCCTACGCGTATTCCAAACCTCCTGGTAAACGGAGCTTCGGGGATCGCTGTGGGTATGGCTACAAATATGGCTCCACATAACCTATCTGAGGTTATTGATGGTACAATCGCTTTTATTGATAATCGTGATATTGAGGTTCCAGAATTGATGCAGCACATCAAGGGTCCAGACTTCCCTACAGGTGCGTTGATCTACGGCTATGCCGGGGTTCAAGATGCTTGTAATACAGGACGTGGCCGTATTGTTATGCGTGCGAAAGCTGAAATAGAAGCAACCAAGTCTGGAAGAGAGCAGATTATTGTTACCGAAATTCCCTATCAGGTGAACAAGGCGAATATGATCGAGCGTACAGCCGAACTGGTTAACGAAAAGAAATTAGAAGGTATCTCTGCCATCCGTGATGAATCTGACCGTACGGGTATGCGTATTGTGTACGACATCAAACGTGATGCAAATGCAAATGTTGTTTTAAACAATTTGTTTAAATATACAGCCCTACAAACTTCATTTTCAGTAAACAACATTGCTTTAGTTAAAGGAAGGCCAATACTGTTGAATCTGAAAGATATGATTCATGAATTTGTGGAGCATAGACATGATGTAATCGTTAGACGTACACGCTATGAACTGGCGGAGGCTGAAAAACGTGCTCATATTCTAGAAGGGTATTTAATTGCCTTAGATCATTTGGATGAAGTCATCAAATTGATTCGTAATTCGGATACACCAGAAGATGCACGCGTTGGATTAATGGAAAAATTTGGCCTGTCCGACCTTCAGGCTCGCGCGATCCTCGATATGACATTACGTCGTCTAACAGGACTGGAACGTGATAAGATTAAAGAGGAATATGCTGAATTGATGAAAACAATTGACTATTTGAAATCGATATTGGAAGACGAAGAGCTTCGTATGAAAATTATCAAAGACGAGTTGATTGAAATCAAGGAAAAATACGGCGACGAACGTAGATCTCAGATTGTACACTCTGCTGAAGATATGCGTATGGAAGATTTTATTGATGATGAAGAAATCGTTATCACAATCTCCCACAATAGTTACGTAAAACGTACACCATTATCCGAGTACAAACGCCAAGGCCGCGGTGGTCGTGGATCAATTGGCACAAACACACGCGAAGAAGATTTTACCGAGCATATCATCACAGCCTCAGCACATAATTATATGCTGCTATTTACAGAGGCAGGTCGCTGTTTCTGGTTGCGTGCATTTGAGATTCCTGAAGGAAGCCGTACTTCTAGAGGTCGAGCACTTCAAAATATCATCAATGTTCCAAAAGAAGAAAAAATCAAGGCCTTCATCCTGGTGAAGAACTTGAAAGACCAAGAATATTTGGAAAACAACTTCATTATTATGTGTACCAAAAAAGGTACGATTAAGAAGACGTCGTTGGAAGCCTATTCTCGTCCAAGAGCAAACGGTATCAATGCCATCAATATTAATGAAGGCGATCAATTAATTGAAGCTTGTTTGACTACTGGAAGCAGTGAAATTGTCATGGCTCTCCGTTCTGGTCGAGCAATTCGTTTCAATGAATCTACAGTTCGTCCAATGGGCAGAACGGCAACAGGTGTACGTGGTATCACCTTGGGAGCTGAAAGTGATGAAGTGATTGGCATGATTAGTGTGAATGATTCGGAAACTACCGTGTTGGTCGTTTCTGAAAAAGGATACGGAAAACGGACAGATATCGAGGATTATCGCGTAACGAATCGTGGTGGTAAAGGTGTGAAAACAATCAACGTTACAGATAAAACAGGCGAACTCGTTGCGATAAAAGGCGTTACAGACAACGAAGATTTAATGATCATCAACAAGTCTGGTATTGTTATCCGTATTGCTGTGGAAGAATTAAGAGTAATGGGACGTGCAACACAAGGTGTAAGACTCATTAATTTAAAAGATAACGACGAGATCGCTTCTATTACGAAAGTCGATCGTGAAGAAGAATCTGAAGAAGAGTCTGAACTGACCGAAGAGTCAACGGAAAATGGCGATTCAACTTCTGAAGAAAACACGGACTCAAACGAAGAATAAATAGTCTAATGAAAAACTTACTGATATCATTGTTAATATCTGCAAGTAGTTTAACTGTTGTTGCCCAATCCAATCTGAAAGAGGGCAGCAACAGTTTTGCTTTATATACCAAAACTGGCGAGTTTAAAAATCTTGAAAATGCGCGAAAGTTTGCAGACGCTTCCTTCCAATCGAAGAAAGATTCAGCTTCTGTCAACAATAACCTTTTAAGAGCATTGGTATATAGCTCCTTGGCAGTTGCAGATTCAACAAGGAAGCAGCCATATAAAATGGATCCTATCGACGTATCCATCAAATCACTTAAGCTTCTGGATCAAAAAAAAGCACGTCGAAACTTTCCTGCAGAGATGGACTATATTCGTCAAAATCTTGCTGGAGCCATCTCCTATCAGGGAGCTTTGGCTTTAAAAGATGGTAAATTTGACAAAGCTTATAAAGCTTACCTTCGAATAGATTCACTTGGCTTCAAAAATAATGATCTCAAATATAATCTGGCCGTACTCTCTGGCAAGAATAAAGATTATATGAATTCGATCAAATATTATGACGAACTCATTAAAAGTGAACATCCAAAGCCTAATTACTTTCTTGAATTGGCACAGATTTATTCGCTCGGAGGTACTAAACAGGATGTCTTGAACGTTCTTGAAAAAGGACATGCTATATTTCCTGAAAATAAACAGATACTTTTTAGATTAATTGATGTGTATTCAGCCAATAATTCTTATGACGCTATCTTAAATGTCATTGCTGATGCCATTCGTTTAGAACCTGAAAATGTCGAACTGAACTATATTGCAGGCTATTCTTATGAAAACGCCAATGATATAAAACGAGCGAAAGAATATTATAATAATGTATTGCGGTTGGATCCGAATAATTATGAATCTAATCTTGCATTAGGATTAATCAATCTGGAGACTTTATTAAAGGAACCTTCCAACCAAGATATACAAGAGTTAACCATCGAGTATCTGTTGAAGGCAAATGAGATCAAGCCTTATGATGTCAATGCGCTTAAAGCTTTGGCTAAATATTATAAGCTTATTGATGACGCATCACAATTAGACAGAGTGAATTTATTATTGAATCAATTAACAGTTAAATAGATATGAATTTAAAATCTCTATTATTATTAGCAGCAATAGGTACTGTATCTACCTCAGTTTCTTTTGCGCAGACGGGTAATGTTAAAAAGGCGAAATCAGCCCTAGCGAAATTCCAAGAATTGAAAGACGCTGGTACAGTTCAATTGGGTATCTCCAATTTGAAATCGGCAAAAGAAGCTATTGACGCAGCTGTTGTCAATGACAAAACAAAAGATAATGCTGAGGCATGGACAGTATACGCATTGGTAAATGCAAACCTATCAACAATAGATAAGTCATCTGAATTAGCGAAATTGGCTGAGGACGGAATTGCCAGAGCAAAACAGCTGGATGCAGACGGTGCGAATAAAGCGAATATTACTGTTGCGGAACAAATTCTGGGACAATATAATTTCAATTTGGGTGCAGAAGCATATCAAGCACAAAAATATGCCGAGTCTTACAGCTCCTTTACAAAAGCATTGACCTATCTTCCTGGAGATACATTAGTTACTTATTACAGTGGTGTTGCAGCACTATCTAACAAAGATTATAAGAATGCTGTGGAACGTTATAAAGAACTAATTCCAAGAAAAGATTTCTCTTCGCATAAAACGATTATGGTCGATTTACCAAAATTGTACCTCTCTATGCAAGATACGACTTCAGCACTTGAATATGCAAAAAAAGCGGCTGAAGCTTATCCGGATGACAATGCAGCAATGACTCAAAACATCGAATTGAATCTGATTACAGGTCACGAAAAAGAAACAATTGATGCCATTACTGCACAATTAGCAAAAGATCCAAACAATAAAAGCTTAAATTATTACTTAGGTATTGCCCAATCTTCAGCGAAAAATGAGGATGCAGCGGTTGCAGCATACAAAAAAGCATTGGAAATCGATCCTAACTTCTTTGAAGCAAACACAAATTTGGCGATCACGTTGATGAACAAAACACGTGAAAAATTAAATGTTGTTAATAATAACAGAAAATTGACGCAGGCACAATATGATGCAGAATTAAATAAGATTAAAGCAGAATTAAAGCCAGTGCTTCCTTACTTAGAGAAAGCAGTTTCTTTGCAGCCCAAAAATGTAGATGCTTTAACGAATTTAAAGAACTACTATATTTTTATGCAAGACGAAGCTAAAACTGCCGAAATCAATGCTAAGATCAAAGAAGTAGAATAAAAAAATAAACTTTCATAAAAAAGCCCGCATCTTGTTATGCGGGCTTTTTTATGAAAGTCTTTTTTGTGTTAAGCTAAAATGGCAATCAACTCAATCTGAAATATCAAAGTACATTCCCCTCCTTTTCGAGGTAACAATTCTTCCTTTCCATAAGCCAGCTTTGGTGGAAGACACACTTCCCAGATTGACCCAACAGGCATCATTGAAATCGCTTCTTGCCAACCGACTATGAGTTCATTGATATAAAACGTTTCGGGACGCTTCCGCTTATACGAACTATCGAATACGGTTCCGTCTAAAAGCTCCCCTTTATAATGACAGATAACTTTCGCGGACTTTTTGGGAATCTGCCACGCGCCCTTTGTTAATACCTTATAGTGCAAACCCGATGCACATACAACAGCTCCCTCTTGTTGTGCATACTTTTCCAAAAAGACCTTTCCTGCCTCCAGATTCTTTTCCGCAAGCGCTGCTAAACTTAACTTATTTTTCTTTCTCTGAACCAAAACTCAATTGATTAAAATTCAATATTGCTAATTATTTAAGATATCCTCAAAATAACAGCTTTTTCTCCTTTTTACGAAAAAAGACCAAGTTTTTGTTCAATATAGTACCTTTATCAGCGTAGCTTTGCATCTAAGGTTTTCTCGAAACTAAAAGCCTTACTCACAGGACAGTTTTCCTTCGCTTTATGCGCTATTGTTTGAAACTCAGCTTCGGTAATCGTTGGGACCTTTCCTTTCAGCTCAAGTTCGGACCGTACAATTGAACCATTTTCGAAAACGATTGTCGATACGGTTGTTAATTCTTCGGGAACAAAACCAGCTTCAGAAAGATAAGCGCTCAATTGCATCGTAAAACATCCGGCATGTGCTGCTGCCAATAATTCCTCAGGATTTGTTCCGACACCATTTTCAAACCGGGTTGAAAATGAATATTGCGTATGATCCAACGCTGTACTGTCTGTAGTCAGACTACCTTTTCCTTCTTTCAGATTGCCATTCCATTGGGCTGTTGCTTTTCTTCTCATGTTTTCTACAATCAATTATTCAATTTAACTTTTCTCATGTCAATTTCTCCTGTCAGGCTTCTAGCCTTTCAGGTATATTTTATAGAACAAATAGTCGTTCAAAAAGTTGTATGCTATTTCACAAATTAATGTCGCATTCCACGCAAGTAATACGTTAATATTTTATTAAAACTAAACTCATGAATAAACTATTGTATCTTTTTATCATTGTAGCTGCCTTCACATCATGTAAAACTCGCCAAGTTAAGGAGCAGGCCTTAATACAAGACTGCCCGGAAGAAAAAATTGTAAACAAAATACCCGGTCCACCAGTGAAAGGCGAGATAGAAAAAATTTATTACATCTATCAGGGCAAAAGAGTTTCCCCAAAACAATTTGATCAGCAATGGCTCGAAAAGAATTGTGATATTAAAGAGACAGTTGTTTATTGATTTTATTTCTAAAAACAAGCATAAAGACGTAATTTCGCCTAAAATTTTTTATAATGACAATTTCTCTTCGGGAGGTCAGTCAAAAGATTTTAGGCTATGTCTCTTTAACTTTCCTTGGTTATTTCACAATCGGCCTATCGCTTGCTACCCTTCCCATCTTTATTCATCAAACTTTAGGATTTAATACAATTATTGCGGGATTGGTCATTAGCGTTCAGTATATTGCTACATTCCTACTCCGTGGTTATGCAGGAAAAATTGTGGACACCAAGGGTCCCAAGATTTCAGTTTTGCGCAGCATGTTATTTTTTGCATTATCTGGACTCCTTCTACTGCTTGTGTTTCTATTCCGTTCTCAGCCTCTTCTAAGCTTGGGTCTCCTGCTTATTACCCGTTTGTTTACTGGAATTGGAGAGGGTCTTGTGGGTGCGAGCCCTATAAATTGGGCATTAATGGAACTCGGCGATGAACATGCCGCAAAAGCGATTTCTTTCAACGGAATAGCCAGCTATGGTGCATTGGCTATTGGTGCACCCTTAGGTGTTTTGATGGTGAATCATATCAATTACGAAGCTTTGGCTCTACTTACCAGTGCAGTTGGCCTCCTTGGTTATTTTTATTGCCGCACTAAAACACCCTATCAAGTGGCACGTAAAAAGGCTGAAAAAGTGAGTTTTAAACGTGTATTGCTTTTAGTAGCGCCCTTTGGGATTTGCCTTGCTTTAGGAGGTCTAGGCTTCGGCAGTATCTCCACTTTTATGACGCTTTACTATGAACATTTCAATTGGCAAAATGGCGCAGCTTGCTTAACTATATTTGGCGTATTCTTCATTTTAACACGGCTTATTTTCAATAAGGTTATTGACCAATATGGTGGCCTTAAAGTTGCTTTAGTGAGTCTTTTCGTTGAAACATTAGGTCTCACGGTTATTGCTGTGGCTATGGATCCATTGTGGACCCTATTGGGCGCCGCATTAACGGGTTTTGGTTTCTCACTTGTATTTCCAGCGCTTGGTGTCGAAGCCATTAAGCGGGTAGATCAAAGTCAACAAGGCTCTGCTCTGGCTGCTTACGGGCTATTTATTGACATTTCACTAGGAATCACAGGCCCTTTAATTGGCTTTGTGGCCAATAATATGGGTATGACAGCGATATACCCATTTAGTACCATTATGGTCTCCATTGGTTTTGCCGTTGTTGGCAACCTACTCTATCAAAAACGGCGTGAGCTGACACCATAGTCTCCCCTAAACATAAATCATAGCATCAAAGATATACCTACAAAAAGAGCGGTGAATGTTTATACATTCACCGCTCTTTTTGTAGGTATATCCGTTAAAATTAACCTTCAATACTCGGTACTCCAACAACTTCATTGGTATCAGCGTTGTAATCGATACCGTCGAAATTGAAACCGAACAAATTGAAAAACTCGTTACGGTAACCTTCAATATCTGAAATTTCGGCTAAATTTTCAGTTGTTGCTTTCTCCCACAATGCTGCAACTTCAGCCTGAACATCTTCACGCATTTCTAAGTCATCAACACGGATACGACCTTTGTCATCAAGCAATACCTTTCCGTCAGCGGTATAAAGTCGCTCAGCAAACAAACGTTGCATTTGTTCAATTGTACCTTCGTGAATGCCTTTTTCCTTCATGACTTTATACAATAAAGAAATGTATAAAGGAACAACTGGAATAGCTGAACTTGATTGTGTTACCAAGGCTTTATTCACCGATACATAGGATACACCATTAATATCGCTCAAAATCGCGTTTATTGCAGGCACTGTTCCTTCTAAATTATCCTTTGCACGACCAATTGTACCATTACGGTAAATTGGATAAGTAAGTTCAGGACCTATGTAAGAATAGGCAACTGTTTTTGCTCCCTCAGCTAACACACCAGCAGCTTTAAGATCTTCGATCCAAAACTTCCAGTCTTCTCCACCCATAACAGCTACGGTATTCGCAATATCTTCTTCATTTTCAACAGGCTGAATGGTAATGTCTGAAATTACACCCGTATGAAAATCTACCGTTTTATTGGTAAAAGGCTCTTGTATAGGTTTCAAAACAGAAGCATGTGCTACGCCCGTTTTTGGATGCGTACGGCGTGGTGATGCCAAACTATAAACCACTAAATCAACCTGTCCTAGATCCTTTTTAATAAGCTCAATAGTTTGTTTTTTCACTTCGTCCGAAAAAGCATCGCCATTGATACTTTTGGCATATAATCCCGCCTCATGGGCTTCTTTCTCAAAAGCTGCCGAATTGTACCATCCAGCAGTTCCTGGCTTGCCTTCTGCTGCAGGTTTTTCAAAAAATACACCGATTGTAGCAGCTCCAGAACCAAATGCTGCAGAAATCCGAGATGCAATACCAAATCCAGTAGAAGCACCGATTACCAATACTTTCTTTGGACCATTCGCGATCTCACCTTTGGATTTCACGTATTCAATTTGATTTTTAATGTTTTGCGCAGCCCCTTGTGGATGCGAGGTTAAACAAATAAAACCTCTAGTTCTTGGTTGTATAATCATCTTGATTAATTTTCTTACTACTTGTTTTATTGATTAGGCAAAATAAGGAATTTTAAATGAGAAAATCGCGATAAAAATCAATTAGTTTTTGTTTCATTTCCATTTGAACGGACATTTGCTTACTTTCACAAAGTTAAGTATACATCGCACTCCTATTATTTATGCCAATCCAATTTACAATAAAAAAGAATAAAAAAAATGCACTTTTTTTAGGAACGCTAGCTGCGCTATTTTTTGCTAGCACCTTCGTTCTAAACCGTATTATGGCAATCTCCGGCGGAAGTTGGCAATGGACAGCCTCTTTACGTTTTATTTGGATGCTCCCAATATTACTTCTCATTGTTGCCATAAGAGGAAACCTCATCGATT
Organism: Sphingobacterium sp. BIGb0116; assembly: GCF_024808035.1. Taxonomy (NCBI): domain Bacteria; kingdom Pseudomonadati; phylum Bacteroidota; class Sphingobacteriia; order Sphingobacteriales; family Sphingobacteriaceae; genus Sphingobacterium; species Sphingobacterium sp. BIGb0116. The sequence continues at coordinate 326,883 of NZ_JANUDT010000002.1, read as the reverse complement.
TACTCAAAGAAATCAGATCCAACCTTTGGCAATGGCTTCTTTGGAGCACTATCGGATTCGGGCTATTCTATGCAGCACTTACCTATGGCGCAAATTATGGACCATCTTGGCTCGTAGCCAGCACCTTCGAATTCACTATTATAGCCGGCATGTTCATTGGTCCGCTGCTCGATAAGAAAGGGCAACGAAAAGGCATATCAAAAGCTTCACTCCTCTTCTCCATCCTTATTTTTTTAGGTATTCTTTTGATGCAAATTTCAGAGGCCCAGTCAACCTCTTTAAACACAATGTTATTGGGAACCATCCCTGTATTGATCGGCGCTGTTGCCTACCCCTTAGGCAACCGTAAAATGATGAAAATATCGAACAATAGATTGGATGCTTTTCAACGTACACTCGGCATGACACTCTGTAGTATGCCATTTTGGATTATCCTGAGCCTATTTGGCTATTTTGATAATGGCCTACCTACTGATAGTCAACTTTTCCAAACCTTTTTAGTAGCCATTTTTTCAGGAGTGATTGCAACACTTTTATTTTTCTCAGCTACCGATTTCGTTCATCAGGACCATAAAGCATTGGCAGCTGTAGAGGCAACACAGGCCATGGAAGTTATTTTTACGTTGGTTGGCGAAATTCTTATCCTGCAGGCGGCGCTTCCAAATGTATATTCCTGTATTGGTATTGTCATGGTGGTTATTGGCATGATTTTACATAGTCGCACAAGTTAATAATACTCTCACCTTTCATCTGATTGTAATGTTCTGCTTATTTTACTCAGATTTAAACTGTTGGCCATTGCTGAGAAAATATCATAATAGGTTCCTTTATGTGCGTATAGATCTTCATGTTGTCCTTTCTCTACCACCATTCCCTTTTCCATGACCACAATGGCATTGGAATCGATGATTTGAGAGATACTATGGGAAACGATAATTACTGTACGATCTTTCTTTATGGCATCCAAACTATTTTTAATCTGTTCGGTCGCGATGGCGTCCAAATTAGCCGTAGGCTCGTCGAGAAAAATAATGGGTGGATTTTTTAAAAACAAACGGGCTATGGCGATCCGCTGCTGTTGGCCCCCTGATAGTGACTGCGCATCCGAATCGTAACCCTTGGGCAGATCCATAATCTGCTCATGAATATAGGCTTTCTTGGCTGCTTCAATGATTTCTTCCCTAGAACTTCCCATTTTACCATATTCAATATTTTCAAAGATAGTCCCTTTAAAAATATGATTACGCTGCAATACCATACCGATATGTCGACGGAGAAACGCTGTATCGTACTTTGCCAGATCCACCCCGTCCAAAAAAATTTGGCCGCTGCTGGGTTCGTAAAATTTGTCCAATAAGTTGATAATCGTGCTTTTCCCGGCCCCACTCAGCCCCACTAAAGCCGTTATTTCATTCGGCTTGATCTCAAAATTCACGTCCTTTAAAGCAACGGTTCCATTTGGATATTCAAAAAAAACATTCCGCAACGCCAAATGTCCTTGAATATGTGCTGGCTTATAATCACCTTTTGATTCAATATGCTCGTCAGATTCCAAAATTTCGAAGAAAGATTCTGAATAGATCAGGGCATCGTTTACCTCATCATAAATACGGTGCAACTGACGTATTGGCGCCGAAACGTTATTAAATAACATGATATGAAACATAATCGCACCAATGGTGATTTGGCCAGAGAGAACAAGATAAGCCGTTAAAACAATGATAATGACAACAGCAATCTGTTCGACAAAATTTTTAATGCTGTCGTAAAGAAAACTCGTTTTTCGAGTTTCCATTTGATTCTCAGTCATTTCAAATTGGATCTTTTCATGACGTTTAGCTTCTTCTGGCTCCCGAACGAATGATTTAATTACTAAAATTGAATCGATCAAACTAATGATCCGGTTATTTTTCGACTCCCGGTAATTGCGCATCTGCCTTCTAAAGCCTGTCAACTTGGAGGCTTGGGTCTGACTAATATAAAGATACAAAGGAATAACAGCCACCCCTACCAGACCTACATATACATTAGCGTAGAACATACAGATTAATGCAATGATTGCATTTGCAAACAAAGGCAGAATATCAATAAAGAAATTTTGGACCAAACGTGTCAACGAACTAATACCGGCATCTATCCGAGTAGCCAATTTTCCACTTTCATTATCGGTTGAGGTATAAAAGGCTAACTTATAGGTCAAAATGCGGTTTACAATAGATTGAGAGAAGTCCCGTGCGATATAAATTCGAAGTTTCTCTCCGTAAAATTTCTGACCAAACTGAACAAAAGCATAGACTATTTCTTTAATTAACAAAATAATACTGATCATGCCTACTAGATACATGCCTTTTGATAAGGGTTCTTTGGCGACCATCAGGTCATTAATTTGATCGACGGTATACCGTAAAATAAAAGCATTTATTTGCGCAGCAAAAGACCCCACTACCGTTAATAACAAGGTATAAATAATCAACTGACGATAGGGTTTGGCAAAGGGAACAATTTTTTTAAATAATTGCGGGATAGTCATTGAAATTGATTTTAATATAGAGGAAACAACTAATCTAGGGACATTGTTTAAATGAAAAGCATAAAATCAATTTGATCACAACGACGTACTAACACAAAAAAGGCGTATCGTTTCATGATACGCCTTTCCAACAATTTGCGGGAGCCGCAATATTAACCAAAAATTCGATTTAATACTTTAGCTAGCCTTAAGCCACCTTTTAGCATACATTGCTCCATAATATCCTTGTTTTGATAAACATAGGAGTACGATAAATTGGCGTTATTGGCTACGTCAGCGTAAATCTTTTCAGCCAATTGATTTGATTCATACAACCAGTTAGCGAGCTCTCCAGCCGCCAGCTGCTCATTCTCTTTTTTGTTATTCACATCTAAAACAGTTGCAAACTCGGTATAACTATATTTCTCATTGTCTACCAAATCACTATCCCAAACACGGTGGATATTTGATTTTTTTCCAAACCAGCTTACTTCAATCTTATTGCCACCTTGATCCTCTGCACGGCTAACATGCATGGGTTGATGCGCATCGCCCAGAATATGGATCAAGAAATACAGGTTTTGTTTTTGTTGATCCATTGGAATAGTCTTATCTGCAAAGGACTTCTCAATACGGAGCGCTGTCTTATACAGATTCTCATCAGCTGAATTTTCTAAACCCAACTGAAAATCGGCCCAGGGTAAATTTGAGTTTAAATTTATAAAATGGGAATTCCCCAGTTTTTTAAATTCAGGATTGGGATCTGATTTGATAAAATCTCCCCAGTTGGCCCAATAGGCCAGCTTTTGCTGTCCAATGACTTTTCCAATATTCTTTTTGGCTTTTTTAGTCAAATGGCGTTCCGCAATTTCAGCCACGACACGATGCCCTGTTGTCCCCCACGCAAATACCGAAGAAAGCTGAAAACACAATGCCATTGCCAGCAAACCCTTGATCATTTTTTTCATTAGATTGTTGTTTTAAATGATGACGAAGCTCCTACCTGTTAGAAAAACGCCGTTCGCTCCCACAAACTGGAGTTGAAAAGCGGAATCAAACCCGTAATAACCCATCTTACTATACTGAATGTTAATTATTTGAAAATATCGAACGTATACTTCGCCGAAGACCAAAACTCATCCAAAGCAATTATTCTAGGCTTAAAAAAAGAAATGAGCTCGGCCCAGTCATCCTCTTTAAAAACACTGTAACCGGATAAGCTTGTATAGATCCGGCAAATCGGCTTTCCATATTCGTCCATTCCGTCCATGTCCCAAATCCACTCTTCTTCAAGAAGATCCTGCAACAACGTTTTAAACTGAAGAAATTGTTCTGCCATTAATGCCCTGAGCCCAGCATCAGATTGGGACCACTGTATCGCAATAGTTGCCACCTTCTTATCCGCATCCATTTTGAAGTATAAATGCTTAATACCTGTCTTGTAGTTAATCCAATTTGCTTTCTCCCCATCTGCCGATGCATGTAAAGCCATAAATTGCCCAAACTTCGTCCAGAATAACTGTTTTAATTGTTTTATCTCTTCCCTTGAATACACCGATACAAATTTTTAGTCAACAAAATTAGCAAAATAGCTCGGTATGTCTAAACCTTATTGGTATCAAAATTGTTGTTTTAACGATAAACATATTCGAAGATGAACATGGATAAGAAAAAATCACTATTACTATTAACTGGCATAGCACTTGGGGCTGTGGCCTATAATGCCTTTAAACCCGTCATCTCGCGACCTGACGTCGTGGATCCTTTTGACTTGGATAAATATCTTGGAAAATGGTTTGAAATAGCTAGACTCGACTTCTATTGGGAAAAAGGCTTAAGTCAAGTTTCCGCGGAATATAGCAAAAATAAAAATGGTACGATACGTGTCAATAACCAAGGGTACTCCGAAGACAAAGAACGCTGGAAACAGTCTATCGGAAAAGCCAAATTTGTCAACAGTCCCAATGAAGGTGCACTTAAAGTATCGTTCTTTGGTCCTTTCTACAGTGGGTATAATATTGTAAAAATTACGCCTGATTATAAATACGCACTCATTTTTGGTGACAATCTAGACTATATGTGGATTCTGAGCCGTGAGACTGAGATTCCAGATAAAATCAGAAATGAATTTTTAACCTATGCCCTGCAATGCGGCTATGAAACCGGTGATCTCGTATGGACCAAACATTAGTCGAAGATCGGAGCTAACAGCTGGTAGTTTAACGTCTTATCCTGTGTGAGTACATCAGCTATCTCCTCAACATCTTCCGGCGTGATTGCATTTCTGATACCTGCATTGTAGAGATTTACAAGGAACAGGGCACCTGCACGTTTTTCGTTGAGCAGCAAAATTGAACTCCCGACATAGAAATTTAATACGGATACTGCATAGTCGCCAAACAGGTTAAAACCGAAATCACCATTTTTCTGTAGGCAATAACGCATCATTTTTTCAAAATCAGAACGCAAAGTATCTTTTATCTCAGTAGTCATCAAAATCTTTTTAGAGGCACAATTACTGGAAATAGCGCATAACATCATACACTCCTCTCCTGGCAGGACAAAAATGCAAAAAATATCCCAAACAATGTACCGCTAAGCAGTAGATTGTTTGGGATAAACTATGCGTTATGCTGCGACTAGTTTACAATGCTTCTGCATGTTGAGAAACATCCAAACCAAGCTCTTCATCTGTCTCTTCGACGCGCAATGGAGCTATAATATCGGTGATCTTCAATAGCACAAGTGAACCAACGAAGGCAAAAAATGACACCGCAAATAGTGCAACCATATGAACAAAAAACAATTTCGTTTCGCCAAAAAATAGACCATTGTCCACAACAACAGGATTAATGTTATGATGGGCAAACACACCGGTAAGTACCATACCAACCATGCCACCTACCCCATGACAAGGAAATACATCCAACGTATCGTCGATACTTGTTTTACTTCTCAGATATACAACCAGATTACTAACCAACGCGCCAACTAAACCAATGATCATCGCATGTGGAATACTGACAAAACCAGCAGCTGGTGTAATCGCAACCAAACCAACAACGGCACCGATACATGCCCCCATTGCTGAAGGTTTCTTTCCACGTATGATATCAACAAATATCCATGCCATAGCGGCCATGGCTGATGCTGTGGTCGTGGTCGCAAAAGCGTAAGCTGCCAAAGAATTTGCTCCACCAGCAGAACCTGCGTTAAATCCAAACCAGCCAAACCACAAGAGTGCTGTACCTAATATCACGTAGCTTATGCGCGCCGGATTATGAATTTGCAGTTTACGTCCTTTTAAATAAATCGCTGCTGCCAATGCTGCCCAACCGGCCGACATGTGCACAACTGTACCACCGGCAAAATCAAGAACACCAAATTTTGCCAATATACCTTCAGGGTGCCAAGTAGCATGTGCCAATGGCATATAAATAAAAATACTGAACAGAATAATGAATAGCATAAATGAATTAAAACGAATACGTTCAGCAAAAGCCCCCGTGATCAATGCTGGTGTGATAATCGCAAACTTCAATTGAAACATCGCAAACAAAACCAAAGGTATAGTGGGAAGCGCTCCCCAAGCAACATTCCCTAATGTACCTTTCATCATAAAAAATGTACGCGGATCGCCTACAATACCACCGATATCATCACCGAAAGCCAAACTGAAGCCAACAATGACCCAGAGGATTGTCATTAAACACATACATATAAAGCTTTGCATCATCGTTGAAATTACATTCTTCTTGCTAACCATACCGCCATAAAAAAACGCAAGTCCAGGTGTCATAATCAACACCAATGCAGAAGAAGTTAACAACCAGGCCGTATCTCCCGTATCAAATTCTGCCTTGTTTAAGTCAGACAAGTCAATGGACGGAAATACAAGTCCCAATACTCCTAAAAGAACTAGAACAATGAGTGGAATAATTTTTTTCATTTGTTTAAACTGATTAGTGTTTTCAATATATTAATAAAATTGTTAAAAAAATACAAGAACAAAACAAAAACCTACTTTCCCTTATAATTTTTTCAAATATAAAGTCTTTTTGTTAAAAAAATACTATGTTATTTTATTTTTTATGATTTTTTTTACATAATTTCACAGAAACAAACACAAAAACCATAATTACCAATTAATTTTTAAACAAAAACCACTACAAAACAGACAAAACAAAAGAATTAAACCTTAAAAAAATCAAACAAATCAAACTTAAACCAAAAAAAACATGAAAAAACTTCTAACAATCATCTTTTTATCATTATTTCTAATAAAAACAGCGACATCACAAGAAGAAACCAAAGAAAAAGGAGTAGAAATATCCGGATCAGTGGATACTTATTGGAAATATGATTTTCAAAACAAACCTAACATCAACACCTATTTCACCGAAGACAACAACTCCGTCTCTATTGGGATGGTGGATTTGGCTGTAAAAAAGAAGTTTAAAAAAGCATCATTTGTCGGAGAATTGTCTTTTGGCCCTAGAGGGCAGTATCGATCCATTATGAATGGTGATGGCCAGGCCGGCGATGACAAAAACAGTTTCCATATCCAAAATCTATATGTAGGCTATGATCTGACCGAAAAACTCAATCTTACTGCAGGTTTCATGGGAACATTTGTGGGTTTTGAAGTGATATCACCAACCTACAATTTCCATTATTCAACTTCTTATTTATTCGGTGCCGGTCCATTTCAAGACGCTGGTTTAAAAGCTACTTATAGTTTCTCAGACAAAGTGGCTTTAATGGTCGGACTATTTAACGACTGGAACGTCTATCAAGATATGAATGGAGTTTCACATGTCGGATCACAACTTGCCTATACCCCCAACGATAAAAGCAGCTTTTATCTCAATTTTCTAACAGGATCCTCTGCTGGCGGCAAAACCAATTACAGCTCTGGAACATTGGTCGATCTTGTAGCTAATTATGACTTCACCCCCAAATTTTTTCTTGGTTTAAATGCTACAAATTATAAAAAGAGAGATGGTGGGGGTTACTCTGGAGTAGCACTTTATCCAAGAATTCATTTTTCAGAACATTTTGGACTAGGATTACGCGAAGAGTTTTTCCAAACGCATAAAGAGGAAGAAAATGGAATCCCTAGTTCCAATATTCTCGCAACCACCTTGACCGCAGAATACAATTACCATGGATTCAAATTTATTCCCGAAATCAGAATTGACAAAGGAAATACCGAACGATTCATCAAGAATGACCTAAGCCCGACCAAATCTGCAGGACAATTTCTATTGGCCTGTGTCTACAGTTTCTAAATAGCATTACATTACACATAAAAGGAAAGAGCAGATTCCACTGGAATCTGCTCTTTCTTTTTATTTTCGAAGCGGTCTAGCTGCGTTGCAAAAAGCAATTATCGAACACTTACCGAAACATGACGATCCATAATACGATCGGATTCGGGCGCATCTGCCATATACTTGGCAAACTGCGAGCCGTAACCCTCTGCACCTATCACCTGTTTGGAAAGCTGCTCTTTACCCAGGTAATCCTTTACAGCTGTTGCCCGCTCAAGCGATAACTTTTTATTAAAATCCTCATTGCCCGTTTTGTCTGTATATCCACCGATTTTAATATTAGCTGCAGGAAAAGCCTTTAATATCGCAGCAAGATTACTTAATTGCACCTGACTTTCAGGCAGTACCTCGGCTGTACCTGTTTTGAAATTCAGGTTATCGAAATCAAACCAGGTATTTTTCAGGGAATCTTCACCCATCGATTTATAATCGGATTTTAAAAATTGGACCAAGTGATCCTCTATCCCGCCTTTAAAAGCAGCAAGTTTGACACCGTTTGGTAGGATGACCTCCGTCGGCTCGCGCTCAACCATACTGGACCCCGTTTTCATAGTATCTGGCTCTACCTTTGTATTGTTTACACTGGTGTCGGTAGCACCGTCTTGCTTGCTTCCACTACAGCCTTTTCCAAATAAAAACCAAAGCGCAGCCAATACGACCAGGGCGATTAAAATCTTCCACCAACCGCCACCGGAACCGCTTCCAGAACCAGTTCCAGCGATTGCTGCCCTGGAATCTTCCGCTCTTGGCAATGACAAGGGCTCTTTATGTGCTTCCAGTTCATTTGCCGGATTAATGGGTATTGACTTATGACTATCCACCTCCTTAGCAACATCAGCAGGAATTGCATGTTCAGTCGCGGATTCTGCCGGCGCAGAAAAATGTGCACCATCAAAAAGCTTCCCAAAGGCGCCTAAGCCTAACCCAGCTGGAACAGCAGCAGCAAAAGCGGTTTTATTTTCCTCCAAAACATGACCGATACGATCAAAATCCCAATTTTGGCCCTTATTTGTTAGACTGGAGAATATCGCGGGCAAAGAAAAATTCATTAATTTCCCAATGGAGCTGCCATCATACCCCAAATAACCGGCAACAGTACTCAAAACAGTATCCAGACCGCCACCAAATATTGATCCCAATAAACCCTGAGCATTCTCACCTTTCACAGCAGGATCCGCTGCGGGCCCATCTGCTTTGCTTACACTACCGAGAAGCTCCTGGAAATCAAAATTCGCAAAGTGCTGCTTAGCCCTTTCAAGTATCTCCGAAATCCCACTACCGGAATCGGAATGTTGGCTTAAACCTAAAAACAAGGCGGGAATTGTTACATTCAAACCCTGCTTTACCCCCTCTTTATCCTGATTTAAAACTTGCCCTATCTGAGCGACCGCCTCTTCGTCAAAAAAGTCCTTCGCCCCTTTTAAAAGCTGATTTTCCATAATCTTTGTTTATTTATAGTTTATATAAAACTCTAACAAACAAAGGTTTAATTTGTTTACCCTACACGATTTAACGATCAAAATCACCCGAAAGCCATTTTGGAAGAACAAACTCGGATGCCAGATGGGCCCATTGGTAACTTTGCCAATCAGCTCTACTGATCCACAGCACTTCTTCCAGTTCTTCATAAGCCTCAAATGCATGACGCTCTGCCAGTTTGATTAAATAGATATAGCCCTCGACCACCGTATTTACCTCATTTACAGCCTGTGTACTGTGACTACCAATAAAGCTTATTTCCATGCTGCTCACATCATACCGAAGCTCCTCTTTCAGTTCACGAATTAAGGTCTGCTCACGGCTTTCTTCCGGCCCTACCTTCCCCCCAGGTAGCTGAAAATAGCTAGACCCTTTTTTACGAACCATTAGCAAATCTCCTTCCGGAGCAAGCATCACCGCCGAGCAAATAACAATTTTGTCCATATCATTTATTTCAGATCACAAAACTAACTTTTTATCCATCATCGAAGAAATATCTCCCCCGCATTCAAGACAGCTCTTTAAAATAAAATTTTACCGCAATAAACGCTTTATCATTGAAAATCTGTTACAGTTCACAAAACGAATAGTAAGGTTTAACAGCAAATCTATTTCCTTCAACTGCAATAAAATTGCAAATAATAAACTAATTATCTAAGTTTAAGGTATAAAACGATAATCTATACTTCCATATATGAATCGAAGATTAACCTGTTTAATACTAAGCATATTGTTTCTATTGCCGGGATGCCAGCAAGACAAGAAAAACACAGCAAAAACCAATCAGCAAACTGAGCAGCAAAAACCTACTCCACCTAAAGAGCAGGTTGAGCAGAAAAAAATACTTACCGCTGAGGATATTATCTTAAAAAAAGAGCTGCTTTACAACAAATACACCCTGGAAGACAGCTATCCTTACAAAGACACCACACGCGGTTTTCAATGGGAAAAGATCAAAGAACGCCTGGCCTTTATCGAAAATTTTCAACAGACACCATCGCTGTATGGGGTTCTACAGAATTATCAAAATGAAAAAGGCGAAGCCCCAACAATACAGGACTATAAACGGGACTCTTATAAACGCGTATCCGACAGTTTCAACGTCGAACGCTATCAAGCGGCACCACTCTACGATCTTAACAGTGCCAAAGCTGTTCGTTACGGTCGGGACGGCTGGCTCGTCCGCATACAAGGCCCCGACAGCATAGCTCGAATTCCGATTGAAGGTATTTCATTCGAAGGAAAATATACGGTTCCCAAAAGATATCTGCGTATTATTAGCGACACTGTGCAGTTCAAGATCATCAATGTCGTCGATGTAAAGAACCAAAATATCTGCACCTTGGAAAAAGTCGGAAACGAATGGCTTGTCCGAAGCATGAATCCTGTGACGAGTGGTCGGCACAAACCTCCCCATGCCCAGGAAACTCCAACAGGCCTCTTTGTTGTGCAGGAACACAAATCCAAGATGTTTTATTATGAAGACGGTACCAAAACTTACGCCGGTTTCGCACCTTATGCCACCCGATTTACCGCCGGGGCCTATATACATGGAGTTCCAGTCAACAATCCCAATGGCAGCATTATCGAATATAGTGAGAGCCTAGGCACAACACCCAAGTCGCATATGTGCGTCAGAAATGCGTCATCTCACGCTCAATTTGTCTATAAACGGTCAAAAGACCTCGCTTCACTGGTCGTTGTTATTGATTAACAATATTTAACATTCTGTAAATCAAATATGTATTAACTTTAATAATTAATTTTGTAAACATCTACACAGAAAAGGGAGAAGAATGGGAAATACGTTTATGTTTCTTTTGATGGCACTCAATACAGCATTGTCTTCACAAGAAGAATTAAAAACAACAGATCAACAAACCACCAGCACTCATCGTATCAATGTCGAACGTCAACGCACCGAAGTTGACTCGTTGTATGATGAAATGAATCTAGGCAAAGTATTAAAATACGAAGCGTTTCGTCAAGCAATGGAAGGCAGAAAAGAACTTCCGATCCACAACAAGGACATCATGACCGTCATTGACTTTTCATTGGCATCAACGGAAAAAAGGCTTGTGGTACTCGACCTTGCGCACAAAAGAGTACTTTTCAACACACTGGTTGCGCATGGAAAAAATAGCGGAGAAAACTATGCTGTCAATTTTTCAAATCAACAGGAGTCACTTAAAAGTTCTTTAGGGTTCTTCACAACAGAAAACACGTACAACGGCGAGAATGGTTACTCCTTGGTATTAAATGGTCTTGAAGAAGGTATAAATGACAATGCAAAAGCAAGATATGTTGTGATGCATGGCGCCGATTACTGTAGCACAGGAACAATAGCAAACTTAGGCAGACTCGGTAAAAGCTACGGCTGCCCCGCAGTACCAAGGGAATTTGCAGGCCCTATCATTAACACCATCAAAGATGGAACGTTGTTGTTTATTTATGCCGACAACTCCGAGTATCTCACAAAGACACACTTGATCCATCAACCCAATATATTGATGGCGCAATTTCAAAAAAGACCGCCTGCATTTGATCACGAAGGCTAATAAATAAAAAAAGCCTGATGGAAATACTTCATCAGGCTTTTTTTATTTATAAATTGTCTTTCGATACACCGCTACCGGACCAACACGATTCTAAGATTTATGCTTTTTCTTAAATTTCAACATCCAATTGTAAATTGCATCATCATGGAACAATCGCTCCACACTTCCATGCGTCCCCCCTTTTATCACATTTAAGCTCACATTTGCATCCGGATCTTCTCTTTTGATCGCATTCATAATTTTTCTGGATTCCGAAATTGGCACGGCACGATCAGCGGTACCATGATGAAGCCATATCGGCACCTGAGTCAGGTTAGATGCATACTGACTCGATCCGCCGCCACATATTGCTACTGCAGCAGCCACCCTTTCGGGATATTTACCAGCCACATCCATGGTACCATAGCCCCCCATACTCATGCCGCAAACGTAAATACGGTCGGGGTCAGCATTATAATGTTCAATAACATAGTCAATAATTTCGATTACTTTGTCCGGATCCCATCCTCCCCGGGACTGTGGCGCAACAATTATCCCAGGCACCTCCTGCCCTTTGTTGATGGCATACAATACACCATAACGCTTTACACGATCTAAATTTGTCCCGGACAAACTTCTTCCATGCAAAAACACAAATACAGGCTGTTTTTCAGACTCCAAAGAATCCAGTGCGGCATCTTTCAATAAAAAAGGATAAGCAGTTTCTCCTTTTATAGCGTGTATTTCCTGCGCGTTTACGCGCATCAACAGCATAAAGAAAAAACAGATATACAGGTAAACTTTTCGCATATTTCTTGTCTATGACTACCTAGCTTAATTTTGGAGCACTAAAAATACAATTAAATGACTTTTATGGCACGCATTTAACATGTTTTAACATTTCAACTGCGACAGCATTACACTTTAGCACAAAGCAAAGACTTCATCCCATATTGGCCCAAACTGATCATTTGAAAGATTCCATCCAATTATAATTGCATTTCATGCCAAATTTATCTTAGTTTGTAACATTGCGCAAAATATCCAAGCTCTCACATGAAAATATTGCATACCGCCGATTGGCATTTAGGAAAACGATTGGACAGTTTCTCCCGGATAGATGAACAAGTACTGGTCATGGATGAAATCGTTGATATCGCAGACCGGGAAAACGTGGATCTCGTGATCATCGCAGGAGATCTGTTCGATGCCTTCAATCCCGGTGTGGAAGCCATCGAGCTATTCTACCGAACAATCAAGCGTCTTACCAAGAATGGTATACGCCCAGTAATAGCAATCGCGGGCAATCACGATTCCCCCCATTTGATTGACGCGCCCGATCCTTTGGCACGAGCGTCGGGCATCATCCTAATCGGGCATCCGCATGCTGTGGTTACCCCTTTCGCAACAGATGGTTTCACCGTGTTACAGTCAGATACGGGCTTCATTGAATTGAGCTTACCGCAATTTGACTACCCGATTCGTATTCTTCATACAGCCTATGCTAACGAAATACGCTTAAAACAATATCTAGGCGAAGAGAAAGAAAGTAAATTAAATGAGGTCTTAGCAGCAAATTGGCAAAAAATAGCCAATACCTATTGCGATGATAAAGGCGTGAATATATTGACGGCACATCTTTACATGAATAAATTGGGCAGCGCACTTTTAGAGGAGCCTGACGGCGAAAAACCGGTCAAAATTGGCAATGCAGACTTAATCTATTCAGAGGCCATCCCACCACAGGTCCAATACACCGCATTAGGGCATCTCCACGGGTATAAAAATATCGGTTCTGCCGAAAAACCGGTGGTTTATGCATCTTCGCCTCTATGTTATAGTTTTTCGGAGGCTGGGCAAGTAAAATACGTTGCGCTGGTCAATGTATCGGCCGGCGAGCAAGCAAGTGTTGAGCGCATTCCACTAACTCAGGGCAAACCACTGATCCGAAAATCGTTCGACGATATTGAACTGTGCATATCCTGGTTGTCTGAAAACCCCGATGCTTTGGTGGAGCTCACGCTGAAATCAGAAACCTTCTTAAAAGCCGAGGACCGCAAGCGAATCTATCAGAGCCATTCGGGAATAATCTATCTCATTCCGCTCGTTAAACAAGATGAGCAAGCGCTTCTGGACAACAAAGAAATAAATCTTACACAAGACATGTCGACCTTATTCAACGATTATTTCAAATCCAAGAATGGCAATCAGGCGCCCAATGATGACATCCTTGATCTTTTTCGCGAAATCCTAAACTCTTAATCCATGATTCCATTAAAGCTAACTCTAGAGGGGATATACTCTTATCAAGAACGTCAGACGATCGACTTTACCGCGCTTTCTCAAGCGGGGCTTTTTGGTATCTTCGGTGCTGTAGGCTCCGGTAAATCATCGATATTGGAAGCGATTACCTACGCCTTATTTGGAGAAACGGAACGCCTGAATGCACGGGATAAACGCGCTTATAACATGATGAATCTCAAGTCCAATCGATCTTATATCGAGCTTGATTTTGTCAATTTTGAAGACCGTACATTTAGAATTACCCGCGAATTTAAACGTAATTCCAAAAATTTCGATGATGTAAAATCCCCCACCGTTGTACTCTACGAAAAAATAAATGAAGAATGGGTTCCACTGGAAAGCAGCAATACACAGCATATCATTGGATTAAGCTATGAGAACTTCAAAAGAACAATCATCATTCCCCAAGGGCAGTTCAAAGAGTTTATAGAACTTGGCGCCAAGGAACGGACGGATATGATGAAAGAGATTTTTCAGCTGCATCGATTTGACCTGCAGGATAAAGTTTCCAACCTCTATAAAAAAAATCAGTCCGAACTGGATCACCTCAACGGTCAATTAATAGGATTTGACGAGGTCACAAGCGAACAGATAGAAACGACCGAAACAAATCTCCAACTGGCAGTCGAGTCCTTTGTAGCCATTGAATCGTCGTACAAGTCGCATCATGAAAAGTTCTTAAGGCTCAAAAAACTCAAAGAGGATGTCTTAGAGCTTCGTACGGTGAAGGCGCTCTTTCAGCAATTGCTAGAACAAAAAGGTGAAAAAGAGACCTTACGATTAAAGTTAAACCGCTTTGAGGAAGCGCAAACTAACTTTCTACATATTCTTAAATCCAAGGAAAAATTAGCACAAGAAGGCCTAATTGCACATAAAAGAGTAGAAACCGAAAAACAGAGACAGGCCGAAATTCAGCAGCTTATGCAGGAGCATTCCTCAAATCTCAATCTGTTGAAATCACAATACGAACTGCTGCCACAACGTCGTGTTCAGGAACTGGATCTTGAATTGATAAGCCAATTGATTACGTTTTCAAATGAAATTAAGAGTTTACAGGATCGGGCACAGAAGGGACGCAATTTTGTGCAGGAAACAAGAGAGCAACAACGACATTTTAAAGCCAGAATCCAAGAGACAGAAATTCAGATCGCTAGCCTAAAGCAATCAAAGCCTTCGGCCCATGAACTCATGGAGCTGGGCCAGTGGTACACCAAACAGCAGGGCATCCAACAACAGGAAGACGATCTAAACAAGCAGGCCATTGATTTAGAAACAAGTATAGCTGTGCTGAAGCAGGAACTCCAGGCCATTCATCCGGACCTCGAAAAATTCCGATCAAATCACCTCCTTGTAGTCAGTGCCCTCGACCAAAAGCTTCAGACTCTCCAAAATGAAAAATCACATCTTCTCCTGCAGCAAAGGTTGACCCAATATGCAGAAAACCTTAAAGCAGGATCCCCATGCCCACTATGTGGAGCATTGGAACATCCTGCTATCAACCAAGGACAGGATATTTCCCAGGAAGTTGCTGCCAATGAAAAATTGATTGCCGAGACAAATGAAAGTCTTAAGCATCAACAGGACCAGCAATTCCAAGTCGAAAAACTCCAGCTGCGCTTGCAGTCATTAAATGACCAGCAACAAGATCTAAACACGAAAATTCAGCTGAATGCCAATAACAAAATTGCGCATGCCCAGCAATTTACATGGATTGGTTATAGCGCTACGGATGAATCCAGCTACACATCAAATAAGCAGGAACTCGCTCGGATCGAAACACAGATAACAACAGTGGAGCAACAGCTTGGTGAGCATCAGGTTACACTCGCTTCCGTTGAGGAAAAGCTGGAGAAATACAATAAAGCACTGCATCAGTTTGAACGTGATGAAGCAAGCAAACAGGCCCAGATTAATCAAAATATGGGGAACCTGAAAGCGCTGCGCTGGTCTGATTATGAAATGCGGGAATCCGAAGCAGTTGAAAAGGAATATACTGCACTGAAAAGATCAAATCTGGAGATTGAGCGCGACTACATTGCTTTAAGCGAACGATTAAATGAGTTAAACAGTCAATTTGCAGCACAATACAGCTTGGTGCAGACGATTGTTGAACAGCTTGGAGATATCCGCCGCGAAAGTCAAGAAACCGATGCTACAATCCAGCAGCTACTTGTGGCTTCATCCTTTGAAACTTTGGCAGAGATTCGGCAAATCCTTGCCGAGAATTTGTCTGTCATACAGATTCGACAAGAGCTTGAACAGTTTCAAATCCAGTTTGAAACTGTGAAGGCACAGATCAGTCAGTTGGAAAAGAAACTCGTCGACCAGGTATATGACGAAAACCAATTTCTCGCACAGGAAAAAATCCTGGATGAGAGCGCCCAACAATTGAAAGCGAGCACTGAAGCTGTTGCCCGACTTCAGCAGGAGCGCGATCAGCTAAAAATCGCCTATGCAAAAAAGGAAAATCTCCTGCAACAACAGGTAAAACTAAATTTACGCCATGACAATTTGAAGCAACTTTTTAATCTCTTTAAAGGTGCGGGCTTTGTACAATATGTTTCTTCGATTTACCTACGGCAGCTGTGTGATCATGCGAATATTCGTTTCCATCGCATGACCCGAAATCAGCTTAGCCTACAGCTGAACGACAACAATGAATTTGAAATTATAGATTATTTGAATGAAGGAAAAAGTCGCAGCGTAAAAACACTATCCGGTGGACAGGCATTTCAGGTATCCCTAAGTTTGGCTTTGGCTTTGGCAGAAAGTGTACAGTCAAATTCACGTGCGGCCAAAAACTTCTTTTTTATCGATGAAGGTTTTGGAACACAAGATATCACTTCTGTTAATATTGTTTTCGAAACGCTATTGGATTTACATAAGGAAAACCGGATCGTCGGAATTATTTCACATGTTGAAGAACTCAAAGAACGTATTCCAGTGTCCCTTTCGATAGAAAAGGATGAAGAACAGGGTAGCCAAATTTTTATCAATTAATTCCGTTTTATTTTGTATATTAGTTATAGCGGTCCCGCTGAACAAGCCTGATCGCTATAACCAACAAAAACAAAAGATTATGGGCTTATTTTCAAACAACAAAAAAGGAAAAGGGTCTCATCCTTTTTTTCATAAAGCGACCAAAGCAGTAGTCAACACGGCCTTTTTAGCTAAAGATTCCAGTCCATTAAGGACAACGCAACCCATGCTTTTTGTCAAACAATACGATATCCTAACGATCTTGAGGGAGGTTTTAATGCCGCAGAATCAAAACTAAATTCGCATAAAAAGGCTGATCTTTCCATCCAAAAGTGAACAATTGGTTTGGAGTTGCTGGATGCAAAATAGCGTCATTGCCATTTTCATGGAGCCACCTCATCCAAGCTGATCCGAGGGCAAAAAAAAGAAATTCAAAAAATCATTGAAATTATAAAAAAGGAAGCTTAATTTAACAAGATAAAACTTTTCTAAAAAAATATTGTCATACGATAAATAACAATCGATAGACAGTATATTTGTCAGCTATATGAAGTACAAACAAATCAACAACAATTCCATCAATCAAATCATGCTAATCGTCATCATTCTGGCGATATGTATATTGATCTTTACAAGTCTATTCTACTACCTACCCGGTTTTCTGGGAGCAGTTACCTTATATGTTCTTTTTAGAAAAATCAACTTTAAGCTAACTGAAGAAAAAAAATGGAATAAATCTTTCGCCAGTATTTTATTGATATTATTGACCATCATATTCTTGGTAGGACCACTCTATCTGTTAATCAACTATATGGTACCTCAGGTAACAGAAGTCATTAGCAACAAAGACGATCTGATGCACAAGTTTGACTCGATCAAAATCTACTTTAAAGACAGCCCTTATTTAAGCAATATCGATCTTTCAGATACTGCCTTAATGGGGGCGCTTCAGAAAGCAGCTAAATTCATACCCAATATTCTGAATTCCGTTGCAGAAGTTGGTGTCAATATATTGGTTGCTCTATTTGTTTTGTATTTCATGCTGGTTAGCAGCAAAAAATTAGAACAAACCATCTATCAAGCGATCCCTTTCACCAAAGCCAGTAAAGCCGAATTGTGGAAAGAGTTTGACATGATGGTAAAATCCAATGCAATCGGCATCCCCATTTTGGCCATGTGCCAAGGTATTGTAGCCGGTCTTGGCTATTGGTTCTTTGGCTTGGAGAGCCCTATCTTTCTGGGGATACTCACCGCTGTTTCCACCATAATTCCTATTTTGGGAACGATGGTTGTATATCTACCGGCAGCGCTTTTTCTACTTGCGAATGGGCAGTCCGGAAATGCAATAGGTCTTGCCTTATACGGGATCATTATCATCGGGAGTATTGATAATGTACTTCGGTTTACCATATTGAAAAAGTTGGGCGATGTACATCCATTAATAACCGTGTTCGGTGTATTGTTAGGATTAAATCTATTTGGTATGCTGGGATTGATCTTTGGTCCGCTCATTTTATCCTGCGTTAGCGTACTCCTGAAAGTCTACAGTATTGAATTTGGACGAAGTACGCCTGAAATCATTCAATCTACCTCATTGACAGATACAAAGTCTACTCATGACAGCCCTGACATTATAGAATAAGGGCCCTTCAATGGATTAAGTTGATTTGGTCACAAATGTATCAATATCCAGTAAACTGTCATAAATGAGATTCAACGATTGATAATCCCTTTTTTTTCATAGTTTTGAATCATTAATACAATAGATTGTTCAATGCTTTCTACACAGAAATTGACGATTTATTAAGCATAAATATTAAAACGATAAAATCACTAAAACTGATTTAAAAGCAAACGTATTCTATGAATAAAAAGATAATCTTAGGAGTGACAGTGGCATTGGCTGCCGGAATTCTTTCCTCATGTAACAACAACAAACCGAAAACAGATCATACTGCAAATACGTCCCAGGAAGCCAGCGCTGAAAGCCATGACCATGCAGGTCACGATCATGCAGGCCATGACCATAGTCAAGCTGCACCAACGCAATCTTCCGACCCTGCAGCCATTCTCCCTAATTTCACATTTTATCAGCTTCGTTCGGGCATCCGTGTTACGCAGGAAAACGTTGCCAAAGACAAGAATACGGTTTTTATCCTATTTGATCCAGGATGTAGTCATTGTCAACATGAAGCTACGGAGCTAGAAAAGAATATTGATCGTATAAAAGACGTCAATATCTATTATATTTCCATGAATGACCCGGCATTAGTATTAGGTTTTTTTGACACATTCGCTCCTAAACTATCCAAAGCATCTAACGTAGAGGTATTGATTGATAAAGACCAAACGTTTATACAAACAATCCATGTGCCTTCACAATTTCCGGCAAATTATGTGTATGGTGCTGATGGAAAGCTAAAAGCACATTGGGAAGGTGAAAAAAATATTAACGAAGCAATAATCCAATTTCATAAATAATCTGAAATGCTAAACATAGCAATCAATGGATTCGGACGTATCGGTAGAAATACACTACGTAATATCTTTTTAAGAGGGGCTTTCGATGAACTGCAGGTCATCGCTATCAATGATCTGACAGACACCAAGACGTTGGCCCACCTATTTAAATATGATTCTGTACATGGACCTTTTCCTGGTACCGTGACCCACGATGACCAACATATTATTGTCAATGGTCTTTCCATCTTGGTCACCAATGAAAAAGATCCGGCGGAACTGCCTTGGAAGGAGCTTCAGATTGATGTCGTCATAGAATCTACGGGGTACTTTACCAGTCGTGACAAAGCGTCGTTGCACTTGGAAGCTGGTGCAAAAAAAGTGATTATTTCCGCACCGGCACAAGATAAAGACATTCCAACAGTGGTATTGGGCATTAATGATCGTGTCATTGATCTATCTGCTTCGATTTTATCCAATGCCTCCTGTACAACAAACAATGTTGCTCCCCTAGTTAAAATATTGGATGAAAATTGGGGCATCAAAGATGGCTATATTACCACGGTTCACTCCATGACTGGAGACCAGAATCTTCACGACGCACCACATAAAGATTTAAGGAGAGCGCGGGCAGCATCTTCGGCGATCATTCCAACAACTACCGGTGCTGCTAAGGCCATCACCAATGTCTTTCCACATCTGCAGCATAAATTAGGAGGCGCAGGCATACGCGTACCTGTACTCAATGGCTCATTGACGGACTTTACCTGTACACTTGAGAAAGAAACCACGGTAGAGGAAATCAATAAAGCGTTCAAAGCTGCAGCAGAAAACGACTTAAAAAATGTATTATTTTATACAGAAGACCCCATAGTTTCGGTAGATATCATCAATAACCCCTATTCATGTGTATTTGATGCCCAGTTAACCTCGGTAGTGGGCGGTCTGGTCAAGGTAGTGGGCTGGTATGACAATGAATTTGGTTATTCTAATCGTTTGGTTGACCTCCTGATCAAGATCGACAAGCTTGTATAATCTAGCTACCCCTGCAGCATCTTACGATAGGTTCCGGTATTAAAAAAAAGCGTCCTTGCCAGCTATAGTTGACAAGGACGCTTTTTTCTTCACGCCTTAATTTTACATTTCCCCTTCTACGCCCAAACCAAACAACGCAAAATCATATTTGACCGGATCCAACGGATCTAGTAGGCGTAGATTGGCCGTTAATTCCTGGGCTGTTTTCCAATTCACTTTATCCAATGTTATTAGACCAAATTTACGGGCAACACGCTCAACATGGACATCGCACGGACAGATTAGATCTTTTGGGGACAGGCGGTGCCAAAGCCCAAAGTCTACCCCTTTTGTATCTTTTCTGACCATCCAGCGTAAAAACATATTGATCCGCTTGACGGTTGACTTCTGTGCTGGACTACTAATGTGTTTCCGTGTGCGAACAGGATAATCAGGCAACGAAAAGAAATAGGTTTTAAAGGCATTCAGTGCCATTTCTAAGTCGACCTCTTCCCTGTTCTCCTGCCCTACGAGAAAAGCATCTTCCAAAGATTCGAAATGCTGATAGTGATGCTTAAAAAAAGAAACAAAATAGAGAATATCGGTATCATTGAACGTGCGGTGTTTAAATCCCAGTAAGGTTTTTAAATCCTGCTCTTGATGATTTATCATATAATCGTATGGTGAACCATCCATTCGAGCCACTAGCTCGTTGCATTTATTGATAATCGTCTTTCTTTGCCCCCAAGCCATAATGGAAGCCAAGAATCCCATAATCTCAATGTCCTGCTTCGCTGAAAATTGATGCGGAATCGATATGGGATCATTTGGAATAAAACCAGGTTGATTATATTCATCAACTTTCTTATCCAAGAAATCTTTCAGATCAAAATCAACTGCCATGCTAATCCTTATCTTCCTGTCTGCAATATGCCTTTACAAATCTTTGCAATCAAGCCTGGGCCTTCATAGATAAAACCGGTATAAACTTGAATGAGACTGGCTCCGGCATCTAACTTCTCAATGGCATCTTTCGCCGAATGAATCCCCCCTACACCAATGATAGGAAATGCCTTGTTGGACTTTTCACTTAAGTAGCGAATAACTTCTGTTGAACGCTTGGTTAAAGGACGTCCACTTACCCCGCCCGCTTCATTAATCAGTTCCTGTTGACTCTTTAAGCCTTCTCTTGAAATTGTTGTATTCGTTGCGATGACACCTGCAATTTGTGTCTCCAATACGATCTCGACGATATCATCCAATTGACTATCCGTCAAATCAGGTGCTATTTTAAGCAGAATTGGCTTCGGAGCTGTTTTAGCGACATTGAGGCTTTGTAAAGTATTTAATAGATGTTTTAAAGGTTCCTTTTCTTGCAAATCGCGTAAGCCCGGTGTATTCGGGGAGCTCACATTGACAACAAAATAATCCACGTAGTCAAACAATGCATTGAAGCAATAAATGTAGTCATTGACAGCTTCTTCATTAGGCGTCACCTTATTCTTACCGATATTCCCGCCTATTAACAATCCCTTTCGATCCTTTAGATTTTTCAATCTTGTGGCGGCAACGTCTGCCCCTTGATTATTAAATCCCATTCTATTGATCAAAGCTTCATCGGAAACAAGTCGGAACATCCTGGGTTTATCGTTGCCCGGTTGCGGCTTGGGAGTTACCGTTCCGATTTCGATAAAACCAAATCCCAAATTAGTCATATCTGCAATATATTCCGCATTTTTATCAAAGCCAGCAGCAAGGCCCACAGGATTTTTAAATTTCAATCCAAAGACTTCGCGTTCCAAACGTGGATCTTCCACGGTAAAAAAAGCATTCAATAATTGTTTGGCGCCCCAAATTTTTGAGAAAACATTCAATCCACCGGTCACTTTATGGTGAGCCGTCTCCGGATTCATTGTAAAGAATATAGGTTTGACTAATTTATACATAATCGCAAAGTTACTCAAAGAAGAAGAAATATTCATTACTTTTGTACTTTTGCAGTTGAAATGATATCAATAAATAATTTAACATTTGAAATAGGATCTCGCGCTTTATATGACGAAGCAAACTGGCATATCAAACCAGGAGATAAAGTTGGCTTGATCGGTGCCAATGGTACAGGTAAATCGACTTTACTTCGCCTTATTGTCGGTCAATATACGCCCACGTCAGGAACGATTTCCATGGCGAAGGACCTTAAGATTGGTTATTTAAACCAGGACTTATTGTCGTACCATTCTGACAAAAGCATTTTGCATGTTGCCATGGAAGCTTTTGAGCGCCAAAATCAATTACATGCCGAAATCGAGAACTTACTTCACAAACTAGAAACAGATTATTCGGATGACATCCTGAATAAGCTAAGCGATAAACAAGTAGAATTTGAGGCCTTAGATGGTTATAACATCGAATTTAAGGCCCATGAAATCCTTGCCGGTCTAGGTTTTTCTGAAGAAGAACAAAAAAGACCATTAGCCACTTTCTCCGGAGGATGGCGTATGCGGGTTATGCTTGCCCGTATCTTATTGCAAACTCCGGATATTCTGTTACTGGATGAGCCGACCAACCACATGGACTTACCTTCCATCAAATGGCTGGAGAACTATCTGCAAGCATTTGATGGCGCCATTGTGATTGTTTCCCACGATCGATATTTCCTTGACCGCATCATCAAGAAAACGGTAGAATCACGTAAAGGAAAATTAACACTTTATGCAGGTAATTACAGTTTTTATCTTGAAGAGAAGGAATTACGCAATGAATTGCAGGCCAATCAGTTCAAAAACCAGCAAGCCAAGATAAAACAGGAAGAACGTCTAATTGAGCGTTTCCGCGCTAAGGCTTCCAAAGCCAAAATGGCGCAGTCGCGGATCAAGGCGTTGGATCGCCTGGAGAGAATTGACGATGTTGACGATGACAATCCGACGGTAAACTTCAGCTTTAAATTTTCAAAACCTTCAGGTCGCCACGTCGTGACATTGGAAAATATTTCCAAGTCATACCCTAATCTAGAGATCTTAAAAAATACCTCGGCTATTATAGAAAAGGGTGATAAAATTGCACTAATTGGTGCCAATGGTAAAGGTAAATCTACCCTCTTACGTATCGTGGCTAACGCGGATCACGAGTTTGAAGGAAAGGCAGAACAGGGACACAACGTTTCGCAAACATTTTTTGCACAACATCAGCTGGAAGCCTTACATCTGGAAAATTCCATCCTTGCCGAGTTACAAACTTTTGCACCGAAGCATACAGAGACCGAATTGCGCTCCATTCTTGGATGTTTTCTATTCACTGGAGACGATGCTTTCAAAAAGATCAAAGTACTTTCCGGAGGCGAGAAATCACGTGTGGCTCTTGCAAAAGCATTAACCGCAGACGCGAACTTCTTAGCGCTCGATGAGCCTACCAACCACTTGGATATGCAGTCTGTCAACATTCTGATCCAGGCTTTGCAGCAATACGAAGGTACATTTATCGTTGTATCCCACGACCGGTATTTCTTGGACAATGTGGCGAATAAAATCTGGTACATTGAAGACAAACAGATCAAGGAGTACCCTGGTACTTACCAGGAGTATGAAGAATGGGCTGCAAAACGCGTCGTGAAGATGGAGGTAAAAACCGAGAAAAAAGTCAAGGAAGACCCCAAAGTAAAGAAAGAGAAGCAACCACTTACGGAAGATAAGACACGTTTGTTGAGCAAAAAAAATAAGGAGCTAACTTCTTTTGAACAAAAAATTGAGGAGCAGGAAATTTTAGTCAAAAACTTAGAA
Source organism: Sphingobacterium sp. BIGb0116 (assembly GCF_024808035.1). Lineage (NCBI taxonomy): Bacteria > Pseudomonadati > Bacteroidota > Sphingobacteriia > Sphingobacteriales > Sphingobacteriaceae > Sphingobacterium > Sphingobacterium sp. BIGb0116. The sequence goes on along the minus strand of NZ_JANUDT010000002.1, from coordinate 302,492 downwards.
TCGAAACTTGCGGACGAAGCTGTGTATTCGGATGCGACTAAGTTACAGGAAACTACACGTTCTTACAACTCAGCAAAGGCATTATTGACACAATTCCAGGAGAGTTGGGAGCAGTTGGCAGAAGAAATCATGGATTTGGAAAATGATTAATTTTTTTGGCTTAAAATCAGCTTATTAAGCATTAGAGCGTGATTTTAAGCCAAAATTATTTGCAGGAATAGGATTAAAGCCCTACTTTTGCATCACTTCAAACAAGGAACGGTAGTTCAAAAATAAAGAAGTAAGATTCCGTAGCTCAGCTGGTAGAGCAATACACTTTTAATGTATGGGTCCTGGGTTCGAATCCCAGCGGGATCACAGAAAAAAGCTAATCGCAAGATTAGCTTTTTTTGTTTTAACAGAGTAGGATTCGAAAGATTAATGGCACTTACTTTGCCTTTTTCCTGTCCATCAATAACAACTATATTCTGTTTGCGGATATTTGATTCGGCTATTACATGTAATTTTTTGGAAAGCGTTAGATACAGCATAAAACATATGAAGGCGATTAGAATATCGGATATTTAATTAGCTATTTTTGTTTAACAACATTACCTTGGATGTTGACAACGTAGTTCATAAAATAAATTTGAAAAATGAGAATTGCCCTATTTGGCACGCACAAAGTAGGTAAAACCTCCTTAGCAGAAGAGCTTCTGGAAAAACTTCCCGGATACGCGCTGGAAGTAGAACCCTACTATCAACTGGAATCATTGGGCCATGAATTCCTTGAAGATCCCAGCGCTGAAGATTTCGTTGAACAATTTAACTACTCTGCCCAGTTAATTTCACAAAGTGGAGACAATGTAATATTCGATAGATGTGTACTCGACATCTTAGCTTATCTGCATATTCTTGATCCAAAGAAAAATATTCAGTTCCTTTTTGAAAAAGCCTTTGCTGTATTGGCCGAAATTGATCTTTTGGTGTTTGTCCCCATTGAAGAACCCGATTTGATACCTTGCCACAAGTCGGATCTACCCAAACTTAGATCTAAAGTTAATGATTTACTCCTCGATTGGATTGACGACTTCGGTATACAAGCTATTGAAGTAAACGGCACATTATCGAGTCGTAGTGACCAGATACTTGCAAAAATTAAATCCTAAGATGTTAGATTTTTATATTATCGATGATAAACAAGTAAAACCAGATTTTCCTGAAAAGGCAGGATTGGTTTTCGTTGGACAACTTGACGAAAAGACTTTCAGCAGTCTTCAGCAAAAAGGCATAATCGCTACACAATTTGACTATTATACGGATTTCAGGCTGAATACTGCTCTGATTAAACAAATTCAGCAAATTATATTAGACAAGGGATTCCAAATGGATACTGACATAAAAAGCTTCACTCAAATCCTTGACATTTCAAGTAACAAACAAAGTGGTTTAATTGCATATAGCGATTAAACATATCTTTTGCATGAAGCGCGGTCTCTCCTTCGCTAAAACGGATCGTTTGAGCTCCCTATAAAGTTCATAAACTCAATTTTGGGCTCAACAGCAAGGTTTTTATCTCTTTGTTCCTGAAAATCGACAAAGCTCGGTATTCTCAGTAATTGATCCTGTATCTCATTATTCTTATATTGGGAAATATGTACGAAAGTATTGCTTTCACCACCCTGCAAAATAGTATACAGGAATTGTGTTCCATCTAACTTCCTGAAATCTTTGAGAAAGCTTTCAATCATTTTTTTATTCGCATGTACATAGTCATCGCGAACACTATAGGTTACTTTAACAACAATCATTTCTTTTATTAATTTATGTTTATAAATGCACAGCGGGATTTTCAATGCACAAAGGGAGATTCTCGATTTCACGTAAACTGACGGTCGAAGAAAGCCTTTGTGAATTGGACAGCAAGATATGAAAAATTTGGGTCATTGGATCTCGGAATGCACGATCTATAAGAATATAAATACTGGCAGCTGTGTGTACCAGCAATAAAACTTGTGAATCCACATAAACGATTCGGTACAACACAAAAAATGAGACTAACCATCGGGATTTTGATACGATTTGATCAAATTTAAACCTGTTATTTCATTATTTTCACCCATTCAATAACATTTATAAACAGTTAGCAAGTCCATAGACATCTTCGAAATACGATCAAAAGCCATGAACAATAAAAACCTTTCTACAAAGCCACACTATCCCATTTTAGACGGACTACGAGGAGTCGCAGCGATTATCGTTGTAACCTTTCATCTCACGGAGCCATTGGGAACAGGACATCTCGATATCTTGGTCAACCATGGCTATTTGGCCGTTGACTTTTTCTTTCTTTTATCTGGCTTTGTGATCGGTTATGCCTATGATGATCGCTGGCATAAAATGTCTATTGGCACCTTCTTTAAACGCCGTATTGAACGCCTTCAGCCGATGGTTATATTAGGTATGACTCTTGGCGCAATAGGCTTTTACTTTACAGATTCTACAATCTGGCCACTTATTCACACCGTTCCGCTCTGGAAAATGCTTTTGGTAATGCTCATTGGTTATACGATTCTCCCCGTTCCCCTCTCTTTGGATATTCGTGGCTGGCAGGAAATGCACCCGCTCAATAGTGTCGGCTGGTCATTATTTTTTGAATATATTGCCAATATTCTATATGCCATCGGTATTCGCAAACTATCCAAAACAGCTTTAAGCATTTTGGTCTTTATTGCAGCTGTGACACTAGCCCATTTGGCGATCACAAGTCCTACTGGAGATGTTAGCGGTGGCTGGACATTAAATGCTGAACAAGTGCGGATAGGAATCACCCGTACCATGTACCCTTTTTTTGCGGGCCTCCTGCTCTCCAGAATAACAAGCCCAAGTCGTATCCGACATGCATTTTTGTACTGTAGTATTTTAATCGCTATTGTGTTGTATATGCCTCGTATAGGCGGAGCAGAGCAGCTCTGGATGAACGGGATATATGAGTCGGTATGCATTATCATTGTATTCCCCTTGATTGTTTACCTGGGGACAGGCAGTATATCAAGCAACAGAATAGAAAATAAGCTCTGTAAATTTTTGGGTGACATCTCCTACCCGTTATACCTCGTACACTACCCTTTCGTCTATTTTTATGTTGCCTGGATCAGCAACAATAAGGATGTGACGCTTATAAAAGCTTTGCCTTATGCCCTATTGATTTTGGTAGGAAGTATTACAATGGCCTATGTAAGCTTGAAATGGTATGACGAACCTGTCCGCAAATGGCTCAGAAAGAAACTGGGTTAATGTATAAAAAATTTGCCGGCATAAGGGGCAACCGCTAAAAATAGTGCTATTCAATACACCTGTTTAACGTTCCAGTATTCTCCGGATAGCTTGTTGCTCATGCCGTAACAATAAATTAAGCTCGTCGGGACTAACAGTCGACTTTGCAGCAATAAACAGTACATTTGGGTAGTCAATGTGTTTTTCTTGCAATAATTTCGCTCGCTTCATGTGAAAATCAGAGGTAATCACGATGAAGAGATCTGGAGAGATCTTTTTGATGATCTCTTTTGATAGCATAAAATCTTCGTAAGTATTTGTGGATAGTACACATGGAAGTAAATCTTTCTCTGCGACACCTCTTTCCATAAGATAAGCTTGAGCATAAGTGCCATGCGGCTTTTCTGTCCGATTGAAATGTTCACCCATGCCTCCGGTGCATAAAATTGCAGTCCCCTCATTATGACAATAGAAATTATAGGCACATTCATTTCTATCTAATGCCATAACGCTGAGATTCCCCTTCTCATCATTGGGTGCGCCCAACAATAATATCAGGTTTTTAATTTTTTCCATACGATTTAATTATTCATACAATCAAATGTAATAAGACCTAGATGAAAACCAAGTAAGAAGTCGGTTAAATTTTATCCAGTTACTATTAATTCTTAATCATTTCATGCTCAAATAAATTAAAATGTTACAAAACATTTTCCAAAGTTGATTAATCAATCGATTGACTAAACTAATTATGATAAAAGTTTATTTTTTTACACACCAATAAAAGATGCCTTATTTATATTTATTGATACACAATATAACCCATTATGAGAAAACTTTTAAATCTAATGCTTGCAACCCTCGCTTTAGGGGCTGCATCCTGTAACAAGACCTTGGTAAACACCGAAGAAAGTGTCGAAACTCTAAAAGCAAAAACATCAACTAGCTCGGTAACAAATGAATGGAACAGTAATCCCTACAAGCTGAACGTCATCTATTTTGTTCCAAATGATGTTGATTCCATTCCCAACTTCAGAAAGCGTCTTAGCAAGATCCTTTTGGATGCCCAAAATATGTTTGCAAATAATATGGATCGCGAAGGGTTCGGCAGAAAATCCTTCGGATTAGATCTGCTCAATGACAGCCTGATTAATATTCATTACATCGCTGGAAAATATGGTAAAGCTACTTATCCGTACTCAGGGGGCAGCGGCGCTGTGAAGGCGGAAGTGGACAGCTATTTTAATCAAAATCCGTCAGGAAAAAAAAGCGAGCACAATCTAATCATTATTCCAACCTACAATACAGATCCAGCTAATCCGGGAGGCCCTCCATTTTATGGTACAGGTACCAGCTGCTATGCGTTAGATTATGTAAATCTGGACGCTAAAAACTTAGGAATAGGCGGTGATATTGGATGGAAAGCAACTGTATGGATAGGTGGAATGATTCACGAACTGGGCCATGGATTAAATGCCAGCCACAACAGAATGAACAAAACGCTAGCGCCAACTTTAGGTACCGCATTAATGGGCTCAGGCAATTCAACCTACGGAATATCTACAACCTCTTTGACCGGTACCACAGCGGCAACATTTAACAATAGCCAAGTATTCAGCCCTGTAGCAAGAAGTGACTGGTATACTTCTGCATCTGCAGAAATAACATCCCTGTCATCAAGCTTTGTGAACAATAAGATTATCGTTTCGGGGAAATTTACAACAACAAAACCAGTCAATGACATTGTTGTTTGGCACGATAGGGAGCCTTTTGGAGTGAATAACGATTATGATGCCGTACAATGGGCTACAAAAATAATAGGCCAGGATAGTTTTCGATTTGAGTGCCCATTAGCTGATTTTTATGATCTGACAGGAAATTACGAAATGAGAATAGGATTTCTCCATGTCAATGGAAGCCGTACTACCTTAGGATACGCTTATAACTTCGTTAACAATATCCCCGATTTATCCAAGGTTGTAACCTATAAATTGTTACCGACCACAGGTTGGTCAATTGTAGCTAGCGATAGTAATGAGCCTGGATCACCGGCAAGCAATGTATTGGATATGAATAGAAGTACAGTCTGGCATACTCCCTGGTCGTCCACTCAAACTCCGCAGCCACATTTCTTCTCCGTCAATATGGGCGCAATACGTACCGTAAAAGGAGTTGCTTTCCGTAACCGCGACAATTTAAATGGAGCGATGAAAGATGTCAATATTTACTCAAGTACAAATGGCATAAGCTGGACGTTGATCAAAACGACGCAGTTGAGCAAAGTTGCTGGCTCCTGGATCAATGTCGATCTTAATACATCCATTAGCACCCAATACCTTAAAATAGAATCGACAAGTTCTTGGGGTGATTTCTTCTATTCTCATCTTGCAGATTTTGGTGCATATTAAAATTTAGATCGATAGAATATAGGGCCGATATCGCAAATAATATCGGCCTTTTTTAGCTTTGATCAACACCGAATAAGTGAGATTCATAATTGAGGTTAGCAAATAATTTTATATTTTTAGTAGATCATGCTGACTTTGACTTATCAATAAGCTAGAAAAAACGATCGAAATAATCACTTATAATTAAAATTAGGATGAATAAACAAGAACTGATCAAAACTTTTTCTGACAACCACTATACAGTTATTGCCTGTATCCAGGCATTACCTGAGCCTCATTTTTCATATCGTAATCATGAAAAATGGACGGCTGGTCAGCAGCTAAAACATATTCTCTTAACGCTTCTACCCTTTCCAAAGGTACTTCAGTCAAAAGATTATATAGCCCAAAAATTTGGATCCCTGCAACGCGCAACCTGGGACTACGATACGGTACGTAACAATTATCTCAAAACAAGCCGGCAAGCCCCAAGTCAATTTTTGCCTGAAGAAATCCTGCCCGCACAGAAAGAGGGTCTGATTGCGCAACTGGAAGAAGTATTAGCTACAATCAATCAGCTATTTGTACTGTACAATGAAGAGGAGCTCGATAGCCTGGTTTTACCACATCCTCTGGTCGGCAAACTCAGTATACGCGAAATGTTTTTTCTGATGAGCTATCATCCCCTACACCACCTGAATCAAATCAAGGAAAACTTGGTCTCATTCAATCAATGAGCTACACTTTATTCATCAGCTTTTCATCAAATCAGTGTTAATGGTATTGTTCTCTTGTATGGACCATATCATATAAATCAAAGCCTTCAGCCCAATAGTCTTTATGGATTTCCCTTAGTATAAAACCATTTTTCTTATAAAATCCGAACGTGAATTGAGAGGTACCGACTTCGATCTTTTCAACCTGATGATGGGTGTACAGAAAGTCAATACGGTGATGCAATAGGTTTTTTCCAAAACCAAATCCGTGATATTTTGGATTTAAAAAACTCCAGCTCAAAAATCCTGTGCGCTCATCATCAGAAAAACCTACTCCACCGCCACCAATAATTTGCCCGTTAACCAGTGCAACAAAATACGTCTCCATTTCCTGGTCAAGATATTCTGTGAAATCGGCAACCTCGCTCTGTGCAAAGTACTTCGGTATATTCATATGAAGAATATCGATCAGCCTATTTCTGTCCTGAACATCATATTTCCTAATTTCCAAATACTTATCCATAATTGGTATGATTACAAATCCCTGTCTATTGTTAACTTACATTTCCTTTGAAGTTTATTAAATATAATAATAATTTAGTGTGTTTTTATTGCGCTATTTCCAAGCCCACCGATTGGCCGTATTTTTCCCAAGAAACATTAAAAACCATCGCTATTGGCTTGATTTTTGATTAATTTTACGGTCGCACTGCGGTAAGCAGATGATCATTAAATACCCAATATGCAAAAACCTCAAAAGGATATTCCGATTTTTTTTGAAGCATTAAATCAGATGCCGATTGCAACTGCCATTTATGATAATTCGAACCTCAATATCGCATTCGCCAACTCGCGAATGCTAAATATGTGGCGTACAGAAAACGAAATATTTGGACATTCCTTTGGAGAGGTTTTTCCGGTTTTTACCCAAGAAGGATTTACAGATATACTCCGTAATGTCTGGGAGAGCGGTGTCACCTACAAGGCATTTGAAACCCCTGCAACGATCATTGACCGTGATTTCAAGATCAAACGTTATTTTGATTTTGAATATAGGCCCCTCTTTGATAAGCGTGGCCGAACTTATTCCATCCTCCACACAGCCACAGATGTCACGCATAAGATACACGAAGAGAAACCTGAAGATCAAGAAAATATAACAATCAATCCCGCAACCAACCTGCGCATGATATCCTATACGCTATCACATGATGCTAAAAATCCTTTGGCTCTTGCTAAATTGGGCATAGGTGTGCTAAAAGAACATTTGGATATGCAGTCCAATAGGCGGCTCGAATTGTACGATGTCATTGATCAATCACTTGAAAACATTGCTGATATTATCGACAAAACGGTCGAACTGAGTCTTGCTCCAATTAACAGACTACGGAAACAAGCTCTTCGTTTAGATCTTACATTGCCCAATTGGTGCCGGGAAGCCAAATTATTATATCGTAGCCCACATACTGAACTTATCTTTGGTGACCTTTTTCCAGTAAACAGCGATCAAAATGCAATCTACCAAATCTTTACAAACTTGATCAACAATGCCGTCAAATACTCTTCGGCCAATAAGAAAGCAACGGTGCATATATATAGTGAAAAAGTAACGAACGGTGTGTTATATATCATCAAAGACAATGGTATCGGTATTCCGCAGCATGAACTCGAAAATATCCGCATGGAAAGACTCCGTGGTTCAAATTCAACGGATTACCAGGGAAAAGGCATCGGATTGTTTATCGTTCAGGAAATTCTTGAAAGACTCAAAGCGCAGATGGCCATCTTCAGTAAGGAAAACCAAGGAACCGAAATCCGTTTATTTTTCCCAAATTAATAAAGCGACATAGCCCTTTTATCTTCCTTTCATGGCAGATTTTGCCAATCTTAAACTGCTTTCAAGAAAAATCATTGTTGGACTGCTGATTTATGGCTAATTTTGAGTGTTTAGAAATTGTAAGCAAAATCAGACACGTCTCTATGAATCATTTTCGTAAATATTGGAAACTATTTTCCCATATTGGTGCACATCCGGGCATGTCATACATCGATTTCAAACGTGTGCACATGATAAATTTGATTGCATTGTTATGTTTATTTCCGACAATTTTCTTTTCGATCCTCAATCTTATCGACCACCGCTATGTTTTATCGGCGATTAATTTCTCCAATTCTATTTGTTCGTTTACGGTCCTTCTGCTTCAATATTATGGGAAACACAATATCGCGAAGGCAACACTATTGACAAGTAATTCTGTGTTTTTCTTCGCTGGGGCACTACTTTATAAAAATGGCGGCGAATATTTTTTATTGTGCACTTTGATTGTCTCGATGTTAATGTATGACAACCGAAAGATCCATATAGTCCTTTGTATTACGGTAGCTTTCCTGATTTTACTGTTATATTTGCTTCCTGATATACTTCCCCTGAGCCAGCAAGTTCCACGATCCAGATCTGTTTTCAATATTATCAATGCACTTGCTTTCATGGTCGTTGCGGTCAACTTCTTTCTTGATATCATCTATAAGAATATGAAAAAAATTGAGCAGCAACGCCTCAACTTAGAATCCATGAATCGGGACAAAGAAAAAATTTTTTCTATTATCGCGCACGACATCAAAAGTCCTTTTGCCAACTTGGAAGCACTGGTATTTATGTTTCGTAATCAGATGCTCGATAGTACGGCCTCCCAGGAATATATCCAACAGATCTATCAGCAGATTACGCAGCAGAATCAAGCTCTGGATGATTTACTACAATGGGGCAGCAGCAGTATGCAGGGTATGAATACCAAAGCATCACCCCAATTAATCAAACCTATGATACAACAAATTATTAAAGTTTTTAATGAGAACACACAATCTAAACAACTAAAAATCAATATTGATATACCTAACAACACGCAGATAATTGCCAATCGGGATCATACCATCATTATTTTACGCAACCTGATTAGCAATGCGATCAAATTCAGCTATGTGAATGGGAATATCAACATCTACACCAGCATGGATGAAACCTATACACATATTCATATTCAGGATGAAGGAATAGGGATTAACCCCTCGAAGTCTGCTGCACTTTTTAATGAGATTCAGCAAAAGTCCTTTGGCACAGAAGACGAGCCCGGATCGGGTGTGGGTCTTGTCTTATGCAAGGATCTTATTGAACGAAACAAAGGTGTTGTGAACATCCAAAGTACCCCCAATAAGGGATCGGTTTTTACAGTGGGATTGCCATCCTGCCCCAGCCATAAGCCGCAAACCAATGTCGAAGTGCCTACATGCTGTTAACTCAAATATAGGTTTAGAAATTTTTTTGTAAAATTATTTCCGGGCGAGAAACTTTATGTGCTTCAATATATGTTCATTTTTGTAGATTTACCCCTAACGCACATTGACGCAAAGGAAATATGGAAGTAAAAGCCAATTATGAATATAAAATCATCGACACACCAGTTGGTCCTATACACTTAATCGCTACCGAAAAGGGACTTTCAGGTTTAGTTTGGGCGGACAAGGATTATATCCGCACAAAACTTCCTACAGCAACCTACAATGAACAGGCTCCAGTTTTAATACAGACAGAACTGCAGCTGAATGAGTACTTTGCAAAAAAAAGAAAGATATTTGATATTCCGCTTGATTTTCAGGGAACAGCCTTTCAGATCAGGGTCTGGGAAGTGCTTTTAGGTGTTCCCTATGGTACAACCAGGACTTACGGTCAGCTGGCGCAGCAACTTGGCGACAGCAAAGCTGTCCGTGCCGTTGGTGGCGCGTTGAATAAAAATCCTATAGCCATCATTGCCCCCTGTCATAGGATAGTTGGCACCTCAGGGAAGCTTGTGGGCTTTGCCGGGGGCATTCGCAATAAGTCTATCCTGCTTGACCTTGAACAACACTATCAGACCCCAACACTATTCGATCTTTAACGCTGATTATTAGCCTTGGAGCACATCATTCCTGCGGCATTCCAATCATTTCAGGGAATCTTTGAATTGCCGATGAAGAGAAAAAAAATTGCATCTCCGCTTTTGTAATTAAAACTATATCTTTATGAAAAGAATTACACGTTCACTATGATAGAGAATACGTTTGGAATGGATATAATGCCTGAAAATGAACATGACAGACTGAATGCCCTCAGACGCTATAAAATAACTGGAACCCCTTCTGAAGCCAGCTTTGATGGAATTGCAAAATTAGCCACACAAATCTTCAATGCCCCTATTGCATTGCTCTCACTGGTGGATGCAGAATCTGTCTATTTCAAAGCAAATATTGGCATGGGCACCACAAAGGAAACGAATCGAGGGCAAAGCTTGTGTAGTCTAGCTATTCTGGACAAGAAAGTAACGGTCTTTGAAGATACACTGAAAGAAGATATCTTACTGACCAATCCAAATGTAATTGGTGATTTTGGACTACGGTTTTACGCAGGTGCACCACTTATTACCCATGATGGTTTTATGATCGGTTCACTGTGCGTCATCGACAAACGTCCGCGCGCTTTCACTGCGGCTGATCGACAGATATTAGAAGGTCTTGCTCGGACCGCAATGGATCAAATCGAGCTTCGAAGTTCTTCCATAGATAAAATTGATGAGCTTGAGGGTGTCAATATTACTATGGCAACCATGCAACAACGGCTGCTCGAGCTTAATGACGAGATGGAGCTTGCCAACGATGAACTTTATCGTACCAATAGCCAGCTCAACAAATCCTATGATTTGACAGTGCTGCTCAACAAAAACCTCAAAAAAAGTGAACGTCGATTCAGATCCTTTATAGATAAGGCCCCAATAGCCTTTGCGATTTTAACAGGCCGTGAATTAGTCATTGAAGTTGCCAACGATATGATGCTCAAACTCTGGCGCAAAACAGAGGTTATTCTCGGCAAACCACTAGCACAAGCACTTCCGGAATTACAGGGACAGCCTTATTTGGGGATATTGGATGATGTCTTTACTACTGGCCAAAACTATATTGGAGACACTGCCTACGCAAGACTTGAGTCTATGGGGGAATTGGGCGATCATTATTTTGATTTCACCTATGAGCCGTTGAAAAATGATGAAGGCGAAACGGAGTCTATTATTGTCATCGCCAATGAGGTTACGGAGCGTATTAAAAGAAACGAACACCTTGAAGCCCTCAACTATCAGTTGGAAATTGCACTAAAAGCTGGTGAACTTGGTTCTTACAATCGCGATATAAGAACAGGTAAAATGGACTGCTCGGAAACCTGTAAACTCAATTTTGGTCTCACTAAAAACGATCGCTTTGACTATGATGTCCTCATGCAAAGCATCGTCCCTGAGCACCGCGAAATGGTCTATCAAAAAGTTCAGGATGCTATCCGGAACAAGACCACTTATCACGCTGAATATCTCATCCGTTGGCCTGATGGATCGTTGCATTGGATCAATGCGTCGGGTCTTCCCAAATACGATGCAGAAGGTAATGCGACTCACCTCATTGGTGTAGTGGCGGATATCACAAAACGGAAAAATTATGAGTCACAAAAAGATGATTTCCTGGGCATTGCCAGCCATGAACTAAAGACGCCCGTCACGGGATTAAAGGGAACGATTCAACTGCTGGAACGATTCAAGGACAAAACCGGAAGTGACATCATTTCAAGACTTATTGATCAGTCTGCTGTCAATATCAAAAAGATCGTTACACTTGTTGACGACCTTCTTAATATGCATCGAATAAGTGAAGGGCAGCTTCATCTCGAAAAAACAACCTTCAAGGCATCAAAGATACTTACCTCCAGTTGCCACAATATCATATCCCAAGGCAACCATCAAGTTAATATTACCGGCGATCTCGATGCAGATATCTTTGCCGACGAACAACGTCTTGAACAAGTCCTTGTAAATTTTGTCAACAATGCCGTTAAATATGCCCCAGAATCGAGAGAAATCAATATTACGGTTGAACAGCTTCAAGATCGTATCAAAATAACCGTCAAAGATCAAGGTGAAGGAATTAATCCGGCAGTACAGCCTTTTATTTTTGATCGATATTATAGAGCTAATCACGAAGGTAAATCTTACTCGGGGCTTGGACTGGGGCTTTATATTTCCGCTGAAATAATCAAAAAACACGCGGGTCAGATAGGAGTTGATAGCACCGTGGGTTTGGGCAGTAGTTTTTGGTTTTCCATCCCACTCCCGACAGTAGAAAAATAAACGCAAAAGAGCCGGTTTTTACCCGGCTCTTTACTATCAAATCCTACGTGCTTATTATTGACAGACTGCTTACACTTACGTGTAGTAGTCCGGCATTTGAAAATAGACTTAGGCTATCTCCTCAACCGTCGCATCAGGCGCATTCTTCTTGACAGACTCAATACCATTTTCCATACCACTTGCACTTTCATACATCTCGCTGGTTCCAATAATTTGGCCATTGGTAGCTTTGAGGTTAAAGTAGTGCTTACCGTTCGTAGAAGTTTTACGATCAAATTTGTTATCGTCCTGAGCGTTCTTTTTTACAGATTCAACGCCATTTAAACAGTTGGCTTTAGTTGTATAACCTTCACTGCTTAAAATCACCTGTCCGTTTCCAGCTTTTAGATTAAACTGAAATTCTCCATTTTTCCGTGTTTTTACTTCAAATTTACCCATTTTCTCAATTAATTAAATAAATATGTGGTTATCGGAATTAACTTCCATACTAAAGATAATACTTTTCAATGTTTTTATTGTAAAACAACGATTAATTTTTTTATCATCAATAAGGCACATACTTCCTATACATCTGTTCTAACAGATTCAACGTCACAGTACGCAAGACTGTTTAATCTCTTAACGCGGTTAAATCTTGTGTAGGAGCGGGCAAATTCAGATTACTTATCGCCGTATAGACAGATTCATCGACTTTAAAACCCCATTTTCTAAAAAAATCCGAAAGATCTTTTTGTGCAATCTGACATGCCGATAGCATAAAATAGCGCATTTTTTCTGCGTCTGTTGAAACTGCAGGTCTGTTCTCGCGGGTAATTTTGCTAAGTTTGATGTAGAAATCATCACCAAATCCTAGCCAAATCTGATGAAACATAATCATTTTCAAATCATTATCCCCTGAATTAAAGTTGCGGTCCGCGATGTTTTTCTGAAAGTAAGTCGTCAATTTAGGCCAGGAATTATTGGCAGTCACCCGGTTTACCGGCAATCCAAATCCCCTTTCACTGGCTAGAGAATAGACATTCACGGTTGTTTCTGTCAGATTGCCCCAGGTCCAAGCTTTTTGTTGATAGGTATGCCCTACTTCATGCCATATTCCCCATCCATTTGTATTGGACAGGTATTTTGGCTGCAACATACGATAAGATAAAGCATCGGTAAAATAAATAGAAATACCGGCAGCCATATAACCACCTGCACTCGAATCTCTCACGGTAATCAGGTGTTTATTATATGGTATGGCATGGACTCCACTCGTACCATTCAAACCACTGATCCGATTGGAAAAACCAATAATTGAATCCAGTCTATCCACAATAAGCTGTTGATCTTCGTTCTTATACAGCAGCGCATCAGCAATTTTGGTTACCATAATGGTGTGATCTGACGAGAAGACGACATCCGGCACTGTATTTTTCAACGAATCCAATGTAGCTACCCATTGCTCATGGGTGGTAATTCCCTTTTGAAAGTAAGGTACCGGGATAAAGCCCTTGCCAAAAGAAAGCTCTATTTCTCCAGTTGTTGTGTAGTTATCAGCTGTATAAATCACATAAACCAAACCCCCGTATTGATCCACTGTGAACGTTTGCGTACCTGCCTGGAGATTAAAATACTGCCGTACTGGTCGAATATTGTCTCTAAAAGGCGTCCCGATCGCTAAGCGTGCCGCTGTAGTCCCCGAGTTGACTTTTACTTTTATCGTTATGGAACTGTTTGGTGCCACATAAAATCCGGTCATTTGCATCTCATTATGATTTGCTCGAAACTGAAGTCTATCAACCTCAGTTGCAGCCGAAGGACTTACTTTAAATCGTTGGACCGAATCCGCTATTGCTAAGGATTCTCCACTGGAGCCGTTCAGCAAAGTGTACATTAAGCTCCCATCCTTCCGACAGGAAGTGGTCATAGCGATCACTAAAATCGCGATTAAAGAAAACACGGTCTTTCTCATAATTTTTAAATAAAGTTTATAAATTGTATTAATTGTCCGCACTTCTTTTCGATCATCCTTCAAAGCCTCAGCGGCTGTTTCGAAGTTTTTATTTTTCTGATCGATTTATGGTTCATCGAAACTTGAAAACCAGATGATCCATGCAAAGAATTCACCTCACCTTCAGCAAAGTATTTTAGTTCATAATCTAAAAGCAAGATATAATATATTGTACAGAAAAATAATCAACCACTCCACATCAAACGTTTGCACAATCAACGAAAACCTTTTCGCTATGATGAATTTCAAATAATTATAAAGAAAATCTGTTTTAAAAAAATGATAAGAAACGAGTAACACCCCTATTCTCTACTGCTATAGAAGCTAGATGTTATTCAAACTAATTACACAGCCCCAACGCTATTCCCTCGAACACTACATCATAAAGGACTAACATGGCAGCACATGATCATCACATCTGTTACCATCAATAAAATTATATATCATTCTCTTGACGTAGATTAATCATTACGTGAAGTTTAAAAACTCCTAAAAAAAAGTATAACAAAAAGTTATAACCAACCTATTTTAATACTTAACTTTTAATACAGATAACAAACACAAACACCTATACTACAAAGAATAATGAACAATAAAATCATAAAAAATAGCAGTCAAAAATTAGAGTAAAAAAAGCGATTTCTCTGTTATTGGAATCAGGTTTTTATTCATCCGCCTATTTTTCCAGTGATAGTCTGCTGCAGGTTAGTTTTACCACAATCGGTGATAAAAAATTATAATTTTAAAAAGCGAATCGTTAAATTCGAAAAGTACACTATGAAATTAATACGCTAATTTTGCTTGCGTTCAAACAAGATTGATGGAACACTTAACCTAAACTATAGCCCTAGACACTGTAGTGCGGCAATAACGAGCGATTATCTTAAAACATGAAAAACAACATAAAGGAACAAAACGAAACGTTAAATCAATTGGATCAAAATTCAGCATTGCTAGCAGAACACCCCATTCTAGTAGAATTTAAAAACCTTATTCACCAGTATCCTCAGAATCACTGGGACCTCCAATTCTACTTGAAAAAGCTCAATATATCAAGAATAGCGTTACATCGATTGATGCTTTCAAGTAATGAAACTTCACCCAGCACGATCGTCAAGGAAATTGTTGCAAGTGAGATTGCTAAAAAACTAGCTTCTACGGAGATTCCGATTAAAGAGTTGACTTCGTATTATGGTTTTAGTTCATCGGCATCATTAACACGGTTTATCAAAAAACATACTGGTCTTAGTCCGCGAAAATTTAGAGCATTAAACGCATTGGATTATGTTTAAACTTGCCCAGCGACTATCTCTCATTTCGATAGTTAAAAATTGAATATCTTTAGGTAAACCTTTTTATGATGTTTCATGATACTCATGCATTTACCAACATTTAATATTGATTCAATAAGGCTGCACAGTGAATAAAAATCAAGATAGAGCAGCTACTGCTTTTTGATAAGCTTGTAATTATTCAGCGATTCGTCCTTTTGAACAGTATACTGATCTTTGAGTTGCATCACCCAACCCTCACCCTCTATTCGCTGTCCTTCGATTTTAGTAGGCCTACTAACGGTTATTTTATCCCAATTGGGCGCCATGAGCGCCCCGCTTTTGACATCTAGAATCCCCCAGTTATCGGCGATCCTTATGGTTGGATAAACAGTTCCCAAATCTGTGATTGGGAGGATATTTCTCGGATCAAAAGACACATTCATTTTCTCAAATTTAATGGTCATATGAGGCTGATCCACAAACAAGGAACGATACAATGCAATTTGCTTCTTTATTTTTTCCGCTCGTAGTTGTTCCTCTGTGAATATCTGTTTTCCATTATACTCCGCTGTAATGGCTTTTACTGTTGCTGCAAGATCTTTCGGAAGTTCAATGTTCAATTCGCGCATAAAGAATACAGTTAAATCTGTATTTACTGAAATCTTTTGATTCCAAAGCGGATCCTTTAAACTCATTATATATCCATAGATGGGCGTGGTATTGTAGGCAAAAGACCTTACATAAGTGGGGTTCTTGAAAAATCTGTCTATTACATCAATGAAATGTTTTTTTGTTTTTTCTTTATCTCTCCCACTGATCATTACTCCGGTATACTCTGCAATCCCTTCATTAAGTTCCAATTGATTTTCAATATGGGCAGAGCCTGGAAAAAGTGAATTTCGATACTTCCGAAAAATCAAAGCATCCTTCAAGTGCATTCGTTGTTCATCTTGCGCGTCTGAACAAACCGCCTTTTTAAGCGCCTCCAATTCTAAACGTAAGTATATCCGTCCATTCTCTTGATCGAGATGAGTACTTTCGCTGTTATTTTGAACAAATCCCAAAGCCGATTGTGCGGAATGAAACAATTCATGAGCCAACAAATTGATCCGTGCATAATAATCTTTAGATAAAGGCAACATAATCATCGCCCAAGTGCGACCATTCCACGTTAAAGACGTATTGGCAATATTTACACTGTCGGGCAATTTAGCAATATAGCTATTTTTATATTGCACAAACGAACTATCAGCACCAAAGTTATTACTAAATAGCTGTCGTGTCTCAGGGTTCACCAAAATAATATCATCATATAAATCTCTATTCCATAACGAATAACCAATTTTAGTTGCAGTTTTAATTTCACTAAAATATTGAACAATACTGTCTGGCTTTGTCTCCTTAGATTCTTGTCCAAGCGCTAATGCACTGAGCAAAAGATATAGAAACGTTATAGATATTTTCTTCATTAAACACTTGTGAAAACGGTTATAAATGATATTTTTTGGTTAAAAAGAGATTGTTAGAATTTGACAAACATCTTCTTTCTAATTGCTAAAAATACACATTATATCACTAAAATATCTATCATTAAACAAAAAAAAGCACACTTAATCTGTGTACTTTTTTGCTCAACATCGACGATGCTGTGTTTATACATCATTATAAAGACTCTTTGAACTACAAAGTATTCTTGAGATATACTGCTGATTCCAAGTTCAATCCATCGAGTCTGCTAATACCTGGTTGTTTTACAAATCCATTCTGTTCAAAAAGTCCTATCAACGAACTTTTTAAGGGTTCATTGATCCAAATCACGTCGTAGGTACTGCAGACGGCAAGACATTTGTTCATTAATGATGCCTCCATTTGCTGCAGAGCCTCATGCTGGCAGACACCGAAATCCGCGATTCGAATCACACGTTTACCTGCCAGGCCTTTCGGCTTCTGCCCTTTTGAGGTTATTCTTGCATAACCCATCGGCTGATCGTTAGCATATACTACCAGCCATTGATTTGACATACTGTTTATTTCGCTGACAAGGGTTTTGGAATTAAAACTATCAACAATGTAATTATCTAGTTCAGCTGGCTCCACTAAGCTGCCGAATTTTTCTAGGGCTAGAGTTTTGGTGAGCATTGACAACGCTTCAATTCCCTGCTCTGTTGCTACCGTAAATTTTGTGACTATATTCATATGTGCATCTACTATTAAATACACAAATGTACATGCTATCACTTGCTATTATTCGATACACATTGTTCATTTAGCATCAGTACAGGCTCCCACATAAATAACGACCTATATGCTGGATCGCTTCTATTCGTTTATCAGAAAACTTATCCGCGATGACCAACCTAAAATAATGTTCAAAAGTATTCGAAAAAGAGAACGTATAGCCCGGCGTAAATCTTGCACCAATTTTTTCACACTGCGCGTAAAAATCCGCCATATCTGTACTTTCGGGCATTTTAACCCAAAGATTATACCCGCCTGCAGGTGTGATCACTTTGGTTTTTTCAGGAAAACTGGAAGCGATTAGGTTGGTGGCCAGATAGGCATTTTTTGCCAGTTGCATCTTCAGTGAACGAATATGCCGATCGTAACTGCTGCTACCGATCAAACGGTTTACGGTCTCCTGATTCAGAGGAGAAACTGTACTGCCCAATGCAAACTTGATCTGTTCAGCATCCTTCAGAAATCGCCCTGTGCTTAACCAGCCCAGCCGAATTCCAGGTGCCAGGGTTTTTGAATACGATGAATACGTCATAACCAATCCGCTTTCATCAAATTGTTTAAGTGTGGATGGTCTGCTCCCCTGAAAGTTCAGGTCACCATAGATATCATTCTCGATTACAGCAACATGATATTGATGAGCAATCGCCAATAAAGCAATTTTCTGTTCATCTGAAAGCAAAATACCTGTTGGATTATGAAAATTCGGTGTTAGGACGACTGCTTTAACAGCATTTCCTTGACATGCTTTTCTAAAAAAGTCTATATCAAAACCATCTTTAGCAAGAACAGGAATTTCAATGACGCGCAGTTTGAGCACCCGAATGACCTCTAACGCAGAAAATACGCATGGACTTTCCACAGCAACAATATCTCCGGCTTCACATGCAGCAGCCAAGGCGATATACAAAGCCTGTAAGGCACCATCTGTGATCAGCAATTCATCTGCATGCAGCAAGGTCTGATAGGAAGCCGCACGCCTGATAATATTATCCTTCAATTGTACCGAACCATTAGATGGATAATAGCGCAGTAACCCTGCCCCTTGTTCCCGAATGACCTGCTGCATGGTCCGAAGTAAAAGTTTTTGCGGAACAAGAAGATCCCCCGGGGCAGCAACATTAAATTCCGAAAAACCCCGCCCCACAGGTGACGCTGTTGTCAGACCAAGCCCTTGTTCAAAGACAGCATCCCTTACTACCGGTGGACGTCGACGCCCTTCCGGTTCTGCCAGCATTTCATTCTTCGCACTGACATAGTAGCCAGATTTCGGAACACTCTCCACCAAACCAATAATCATAAGGTACTCATAACCTGACTGAACAGTACTCATACTTAAACCATAGTAATCTTTAAACTCGCGTACTGAAGGCAGCTTTTGCCCCGGTTTATAGACTCCTGATTTTATATTTTTCTCAATTGCTTGTGTAAAAATTTCAAATTTATAGCTCTTCATCTGTATTGATCACTTTTACCTATACTGTACCTGTATCGCAAATTTAATCAATCTAAATTTGTCTAAAAAAGAAATGACAGGTAATTATCAAATCAACAGCCCCAGCGAATTACGTGCTCTTCCACAGGAGGTATTACCCGAATTAAGTCAGGAACTAAGAAACTTCCTCATTGACCATATTGCTACACATGGCGGTCATTTTAGTTCAAGCCTTGGAGTTGTAGAACTTACTATAGCAGTTCATTATGTATTTAACACCCCTAAGGATAAATTGATCTGGGACGTTGGTCATCAGGCTTATGTCCATAAATTACTCACGGGGAGAGCGGCTCGCTTCCATTCGAATAGACTTCTAGGCGGTATAAGCGGATTTCCTGTTATGGAAGAAAATAACTTTGACGCCTTTGGTACAGGTCATTCTTCCACATCCCTATCAGCAATTCTGGGTATGGCCTGCGCAGCCAGGTATAAGGGTGATAACAGCCGTCAACACATCGCTGTTATAGGCGACGGCGCCATGACTGCCGGCCTGGCATTCGAAGCTTTAAATAATATAGGTTTTGAACAGCCTAACCTATTGATTATATTAAATGACAATGATATGTCTATTGATGCCGGTACGGGAGCCCTACAAAACTATCTGACCGACCTGACCTCGGGGCAAGCCTATAATCAGTTCAAATCACAGATCAAAAAGCTGCTGTTACCCCATAAAGATCGGACACAATGGTCAATTGCTGCGATTAGAAAAATAGAGAAATTGATAAAAACAGGGCTATTTGCATCGAGCAATATTTTCGAGGCCTTAGGTATACGTTATTTTGGACCAGTGGATGGTCATAACCTCCACAAGCTTATCAAAATTTTCGAGCAGTTGAAGCATATCCCGGGACCCAAAATAGTGCATTGTGTAACACAAAAAGGAAAAGGTTTTGCACCGGCCATGTTAAACAAGGTGGAATGGCATGCCACAGGGAAATTCGACAAGCTGACAGGTATACGGTTAGAAAACCAGTTACCGCAACTCCACAACGAGACTTTTCAGCAAGTGCTGGGCGAAACGCTGATACAGCTCGCCCAACGTAATAGCCGTATTATCGCTATAAGCCCGGCCATGCTTTCCGGCAGCAGGCTGACTGCAATGAAACAGCAGATGCCTAACCGCGTTTTTGACGTTGGTATCTGCGAGCAGCATGCCATTACTTTTTCTGCCGGCCTTGCTGCTGATGGGCTACTTCCTTTCTGTGTGATTTATTCGACATTCTTACAACGCGCCTATGATCAGCTAATCCACGATGTCGCTTTACAGAAATTACCGGTCGTGTTCTGTATCGACAGGGCCGGTGTTGTCGGTCCCGATGGTCCCACCCATCAGGGGGCATTCGACATTGCTTTTCTCCGCTGCATACCCAACATCACCGGCGCTTCGCCCATGACGCTCACAGACTTTAAAAATTTGTTGTTCACGGCTCAGGACATCACTCTTGACGGACCGCTTGCAATCCGCTACCCAAAAGGCCCAGGTAGTCGAGAGAAGCAATCAGACAAATGTACAAGACTTGAAATTGGAAAAGGAAGAAGGCTTTGTTCAGGGCAAGACATTGCCATACTCTCTCTTGGGCCCGTTGGTCAATATGCACAGGACGCCTGCAACGAACTGCTCCGGGAAGGCATGCAGGTTGGGCACTATGATCTACAGTTCTTTAAACCGCTCGACGAAGCGTTATTACATGAAGTATTCCAATCATATTCCTATATCATCACTGTTGAAGATGGATGTATAGCTGGTGGAGTAGGAACTGCAGTGCTGGAATTTATGGCCGAACATGGCTACTCAGCGACCTTGAAGCGACTTGGCTTGCCCGATACTTTTGCAGTACAGGGTACACAGCAACAGCTTCACCAACTTTATCACTACGACAAGCAGGCTATTATCGCCACGGTGAGACAGCTATACACGGGTCCGCTCGAATCGGCAGGCTCAGGGTGTAGCCTTAAGCCGAACGAGTCTTCCCCAAACAGTTAACTTAGTCACAATAGTAGTGCTTAAACAATATAGATTAAACTATCATTTGGTCTGATCATAGGATGTAAACAGCATAGGACCAACCCTGTCAGACATTCAGCTTGCGAAGCTTTCCTAAAAGGTCTTTTTGTCAGGACATGCCTTTCATAGACTTACTTCGTCTTTCAATTGTAAAAAGAATCTATAAGAGCCAAAACTGCCTATATCTTCTAAGACAAACATCCAGAAAGGTACGGTGTTTGTGGCTTACATGAAAGAAACAATGTTGTTTCTTTCATGTAGCAATTCATACCATGAAACACTTATTCGTCCTCCTTGCTATAGCGACTGGCTTATTTCTAATCAGCAAGGTTTGCTTTTCACAAAAAGGGAAAGATTCAAAACCGTCAATACAAAATACTATGAATACTATAAATCAAAAAGATCATGTTGTCTATTTTGCCGGAGGATGCTTCTGGGGAACTGAGCATTTCTTTAAACAAGTCCGCGGGGTCACCGCAACCGAAGTTGGCTATGCCAATGGAAACCTTCAGCACCCTTCATACGCACAAGTTTCGACAGGAACCTCAGGTTTTGCCGAAACGGTAAAGGTAACCTTCGACCCGGAGCTTGTCGATCTAAAGCTTCTCGTAGACCTTTTCTTCAAAACAATTGATCCAACTTCATTAAATAAACAAGGCAACGATATCGGTACACAATACCGTACAGGAATCTATTATACCAATGCGGATGATGCCGCTGTTATCAAAGAACAAATAGCTGCTTTAGCAAGTCAATACAACAGCAAAATCGTGGTGGAAATAGAATCTTTACAGAATTATTATAATGCTGAAGCTTATCATCAAAAATACCTGGACAAAAACCCTGGCGGTTATTGCCATATAAGCCCTGATTTATTTAAACTTGCGCGAAATGCCAACCCCGAAAAAGCGAAAGCGGACGTTAAAAACACGTATAAAAAAGCAGATAAGGAGACCTTGAAGAAAGAGTTGACTCCATTGCAATACGATGTTACACAAAACAGTGCAACGGAGCGCGCGTTTGACAATGCCTATAATGATGAATTTAGGGAAGGTATTTATGTCGATATCACAACCGGAGAACCCTTATTTGTTTCTACAGATAAATTTGAATCGGGATGTGGGTGGCCCAGTTTTTCCAAACCAATTAGCGATAGCCTGATTCAAGAACACTCCGACAATTCGTACGGGATGCGCAGAACGGAAGTACGCAGCAAAACTGGTGATGCACACCTCGGCCACGTTTTTAACGATGGACCGGCAGATAAAGGTGGTCTACGCTATTGTATAAACAGTGCTTCACTTCGATTTATTCCAAAAGACAAGATGAAAGCACAGGGCTACGAAAAGTATTTGCCATTATTGGTAAAAAAATAGTCTGCAGCGCCTCAAACGAGGCGCTTGCCCTGAACATTTCAGATTCCTTCAAGCTAGCGTTATAATAACCTATTATTCAATGCAAAAACCAATACTTCATTCATGTTACTTACCCCCAGCTTTTCAAATAATTTTCGCCGATGAAATTTCACCGTATCAATGGAAACGAAAATTTTTTCCGAAGTTTCATGAATGGTCAGACCGCGATGATAAAAACGTAAAATCTCTATTTCACGTTCGGTAAGATTAATCTTTTTTTGGGAGTTCCATTTCCCAGTCAACAGATCCAATTCCCATACTAGATCGGAGTGCAGCTTTTCGATAGTCACGTTACCTGAAGATACGTTAGTGGATAAAGACACGATACAAATTGCTTTCCATATTTTCCCCTCTTCTGTCAAAAAAACAGGTGTCAGTTTATGATTAATTAAAATAAACTTGTTGTGTGCATTTTGTATCTGAAAATCATACGATATAACATAAAGCTTCCGTTCCTCGATGGGTATTTTTTCATAAAAGCTGAACCCCGCTTCATTAATCGTAATGAGCATCTGGAAATCATCGGATGGAACATATTTTTGATAAAAGCCATAGCCCATTTCCAGTACCTCTTTGGCTGTTAAACCAGCGAGAAACAGCGGGTTGTCTGAAACAAACTCAAAACTTTTAGCCTGGTAATCGATTAGATAAATACTCTGATAGGTAATCCGTGAGAAAGCTTTGACGAGCTCAATATAGCCATGGGTCTGCAGGATGTCCCTTTCTGAAAGACGATCAACAGTATTTTTTTGTGAAAATAGCGCGTTAAAATCCATAACGAAATTCTAAATGTCGAAGTTAAATAAAACTACACTCAAGTGTAGCTTTTATTTGGACAAACTGTAATACTTTTGGACAAAACAGCTAAAAAAATATAGCTAACTGAACGAAAAGCCGGAAAAAACATAAAACTATTTCTTACACAAATGCTTATTAACACTATTCAGATTCGAAATATTGGAATCGCCTTGGGGATCTTATTTTTTGGAAACAGCAATGCACAGCAGAAAATTGAGGTTCTAAATTTTGGGACATTTCACATGAGCTATACGCCTGATGCACATAAAGTAGAATTTGACGAAAAAGATCAAAAAAACAGAAGAGAAACATATCAAGTAGCCAAACTGTTGGCAGACTTTAAACCAACTATCATCTGCGTGGAAATCATTCCTGAAAAAAACGAAGAATTGAACGGCGACTACAGCTCTTTTATTAAAGATAAAGGACATAAAGCTAAGTTCGGTGGTGAAATAGCCATAATTGCATATGAAGTAGGCAAACTTGCAGGGGTAAAAAAAATTTATGGAATTGATGAACAGCAAACTGCTGCTTATAATTACAACATTGCAAATGAGTTGGAGAATCAGGTAGACAGTGTAACCTATAAAAGCTACATGGGAAAAATTATGCAGGAATTCGCCCATATTGATAAACTCTCCATTTTAGAAAAATTAAAGGTATTTAATCAGAAAGAGACCTTGCAAAAGTTTATCAATGTAAACGCTGATATCTTAACCTACAGCAGTACAAAAGGTAATTTTGAAGGAGCAGACGAAGCCAGTAAATTCTACCGAAGAAATCTACGGATATTCTCCAATTTAAATCAGATCCCGGTCACTGGGCAGGATCGAATTTTGCTAATCACGGGCGCGACTCACGCAGCTTTC
The DNA here is from genome assembly GCF_024808035.1 of Sphingobacterium sp. BIGb0116. NCBI lineage: Bacteria > Pseudomonadati > Bacteroidota > Sphingobacteriia > Sphingobacteriales > Sphingobacteriaceae > Sphingobacterium > Sphingobacterium sp. BIGb0116. Next base: position 277,850 of record NZ_JANUDT010000002.1, on the reverse strand, counting down.
CTTGGTGAACTTTTGCAACGGAGCCCCAAATACAAACTCGTAGAAGTTGCCGAATACCTTCAATAAAACCATCGGTAAGAAAAGACTCTTTTGGTCGACTTTCGAATGAAACAGATTAACAAACCTTAATTACTTAAATAAACACTTCAAAATGATAACTTGTAAAAACTGTGGCACAGGCATTACGTCAAAATTCTGTCCCGATTGTGGCCAACCTGCAATGCTAAAAAGAATAGACGCTCATTATATCACCCACGAAATACAACATGTGCTTCACTTTGAACGCGGCATCCTCTATACCATTCGAGAATTGGTGACAGCTCCGGGGAAGAATGTGCAAAACTACATTTCTGAAAATCGCAGCCGGCTGGTCAAACCTATTATTTTCGTTATTGTCACATCTTTAGTGTATTCTATTATTGCCCACTTTTTCCATACTGAAGAGCGCTATATGCAATCAATCGACAGCCATGGTATTGAAAGTAAACTCGTAATCACAAGCAACATCTTTCGATGGCTACGAGATCATTATGGTTATGCTAACATTATTATGGGGTTCTTTATCGCCCTTTGGACTAAATTATTCTTTAAAAAATACGGTTATAATCTTTTTGAAATCATCATCTTATTATGTTTTATTATGGGGATGACAATGTTAATTTATGCACTTTTTGCAATAATTGACGGTATCACGCACCAAAGTTTAATCCTATATGCAACTTTAGTAACTTTTATATATTACTCCTGGGCCATGGGACAGTTTTTTGATAAAGCTAAAAAGATCAACTATTTCAAAGCATTTGCCGCTTCAATAATAGGCTTTTTCTCCTATTTGGTCGTCATACTTTTCATTGGTATTACATTGGATATACTTATAAAATAGCAATTTTGTGACTGATGCAGACATGTATCTAAGAAGCCACCATCATCAATTGATGCGATAAATAGGATAGAGAAGATGTGACTCTTCATAATAAGGTGAATTTTTGTATATCCAATCCAGCTGCGCACTACTACTTGCAGCAAGTTTAGGGTTGTTCATCTTTTCGCGCTCAAAGGCAGATCTTAAATCTTTATTCTCCTTTAGAAGCTTGGCTGCTGTATCTTCAAAAACATAAGCTGAATAGTATTCTTTTTGTCCTAAGATCGCATCAAAGAAATTCCAATTAAAATAAGAGTCTATTGCTTCAGGTTCCAAGGTTTCCAGCAGAAACTTCACACCGTCCTGGTTCAAAGGGACCAAAAAATCACCGGCACTGAAGTTTACCTTGTTGGACTCCCGAAGGAGACTGGTGTCAAAATGTAAATAATGCCCCTCATATGGACTTGAAGTTGTCTTGAAATCCTTAATCCTATACTGTTCCACCGCAATAACAGAATCTTGTTTAAGCGGAATCATCTTGATTTGATTGAGTGTCAACAATTCAATAATTTTCCATTCAGACTGCGGAATGACATAATACGATGGAATCGTCACTTCTTTTATCGGAACATATGTATTATATAACTTAACTTGTTTTGAAAACTTAGCGTTTCTATCATACCACAACCTATCTTTCGAAGAAACGTCACTTGGTTTATATTTTGCCTCGAAGCCCTTAAATTCCAGCGATTCATATTTTGAGGAATCAAGCTTCCATGCTATGGCATATTTATCCCCTATTTGATATTGCTTTAGGTTTTCAGCTCTTTTTTGTTTAATCACCTTATAATTCTGTTCGATAAAATCCAGGTTACAACGCATATAGTCATAAGTCGCTTTGACACGTTCTTGATAAGGTTTCAACATATGTGTTTCCACAACAGTTCCGATTACATTAAATAGACTGGTGTAGCCTGTTGCGTATCTTGGCGAATCCATAAAGGTTGGAAAACCTCCATCGGGCACATCGTTGTGGATGTTAACATAGGGAACAGACATAAATCCTTTCTTTTGGAGATCCTTGAGTAAGTTTTTTTGCATGTGGCTGTTAAAATAATTTCCCAAAAGGTTTCCTAGACGTTCTTTGTTTGTTGAGATATAGGTGAAGGTGTACTGATAATCGGCCCCATTGCTGACATGATTATCTATAAAAACATCTGGTTTGACCCATTGAAAAATTCGCTGAAAACTCCGCGAGTTTTTAGTATCTGTCTTAATAAAATCCCTATTTAAGTCATAGTGTCTTGCATTTCCACGAAAACCATACTCCTCAGGGCCATTTTGATTAGCTCTGGAAAAGCTCCCACGATTTAACATCCCACTCACATTGTAACTCGCCAGCGCAACAACAATAACATTTTGAGGTGCCTTTATCTTTCCTGTCGCCAAATCGCGCATGAGCATCATAGTCGCATCAATACCGTCTGGCTCTCCAGGATGAATACCATTGTTGACCAATAAAACGCACCTCTCTTCCCTAGCCACTTCCAGAGTCTTTCCAAACGGATTAAATACAACAACATCTATTGGTTTATTGTTATCGTCTTCTCCCCTTGTTTCATAGTGAATTGTTGTATATTTCTGTGCCAATTCCTGATAATATGCCCGCATTTCTTCAAAAGTTGCCGATTGATTGCCATTACCCCGTTCATAAGGTGTAAGTATTTGGGCATAACTTCTGCCAAAAAGCATGAAAGAAAATAATATCAGGAACTGTTTCATAAGATCAATTTAGGCTCCAATTTACGATAAACTTGTTAAAATGCGTAAGCAATCTCGCCCTTCTATTAAGAACGGCTTCCCGATAAAAACAAAATCCCTAAGAAATGTAGGGATTTTGTTTTTACTCTTTATCGCTATCTTATTTGCTGACCTCGTTTAATAATTCAATATCTTCCGTATCTAATTTAAGAGCCGGAGCCGCACATAACGTATCCAATTGACGCTCACTTGTAGCACTCACAATGGGAGCGGTAATTAGCGGTTTAGCCAACAACCATGCTAATGCTACAGTCGCCTGTTTTGTCCCATGTTTCTCGGAGATAACATCGAGCGCTTCCAGGACAGCTTTACCTTTAGCATCAAAATATTTTTTGATCCCACCGCCTCTAGCCGTTTTATCAAAGTCAGCTTCAGTACGGTATTTACCGGTCAAGAAACCTGCAGCAAGTGACCAATATGGAAATACACTCAAGCCGTACTTCTCGACCAATCCCGCATAATCTGTTTCAAAACCTGTGCGCTCTACCAAATTATAATGCGGTTGCAAAGCAACATATTTAGGAAGACCATTTTTCTCCGCAACATCAAAGCTTTCCGTTAACCGCGCCGGCGATAGATTAGAAGCGGCAATATAACGTACCTTGCCTGCTTCTATTAAGTCAGCATAAGCCGACAATGTCTCCTCCACAGGTGTTATGTTATCGTCAAAGTGGGTATAGTATAAATCAATATGATCTACTCCCAATCGTCGCAATGATTCATCAGCAGATTTCAAAATATGTTTCCTTGAGATATCATATCCGTGCTCCTTAGTCTCGGATCCAACTTTTGTTGCGATTACTATATTTTGACGGTTACCACGGCTTTTTAACCATTTCCCAATAATTTCTTCGGACTGCCCGCCGGTTCCATTCACCCACCAAGAATAGGTATCTGCCGTATCGATAAAATTAAATCCTGCTCCTACGAACTTATCTAGCATTTCAAACGATTTTTGCTCATCTAATGTCCAGCCAAAAACATTCCCGCCAAAATTAATTGGAGCTATCTGCAAATCTGTGTGTTGTATTTCTACCTTTTTCATTGAAATTATCTGTTTATTGTTCCTTTAAATAAAAAATCGCTATGCAAGTATAGCTATAAAGCTAAAGTTACAGTATTCATCTTGAGCCACGACAGCATTCTTCACATCTAATTGTCAAAAAGAGTAAAGTACTTTACTGTAATTTAGTACGCAGTTACTATTTATTATACTAAATTGCAACAGGCTTTCGGCCGGATGATTGTGCTCATAGCCTAAAATGCCATCTTAGTTCTCATGGCCGACATCAATATGACGGGTCCTGAACATGTCCGATAAAGCTTTCAATAGATTGAACAGATTAAATTGACAAAACCCAATCTTCCATGATCCCAATAGTATATAGACCAGCAATGGAAAGTGATTTGATTTTTCTTTTAGATCTAAGAGCAAAAACCATGACCCCACATTTAATTGCCGCCGCGTTACCCACTACTACGGATTCACATCTACAAAGAATTAAATACAAATTTGAACATGCTGCTATCATTGAATATGACAATATCTCCCTATCGGGCTTTTGAAAATCGAGAAAGGACGGGCTCATATCGAGTTGATTCAAATACAGATCGATCCCCGATATCAAGGGAAAGGGCTGGGAAAAAAGATATTAAAAGATCTTATAAATGAGGCAATTTATGAAGGGAAGTCGATTTCATTACATGTGTTAAAAACTAATAAAGCGCAAAAGCTCTACTTTAGTCTTGGTTTCGAAATTATCGGAGAAGACGAGCATTCATATCATATGAAGTACTCAAACAAGGATAAGATTTAAAAAAACAGGTCGGCTCTTTAACCGACCTGTTTTTGCATTACTTTTCAATAGACGACATATCGATTACAAAACGATATTTCACATCACTATCCAATACCCTTTGATACGCCTCATTTACATAGTCGATATCAATCATTTCTGTTTCAGGTAGAATATTATGTTCAGCACAAAAATCAAGCATATCCTGAGTTTCCTGTATTCCCCCAATGCTGGAAGCCGTTAGGATCTTATTTCCCCCCATGATTGAGCGTCCATTAATTTCCATGGGCGCAGCCGGAATCCCCACGCAAATATAAACTCCTTTTGTTTTCAATAATGCAAGATAGAGGTTATAGTCATGCGGTGCTGATACGGTATCAATAATAAAATCAAAATACGATGAGAATTCTTTTATTTCATCGGCCTCATGCGTATTTAAGAACTTGTGTGCTCCAAGTAGAGCAGCATCCTCCTTTTTGCGCGGTGAATGACTTATCATTGTGACTTCTGCCCCCATTGCCACTGCAATTTTAACAGCCATATGTCCCAATCCGCCTAAGCCTAACACACCAACTTTATGCCCTTTGCTAACATTCCATCTTTTTAATGGCGAATAGGTGGTGATTCCTGCACAGAGTAGCGGTGCCACCTTTTTAATATCCAAAGATTCCGGCACATGCAGCACAAAATCTGCATCCGCAACAATATTATTGCTATAACCACCAAAAGTATAGCTGTGATCGTGCATCACATCTTTGCTGTTGTACGTCCAGACGGTCTTCTTTTCTGAACAGAACTGTTGTTGGTCTGACTTACAGTTATCGCATTCGCCACAGGAAGCAACCATACAACCGACACCTGCCAGGTCACCTTTTTTGAACTTAGTCACTCCAGGACCAACTGCACTTATCCGACCAACAATTTCGTGCCCGGGAACAATTGGGTATTGTGTACCACCCCACTCATCATGTACTTGATGAATATCAGAGTGACAGATCCCGCTGTACAAGATATCTATTAAAACATCGTTTGCACCAAGCTCTCTCCTTTCAAACTCCCAGTATTCAAGTGGAGAACTACTGTCTTTCGCCGCATAACCTTTCGACTTAATCATATTATCTTTTTTTATAGACCACAATTTGGATACGAAGATATCTTCGATCCCCTATTTACGTTGTGCTAAGTTAGCGGGTATCGATGACGGATAAAGAAAGGCAAACACAATATTGACACTGCGCAAACAAAAAAACAAGTTTAAACATAGAAGTATCCGCACAAGACCATGTATATTTGAGTTCATATAAATCACTTCAATGAAAAGAACCAGTCTAACGCTAGCAATTATTTGCTTAACATCAATGGCCTTCGCCCAAAAGATAAGCTACAAAGTGAACACGCAAAATTCGACGATCAAATGGAATGCGAAAAAAGTTGTCGGGGGACATGTGGGAACAATCAATATACAAGAAGGCACGGTACAGACAGAAAAAGGGAAAATTACCGGCGGAGGTTTTACCATAGATATGAATTCCATGGCTTGTACTGACGCACCTAAATTGACCGGGCACCTAAAAAATGAAGATTTCTTCAATGTGCCTACCTACCCTAGCAGCAAATTTGTCATCAGTAAAGTTGATAATAGCAAAGACACTCCAATCATAACCGGTAATCTGACGATTAAGAATAAAACAAAATCGATCTCCTTTCCAGCAAAAGTCACCACAACTGCAGATGGACTTTCTGCTGAAGCTATAGGAGTTAAGGTAAATCGGCTGGACTTTGATATACAGTATCGTTCAGCAAGCTTTTTCTCCGACCTAGGCAATCGCGCCATCGATGATGAATTCACCTTAGATATCGTGCTTAAGGCTGTAAAGTAAAAACTTCGTAGGAGCCCTCTGTTAATACAGGCGGCTCTTCCTTCATTGAATAATCGCACCGAGAATCGACATAATTTACTCGAGCTGCTTTTACACACAGACTACTTAAGGCTGTGATGTCACCTCATACCGGCATGGAAAATCCAACAGTGCGGCACTTATTCTTCCTCAGAAATAGCGCATTAGCGCTGTGCTACAACATTAAACAAAGACTCTGTTAAATTAGATTTGATTCAAATTGCACTTAGCAAGCGATAAGATTGATGAAAGTAAAGTTTTAAAATTATCTTTAAACTCGCTAAAGTAAGGGTAGACAAATTATATATGGAGAAAATAAAAACTTTTCAACAGCACGAGCTTAATAGAATTAGAAAAAATTGGAGTGAAAGTGACCTCGCATTTGAAAAGTTGGGAAGATCTTCTAATATATCCGATTATTCGGATCGGGAGATCAATGAAATGCTGCTCGGTGTATATAAAGACAGTAAACACCTTATGGTCGATGAAGGCTACTTTATTGATCTCGCGAAAGCGCATAAAGCCAGTTGTATTTTGGTTGATGTATCCTATTCAAGACGTATCAAACCTGCTCCAAACAGCATACTTAATCTTCAGGATATCCGTAATTTTTACATTGAAGATTATTTTATAGAGACGAAAGAAGCATTCTCCAACAAAAATAAACATAAGATAACGGGTTATCTCAAAAAGATCGGCGGTATCAGTTTGGGTAAAGGGCAATACAATTATCTGTATTCTATTCCGAACGATTTCAAAACGTTTTTCGGTGATACACCGGCCGATCTGTTCTATCCTATACAACGTTATATCAACGGGTTATTTTTTGACGACGATTATCGAATTTCAGATTTTGAAGTCATCAGTAAGATTGTTATCAGTAAGACATAATTTCGATTGCCGGAGCAACCGCTCTTGGTTTCTTAATTGATAATCTCGCCATCATTCTGATCTAGTTTATCACGAAATTTTCCAAGTTCCTGAACACCTGGTTTTGCCCATTCAGCAACCTCACCTATAATTTTTAATGGAAATTCAGATCTATAGGAACGTGTCGGATTTCCGGGAAACTTCTGGTCCGTCAGATTAGGGTCATGCTCATAATCACCGGTAGGTTCAACAATAAATACCCGCTCGCTGCGCTCACCTTTTGCCAGGGCCGCTGCAAGTCCGGCCCCATTCATCATACCTGTAAAATAAATATGATTCATTTTGAAGTCGGCTTGATAGTTAGAATTGAAGCCTGGAACCAATAAGTCGCCGATTTGTGCATCTGCTTTTGTACCGTGATAAAAAGGTCCCTTATCAAAGGGAATGTTCTTATAAGAAGAGGCCAACCTAGCATATTCACTTGCCTTTGCTTCTTCTCCTAAACTTGTGTAACAGGCACAAATCTTCAAATACATTCCGGGCAACGCACTGGTAGCTCGATCATCACCGATTACCAATGCGTGATCTAAGGCTATGTGCAGCCATTTCAAAAGATCCGACACCGTTTTCTGCTGCCGGGATACAAAATAGGCTGCAATAAACTTCTCATGGTCATCGCTTGCCTCCCGATAACCCTCTGCAAAAAAGAACAGCGCTTCATCGTGTCTACCGTTTTCTTCCAATTGTATGCCTTTTAGGCAAAGTTTGACAACCCCGTTAAATGGTGAAAATTCCATCGTATAAATTATTATCTATTCAACCGAATATTATCCTCGCTGTAGTTATAAGTGAACACCCTTAGTAACATCAGGACTTAAGCAAGGCTCTGTATGTAAAAAGCCAGTTATTAAGAATAACCGGCTCTTCAACAAAATTGTTCTCTTATTTTCAATATTTCTCGCTGGAATCCTGAGAACAGTTGACATCCAGAGAGCAGCTAAATTATCCGATAGTCGGTCTCTTTAGAATGCAATATTGCCTTTGTGTATCAAGGAAGTCACCGGTGAAATACGAGAAACTGCTTCAGCGGAACAACTTGCCTCAACAAAAACCATACTTGCTTCATCACCCACTTTCGGCCATTGTTGATTTCCATTATTGTCCAAAGGCAATTTGTAGCGTGTCGCGAAAGCAAGTGTTCTAGATAAGCCGAATTCTGTTCCATAACCATAAAGCTCAGCAATAAGATTCGCTTTCTGCAGCATGTTTCCCGAGCCAAACGTATTCCAGTGATCCTGAATATTGTCATTTCCAATCAAAACCTCCACACCATATTTCCGAAGCGTCGGAATAGGCATAATCATATTGCCAAAGGGCACAGAGGACACAATTCCTACACCCGCCTCTGCGAGACGTGCCGCAATTTTTTCAGCTTCTACATTTGTGAGACGACTAAGTGCAAAAGCATGGCTAACAAAAGCTTTCCCTTTTAATTGGGGGTTTTCCAATGTACGGTCGATCAAAAACTCGATTGTCTTCATACCACTTTCTCCCATTTCATGGAGGTGTATGTCAATTCCCTTATTGTTATCAAGCGCCAACTGTGTAATCTGCTCCATACTTTTTTCGATACTTCCGTCCAAAGAGTACGGATCTACTCCACCTATGAAACTAACAGCATCCAGTTTTGCAACATCCTTCAAAATGGGTAAAGTATCCGTATAATAGAGGCCATGCTGTGGAAAAGCAACCAGCTCCGCTTCTACCGTGTCTTTTTTCGATGCAAGTGCCTTTTCCAAATTTGTTAACGATTTTAGTCCAGATGTTGGATCAACATTGAAGTGTGAACGAATAAAATCAGTTCCGTATGCCTGCAGAAAATTCAGCATTTTGCCCGTTCTTTCGACGGAGGTGCTTAACCATTCTGGGATCATCTTCTGCTCATACGCGATCATATCTTTTACGGTATGCCGTGTTGGCGATACAGCTTCCCATGGCAGACCAAACAACATTTTATCCAAATGGGCATGCATATCCTTAAAAGCCGGCAACATCAAATGTCCTTTTGCATCGATCGCATTAGCATTTGCAGTATTTGGCTTGATTCCTTTGATCTTACCCTCTTCAACTTCTACACAGAATAAAGCCGTATTTGTGCTTATAACGTCCTTTCCATCAAACTCGAATCCTGTCTCAAGCCGTACGTTTTCTAAAATATATGTTTTAGCTTTCATATTTATTTTGATAATATTCTTTTTCTTGTTCTCTAAAATTTACCGGACAATAGAAACGGTATTATTTTTCCACTTTTGTTATTCAGTATCACCAGAACAAAGGTCGCAATGATTCTCCCAGATCTTTTGCAGAATACATCTCGATACTTGAACAATTTATCACAGCGCCGACTTTTGCTCAACAGTATGCATAAGGTGAAACTACAACGAATGTGCTTTCAGCCAGCATGAGACCAATGAGAACGACACTTAAAATGCACTGTAGTAATAAATTGTCCAACAGATGGAATGAAAACCACATTGTAAAAACAGCCTTAGCTACTATTTTTGTATTAGACAGCGAAGCTTCTTCGGCTTTATTGAAAAAATTACAGCACAATAAAATGATGAAAACAACTTTAATACTCTTGATAATGATGAGCATAACAAATTCGTGCCGATCGGCATTAACCGAAAACTCATATACTGAAAATCCGTCCAAGGAAGAGATTATTAAATTGGTCACCAAAAATGACTTACAGGGAGTGAAAAAAGCGCTAGAAAATAATGCCAACGTGAATAGTGAAGATACGAATAAACGTTCTATTCTACTTATCGCGACAAACAACGGAAATATTGAAATGGCTAAATTATTGGTAGAATATGGTGCCGATGTCAACCTTCAGGCCGACAATATGGATAGCCCATTTTTATACGCAGGAGCAAGTGGGCAAGTTGAACTCGTCAAACTTTTCTTAGATCACGGCGCTCGCTTTGATTTATTTAATCGATATAATGGCACAGCTTTAATCCCGGCTTGTGAACGTGGATATGTAGAAACGGTAAGATTATTGGCCAATACCAAAAATTTCCCTTTGGACCATGTCAATCGTTTAGGATGGACTGCTTTGATGGAAGCAATTCTACTCGGTGACGGAAGCAAAAAATATCAGGAAATTATTCAGATTCTAAAAGATGCTGGGGCAAAATTGGATATTCCGGACTTCAATGGCACAAGCCCTATGCAACACGCAAAACAAAGAGGCTTCAATGAAATTGTTAAGATACTAACATCAGAAATATAAAGGTTCATCTTCCTTTAAGTACTCAAATTTGAATAAAATTTCAAGCAGTATTTCACTATGCTATCTGATTTTTCATTCTCAATGGCTAGTTTTGCAATATGCAGCATAAAATAATAGACAAAGTTGCTTTAATTAGCATTAAAGATAGGAAAATCCTGAGCACACGTTCCAAGACTAAAACAAAATTTTACTTTCCCGGTGGTAAACGAGAGAATAATGAATCCGATATTACCTGTTTAAAAAGAGAAATACTGGAGGAGCTTTCTGTGCACATCGTCGAAGAATCAATGCGCCTTTTGGGCACCTTTGAAGCAATCGCCGATGGACGAAATCAAGGTACGCTCGTAAGAATGATCTGCTACTTTTCTGATTTCGAAGGAGTATTGCATCCAGCGAATGAAATCGAGACATTTGAATGGTTAACCTATAAGGACAAACATAGGACTTCTGCCGTAGATCAGATTATCTTTCACCGATTAAAGGAAATGAACCTTATCGATTGATAGAACAGATGAGCGTTGTTTCTCATACCAAAATATCAGACAACGCTTTTCCGTAATGTAATAACCGTAATTTCAGGCCAAACACCTATCCGACCTTTTAGGCCGTGAAAACCAAAACCACGGTTGACATAAAGATATTTTCCTTGTTTTTGATAGAGTCCAGCCCACTGTTTATAAAAATATTGAATTGGACTCCATTTTAACCCAAATAATTCTATCCCAAACTGCATACCATGCGTATGTCCCGCCAGCGTCAGATGGACATGTTGGTTATAGTCCAAAGTAACATGATCCCAATGTGAAGGATCATGAGACATCAAAATTTTGAAGGTATCCGCGTCCAATCCAAGGGTTGCTTTAGCGAGATCACCATATTGATGGAACCCTCCTTTTCCCCAATTTTCAACACCAATTAACGAAATATGCTCACCTCGCTTTTCTATCGCTATCGATTCATTTAGCAGCAATTTAAATCCCATTTCATGATGAATTTCCTTAAGCCTATTCAAATTTAAGGCTTTTGATTCAACACTTTCCCATTGCACATAATCTCCATAATCGTGATTTCCAAGGACTGAAAACTTGCCCGAAGGAGCTTCTAATCGATTGAAGTCCGAAACCCAGGGTTCCATTTCGGAAGCCTTATTATTGACTAGATCACCCGTAAACAATACCAGATCACTGTTTTGTGCATTGGCCAATTCGATACCTTTACGTACCCTTTTGATATCAGATAAACTACCAGAGTGAATATCCGACAGCTGCGTAATTTTAAAACCGTCAAACGCCATAGGTAGATCAGGAAAACTCAATACTTCCTCCCGCACTTTATAGAAATAACGACCTTTCGTTAAACCGAAAAAAATAACCAATAACATGGCCCCCGCCAAAAACAATACAACCTCACTCAAAAATATACTACGTGGAGGGAAGGAACGAAAAATACGCATCAGATCTTCAACAAATAAAAAGGGAACAGCAAGCAATTTCGGTATGAAAACAATTAAAAATGCCGTGATCAAACTTGTCGCTGTCTCCTGGACATCATAACCCGCTCTCCGTAAAAAAATTAAACTAAAAACACCAAAAAACAACAGGATATCAATGCCCCAATACATGTTGTTCCAAATTGAACCATGAATAACCGTACTGAACGCCTGAAAAAAATAGATATCCCCCAAAACAAATAGGAATAATATCAGTAAAAGTCTCTTTGCCATATTGATTAAAATATTGATTTTAAATTGCTAATGATATGCCAAAAGAGATTTTCCAACTGTTAAAGCCCCTATCATCGTAAATAGTGATGTCTATATGACAATTGAAACTTTTTGCACTCCAATCAATCAGAAAACCTCGCATAGTTTCCTCCAAAACATGTCAAGATGTCTGATTATCCCATAAATGATCCAACCGAAATGCTGCTTATTACTCCAAAATTCCATTCTTTTGCATGCATGCTCTCATTTTTTGATAAGTACGCTCAATATCTTGATCTAGGCCAATGGAAAACCTGATCAATCCATCGGAAATGCCCATCTTTAAACGATCTTCTTCAGGAATTTCTGACGACGTAGAACTACCTGAACAGGAGAATAGCGTCTTATAGAATCCTAGGCTGACGGCTAAATACCCTAAATTTTCAGCCTGCATCAGTTCCATTAATTCATTGGCTCTTTCGGTTGTTTCCACATCAACTGTCATTAAGCCCCCAAAACCATAGGTCTCTTGCATCATGTTTTTCATTAATTCATGATCTCGATGCGACTGCAAGCCCGGATAAGATACCTTTAGTCCATCTTTCTCAAACCGCTCGGCAAGATACATCGCATTATAGCTATGCTGTTTCATCCGTATATGAAGTGTTCTTAAATTTTTCAATATACTCGCCGAACGTAAACTGTCCATCGTTGGCCCCAATAACATACAGGCCCCTGTGTTCACATTTTTTGTTTCATTAATAAACTCCTGACTTCCACAATAAACCCCACCGACAGTGTCACTGCTGCCATTGATAAATTTCGTTAAACTATGAATGACAATGTCTGCTCCCAAAAGTGTTGGCGAGATGGACAATGGGGAAAACGTATTGTCGACAATCAGTTTTAGCTTGTATTTTTTACAGATGGCCGAAAGTTTTCTTAGATCTGCCACATGCAATAAAGGGTTGCTCACACTTTCACAATACAGCACTTTTGTATTAGGTCTTATCGATCTTTCGAGTTCTTCGGCATCATTAATATCCAAAAATGTCGTCTCAATCTGGAAAGGCGGGAGAAAATTCTTAAGAAAGGCATAAGTTCCACCGTAGATTGTCCTACTGGAAATGATATGGTCACCACTTTTACATAGTTGTAAAAGAACTGTTGTAATCGCACCCATCCCCGAAGATGTTACATTGGCCGCAGCGGTATCCTCCATTTTTGCTAAGGCTTGTGCCAAATACAAATTCATCGGCGACGAATGCCTTGAATAGAGATAACAGCCTTCCGCATTCCCTTCGAATGTGTCGAACATCTTTTTAGCGGAAAGAAAAGTATAGGTGGAGCTATCTGAAATTGACGGGTTCACTCCTCCAAACTCACCAAAGTATTGCAAATCTTGAATTTCATTTGCTGCATTAAAATTTTCCATGTTTTTATCTTTAAAATTGAGATATTTCAAATTATATTACAAGTAATTTTACTTATCTTAGAATATAAATCTATTATACAAACAATAATTAGTTAAAACATCTAGCCGATTTAAAACGAGCTAGTAAAAACAAAAAAAAAATCTATGCACTTCGACGAGATTGACCGTAAGCTATTGCGTTTTCTACAGGAAGATGCCAAACAAACGACCAAAGAACTCTCCTACAAACTGAGCTTGTCCGTAACTGCGGTCTATGAAAGAGTCCGTAAACTCGAAAATACTGGAATTATCGCAGGCTATGTCGCCATACTTGATAAAAAGAAAATAGCAAAAGATTTCCTCGTATTATGCCACGTAAAATTAACACAGCACAAAAAGGAGTATATCTTACAATTTGAAAAAGAGGTCATGAACCTTCAGGAGGTAACCGAGTGTTTCCACGTGAGTGGCGACTACGACTATATCCTAAAGATTTGTGTCCAGGATATGGCAGACTATCGCAGTTTTATGTTAACGAAGTTAACGAGCCTACAGCATATCGCAAGCACCCATAGCTCATTTATGATCGCTGAGGTGAAAAATACAATAGCAATAGATCTGTAAGAAAATTTAAACCAAAACACCATTTTTCGATGCAATTGCCTCCGGAAGATCCTCATCTCCCACCATTTGCAACACATCAATTTCGATGGTTCGACAAATCGAAAGCATAGGCACATCAAACATGAGTCCTCCAAAAGGATTTTCGGTATAATCGCCGACCAATTCCATCACAATATAAATCCATCCAATTACCACACAAAAAGGAATACTCGTCCATATCCCCCAGTCGCCCAATTTCGCAAATTCATTTACTAGGCCCAATGGGAGCAGAATGATGAGAATGACATTAAAGACAAATGCTGTACTGGCAAACTGTCTCGGTGAAGGAAATTTTTTGATTCTTTCTGCCTGACCTTGATAGTCGTAAAATTGATTCAGGCAATTCTGCAATTGCGTTTGGTTAAAATCCGAAATGATTTGATCATTTTTCAATGCATTAACTTCCTTTGCTTGTTTAGAAATCAAATACGTTGCAAAATTTTTATAGGTGCTCTGCAACTTAAACTCATCTGTAGAAAGGTATTTGCGCAAAAAAATCGATGTTCTACTGTAATCAGGAAAGCCAGCCTTTATCAACCTGTTCCGTTTAACATTCATTGAACCAAAGTGTTTTTTCAAACTGACATGCTCCCATTCTGTCGGGATCAACAACTGCTCACGAAAAGTATATAACCAAGCTATATGGCGATAGGCAATCCTTTTCCTCCGCTCCTCCAAATCGGTATGATCACCATCTTGAGTATCAAAGGCATATAACATTGCCGTGAAAGAACGACTTGAATTAACAATCCCACCCCAGATTTTCCGGGCTTCCCAAAGTCTGTCATAGGCCTGATTATTCTTAAACCCGACGTAAAAAGCCTCAGCGGTTCCAATCAAAGCCAATGGCACCCAAGGAATTATCATCCACTGCCAATTAAAAAAATAATAGATGATCGCCACCAGAGAGCACCAAAGCGTCAGCCATATTAAATGTGCACCCGCTAAATTAAATATTTGTCGATGATTAAAATACTTGGTTGTGATCATAAAAATTAAATATCTTCCTTTATTAAAAACGTTATGAAAGTACAATTTAAATTGTAACTGTCCAATACGCTAAATTGTTTTCCGCACGGTGATATTTTATCCCGCTCATTTTTATAACAATAAACCTCGTCGCTTTATATAGCTTATCCCTAAATTTAATGCTTCCATCCCTAAAAGGTCCCCTTATGTCCAGAAAAATTGAAATAAGCCACCAGCGAAACTAGTTTTGAATAATTATTCAAAATTTATGATCAAATTAATTACTTTCAGTCTTATCACCTTTCTCCTTAACAACTTCCTATTCGCCCAAACCGCCATTGTTGGTAAAGTCTCGGATCAATATGGCGCGTCGATACCCTATGCTTCATTATCCTTTCGCGCATTACATGTAAAGAAAGATTCTCTCATTGAAAAAATAACAGATGAACATGGAAATTTTCAGTTAACGCTTACCGAAAAAGAGACTTACCTCGTTTCGATTCGTGTGGAAAATGTACTCAGAACGCAGCAAAAAATTGAAATTAACGACCTTAAAGTCCCGCTAGCATTCATTATCCCAAAATCACTACTATCCAACCTCAAATTAGATGAAGTAACAGTAAATAAGCGCAAACCAACAATACAGCGAAAAATTGACCGCCTCATTATGGATGTAGCACAAACCGCCAATGCTTCTGGAAAATCGGCTTTGGAATTATTTAAAATGGCTCCCGGGGTATTCGTTAACAATGGTCGAATCTCCATTAATGGGGTTGTAGGAACACGTATTCTTGTCGATGGCAAAAGTATTAACCTCGCGGGAAATGATCTCAGGAACTACCTTCAAACCTTGCGTTCCAACGATATCCAATCCATTGAAATTATCGCACATCCCTCTGCAGAGTTCGACGCAGAAGGCAGTGGTGGTATCATCAATATTGTGCTAAAAAAGCAAGATAAACAGGGGCTCAATGGTTATATTGGCAATGACTATGCAATTGGGCTTGGAAAATATGGTACGTACACTCCTTATGCAGGTTTGAATTATCGAATGGGTAAAGTTGGTTTAATGGCAAGTTATTCCCATAGCCGTGCAAAGTCATACGAGGAACTAAAACAACGACGAGATTTTCCAAATCAGGGATTATATCAGCAAGAAACGGAAAATACTCAGACCAACAGAAACGACCGTATACGGCTTGGTGCGACCTATGATTTCACGGGAAAACAATTCCTCGGATTATCCTACACCGGTCAATACAGCAGTTTCCTTGGGCCATCCACGGCTCATTCGACAATTATCTACCCCGATGTGGCAAAAAATATCCACTCGCAAGGTAGCTTTCCGTCCGAATCAAAATCCAACTACCAGAATCTAGGTTTAAATTATGTCGTGGAAACAGACAGTTTACATTCGAAATTCAGCCTTGTTATCGATTACACGCACAATCAACGAAACGGAAATAGTATCAGCAATAGTGCCGATTTCGATGCTAATGGTAACATACGCAGTGATACTTTGTTCAGATTGGATTATCCCAGCGAAGCAAAAATTTTTACTGGCGACGCAAAGTATAATTGGATAACTAAATCTGGAAACAATTTATCAATTGGTGTAAAAGCGACCGCAACAAATATCATGAATACCAATCAATACCAGGTCTTTCATCAGGCCTGGATGCCAATGCCTGCCCTTGATTTCCAATTCGATTATGAAGAACGAATTTATGCTACCTATGCAAATTATACGGGAAAATGGGCCCAAATAGATTATCAATTGGGATTAAGAGGCGAGAAATCCAATATTCAAGGACAACTTTTGAGCGAGCAAAGGGACAAACTCGCACAAGACTATTTCAATTTGTTCCCAAGTATTTTTTTAAAGAAGAATTTAAACTCGCAGGGAAGCAATTATGTATCACTTACCTACAATAGAAGAATTAAACGGCCCTCATATTTTGATTTAAATCCTTATAAATATTATATAGATAATTATTCCGTACAGACGGGAAATCCCTTTCTGAAGCCGCAGTTTACAAATTCGCTCGAAATTAGTGGATTGTGGAAGGAAAAATATTATACTGCTTTGAACTATTCCCATACCAGAAATGCGATCTCACAAATTATACGCAACCAGGCAGAAGAAGAACTATTAACAGTTATTAAAGACAACGTGGGGACTCAAGGAGTATGGACGGCCACTCTGAGCGCTCCCATTTCATTGCTACCCTGCTGGTCAAGTACGAACACGATTTTATTCACTCATACACGTTCAACTTCCCCCTATTTTAATCTAAAGAAAGCTTCTTTTATATTACAGACAGAACAAGAAATTTCCTTTGGCAAAGGATATACTATAAATCTGAATGCTTTTTACACCCCCCAAATGTTACTTGGAAATATTGTAACTAAAGCCATCGGCTCCGTTGATCTAGGGATCCAGAAAAAACTAATCAAAGATCAATTGGTTGCCAAAGCAAATATTAGCGACATCTTTTTTACCAATAATTATCGCGCGACAAGTTATTTTAACAATACTAAAATCTGGATAATGCACAGGGAGCAATCGCGTGTATGCTCCATTTCTTTACTATATAACTTCAGAACCGGCACTACCTTTAAAGCAAAACGAATGGAATCAAGCAGTACGGAGGAGAAAGGAAGATTATAAATGTACCACTATTTTTTATCTTTGCGGCTCAATGAGCCGCAAAACTGAACTATCTAAGGATTTATGAAACAATCTCGACTTAATCAATACATCACTAAAGCAGATACATTTTTCAGGAAGCAGGATTTCGATACTTTTTATACAACGAATGTACGTATCCTACTTCATTTTGGAATGTGGTTTACATTTACCCTAATCCTCTTCAGCAACTACTATTATGTAACTGGAATATCCTCAAACCAGTCAATATTTTTGTCAACGCGTGTTTTATTGTCTTCTCTTGTTGTCTTTTATCTATTTTTCTACTTGGTTATCCCTTACGCGAGGAACTTAAATTTATGGATATTACCTCTCTTAACTGCGCCAGTATGTATTTTTATTTGGTTATTTATCAATAATTTGTTTTATGTGCTAGCTTACAAATATGGTTTTGATATTTCCAATTTGTATCCATTAATGGGCAAGGAAAAGGACTTCATTCCCAACCTGTGGTCCGTATTCAGCTTTAAAGCAGTGCTATTAAATGCATTGTCGGTTATCTATTCATTGTCACCTTTTTTCTTTACCAAAATACTAATCGACATCAGAAGAATAAATAAAGACCGAATGCGAATCCTAGAGCAGAAGTCAAAATTATTATTGGAAAATATTAGCGTAGAGAAGGCATTCTTAAAAGCACAGCTCAATCCACATTTTTTATTCAACACGCTTAACAACCTCTATCGTTTGACGCTAAAAAAAGACGACACAGCGCCTGAGGTCGTATTAAATTTATCCGAAATTATGGGGTATACACTATACGATTCGGATGCAGAATACGTCTCCTTAGCTAAAGAGCTGGATTTTATAGAGAATTACTTTTCATTGGAAAAAATGCGTTACCCAAAATCATATCAGATTGAACTAAATATAGAGGGGCGAGCGCATGCTCACGCTTTAACGATTGCTCCGTTATTGACCTTCACCCTTATCGAAAATGCATTTAAATATGGGCTGAAAAACGAGGAAGCATCCTATGTCATACTTACTATTCACATCAGCAAAGATCAGGTCACCTTTAAAATAAAAAATGACAAAGATGTATTCAATACCGTGAAAACGCCTAGCTTTACGGGTATCGGTATTAAAAATTTACAAAAGCGTTTACAATTAATTTACCCAAACCAAAGCGACCTTCACATCATAGATAGCTCCAATGAATTTAGCGTTGCATTGAATATCGCATTACAACATGATTGAAAAATATAGTTGCATCATCATCGATGATGAACCTTTAGGCATTGAACTTATTACGGATTTCGTCGAACAAGTACCTTTTTTGGAATTAAAAAAGACCTTCAGTAAGCCACTAGAGGCAATGGCTTTTCTGCAGGAAAATCCGATCGATATTGTATTTAGCGATATTGAGATGCCCCGCTTAACTGGTTTAGATCTGTTGGAAACGCTGGCCCAAAAACCTTACTTTATTTTTATAACTGCCCATCGACATTTCGCCATTGACGGATTTGAAAAAGGTGCCGTAGATTACCTCATTAAACCCATTCGATTTGAACGTTTTTTGAAAGCTGCAAATAGAGTAAAGGAACAAATATTACCCCTTAACAAACTAAATAACAGCTCGATAAAAACAGAACGAATTTTTATAAAAAGTGAAAATAAATTTATAAAGATTATGCTTAGTGATATTCTATATATTGAAGCTCAGGGAAACTATTTGAATATTGTCACGCATACCAGTGCACATCAAACCCTATCTACCCTTAAGGCGATGGAAGAAATTTTACATAACACCAGTACTTTTAGGATTAAATTAGATCGATTATAGACGATACGCATGCTGAAAACTTTAGTTGATCCCGCTATCAAAACAAGTATAAAGCACTATTGTATATTTTGATTCGTTTGATTAATTTTAATCTAACGGACATAAACAACTGCCAAACATAGAACGAGGATATGATGAAGATAAAAGCATTTACATTAAATATAGGTCTTTTCCTTTTTGCTGCAACGACTTTCGCGCAGAACAAAGCGGAGTTAAAATCACT
This sequence comes from Sphingobacterium sp. BIGb0116, assembly GCF_024808035.1. NCBI lineage: Bacteria > Pseudomonadati > Bacteroidota > Sphingobacteriia > Sphingobacteriales > Sphingobacteriaceae > Sphingobacterium > Sphingobacterium sp. BIGb0116. The sequence continues at coordinate 257,838 of NZ_JANUDT010000002.1, read as the reverse complement.
GTTAAATAAAAACAGTGAATTTGTATTTCCGCAGACAATAGATAAAATAGCGGCTACATTAAATGTAAAAACAGTATTCTATGAAGATGCCAACGAAGAAAAGTATGCAAAATGGATCACAAAATCCGGCTTGGAACTCTATAGCAATTATGGGGCTGATAAATCCGTCAATGAACTATTTTTTGATATCCCTGATGACAAGTTTCTGGTTGTCGAAGGGTTGCCTTTTGATCTAGCGATCAATAAAACAACAGTCAAGGAGGCGCTCTCAAAATTCAGCCGACACAATGTTAAAAAGGAAAAACTTGATGCTGGAAGCTCTTTTCCGGGTGGTACCAGACTGACGATGAAAACAGGAACACATTTTACCACTTTACTTTTCGATAGCAAAAATCTTTTAAAGTTCATAGGCTTGACAACCTCTTTAATTGACCCCGCTGCCAATTAAAGACAAGGGGTCAATATAAAATTTATTAGCTAGGTTGCCCAAGCATGATCACCCTTTTGATAAGGGAAATCGCCGTTATATTTCCCTGGGATTTTCACATAACGGAACACTTCCGTGGCGCCTAATTTTGAGCTAAAGAATGTAAGGAGTGTAAGCTGTTTAAAGAGTGTGAAAAAATGGGGCAGTTCATTAGTTGCTTTCTTTTCATCGTAATCTTGTGCTTCCTTGTCCAAAATATCAACAAAAGCAGTTTGGTCTTTTTTGTCGAGTTGCTGAAAATTACGTCCGAATTCTTTCTTGGCACGTTCGTCAATTCCGGCTGTTCCAGTCAGAAAAACCTGCTGTTCTTCAAGTTTATAGCAGTCTCGCACTATAACGGGAATTTCAGAACCTACACCAGCTTCTTTCGCCCCTGGGGTAGTAGTTTTAGGAAGAATCGCCTCCGCGAGATCTCCCAAAAAATCGATTGATTTTGGATCAAAGAGCATTTCTATATCTTTCGAAGCAGACCTTTGGCATCCTTCCAAAAATAACGAAGCACCAATAACTGTTCCTCCCATGAGTATGGCTACACGTTGTATTGCTTCTCGTCTATTCATAACTATTGCACCATAAAATATTAAAGATTCCCTTTTTTTAACTCATTTACAGCAAAATCTACTGCTCTTGCTGTAAATGCCATATAGGTAAGCGATGGATTCACACAGGAAGAAGAAGTCATAAAGGCCCCGTCTGTCACAAAAACATTTTTAGCATCCCATACTTGGTTAAATTTGTTTAATACCGAGGTTTTCGGATCATTGCCCATCCGTGCTGTTCCCATTTCATGAATTCCCTGTCCCATACTAAACCCGTTGTCGTAGGTTGTTACGTCTTTGACACCGATAGATTCCAACATTTCCTTCATTTCATGGCTTGCATCAACCCGTATTTTCCGCTCATTATCCTTAATCTCTGCATCTATAGCCAGTACAGGAAGGCCCCACTTATCTTTTACAGATGAATCCAATAGGACTTTATTTTCGTGATATGGAAGTATTTCGCCAAATGAAGTAAAACCTACTCCCCAGCTTCCGGGCTCGGCGATAGCATCTTTCCAAGCCCCGCCTACGCTCTTATTATCGACCTTACCTGACCATTGTCCCCTTGAAGCTCCGCCTTGATAGCCAAAACCACGTATGTAATCTCTCTTCTTGGTATCGCCAGCAATATTAGCAAATCGGGGTACATATAATCCATTGGCGCGTCGTCCAAAAATATATTTATCCTCAAATCCTTCAACTCTTCCCCCAGCCCCACTATTTAACATGTGATCCATCAGATTATGTCCCAATTCACCACTGCTGCTCCCAAGACCACCTTCCCATACATCGGTAGCTGAATTCATTAACACCCAGGTGGAATTTAAAGTCGAAGCACATACAAAGACAATTTTAGCAAAATACTCGTAGGTTTGATTCGTCTCCGCATCAACAATTTCTACTCCTTTAGCTTTCTGTGTATCCCGATCGTAAATAATGCTTTTTACAATGGAAAATGGTCGTAGGGTAAGTTTCCCTGTCTTCACTGCTGCAGGCAATGTTGCAGACTGTGTGCTAAAATAAGCGCCGAAATTGCAACCCAGCCAACATTTGTTCTGGTATTGGCAATTAACACGGCCATGGTGGGGCACTGTTATGTTGGCTACCCGGCCAATTATAAAGTGTCGTTTTCCCTGATAATGCGATTTCAATCGCGCAGCAAGATCTTTCTCCACAATATTCATGTCCATTGGTGGCATAAATTCGCCATCGGGCAGCACCGCTATACCGTCTCTATTACCCGAAATACCCGCAAATTTTTCAACGTGACTATACCAAGGTGCTATATCTTTATAACGTACGGGCCAGTCAACCCCATGCCCGTCTTTGCTATTTGCTTCAAAATCAACATCCGACCACCGATAGCTTTGCCGCCCCCACATAAGCGAGCGCCCACCAACGTGATAGCCCCGGAACCAATTAAAGGGTTTTATTTCCTTATATGGACTTTCTGTCTCATTAGTCCAAAAGTCGATGTTCCCTTCGTTCATCCATTGATTTTTAATTCCAAAAGGTAAGTAGTGCTGGGCACGATCCAAGGGCACCCGACCCCGATGCGGAAAATCCCAAGGATCTTTGTTTGGTGATGGGTAATCTTTGATATGCTCAATATTGCGTCCTCTTTCTAACATGATGGTTTTAAGTCCACGCTCCGTTAGTTCCTTGGCTGCCCAGCCACCTGTGATCCCAGACCCGATGACAATTGCATCATAAACATTATTTGCCATTTATTTATAATTGGTTTATTTGGTTATTACTCGAAGGGAAATTTCCCTCTCAAATCAAGCGCCACAAAGATGCCTGACAGTTTTACCTTGTTTAAACGATCCATTCTTATATTTTCGAAAGCGTAAGAATAGATCGTCTAAACAAGTTTAAGGTTTTTTTTTGATTTTATTGCAACCGGTTGCAAATTTTTGTAATATTGTATTAAACAAGCAGGTAGCTTGAATAACCAAATTATAATAGTATAAACGACAGACTGAGCCATTTCTTCAAACGAATTGGAATATTGATCTGTTTTGTACATAACATAGTCTTTTTCAAAACACAATACATATGACAACAATTAAAGGTCCTGCTATCTTTCTCGCACAGTTTATCGGCGATGAAGCTCCATTTAACTCCTTGGACTCAATCTGCCAGTGGGCTGCAGAGCTTGGCTATAAGGGAATACAACTACCAACCTTAGATGCCCGTTTTATCGATCTAGAAAAAGCAGCGCTCGATAAAAGCTATGCACTTGATCTAAAAGCTAAAGTACAATCTTTTGGATTGGAGATCACCGAACTTTCAACCCATCTCCAAGGGCAATTAGTGGCTGTAAATCCAAGTTTCGATGATCTATTTGATGCCTTTGCGCCACAGCATTTACATGGTAATCCTCAAGCACGACAACAGTGGGCGATCCAGCAATTAAAATATGCCGTACAAGCTTCCCACAACCTCGGACTTAAAGCGCTAGCAACCTTTAGTGGAGCTTTTCTATGGCCATTTATATACCCTTGGCCACAAAGACCAGCTAATCTGATCGAAACAGGTTTTGCTGAACTTGCAAAATTATGGTTACCAATTCTCGATGAATGTGACTTGTACGATGTCGACCTATGTTATGAATTACACCCCGGAGAAGATCTCCATGACGGTGCTACTTTTGACTTATTTCTCGAAAATGTAAATTACCACAAGCGGGCAAACATTCTCTATGATCCCTCCCATTTTGTCCTTCAATGTCTTGACTACCTTCAATTCATCGACATTTACCATGAGCGAATTAAAATGTTTCATGTTAAAGATGCTGAGTTCAATCGTTCTGGTCGTCAGGGCGTCTATGGTGGCTTCCAAAGCTGGCAGTCAAGAGCCGGTCGTTTCAGATCAATTGGTGATGGACAAGTGGATTTCAAAGCCATATTTACCAAACTCACACAATATGATTATCAAGGCTGGGCAGTACTGGAATGGGAATGTGCATTCAAAAATGCTGAAGATGGTGCACGGGAAGGCGCGCTGCATATTAAAGACTATATTATCCGTGTTACTGATAAGGCATTCGATAATTTTGCTGCCGTCGAAACCAATGATAGCCTTAACCGTAAACTATTGGGTTTGTAATTACAAAAGATATCGTCATTAAAAAATCAACTTTATGCGCAATACAAAACTAAAAATGGGCATGGTCGGCGGTGGAAAAAATGCATTCATAGGGGCGGTACATCGTATGGCTGCTGGAATTGACGGTCAGATTGAATTATGTTGCGGAGCACTGAGCGCTGATCCCCTTGTCGCAAGAGAATCCGCCGCGCTTTTAGGGCTTCCGAAGGAAAGGAGCTATGGAAGTTACCAGGAAATGATTGTCGAGGAAAGTAAACGTTCGGCGGATGACCGCATGAACTTTGTCAGCATAGTCACGCCAAATTTTGCTCATTTTGAACCAGCAATGATGGCTCTGGAACATGGCTTCCATGTCGTGCTTGAAAAGCCGATGACTCTGACAACAGAACAGGCCGAATTGCTCCAACAAAAAGTAGCTGAAACAGGATTAATACTCTGTGTTACATACACCTACTCTGCCTATCCGATGGTAAAACAAGCTCGTCATCTTGTCAAAGAGGGCCAATTAGGTTCGATTAGAAAGATTATGGTCGAGTATCCGCAGGGTTGGCTCAGTAAGATGATCGAAAATGGTCTTTCTCTGGCCTTTTGGCGTACAGATCCCGAAAAGAGTGGAAAAAGTGGTTGTATGGGCGATATTGGAACACATGCTGCCCACCTCGCAGAATATATTTCAGGTTTAAAAATCACTAAAATGTGTGCCGACCTTCAAACATTTGTGACCGGAAGAAAACTTGAAGATGACGGCAACATATTACTTGGATTTGAAAATGGAGCCACGGGTGTGCTATCGGCATCCCAAGTTGCTGCAGGTGAAGAAAATGCGTTAAAAATTAGAGTATATGGTGAACTTGGAGGATTGGAATGGAACCAACAGGATGCAAATACACTCATCTTTAAACAGCTCGATGCGCCGACCCAGCTATTTCGTGCAGGTCAACAGTACCTTTCACCAATCGCCAAACACAACATCCGTCTACCGGCCGGTCACCCCGAAGGATATATAGAAGCATTTGCCAATATTTATAGAAATTTTGCAGCCACACTATTGGCATCTATGCAAGGTATAGATCCGCGAGAAGAAGATACTGATTTTCCTACTGTAGCTGATGGTCTGCGTGGCATGAAGTTCCTAGAAACTGTTATTGCCTCGGGAAAATCAGCACAAAAATGGACCAATTTCATTCGTTAGATATATAGTTACCACAAGTAGCCAATGTCATTTGCTCCCTGAACAAACGACATTGGCTGCTCACTTTAATTTTTCTGCATTGACTGAGACATCTGTTTCAAATATCCCTCATAGTTTGAATAAGGTTCCTTGATCCTACCATTTGGTTTCAGATAAAGAAATCCTTCCTGATTATCCAAAATAACATTAAAATGGTTCAGAATCTGATTTCCGAACAAGCTTGGTCTGCCATTAAGCTTGGCTGGATCAGCGGCATTCGTCACAATGTCTTTAAATTCAACACCAGCTATTGAAGCATCCAAACGGATAATCTTACGGTTACTGATCATGGTAAGCGGCTCTAGATCGGTCCAATTATGACCTATACCTGTAAAATCTTCCCCTAACAGCATCGTACCATCACGGCCCGTATCAAAAAGGAACCAAAAATCATAGTGTCGTTGGTTATGTCTAAAAGCAGCTTTAAACTTGGGTCGATTTTGCTCATAGAATACCGGAAGCTTTGTATATTTCTTTGCTTTGCCGGGGAGATCGCGATGAATTACCAATTCCATTTTGTCATAATCGATTTCAATAATGTGATTTCGAAAGAAACTGTTACCAATAATAAGATCTTCAAAGGACTTCATATTTCCGACTTCTGTCATTGACACATTTTTCCAAACCATCGGCCCAATACGCAATTGATTGCCTAGGCTTGTCCGCTCACTATTGATCCCATCGGTATTCACAACTGTCGTAAACGATGAAAATGATAAATCTAGCTGCTTTGAGTTATTTCTATTGACAACACCTGTCCCTGCTCCTAAATCAAACTGTATCGCAACATTTTTCTTGTTAATTGTTCCATTCAGGAAAATCCGTGAACCAATAAGACGAAAAGGTATTCGCATAGGAAACGCCTCGTTTCGATCCAATACGGGTAGGTCAAGCGGTAGTTGAGTCTTTATACGAATGTGACAAGAATCCGTGCCGTTCAATAGTACTATGAAATCATACATCGCTCCGGGTTTAGTCATAACAGTTAATTCCTCCTGATCTGTTTTGAAAACGACTGTACTTTCTTTTGTTGGAATATTCACGAAATAGACATCAGGGTCTGCTTTAGGGTCTAATTTCCAGTCGACATGGCAATAGGCGCCGTCTTTAATACCAGCTCTCTCAGATGAAGCTTTGATCAAAGGTATCTTATCTTGTGGAAAGACGTTTGTCATCGTAAAAAGAGAAAGAATAATAACAAAGATAGCCAAGGCAAGATGGCTTTGCTTTTTTTGATAGTCTGTTTTCATAATTTTGCTTTTTTTTCAAGATCAAAGAAAAAAAATACTAAAAGATGAACATCCTTTTGCTACCCGACAATGTCCCGACAGCTACCCGACAATTGTATAATAGTCGCTATAAAATACTAATATCGGGCAAAATCCGTGAATTATAACCTTTATTTAATCCGATCGCATTTCGCAGTATAACGATTATATTCATAAGGATCCAACATAGCGGAATAAGCAATTTCACATTGCTTTTAACACCTAGCCAATCGTTGAGTATAAAAATAACAAGCATCAGTAACACCGCGATTAAGGTAGATACGATCTGAATGGAGATTAACTGACGGACCTTATACGAATGCTGTTTTTTGAACAGCATGATTGCAATGGGCACCAAAACATTTAATGGAGGCAATATAGAAAAGGGTAAGGAAGAAAGGTTGATAATCTTGATCCATGTGAGATTTTCGGATTCAAGAGGCATATCATATGCAGAAAACTCCGATTCGTCCACATTCAACGCTTGAGCAAGTGCACGAAGGGTGTAGCCCTTTGGCGACTGCCCCGCTTCAATCCGCTGAATTGTTCTAACTGAAATACTTGATTTATGCGCTAGTTCCTCTTGGGTTAAATTGAGTTTCTCACGTAATGATTGTAATTTGTTCATAAACAATAGATCGATCTTACCATCAAATTTACAGAATTTGGTGGTAAGAATTCAGTAAATCTAAGGTTTATGGTTTATTGGGAATCTTAGCGTCCTGCTCGGTAATTGTCTGTTCCTCTTGTGTTAACGGGGCGGGAGGTATTTCGGTTACATTACGCTCAATTTCCTGCGTTTCAACATGCACGGCATATTGTGAGGGTTCAATAGGGATTCCCATTACAGTAGCATACTCCCTCGTGTAGATTGCACCAAAATATAAAATGGCTGCTGTGTAGTAGACCCAAAGTAAGATCAGCACAAATGAACCTGCCGCTCCATAGGTATCTTGGGTTGCAGAATGCTCCAGATAGACTCCAATTAAATAACGTCCCAATACAAATAAAATTGAAGTAAATAAGGCCCCCGCCCTTACTGTCCGCCAATGTATATTGACATCCGGAAGCGCTTTAAATATGACACTAAATAACAAGAATATAATTCCGAAGGACAATGCAAAGTTAATCCCATCCATTAACATCACCGTTATGTCCGGGAAATAATGCTGTAGCTGATCTGTCAATGCTAATATTACACCATTTACAATCAATGTAACAACTAACAAGAACCCCAATCCAATCACCAAAGATGAAGACAATAATCTATCCTGAATCAATTTTAACCAGCCTTTTTTCGGCTTCGCCCTTACATGCCAAATCTTATTGATCGAATTCTGTATATCCCCAAAAACAGTCGTTGCTCCTAAAATCAATGTAATACCACTGACAAGCAATGCCAGGTTTGACTTTCCCGAAAGTTGCAAATTCTGAATAACTTCCTGAATCTGTTTTGCAGCACTGCTTCCCACCAATCCACGGAGTTCCAAGAATACTTTCCCTTCAATCGCATCCTCACCATAAAAAATTCCGGCTAAGGCAATCATTAAAACCAATATTGGGCCAATAGAGAAAACAGTATAATAGGATAATGAAGCACTATACTTCATCGAATCCTCATTCAAAAATCCCGAGACCGTACTCTTTAAAATTCGCCAATAGGTTTTCACCATACTTTTACTTTTAGTTCGTTTATCCATGTTCTTGTACTTTGTACTCAAGAACAAACCATTGAGAAGCGAAGAAAGTTTGTGATTAGTGTGTTTTAATGCGAGTAGTCCACTATAGTTCCCTGGAGAACCAAGCGATTGTGGTCTACAACTTTCAGACTCACCGTAATATCTGAAGCGATAGTTTTCAATAATAGAATCGGTGATATTTTAGCTTCATTTGGCCAATCCGCCAAATGAACTGCCACATGGGATAGCTCAGCTGTCTTATTGTAAGCCACATTAAGTTTATCAATATCCTTTGACGTGGACAACAGACTAAATCCATTATCTTGTTTTTGAAACCATTGATAAAATAATTTACTGGGTAGGAACCTGCGCATGTCGCTATCTCCACGCATGGCTAATCTTACTTCGGGAACTTTCGTTTCGTAGGGTGTTTTCTCTTCGATCGTTTCGAAATTTTCGTCAACCGCATAATTAACAATGGTATCTGTTTGAATGACCTTATTTTTCAAAATTTCAATATCGACGTAATTTCCATCCAAATGTGCCATAATAGAATCAGCGGCTATAGGAAGTTCGCTAAATAGTTGTTTTAGCTGATTTTTAAGTTGACTATTTGGGATATTGATCCAAGCTTTACCAATGTATTTTGCGGAAACGAGTTCTCTAACAAGATATTCCTTCGGAAAGTTCCAATCTGTTGAGAAAAATTCGCCAGACACATCGACATGGTCTCCTTTCAAATCAAGTTCAATAAAATTATCTGTTGAAATATCGCTATAACGCAGTGATTTACCTGTCAATGTACTTGGACGGCTAATAAATTGCTCAATGGTAACCCGGTCTTCTTTTGATTGAATTAGCTGCAGCATTTCGTTCTTCTTTGTATCAAGATCAAAGCCTAGACTTAGCAGCAGATCATCCCCTTTCCAGATAAATGCGATTTTGCTCGGTTGATGATAAGCATAGCTCACATCAGGGGCTAAATTACTTTCCACCGCACCAACCTGTATCACATCTTTTAGAAAGTTCAAAAATTGCTGTTTATCCTTTAGCTGAAAAAAAGCATAAAAGTTTTTGGGGTGGGGCTCCAAAGCAAAAAGAAATACATTCGCTTTGATATCAATTCCATTGTCTTTGAGTTTACGTAGTTTTTTACCAAAATCTTGCCCCTCTTTCGGCGCTGACTGCCATTTATTAAAAAACTGATTCAAAAGGATATCATCCAATGATACGGTCAACAAAGCCTTACTTTTTTTATGAACCAATGATTTGTAGGATTCTTGCTGTCGCAGTATATATCCGCCCCAGGCGACAATCACCAAAAGTACGAGGACAGCTATCGTCCAAAGTATTATTTTTTTAATCATATCAATTGAATCAGTAATTTTTGGTTGTTTATCTCGTAAAGGCTCGCCTGATAGATCCCCCAAGCTAAAAAAATTAGATTTCGCAATATTGGGCGCCCTAAGAAAAACCTAGATTTGAAATTTTGTTCTGAAACATATTCTATTTAAAATAGATCAATGAATCGAAGACTGAAACGATGCTATCTCTTGAAATATCGTAAAATACTGGGTTTCAGCAATGCACTTGATACCTTCTATTTTAAATCAATAATAGCAAAAGTATCAAATGCCTGGAGATCTTTTCATCCCTGAAATCAGGGAATTGGGGAATTTAATTAGGTTTCCCGAATTAATCCGTATTCTATAGCCGATTTTACTGCAGCAGTAACACTTTTGGTTTGAAATTTCTCCATTAGATTTTTGCGATGGCTTTCTACTGTATGTGAACTGATAAACAATGAATCTGCAATTTGATTTGTTGTCATTCCTTGTGCTACGAAAGTAAGCACTTCTTTCTCACGACGTGTCAATTTTGGTACCTGCTTAAGCCCCATTTCCACCTTCTTGTTCAAGATGGTCTGAGTTTTTTCACACAGATATCTTCTTCCAACAAGAACAGCGGAAATGGCAGCAAGTATTTCATCACCATTTGCATTTTTCTGTAAATAGGCATTGGCACCCTCATTTAAAATGCTGTTGATCACTGCAAATTCATTGTGGACACTAAACGCAATAATTTTTAAATCCTTATTGCTTTCCTTCAGGCCTTTAACCAAATCGATACCATTAGCATCTGGTAGATTGATATCAAGTAGCAATACCAATGGCATATCAGTAGCAATATGATGGAACAGTTCAGTCGCACTCGAATACATGCCCACTACTTCAAAATCCTCATGCGCATTTATAATGTTTTTCAATCCCTCAAGTAGCAAAGGGTGATCGTCTGTAATCGCTATTTTTATCATTTTTCCAAAAAGTTAAATCATGGGTAATTCCAATTCTATGGTTGTACCCGCTCCATTCTCCGACATAATCTTCATCTCTCCTTGTAGAAATGAAAGTCTTGATCTCACATTGTGCATTCCTGCAGAATGCTGCAAATCGACACTTTCCATATCAAAACCCTTGCCATCATCTTCAATTGTAATATGTAAACGTTTATTATGTGAAGAAAGCTGTATTAAAATGTTGGCCGCATTAGCATGCTTCAATGCGTTATTCACCAATTCTTGAATAATTCTGTACAAAAAAATCTCCTGTTCCGTACTTAAGGTTGATTCAAATTGTAAAAATTCACATTCAACTTGACATGTAGATTGACTCATTCGGCCCGCATAGTCTCTTAAAGTTTCTTTCAAACCATATTTTACAATTAAATCTGGCATAAGATTATGTGCAAGCCTACGAAGTTCATCGACAGCCCCGTCCAGCAAATCAATACTTCGGTCGATCCCTTCTTTCATGGATTCCTGTTCTAAAGTATTTTTATTGATGGCTGATAATCCCAATTTGGTGCTCGAAAGTAAACCACCCAAGCCATCATGCAAATCTCGGGCAAGGCGGGTCCGCTCCTTCTCCTCTCCTGCAAGCATCGCAGTTAGATTTTTAATGGCATGTTGCTGATTATTCTTTTCTATTTCAAGTTCATGCAAATGTTCCTTATGCTTCAATGCTTTTGATCGCTGCCAATAGGCGTAAAACAACAATACGATCACGATCAAACAACTGATAAATAACCAGATATAGATCGAATTCATCCGTGATTTGAAAGCAATCTGTTTTTTGGAGACATCAAGCTCTTGTAAGCGCTGTTCATTTTCCAGTCGGCTTAATTGCAGATCCTGCTCCTTTTTATCGCGTTCAAGCTGTAATACTTTAAGTTGCTGGGTTCGATTCAATTCATTTAACTTCAGATTCTCCACCAGTTGATGCTGCCTATCATTCAATGCTTTCATCAACTTGATCTGCTGTTCCTTTTTCTCCCCTTCCAGTCGAAGCCGCATTAATTTTTGGTTTTGCAGTTCGCGCTCATACTTCAGCTCCAGCTGCTTCGTCTTATCCAGTTTGTCCGAATTAAATGCCTTTTCAAAGACGTCAATGTAGCTTTTTTGATAGTTGAAAGCTTCTTCATATTTTCCCTCTTCCACACTTACTTCGGCCAATCTGCTAAACAGGCTTAACCCTACCTGGTAGTCATAATGAGGCTCTTGTTGAAGATTATACAGTGCTTGCTGTAAATATTTTTTACCTTCCTCCCGACGTCCCAATTTAAAAGATTCATCTGCCAAGACGCCATATGCAGGTATTGTAATCGCATACTGGCCTGTTTCGGCGGCGATATTTAAGGCCTGTTTCGCATATGATATTGCTTTTTTACCGCCATTATCAGGATAAAACTCATGGTACAGATTCGCCAAATTAACAGAAACATACGCTAGATCAGTCGGATTAACCAGATTCTTCTCATTATTTTTTACCAAATTATATGCCTCAAGATAATGGTGCTCAGCTTTTCTCAATAAATTGCGATCTGCATTATTTGATCTATACTCCTCTTCAAATAAGTAACCAGCTTGCATGTAGGCATCAAATAAACTATTGATATTTTTCCCTTCCTTAGCCGTTTCCAACAAAAGCGATGTATACTTCTCCTGGAAATCATAGTTACGCTGATTGGCATAGATAGCTGTAAGCTCCTTATAAACCGCCAATTTTCGGGCGATATTTGTCTCAGTCTGTGGCGCCTTCTCCAAAAATGAAATTGCTTTATGGAACTGGGAAACAGCCTCATCTTCCTTATTCTGCCGTGTCATAACCCATCCATCACAATAATGGACATAACCCTTAATTCCATTATCGCTAACTATGGGGAGCACAGATTTAGCATGTTCTAAATAATAGCGTGATTTTTCAAACGCATGATCGTTGAAGCTATTCATGGCAGCAATACAATTCAAGTAGGCATAATATTGTTTGTCAGGATAATTTCTGGCCAACTGAATATTATCATTAAGCAATTGACTAGCCAGCGCTTTCTCATTATTAAAATATAAAGCCTGTGCATATTTTCCTGTTAATACAAAACGTTCCTTGCTTCCTAAGGGAAGACTGTAATATGATTTTTTTAACTCCTGCAGTTGTTCTTGGGCAAAAACAGTACAACAGAAACATAAAAAGGTAAAAAATATCAGTACCGATCTCCAAAAATTTTGAATATGCCCCATAAAAAAATAATTGCTCTAGCTATGTGAATTGGCCAAACTTAGATAAATTTACCCTTATACGCAATTCATTATCTCTAAAATAACTTAACTTCTCGCTGTTATTGACCTAATTAATCGAACCTTACCAAACAAAAAATTGTACCTTTGTAACAATGAAGTACATCTATCTTTTTCTTGCCATAGCCGCTGAGATATTTGCAACCACTTTCTTAAAGAAATCTGCAGGTTTTACCCTTATAAAACCTACCCTTATCTGTATTGTAGGTTATATCATTGCCTTCTATTTTTTAAGTATCACACTTAAATACCTGCCTGTCGGAATATCTTATGCAATTTGGTCTGGCGTTGGTATTGTAGCCATTACACTGATTGGTATGTTCTTATTCAAACAGATCCCCGATACAGCAGCCATTATTGGCATGGTCTTGATTGTCGTTGGAGTCATTATTATCAATCTATTTTCAAAAATGGGCACACATTAGCTGATCTAAGATCTAAATTTGTACTTTTGTAACTTACATAAATAAAAGGATACGTGTCGTTAGAGAAACTAAAACTTAGCAAAAGATTGACTGCTGCGATGACTGAACTCGGTTATCTGGCTCCAAAGGAAATTCAAAGTAGATGCATTTCCAGAATTCTTGGTGGACAGGATGTGATTGCCATCGCTCCGGAAGGTGCTGGCAAAACCACAACTTATGTCTTATCTACCTTGATGAAGTTGAAATTCACAACAGATGAAGCTCCGAAGTTTTTGATCTTGGCGCCTAATGAAGAACGTATCGACGAAATTGTTGAGAGATTCTACCAATTAAGCAAAAATAAAGATCTTCGCATCATTGGATTGCGGTCTTCAGGCAGCATGGAAGAAGAAATCGAAGAACTGGTCGATGGAAAAGACATCGTTGTAGCTACTCCAAATCGTGCAAGAGCTATCTATCTTAAATTGGCCTTGAATCTCAACCGTATTCAGACATTAATTATTGATGATGCTGAGGAGATTATCAAGCAAGGAATGCAAAATACAGTAAGGGAATTAGCCGAAAGCTGCGGAAAAGTACAACATTTGGTTTTCAGTACTGTTGAACACCAAAAACTTTATGACATGATCGACAATTTCATGAATGAAAATTGTGCCTCAGTCGAAATAGATGAACTTGAGAATGACATTGTCGATACCCTAGATCTACTATTATATCATGTTCCTAATTTCACAACAAAGATCAATTTATTAAATCTTCTGTTGCAGGATAAAGAAGTATTTCAAAAAGTAGTCGTCTTTGTGAACTCTAAGCTTACTGCACAAAAGTTGGCCAGCAGTTTGTTCAGTAGCAATAAAGAAGAAATTGCTATCCTCAATCCATTGTTCTACGATGATTTTGGCTATGACAACATGGAAGATTTCAAAGAAAATAGTCAATCTCGTGTCTTGATTATTGCTCGGGAAAATACAAACGATGTGGACCTTTCCGCTATTCCATTCATTTTTCAATTTGAGTTACCGAATGAAAAGGAGGAATTCTTAAATCATCTTGTTAAAAATGACGAAAATGAAGAATCGGTCGTGTTGACTTTCACAACAGATCTGGAATTACCAATGGTCAAAAAAATAGAACAGGCCGTCGGTAAAAGAATGGATGTTTTGGAATTGCCAGAGGATCTTGCGATCTATAATCACATCACCGACAAAAAGAAAAAGTCCAGCAAGGAGGAAGATAATAAAGAAGATTTTTCCCGTGGCGGTGCTTTTCACCAAAAGAAAGAAAGCAATGCCAAGACCTTTAATTATGGGGGGGGCGAAAAGGCAAAAATGACGATGAAAATGAAAAAGAAATAAAAATAGAAAAGGGAAGTTTAAAACTTCCCTTTTCTATTTTTATTTCTTTTGCTGAGGGATGTCTGCTAATCCAATAAATCTATTTCGTATACAAGTCTATCGATATAATAAATTCTGAACGCCAATATCGTGAAGGCGCCGTTAGCGGCAGCCTACTTTAGAATTTTCTTCAACAATTTAATATACGCATTTGCGATTCTGTCCATACCTTGATCATTTGGATGGGCATAGTCTACAGTTGAATTCAGATCCAGATTAAGCTCTTGGCTCGACAATAGGAAAAGCTGACGAATTCCTTTTGATTGTAATTTTTCAAACGTCGCTTTCAGTACCCGGCTGCTTTGCTGATATTCTGCATTTTTATCTTCATTAAAGACTTCGGCTATATTCCCCGAACTATGCTGCGTCAAAATAATAGGCGTTGTAGGATGTTCTTTTCTTAAAAATGTCACTGCATGGACCAACAAAGAATCCAATTGTGTTTCTGTTAACGATTTCGAAATAGCCAGATTGGGAATACAATCGAGAATATAGCAGGCGGCATCTTCTTGGTTCATCATATTTAAAATAGGTTGTTCGAGTCGACCATTTCCAGAGAAACATAAATTGATCACTTCGTGATTAAATGCCCTTCCTACCTGACTGGTCCAAGCCAAACCAGGACGGCTTGTACAGGCCCCCTGTCCAATCGAGGTTCCATAGACAACAATAGGCTTTGCCGCTGTGGTATGAGTATACGTTAATTTAGCCGTATTTGGCACACCAATCTTTAACCACTTAACTGTATTGTAGAGCGGAAGATATAAGCGGTAATTAAATTTTTCATTGCGCCCAATATTCTTCCACGTATAAGAAATGGTATCCGAAAAATCATAACTACCATAAGCCCATTTCCATTCCTTCTTTGCTGTATCATAAGCATAAAGATCCAGCCCACTAACACCTGTCGTGGGCATATGGGGCATATTTAAGCCTCCCGCAACTTGGTATTGAACTGTAATCTCAGGTGAAGAAGTTTGAAAGTCAATATAGAATCCGGCGCTATTCTTCCCCAGCTCCCATACAGGTTTACGTACCTGACTTTCCAATTCATCCGGAAGCCTGTTGAAGGCTGAAAGCTTCTGATTCTCCAACCGACCTTCCACATGCTTATCTTCTAGTGGAGAAAACCAACTATAATTCTCCTGCGCTTTGATGGCAGAAAAAGACAACAGAAAAAACGCTGTCAACGCAACTTTTGATAACATACAATAATTTGGCTTTAAGTTTGATATAATTGATTATAAAAAAGGAGCCTATTGGCTCCTTTCTATTGTGATTTATTTATTATACTATAAAATAGCTTGTCTAACTCGTACAAGTTTTTCCATCAAGCCTTCAAGTAAATCCAAATGTAACATATTGGCGCCATCAGATTTCGCATTTGCCGGATCAGGATGTGTTTCTATAAACAGACCGTCAGCTCCCACGGCGATTGCAGCTTTTGCTATTGTTTCAATTAAAGCTGGTTTTCCTCCTGTTACGCCAGAAGTCTGATTCGGTTGTTGCAAGGAATGTGTACAGTCCATCACTGTGGGTACGTTAAAAGCACGCATTTCGGGAATCCCTCGATAATCTACAATGAGATCCTGATAGCCGAATGTATTGCCACGATCAGTTAAAAAAACCTTTTCATTTCCAGATTCCACGATCTTATCTACTGCAAATTTCATAGATCCAGCGCTCAAAAACTGACCTTTTTTTACATTGACCACCTTATTCGTTTTTGCCGCTGCAACCAATAAATCAGTCTGTCTGCACAAAAATGCCGGAATTTGAAGAACGTCAACGTATGCGGCTGCCATTTCTGCCTCGTGGCTCTCATGGATATCTGTCACCGTGGGCACACCAAAAGTTTTTCCAACTTTTTCCAAAATCTTCAGCGCCTTTTCATCACCTATTCCCATAAATGAATCTAGACGGGATCTATTGGCCTTGCGGTAGGATCCCTTGAAAATGTAAGGAATATTAAGTTTATCTGTAATTGTAACAATCTTTTCAGCAATACGCAAAGCGATTTCTTCTCCCTCAATTGCACAGGGCCCCGCCATTAAAAAGAAATTCTGCGATGTCCCATTCTTTATTTCGGGAATGTATTTATTAATCATATAATTATAAAAAAATTAATTGCCAAGCTCCGATAAAAATTTGATTCGCATCAATTGGAGATCTTCATAACTGTAATCATCCCCTCCAAGTTCTTTAAGCGCATCATTAATTGAATCAGTCTCCGCTGTCTTAAAATAGTCGTATACCTCATCCTGGCGATCCTCATCAATAATCTCGTCAATAAAATAATTGATATTGATTTTTGTACCCGCATTTACAATCGTCTCTATTTCCTTCAATATTTCCTCATAAGTTATCCCCTTAGCTGAGGCAATATCATCCAATGCGATTTTACGATCGATATTTTGGATAATAGATACCTTTAATGCCGATTTATTAGCTGTACTTTTAATGACAAGATCCACAGGTCTATCGATTTCATTTTCCTCAACGTAGTCTTTGATCAAGGCAATAAATGGTGCTCCAAATTTAATCGCTTTACCATTCCCTACTCCCTGAATCTGTTTCAACTCATCGATGGCAATTGGATAATGTGTACACATTTCTTCCAGCGAAGGATCTTGAAAGATAACAAACGGTGGCAGTGCCTTCCCTTTTGCAATTTTCTTGCGTAGATCTTTAAGCATACCCAGTAAGACGGTATCTAAGGCTCCTGTACCGTGCCCTGCATCTTCCGAATTTGTGTTATCTCCCCCTTCGATTGGACGATTCAAAACAAATTTTAGTTGATAAGGATTATCCAAATAATGACGGCCAATATCTGTCAATTTTAAAAGGCCATAATGATCAATATCTTTTTGGATAAAGTTATCAAGCACAGCCTGTCTAAGCAAAGATTTCCAATAGATAACACCTTTCTCTTTACCCGTTCCGAAAAGACGGTGTTCATCATGTTTATAGGAAGATACTGGTTGATTATTTTGACCCATCATGACGTTGATCACGTGATGATCATCAAATTTCTCGCCCTGCTCCTGAATGAAGCCCAGTACATTTTTCAAGGAATCTTCTGCCTCAAAATATTCTTTCTCCGAGCGGCAGTTATCGCACATGTTACTGCAGCCCTGCTCGTCAAAATTTTCCCCAAAATAGTGGAGGATCTGTTTGCGACGACATACTGCAGACTCGGAATAATCAATAACTTCTTTTAAAATCTGTGTCCCGATCTCGCGTTCGGCCACAGGTTTATCTTTCATAAACTTGGTCAGCTTTTCAACATCTTTTTCCGAGTAAAAAGCCAAACAATAACCATCTCCGCCATCACGGCCAGCACGTCCCGTTTCCTGATAGTAACCTTCCATGGATTTAGGAATATCATGGTGAATGACATAACGAACATCCGGTTTGTCTATTCCCATACCAAAAGCGATGGTAGCAACAATAACTTCGACGTCTTCCATCAGAAATTTATCCTGCGTATCAGCTCTCGTTTTCGCATCTAGACCTGCATGATAAGGTAAAGCTTTGATACCATTTAGGTTCAGAACCTCACTGATTTCTTCTACTTTCTTACGGCTTAAGCAATAAACTATACCAGTCTTTCCCGGTTTGGTTTTGATAAAGCGAACAATCTCTTTAACAACATCTTTTTTAGGTCTTACCTCGTAATATAAATTGCTCCGATTAAATGATGACTTAAATAAAACAGCATCAGTCATCTGCAAATTTTTACGAATATCAGACTGAACTTTGGGAGTCGCAGTCGCAGTAAGAGCTATAATAGGAATATTGGCACCTATTTCGTTAATTACCTGGCGTATTTTACGATATTCTGGTCTGAAATCGTGTCCCCATTCCGAAATACAATGCGCTTCGTCAACCGCTACGAAAGACACGGTAATCTGATGTAAGAATTCCAGATTATCTTGCTTGGCAAGTGATTCTGGAGCTACATACAGCAATTTGGTCTTCCCGGCGAGTACATCATCCTTAACCTTTGTAATTTCGCTCTTATTCAATGATGAATTTAAAAAATGAGCGATACTATCTTCGCCACCGAATGCACGAAGCTGATCTACCTGGTTTTTCATTAAAGCAATCAGCGGAGAAATAACAATTGCAGTTCCCTCACTCATGAGAGCAGGAAGTTGATAGCAAATTGATTTCCCTCCTCCGGTTGGCATAATTACAAAAGTATCTCTTCGTTGAAGAATACTAGTTATAATTGCCTCTTGATCCCCTTTAAAAGTATCAAAACCAAAAAAATCTTGTAAATTGTCGAAAAGTGATTTTTCTATTTCCATTGCGCCTTGGGCAAAAATAAGATAGATAAATGAAGAAATAATCTTGAAAAATAATCTATTTTTGCAATCTATTCTAATACATAAAAGTAAGAGTATTTTTTGTGAAAAACAACTACGAAATAAAAAATATAGCTATTCAAGCTATTCAAGAAGAAGCCAAGGCAGTAGCTGCTTTGGCTCAATATATTGATGATGATTTTGTTACCGTTGTCGATCGTATTCTAAATTTGCAAGGCCGAGTTATTGTAACTGGAATCGGCAAAAGTGCTATTATCGCCCAAAAGATAGTTGCAACACTAAATTCGACAGGTACACCATCGATCTTTATGCATGCAGCTGATGCTATCCACGGAGATCTTGGTATTATCCAACAAAATGATTTAATTATTGCGATCTCTAAAAGTGGTAATACACCTGAGATTAAAGTGCTTGTTCCCTTTTTAAAACAGACAAAGAATGTATTGGTTGCTTTGGTTGGAAATACCGAATCCTACCTCGCTAAAAATGCAGACTATATCTTAAATACTACCGTTGAGAAAGAAGCTTGTCCTAACAACCTTGCACCAACTTCAAGTACAACTGCTCAGTTAGCAATGGGTGATGCGCTTGCTGTCGTTTTACAAGAGTGCCGCGATTTCACAGACAAAGATTTTGCAAAATACCATCCAGGAGGAGCATTAGGCAAAAAACTGTACTTAAGAGTCGGCGATCTATCCGATCAGAACGGCAAACCCAGTGTCCAACCGCAAGCCACTGTAAGTGATATCATCATCACCATAACACAGTTTAGACTGGGAGCTGTAGCCGTGTTGGATGCTGACCACATACTCGGCATCATCACAGACGGTGATATCCGTCGTATGCTGGAGAAACACACCGATTTAGCGACAATTACTGCCGCCGATATCATGGGGAAATCACCAAAAATCATTGACAAAAATGAATTGGCAGCCAATGCTCTCCATATTATGCGAGAAAATAACATCACACAATTATTGGTTTCCGACAAAGGGAATTATGCTGGTGTTATCCACATACAGGACTTACTGAAAGAAGGTATAATATAACTGTAATAAAGTTGTTAGATGTACAATAAATTGGCAATAAATATTAAATTTGGCATATCAGTTGTACTATTTTAATCGTAAAGTAATATTTTAGAAGCATGAAAAAGTATATAACAATCTTAGCAGTGATCATTTCCTTTATTGGTTTTTCTTCGATGCAGACAGGACAAGGGGAATTTAAATTTGAAAAAGAAACCCATGATTTTGGCAAAATTCCGGCCGGTACGCCCGTTTCGTATAATTTCAAGTTTTCAAATACAGGCAGTGAGCCAATTATCATTTCAAATGTTGTGCCTACCTGCGGATGTTCTGTAGCAGAATTTACGAAAACGCCAATTAAACCAGGCGAAAGCGGAACGATCAAAGTGACTTACAATGCAGCGGCAAAAGCTCCATTCACAAAGAGTTTCACGGTACAGTCGAACACCAAGACTCCTGTAAAAACGCTATATATTAAGGGTATTGTAGAATAACAATTCTTGTAAATAAAACGAAAAAAGCCACTCAATCATGTGGCTTTTTTCGTTTTATTTTGGTTAGCTTTGCACTACTAATTTTAAAAAAACTATAATGCCAGTAATATCAGAAAAAGGGCTAAATATGCCTGCGTCGCCTATTAGAAAGTTGACGCCATATGCTGATCAAGCAAAAAAAGAAGGTAAAAAGATATACCACCTCAATATCGGACAACCTGATATCCAAACACCTGAAGTGATGCTTAATGCTTTGAAAAATATACAGTTCAAAGTGTGGGCTTACACAGCTTCTGAAGGTACAGCCTCTTATCGGAACAAGTTAGCAGAATATTATAATAAGCTAAATTATAATATTGAGCCAACTGATATATTAGTAACTAATGGCGGCTCGGAAGCGATTATGATCGCTATGCAAGCCTGTTTAAATGAAGGAGAAGAGATTATCATTCCGGAGCCATTTTATGCAAATTACAATGGTTTTGCCTGTTCCTCTGATGTTGTAATCAAACCAATCATATCCTATATTGAAAGCGGATTTGCATTACCTTCTATCGCTGAATTTGAAAAAGTAATTACCCCGAAAACCAGAGCGATCTGCATCTGTAATCCAAATAACCCGACGGGGTACCTTTATTCCAGAGAAGAACTCGAAGCTCTTCGTGAACTTTGTCTAAAATATGATCTTTACCTTTTCTCAGATGAGGCCTATCGTGAATTTTGTTACGATGGTAGAGAGTTTATCTCACCAATGCATTTAGAAGGTCTCGAAAATAATGTGGTTATTTTTGATACAGTATCAAAACGTTACTCTGCTTGTGGTGCGCGTATTGGATGTATCATTACCAAAAATAAAGTGCTATATCAGACTGCACTGAAATTTGCGCAAGCTCGCTTAAGCCCTTCGTTGGAAGGTCAAATTGCGGGTGAGGCTGCTGTTGATACACCAGACAGTTACTTTGAAGCAGTATCCAAAGAATACACAGCAAGAAGAGATACCCTCGTGAAAGGACTTAACGCCATTGAAGGAGTTTACTCTCCTAACCCAGGTGGTGCATTTTACGTCGTTGCCAAACTACCGATTGACAATGCTGATAAATTCTGTCAATGGATGTTGGAAGATTTCTCTTACAATAACGAAACGGTAATGATGGCTCCCGCTACCGGTTTTTACAGTACGGAGGGTGCCGGTATAAATGAAGTACGCCTTGCCTATGTGCTTAATCAAGATGATCTCAATAAAGCATTGGTTTGCCTAGAGAAAGCTCTTCAAGTGTATCCGGGACGTACAAATTAATAACAAAATAACAGCACTTATGAAAGGCGGGACATGTATGTTCCGTCTTTTTCTTTTTTCATAGCTCCTCCTCATAAACCCTTCTTCTATTTGCTATTTTAAAAAAAACAAAACAAACTTTTGAAGCATCTTGTTCTTATTATAGTAACCAAAGCGATTTCATATGGATAAATTGAAGAAATTCCAATTAATGGAAAAAATAGCAAGAGAATTAGAAGATGTCAGAAATAGCCAACAAGCTGTTTTGGAAAAAATAGGCAAAATCGAAGTTGATAACATTGAACTCGGCGATAAGAATATTGAAAAAACAATTCCCGATATCTATCAGCGCACAGCAGATAATTCAGATGCTATCAAAGCTCTTCTGGAATCTTTTCAAGAGCAGACAGCAGAATTTGGGGAGAAAAACAATGTTGGAAAACTATTGGAACAACAACAGATCAATAGCGTAAAATAGCTAAAAAAAATAGGCCGATTAAATAATCGGCCTATTTTTTGTTTTATGACTGGGCTTTTGCAGCCTTAGCTTTTAAATATTCTTCTTCAACAAAATGAAGCTGTTGTTCTGGTGTCAGATTTGAATTGTCCAAAACAATCGCATCTTCGGCTTGTCGTAATGGACTTTCCGCACGCGTACTGTCGATACGGTCACGTGTAGAAAGATTCTCCACAACTTCTTCTAAAGTCACGTCCTCTCCTTTTTCCGTTAACTCTAGATAACGCCTCGCAGCACGTACTTTAGGATCTGCGGTCATAAAAATCTTCAGATCAGCATCTGGAAAAACGGTAGTACCAATATCACGGCCATCCATAATAATATTTCGCCTGCTACCCAATTTTTGCTGCTGGGCAACCATAGCAACCCGAACAGCTTTGATCGCACTCACATCGCTGACTTTATCAGAAATATACATCTGACGGATCTCTTCAGAGATATCCTCATCGTTTAGATGGATCTCCGTCTTTATTGCGTTTGGGATAAAATCAATATGGATATCGTCCAGTGCATTTTCTATCGCTTCTTTATCATCCAGCGCTATTTCATACCGGATAAAATAGAGTGTGACAGCCCTATACATGGCTCCACTGTCAATAAAGGCGAACTTCAGTTTTTTTGCCAAAGCCTTTGCCAGGGTACTCTTACCGCAGGAGGAAAAACCATCTATGGCGATAATAAAATTGTGACGTCCACTCATTATTCGTTTCCTCCTATGATTACACCTGGACGATTGACCAAAGGAACCTTAGTGAGGTTACCATCCACAATGCTTTCGGGTAAAAAGATATATTTTTTATCGTAAATAATATTATCAATATAAAAACTCAACCAATATTCATTTGTCAGCCCGAATACCTGTTCATCGATCGCTTCAACACGATCGAAAGATTTCGCTTCTATATTTCCAATAAAATGACGCAAAGTCGTTGTTGTTACTTGTCGGCCATCCTTTTCGCCATAACCTTTTGAGCTGATCAGCACATTCTGAATGGCAATGTTCTTGTCGTTGATAACATAGACAGTCCAATTTTTTGTCTCCACCGTCTCACCTTCCAAAACAACGGCGATCATAATGTCTTTGACAATATTTTCAGGAAAATCTGCTTTCATCCTTATTTAGACTTTGTAGTTTTTTTAGCTGGAGCCTTCTTTGCTGGAGCCTTTTTTGCTACAGTTTTCTTTTCTGTTGTTTTTGCTTTAGTCGCTTTTCCTTTTGGAGCATCTGCCTCAGCCCATTTCAGCACATCCGCATACGTGATTTTTTCAATCTCGGTTCCTTTAGGTATTTTCAGATTTTGCTTGCCAAAACGAATAAATGGTCCCCAGCGTCCCTGCTCAATTTGAGCATCCAGATTTTCCTCAAAAACCCGAATAACTTTCTCGATATCTTTCTGACGTTTGTCTTTGATAATCTGTATCGCCTCTTCTTCTGTTACGTCCAAAGGATCAACGCCTTTAGGCAACGAGTAAAACGCTGAATTGTGACGTATATAAGGTCCAAATCGTCCCACCGCGACAGTCATTTCCTTGTCTTCAAATAAACCGACTTTTTTCGGTAATTTGAATAATTCCATGGCATCCTCAAAAGTAATGGTTTCGATCATCTGTCCCTTCCGCAAGGAAGCAAAACGAGGTTTTTCTTCATCGTCAGGAGAACCAATCTGTACCAGTGGGCCGAACTTACCAATGCGAACCGAAACGGGTTTACCGGACACTGGATCGATACCGAGCTCACGCTCATTATTCGCACGATCTGCATTTACTAAAGTATCTTCTACCTCAGAATGAAAAGGTCCATAGAAATCATGCAACATTTTTGTCCATTCGGTCAGTCCATGCGCAATATCGTCAAATTCTTTTTCTACGTTGGCCGTAAAATGAAAATCCACAATACCGTTGAAGTGTTCAACCAAAAAATCATTCACCACAACACCGATATCCGTTGGAAACATTTTTCCTTTTTCGGCACCGGTTATTTCAGTTTTTGTTATCGCTGTTAATTCAGCATCCTTTAATGTTAGTACACGGTAATCACGCGATTTACCTTCACGTTCTTCCTTTATAACATAACCGCGGTTTTGAATCGTTGAAATCGTAGGTGCGTAGGTTGAAGGACGGCCGATTCCCAATTCCTCCAATTTTTTCACCAAAGCAGCTTCCGTATAACGTGCTGGAGGTCGTGTAAAACGCTCTGTTGCCGACATGTTTTTCAAAGTCAATGGCATACCAACGGCTAATGGTGGAAGAATAGCATTGTCACTATCTTCGTCCGTCGCGCTGTCTTGCTCGTCGTCCAAGGATTCCATGTAAACTTTCAAGAATCCATCAAATTTCATAACCTCTCCTGAAGCATTCAAATCTTCAGTACGGGTTGAGATGTCGATCTTTGCCAATGTACGTTCAAACTCCGCCTCACTCATTTGGGAAGCAATTGCTCTTTTCCAAATAAGCTCATATAATCTTTTTTCGGATGCATCACCATCAATGGTGTGCTCTGAGAAATAGGTAGGACGAATAGCTTCGTGTGCCTCTTGTGCACCCGATGTTTTTGTTTTATATTTTCTGAGTTTATGGTACTGGTTACCATAAGCCGATTTGATTTCCTTTTCAGCAGCCTCAATCGCCGTATCACTCAAATTAACAGAATCGGTACGCATATAGGTAATTCGTCCTGATTCATACAGCCTTTGAGCCACCTGCATGGTGCGGGCAACCGAAAATCCAAGTTTTCTACTTGCTTCCTGCTGTAATGTTGATGTTGTAAATGGCGCCGATGGTGAACGCTTTGCAGGTTTTGTTTCTAGATTTTTTACAGAAAACAGCGCTGCTTTACAATCTTCCAAAAATTTGGTCGCCTCTGCTTCTGTTGCAAAACGCTGCGGAAGCTCGGCTTTAAAACTATCTTTAACTTTTCCCGTATGAAAAAAAGCAACGATCTTAAAAGCCGCTTCGGGTTCAAATTTATTGATTTCACGCTCACGATCTACAATCAGACGAACCGCAACAGACTGCACCCGCCCAGCAGATAAAGAAGGCTTCACCTTTTTCCATAGAACCGGAGATAATTCAAAACCGACTAATCGATCTAGAACCCTTCGCGCTTGTTGTGCATTTACTAGGTTATAATCTATTTTACGCGGATTGTCAATAGCCTTCAGGATAGCTGGCTTCGTAATCTCATGAAACACAATCCTTTTTGTATTTTCATCTTTTAATCCCAAAGTCTCAAATAAGTGCCATGAAATAGCCTCTCCTTCGCGGTCCTCATCGGACGCTAACCAAACGGTTTCTGCAGCTTTAGCCAATTTCCTCAGTTCACTTACAACCGCCTTTTTGTCGGAGGGAACTTCATACTTTTGTTCAAAATTCTTTTCGGTATCAATTGCATCATCGGTTTTCACCAAGTCGCGAATATGTCCATAACTTGACTTGACCAAAAAATCCTTTCCTAAATACCCTTCTATCGTTTTCGCTTTCGCTGGAGACTCAACTATCAATAAATTTTTCGCCATCTAATTTGAGATTTGTGCAAATAAAGGGAATTCTGAAAGGAATGACAATAATTTCTTGCAAAAAAGACAAAAAAAATAGATTTCATGTCGACAATTAAGAAATTTATCCAAGGACAAAGGACCGCGTAACGGAGTTGAGGTCGACACAGAAACGCTGTCAGATCAAGGAGATTCACCGATCCAACTACCTTGTTTCAATCTATTTCAGACAAAAATAAATTCATTTAACTTTATTCGGTTTCGAATCCACCTTCATAAAGTTGCTAAATCAAATATTCGAAACAGTTAAAATACGTATAAGTAAAATATATATGTATATTCGCTTATTCAAAAGGGCAATATATAGCAACTCCCCTATTTTGTTTAAATATTTCAATAATGAAAAGAAGTCTTCTCAGAATTGCCTTTTGGGGCACGTTATTACCATTTGTATCTTGTTCAGTTATGAAAGATTCAGCAAAAACAAATTCAGGCAATTTCCCTAAACTTAGTCTGGAAGCACATCGCGGCGGCCGCGGCCTATATCCTGAAGAGTCTATCGCTGCTATGAAAAATGCAATAGATCTTGCAAAGGTGACCACACTGGAAATGGATTGCCACATTACCAAAGACCGTAAGGTTGTTGTCTTTCACGACGATTATCTTAACCCAAAATTTGTCTTGAAACCCAATGGCTCCGAAATTTCTGACAAGGACAAATCGCTGAGAATTTATGATATGCTTTATAAAGATCTGATTAAATACGATATCGGATCGAAATTTTATAAAGAGTTTCCAGAACAGAAAAAACAGGTTACACGTATAGCAAAGCTATCAGACCTTATTGATAGTACTGAAGCCTACGCAAGTCTAAAAAGGAAAGCACCGATGTTTTACAATATCGAAGTGAAGAGTAAGGAAGATAAAGATGGTATTTTCCATCCAAAGGTAGAAGAGTTTGTGGACCTTATGGTGCAGGTGATCACCGATAAGAAAATTGCTTCACGAACCGTCATCCAATCATTTGACAGCAGGGCTATTAAATATCTGCACAAAGCATATCCTCAAATCAAAGTTTCTTATCTTATTGATGCAAATTACACCAAGAGTGTTGAGCAAACAATTGCAGCTTTGGGCTTTACACCTTTTATTATAAGTACGCACTATAAAATAGCTACACGCGATTTTATTACACAGTGCCATAAAGCGGATATCAAGGTTATTCCATGGACAGTCAACACAAAAGACGAGATAGAACAGCTGAAGGCTGTAAAGGTTGACGGAATTATTAGCGATTACCCCAATTTGTTTTAACAAACACCTTTCTTGTTTCGTTAAGAATAAAAAAATAAATTCCAGTGCATCTTAATGTCAGGAGAAACCAAGCCAAAGCAAAGCAGTTCGTTAATCGCCCTAAACTACTTTGTTTTGGTTTTGTTTTTTAATGCTTTGTCAATATATTCACGTCCCTTTTGAACCAAAAATTCAGAGCGGTGGTAATCCCAAAGGTTACATATATTATAGGGAATATCCACCACCACATCGGGATGGTATAAATCAACAATCATACGGCTCATTTTCCTGCGCATCACATAGTATGAGGCTTGTAGAATATCCAAGGAATTCGAAGTCTTCGGGTCCAGTTTTTTGATAACAGAATATTGTTTATCCGGTTTAGATTCCAAATTAACAGCAATGATTAAATTCTCTTTCTTGGTTACATGATTTATGGGCAATGGATTCAGCACACCACCGTCAACGTACACATGGTTCTCCTCTTCCACCGCTGTAAATACAGCTGGAATAGCAATCGAAGCACGAATGGCATCATACATACTCCCAAAATCCAGCACAACCTCCTTTTCGTAGTTTAGGTCTGTCGCAATGGCTTTAAACAAAATTGGAAAAGTCTCTATATTAGCATCAGGGATCACAGATTTCAAGGCGTTAAACACCTTGATTCCCTTCATCATTCCTAGCCCCTTCCAGCTAAAATCCATCATATTAAAGACCGATTTCTTCGTCAGGCTCTGCATCCAATCTTCGAGAACATCCATCTTCCCTTGCGCATAAATACCACCAACAAGTGCTCCTATTGAACAACCTACCACCTCATCGATTTCGAAGCCCAGCTCTTCAAGCCGTCGAATAATACCAATATGCACAAGACCTCTTGCACCACCTCCACCCAGGACAAGGGTAACTTTACGATTCAAAAAAGCTTTCTCCAACATAAGTATACAAGTACATGAAACACTTGTTTACATCCAAGCAACAATGTAAACAGATAATCATCGTTATTATATGTATTTTTGATTACAATATACGCAGTAAAAAAAGAAATATGAAAATAGAAATTTGGTCGGACATCATTTGTCCATTTTGTTATATTGGCTTGACAAAGCTTGAATTGGCGCTCCAGCAAACCGCAAGTAAGCCAGCCGCTGAAATCATCTGGAAATCGTATCAGCTTAACCCCGACTATCCCGAAGATGCTCCGGCAATGCCAACCTACGACTACCTCGTTCAAACGAAGGGCATGAGCATGGACGATGTGGTTGCGATGACTTCACAACTCAGTGCGCAGGGAAAAGAGCTGGGTATTGACCTGAATTTTGAAAAAGCAATCGTTGTAAATACAAAAAAAGCTCATCGTCTGATCCATTTCGCCCAGGCACAGCAAAAAGGCACTCAGCTCAAAAAAGCCTTATTTAAGGCTCATTTCACCGATGGTCTCGATGTAAATAACAACGAGGTTCTCATCGCTATCGCAACAGAAGAGCATCTTTCCGCTCAGGAGGTAAAAAACTTATTGGAATCAGATGAATTTGCTTATGATGTTGCACAGGATATCCAAGAAGGTGTCAGCTTAGGACTCCGAGGTGTTCCTTTCTTTGTATTTGACAGAAAATACGCTATCCCCGGAGCACAGCCCATGGAAGTCTTTCACAATACAATAAATGAATGCCTGGCCAGTCAGCCTGCACCTCTTGAACGCAGAGGCGAAGAAGGCCCTTCATGTGATCCTGAAACAGGAAAATGTGAATAAAGAAAGAAAAAATTATTGTTTAATTTTACTATTTTCGCAAGCTTATAACGACAAACAAATTTGGTATAAATGCAGTTAACCAAACTAGAAATTAAAGGATTTAAGAGTTTCGGAGACAAGATCACGATCAACTTCAATGATGGTGTCACAGCGATTGTCGGTCCCAATGGATGCGGGAAGTCCAATGTGGTCGACGCCATACGCTGGGTACTGGGAGAACAAAGCACAAAGATGCTTCGCTCCGATAAAATGGAAAATATTATCTTCAATGGAACGAAAAATAGAAAGCCGGCAAACCTTGCAGAAGTTTCGCTGACCTTCAACAACAACAATAATATTCTGCCAACGGAATTCTCGACAGTGACCGTCACTCGTAAGCTGTTTCGCAACGGCGATAGTGAATATCGATTGAATGATGTCAAATGTCGTTTAAAAGATATCACGGATCTGTTCCTGGATACCGGGGTTGGTGCCGACAGTTATTCGATTATCGAATTGAAAATGATTGATGAAATTATCAACAACAAAGATAATTCACGTCGCAACCTCTTCGAAGAAGCATCCGGAATCTCTAAGTATAAAGTTCGTAAAAAACAAACTTTAGCAAAGCTGAGAGATACTGAGGCCGATCTTAGCCGTGTGGATGATTTGCTTTATGAAATCACAAAGAATCTCAAATCATTAGAAAATCAAGCTAAAAAAGCTGAAAAATATACCTCACTTAAAGCAGAATACCGCCAAAGCAGTATAGATTTGGCTTATTATAGAATTGCTGATTTTTCGACCGAATTAGAAAGACTTCAGACACAAGAATCCAAGGTTCAAAAAGATGCCATCAATGCACAGCAAAATATCCTGAACGCGGAAACTGAACTCCAAACACTCCGCCAGACAAATTTGGAACAGGAAAAAAACCTTTCGGTACAGCAAAAAACAACACAGGAATTTGTCAATAAAATCCGAGGTTATGAATCGGAAAAGAAGATCAAAAACGAAAAAGTTAAAAATCTTCAAGATAAGGAAAACCGGCTGAACCTCGATATCAACAGCGATAAACAACAGCTTAATCACGTACTCTACACCATCAAACGACTGAATGAAGAATTGTTTGATGAGCAAAATAAACTCGATTCGTTAAAAACGAATCTTGAATCGGATAAATCCGAAGTCGACGAACTGAGAGGACAGCAACAGTCTGCAAAGGGAAAACTTGATATTTTTAATAAGAGTAATGCTGAATTACAGGCCAAAATCTACAAATTAGAAAAAGATCTTGCAGTATTCACAATTCAGAAAGAAGCTCTTCTGCAAGAATCTGTTCGCAATAGTGTAGATACAGAAGCAAAAGAAGCCGAATTGCGGCAGTTCAATTCCTCTGTTATGGAATTGGAGGGCCGTGTGGAAGCACAGCAGCTACAGTACGATTCAGCAAACCAGCAGGAAGAAGAGCTCCAAGGACAGATTAATCAGTGCCAGGCAAACCTAGAGGAATTTAAGGCCCAGCTGGCCAAAGATCTCCGTCTTGTAGATGCCAAACAAAACGAATACAACCTCACAAAATCCCTTGTTGATAATTTAGAAGGTTTCCCTGATTCCATTCGATTCCTCAAGAAAAATGCAGGATGGAAAAAGCAGCCTCCGCTCCTATCAGATGTCCTTTTCTGTCAGGAAGATTACCGTGTGGCTATTGAGAACTACCTAGAGCCTATTATGAACCATTATGTTGTCGAAACACAACAAGATGCTGTTCAGGCGATTCAGCTATTGAGCGATGCCGCAAAAGGAAGAGCTAATTTCTTTGTTTTAGATGCCATAGCGGATTCCCCAAGCGTTGCCCCTGCACCAAATGACAATTTGATGTCTGCATTGGATGTGATTACCGTAGACGAAAAGTACAGGGCTTTATGTACGATGCTGCTCCAGCAGGTCTTCATCCTTAAACATGAAAATGAAAAGGAGCTGGATGAAAAGCTCCCTGCTCTGGGACAGGTGATTCTACAAAAAAATGGACGTTATTCGAAACATCATTTGGGCCTTTCTGGTGGTTCTGTGGGATTATTTGAGGGAAAACGTATCGGAAGAGCGAAAAACCTCGAAGTGCTATCCCAAGAGATCAAAACCTTAAATCAGGAAATAGCAAAACTTGAAGATAAAATAACGGCCGAAACAGCTCGCCTGGATGCACTGCGTGGCAATTCACAGAAAGAGTTAATCGATGAGCTGCGCTTTCAGCTCAATAGACTGAATAATGAATTAATTACCGTCAAAACAAAGCAAGAGCAATATCAAGCCTTCATTAATAACTCCCAGGCCCGTAAAAAAGATATTCAGGAGAAAATTGAAGGTATAGAATCGGATTTAAAAATTGCGGAGCCACAGCTTCAGGAGTTGCGCCTGGAAAAAGAACAGAGTATCGCCGAACTATCGACTTTACAAGATCAGTTCCATGAAATATCTGAAGTACTTAACGAAAAATCGACTGCATACAATCAAGAGAATATCACTTACCATCAACAGTTAAACAAAGTTTCCAATATCACAAAAGATCTCGAATTTAGAGAGACGCAGAAAGATGACCACGAAATCCGTGTGGAGCGAAACAGTGCAGAATTAGTTGAAGTGCTAGAAGCTTTAAGAACAACCATTCCATTTGAAGATGAAGAAGATCAGGATCTTATTGCCATGTATGAGCAGAAGATTGCCCTGGAAGATGGTCTCAAAGAATTGGAAGACGGCTACTATGCAGATAAGCAGAAGATCAATAACCTCGAAGATTCCCTGACACAGCAACGTCGTTCAAAAGAACAGAGTGACTTTCTTGTTTCAGAGATCAAAGACAAAAAAACGGGCCTTCAGATCGACCTCAATTCCTTGAAAGAACGTCTTTCTGTTGAATTCAACATTGAACTGAAAGACCTGATTGACCGTGAAGATGTGCCTGAGATCACAGAAGATCAAGTTACATTGGCTACGAAATGCAGCAAACTCAAGAAACAGCTTGATGAATTTGGAACGATCAATCTGATGGCAAAAGAGGCTTTCGACGAGATGAACGAACGCTATGATTTCATTAACAAAGAGAAAGCTGATTTAATCGAAGCAAAAGGCTCATTGATGGCAACAATAAAAGAAATTGACGATACCGCTCAAGTTCAATTCATGTTTACATTCGATGCCGTAAGGAATAACTTCGTCAAGGTATTCCGTTCGCTATTTAACGAAGAAGACAGCTGCGACCTGGTGCTCACAGATCCGAGCAATCCGCTGGATTCAGACATCGACATTATTGCAAGGCCAAAAGGGAAAAGACCGCTGTCTATCAATCAGCTTTCGGGTGGTGAAAAGACCTTGACTTCAACAGCCTTGTTGTTCTCACTCTATCTTTCTAAACCGGCACCTTTTTGTATATTCGATGAGGTGGACGCTCCGTTGGATGATACTAATATTGATAAATTCAATAATATTATCCGGGATTTTTCCAAGAATTCACAATTTATCGTGGTCTCACACAATAAAAAAACGATAGCGAGTACGGACATCATCTATGGAGTAACCATGGTTGAACAAGGTGTATCCCGTGTAGTTGCAGTAGATCTAAGAGAAGTTGCCTAGTGTGCAGCAAAAATATATAATAAACAAGACGGACTCAGGGGATGTACACCCGGTCCGTCTTATTTATACAGATCAATTTAATTCCTCTCGCCTTTAATGAGATTCTTTGCTGCAACATGCTGTGAATTGCCCTAAGCTTATTTCCTGTTGCAGATCAATATAAGGATGGACAGCAGACAGCCGATTCCCTCAAATAAATAGACCGACTGATAACCAAACGAGCCCGCGATCATTCCCGCCAGTGGTCCTTCCAGTCGCAGAGACCATAAACGCCAGTGAAGACTCCCTCCAATTCATTCCCTTGAAGAACAAGACAATGATGGACGCAATACAGCCAAATGCCATGGAAGAAAACGCCAGGCTCAACCCTTGTCCAAAAATCGCCCATATTACCTTATAAAATGGTTTACGGATATGATCTTAATCAATGGCTACCGCTGGTAGTTTTACCGTGGCATGCCAGCTCATTATTGACAATAATAGCCCCAAAGCAATTCCAATAGTCAAATAGACTCCAAATACCGATACAATAATGGGAATTATGGCTTTGTAGAAGCCAATTGTTTGTCCTTTTTCTAAAATTACACTCATAAATTTTTTGTTTAAATATATTTAGAGTGCAAATATGCCGCGGATCAAAAAGCTAAACATTGACTCAAGTCAAAAAAAGAGTCTGCAAGTCAAAAAAGGAAGCTGAAAAATAAAAAGCCCAGAGTGGGGAACTCTGAGCTTTCGTTAGCCATATATTAACCTATTTTATGAAAAGTATTTGTAATGAAAACGCTACATTTTTGAATTCATTATAACAATAAAAGGTATTTAACGTTTTTTAACATTTAGAAAAAATTAATGATACACTCTATTTGAGCCTAGCCAAAACCGTAATTTTTCGTGTTCGTGTTAGGCATCCTCCGATCCTGTCCACAAAAAAGCTCGAAGTGGGGAACTCCGAGCTAACCTAACCAATTATTAACCTAAATTTATGAAAAGTCTAATTTATGCAAACAGCCTCTTTCGCTGTTTTGAATATTAAACGTAAGCCATGAGCTTATTATTACACAGCTCTTGCGGATTTATATGAAATTTGACATTTTTTAACAATTCAATAAGTAACTTTAGGAAAACGAACATATAAATAAATATCATATGGCAGAATACGATTTAAATGAACTTCAGAAGATCCACGAAAACAAAGATGTTTTAAATTATCTGGAACAACATGGCATTCTGGAAATAAAAAAATTCAATGATGTTTACGATTATGAGAAAGAACTTTACGAGCTCCAAGTCAAACTCTTAAAGCTTCAATATGAAATCATTGAAAAAGGAAAACGGGTCCTTATTATTTTTGAAGGTAGAGACGCTGCGGGTAAAGGTGGTACAATAGGCCGTGTAACCCAATATCTAAATCCCAAAAAGGTACGCGTTGTTGCATTGCCCAAACCAACCGAAGAGGAAGCCGGACAATGGTATTTTCAACGATATATCAAACAGCTCCCTAATGCTGGGGAAATTGTGATTTTTGACCGTAGCTGGTATAACAGAGCTGTTGTTGAACCTGTATTTGGATTTTGCTCCAAGGAGCAGCATGAGCTGTTTATGAACCAGGTCCCTGAATTTGAGAAGCAGTTAATCGACGATGGCATCATCCTCATCAAATTATTCCTGAACGTCAGCAAAGAAGAGCAAGCCGAAAGGTTAAAAGAGCGAAAAGAGGATATCCTAAAACAATGGAAAATTGGTGTGCTAGACCAGCAGGCGCAGGAGAAATGGGATGTATATACGGGCTATATTGAGGATTTATTTAAAAAGACAAGCACCAAAAAATCGCCTTGGCTAGAAATCACGAAAGATAACAAGAAAAAGGCTCGCCTGGCGTCCTTCAAACTGATTATCAATGCTCTTGTTGGAAGTGAACAGGAAAAAATAGATTCTTTCGTTACAAAACACGATTAAAGGTCTGTCGATTAGGTAGGGTACAATTATAAAAAACAGGAGGAAAAGTATTTCCTCCTGTTTTTTATAATGTCAGAACGAATTAGTACAAAAGAACCGAAGTTTCTATTTTGGGTCCTGCTGCATGCACCGAGGGTGGCATCTCATTATTGAATTTTTCAAAATTCGAAATAAACAGCTTCGCCAAGCGTTTTGCCTGCATGTCATAAGCCTCGTCATTGTTCCATAAGCCTCGCGCATCTAAAATTTGCGCAGGAACATGCTCCCCACAGCTCGTCGGATACTCCAGTCCAAAAATATTGTGCTTGTTGAAGTGAGACTCCAGCAGTGAGCCATCCATTGCTGCTCGGATTAACGATCGCGTATAATTTAGCTTAATACGTCTGCCTATTCCGTAAGGACCAGCAATCCAGCCCGTATTCACTAACCAAACTTTGATGTTGCGATTTTGTTCTAGTTTTGAACGCAGCAAAGCCGCATATTTTGAAGGATGAAGCGGCAAAAATGCCTGTCCAAAACAGGTTGAAAATGCTGCTGTAGGCTCCTTTACCCCTACCTCTGTACCCGCAACCTTTGCTGTATAACCACTAACGAAATGATATACCGCCTGATCTATGGTCAACAATGAAATGGGAGGAAGTACACCAAAAGCATCTGCCGTCAGGAAAAAAATATTTTCAGGTTCACGACCAATACCGCTCATTTCGGCATTTTCCATGAAATCTATTGGATAGGATACGCGGGTATTTTCCGTCTTGCTAATATCGTTGTAATCAGGTCGATCAAATTCATCCAAAACAACATTTTCAAGCAGAGACCCAAAACGAATTGCGTGGAAGATCTCAGGCTCTTTGTCTTCCGACAAACCTACACATTTGGCATAGCAGCCGCCTTCGAAATTGAATATTCCCCTTTCGCTCCATCCATGCTCATCATCACCGATCAACTTTCTGTTTCTATCAGCTGATAAGGTCGTCTTCCCTGTACCCGAAAGTCCAAAAAACAAAGCTGTCTCCCCTTCTTTCGAAGTATTCGCCGAACAGTGCATAGAAAGCACATTATGCTGGAATGGCAAAATAAAGTTCAATATTGAGAAAATGCTCTTTTTAATCTCCCCTGTATAACCGGTCCCCGCAATCAGTACTATCTTTTTTGTAAAATCAATCGCGACAAAATTTTCGTTGATAATGCCATATTGATGCGGCTCTTCGATAAGCAGCGTCGGGGCAGCTAAAATCGACCAAGCAGGCTGAGCATCCAAATTTGGTTCCGGCCGCAGAAACAGGTTATTGGCAAATATACTTTGATAAGCTGTCTCCGTAACAACACGCAAATCTATTTGATAAGCTGGATCAGCCCCTGCGGCACAATCTCTTACATAGATGATTTTATCACTTAAGTGATCAGCTACTTTAGAAAATAGTGTTTCAAAATTAGCCGGAGACATCCGTTGATTGATTTCTCCCCACCAAACGCTATCTTTTGTTAAAGAATCTTCGACCAGAAACCGATCTTTTGGCGATCTTCCAGTAAATTTTCCCGTATCAGCAGCGAGTGCTCCCGTATCAGAAAGTCGACCTTCGTGATTTGCTAAGGCATGTTCGACCAATTCAGAAACAGGTAATTGATAAAATACATTTTTTGTACTATCAATTTTTAAATATTTCAAATCAGGCGCGTTTCCAATGTTACCCTTTTTCATATTTTTTGTTTGTTTTAAAATGTGCCCAAATTTAAAGGCATTTTTCGCTAAAAACAAAACTTAATTATCTAAAAATCAAGCTTATTGTACAAAAAACACAAAAACAAACCACTCATTAACAATAACTTATACAGATAAAAAAAAATAAACTTTTTAGCATATTTTTTTAGCACATCAATTTATCACTATCAAAAAATATCACATATTTTTCGTAAATTGTTCCAACCTTTACAAATATTAATAAGGTAAAAAAACAGACAGTGTAACGTCCACCAGCTATTGATCGTTGAAAGCGGCAACAATGTCCAGGCGGACGGACTAACATATGTAAAGATAAAGAGATGAAATAGCTACAATTGTAGCACGAACACGGAAGAGCACGGGGTGACTTTCATGCCATCTGACAAATAATTGCTTGTGCTTAAAATAAACTGGATATGCTATATAACCATTAAAAGACACATAATCTGCGAATGAAATTACATGCTATAGAAACGGGATTTTTTAAACTCGATGGCGGTGCAATGTTTGGCGTTGTCCCAAAGAGTATCTGGAACAAAACAAACCCGGCCGACTCAAACAATATGTGTACCTGGGGAAACCGCTTGCTCCTCATCGAGGACAGTAATCGATTAATGCTGGTCGATACAGGACTGGGAGACAAACAAAATGAAAAATTCTTCAGCTATTATTATCTTCACGGAGATGCAACGCTGGATAAATCATTAAAAAATATTGGATTTGACAGAAGCGATATCACCGATGTCATCCTTACACACCTGCACTTCGACCATTGTGGCGGGGCTATAGCCCGTGAAGGTGAACAGCTGGTTCCGGCTTTTAAAAATGCTCATTTTTGGAGCAATAGTGACCATTGGTCTTGGGCTACCGATCCTAACCCGCGCGAAAAAGCTTCTTTCTTAAAAGAGAACATTCTACCGATACAGGAGAGCGGACAATTAAAATTTGTTGAAGATCATCAGAATCCTTTTGGAAACAATATCGCTATCCGTTATGCACACGGCCATACAGAAGCTATGATGTTGCCACAGATACAGTATAAAGGCAAAACAATCCTCTATATGGCGGATCTATTACCTTCGGTGGGACATATTCCCATTCCTTATGTTATGGGTTATGATGTCAGACCCCTCGTGACCATGGAGGAACGTAGCAGCTATTGGAATGAGATCGTCGATAATGAATACATCTTATTTTTCGAACACGATCCCATACATGAATGCTGTACACTTCAACGTACTGAAAAAGGTATCCGGGTAAAGGACATTTTCAAATTGGGCGAGATTTAGCAAGTCTAATCAAAGGAGATCAAATAGGATATGAAAAAGGATAAACAAAAAAAAGGGCTACTTTGAAAGTAGCCTTTTTTGTTTCATGAATATGTTTAGAATCTAAAGCCCAAAGCCCAGTAATTTTCGAAAAACCATATTTGTTGGGATGCTTTATCTACCCCTCTTCTTCCAGTTGTACGAATGTTTGTTAAATCAGTCCAGCCCGTTTTGAAGTTCCCCTGAAGATAGAGTCCTTTATAAAAACGGTAGTGCAAACCAACTTTTGCCGAAGCACCATAACCCGCAATGTTCCAAAAGTGGTTGGCTCCTTCGCCAAAAAGATGCACGTCGGAACGAGGAATCAATAGACCTACATCCACACCAGATTCCATTGTCAGCACCTGTTGACCTTTGCGATTATTGATGATGTCATCATAACGCTCCAGACCTACTGAGGCAAAGTTATAACCATCTGTATGCTCAAATGTCAGCATGGCAGAGTCTACAGTAATAACTTTACCATCATACTGTCCTGCTTTATCTCCCGTAGGTATACCGGGTTTTGAGATTTCATCCCCAATATAACCTGAAATTTTGATTTGCTGCGGAATATCGACCACATATTTCATATGGTCCCATCCCAATGAAATTGAGTAATTATCCTTGATATAATAACCAAAGTGCAGATTAAATTGTGGAATAGTTAATCGGCTTGGATCAAAATACGTCGAACCAAATTTAGTTGGCCTATCACCCGCTTTTACATCATGGAGTATAAAGTCATAATTAGGACCCGTAAAATGAATATCTGATTTCGCGTAAGAAGAGAAGTTGTACCCCCAAAAGAAGAAGAATTTGCCCTTGTTACTTTCTGTTCTCAAATTTTTCGGTTTGAAAATGCTTTTTCCTATCTCAGGATTTTCTTGGGCAAATAAGGCAGAAACACTTAATGCAAGTGCTCCAATCGTTAAAAATATTTTTCTCATATCGGTGCTAAAAACGTTGGGCAAAAGTACCCGCATTCTATTTTATAAGCAAATAAAATCAATGGAAATTGGAAAAATATGACGAAGATCACAGAAATGTCATTCCACGCTGGAAACAAAAAAAGCTGCCTTCCAGGAAAGCAGCTTTTCAGTTATTATATTTCCAAGGAATTGTTACCCTTGATTTTTACGAATAATATTCAAAGCCCCACCAGCTTTAAACCACTCAATTTGTTGCGCATTGTAGGTATGGTTCGCCAAAATCTCTTCTTGCGTTCCGTCTGCGTGATGTAATACAAGTGTTAAAGGTTTACCTGGTGCAAATGTTGTCAAGCCGATAATATCAATGGTATCATTTTCCTGAATCTTGTTATAATCGTCTTTGTTTGCAAAAGTTAATCCCAACATACCTTGTTTTTTCAAGTTCGTTTCGTGAATACGCGCGAAAGACTTAACTAAAACAGCACGAACACCCAAATGACGAGGTTCCATCGCTGCATGCTCGCGGGAAGAACCTTCACCGTAGTTTTCATCACCGACTACAATTGAACCAATACCGTGTGCTTTATAGTCCCGCTGTGTAGCAGGAACAGGACCATATTCGCCTGTGAGTTGATTTTTAACGCTATCAGTCTTCTCATTGAAGAAATTCAAAGCACCAATCAACATGTTATTTGAGATATTGTCCAAATGGCCACGGTATTTCAACCAAGGACCAGCCATAGAAATATGGTCAGTAGTACATTTACCTTTCGCCTTAATCAATAATTTCAACCCTTTCAAATCGGTACCTTCCCATGGAGCAAAAGGCTCCAACAGTTGAAGACGATCAGAAGTAGGAGCTACATCAACCACCACCGAACTACCATCAGCTGCAGGTGCCTGATAAC
Source organism: Sphingobacterium sp. BIGb0116 (assembly GCF_024808035.1). Lineage (NCBI taxonomy): Bacteria > Pseudomonadati > Bacteroidota > Sphingobacteriia > Sphingobacteriales > Sphingobacteriaceae > Sphingobacterium > Sphingobacterium sp. BIGb0116. The sequence continues at coordinate 218,444 of NZ_JANUDT010000002.1, read as the reverse complement.
CGGGATCATCTACCGCAAAGCCTTTCGTTGGCAACTCATCCCCTACAGGAGGATCCAGCTTCACTTGTTCACCTTTATTGTTTGTCAAGGTATCAGTTACCGGATTGAAACCCAAATCACCAGAGATCGCAATCGCAGCTACTAATTCTGGTGATGCAACAAATGCATAAGTATTTGGATTGCCATCTGCACGTTTTGCAAAGTTACGATTGAAAGAATGAACGATTGTATTTTTCTCTTGTTTATCGGCTCCTACACGATCCCACATACCGATACATGGACCACATGCATTGGTAAAAATTGTCGCATTGAGGTCTTCAAAAGTTTTCAGCAAACCATCGCGATCAGCCGTAAAACGCACTTGCTCTGACCCGGGATTAATACCGAATTCAGCTTTTGTGATAAGCCCTTTATCAACTGCTTGTTTTGCAATGGAGGCAGCACGGGATAAATCTTCATAAGAAGAATTTGTACACGAACCGATCAATCCCCATTCCACTTGCAATGGCCAGCCATTCTTTTCAGCCTCTTCGCGCATGCGTGAAACTGGGGTATATAAATCTGGCGTAAAAGGACCATTTAGAGAAGGTTCCAATTCAGATAGATTGATTTCTATTAACTGATCAAAATACTGCTCAGGATTAGCATAAACTTCTGCATCTGCTGTCAGGTGGTCTTTAATTACATTTGCCGCATCCGCCACTTCGGCACGACCAGTAGCACGTAAATAACGCTCCATGGATTCATCGTACCCAAAAGTTGAGGTTGTCGCGCCAATTTCAGCGCCCATGTTACAGATTGTTCCTTTTCCTGTACAAGATAAAGACTCCGCACCTTCGCCAAAATATTCAACGATAGCACCTGTTCCACCTTTTACAGTCAAGATACCTGCAACTTTCAAGATCACGTCTTTTGCTGCAGCCCATCCGCTGAGCTTACCTGTCAATTTTACACCGATCAGCTTAGGGAATTTAAGCTCCCAAGGCAAACCTGCCATGACATCACAAGCATCAGCACCACCCACACCGATTGCAACCATACCTAAACCGCCGGCGTTCACCGTATGCGAGTCCGTACCAATCATCATACCGCCTGGAAAAGCATAGTTTTCCAAAACAACCTGGTGAATAATACCTGCTCCGGGTTTCCAGAAACCGATACCATATTTATTGGACACAGAACTCAAAAAGTTAAATACTTCAGAGCTTTCGTTTTTAGCTCGCGCTAAATCTTTGTCTGCTCCTTCTTTCGCCTGAATCAGGTGATCACAGTGTACGGTAGAAGGAACTGCTGCCTTTGGACGCCCAGCTTGCATAAATTGCAATAATGCCATCTGTGCAGTTGCATCCTGCATAGCAACGCGGTCTGGAGCAAAGTCAACGTAAGAAACGCCGCGTTTGTAATCTTCAGTAGCATTGCCATCCCAAAGGTGGGCATACAAAATTTTCTCAGATAAAGTCAAAGGTTTGTTAACCACTTGACGAGCCGCAGCAATGCGCTCGTCATATTGGCTATAGACCTTTTTAATCATATCTATATCAAAAGCCATATCTCTCTAATTTATGTTGTTTAATTAAGTTACTAAACCCTAATCACTCATTATTTTGTTGGAATAGGCGCAAACTTTGTTAAGTTAATGCCTTCCACAGCAGCTTTATATTCTTCGATATTCGGAATACGGCCCAAGATCGCTGAAAGAACAACAACTGGAGTTGATGCTAATAAAGACTCCCCTTTTTTACCATCTCTGTCTTCAACAACACGTCCTTGGAATAAGCGCGTTGAAGTAGCCATTACCGTGTCACCTTTAGCTGCTTTTTCCTGATTACCCATGCAAAGGTTACAACCAGGGCGCTCCAAGTACATAATATTCTCGTATTCAGTACGCGCAGAACTTTTTGGTAAAGCATCGCTAAATTCAAATCCAGAGTACTTTTGTAAGAATTCCCAATCGCCTTCCGCTTTCAGCTCATCAATGATATTGTACGTTGGAGCTGCAACGACCAAAGGAGCTTCAAATGTAACGACACCTTTTTGCTGTTCAATATTTTTCAACATCTTCGATACGATTTTCAAATCGTCTTTGTGAACCATACAAGAACCAACGAAACCTAAGTCTACCTTTTTATTTCCACCGTAGTAAGAAAGGTCGCGAATTGTATCGTGTGTATAACGTTTGGAAACATCCGCATTATTCACATCCGGGTCCGCAATCATCGGTTCTTCGATGATATCCAGATCAATAACAACCTCAGCATAATATTTCGCATTGGTATCTGGAGTTAAAGCAGGCTTAGCACCAGATTTAATTTCCTCAATACGTTTATTCGCCTTGTCAATTAAGCCCTGCAAAACATTATTTTTGTTTTCCATGCCTTTATCGATCATAATCTGGATACGGTTTTTAGCGATCTCCAATGATTCGATCAAGGTATTATCCTGTGAAATACAAATAGAAGCTTTCGCCTTCATTTCTGCAGTCCAGTCAGTAAAAGTAAATGCCTGATCGGCTAAAAGCGTTCCGATATGAACTTCAATAATTCTGCCTTGGAAAACGTTCTCGCCAGCAAATTGCTGCAGCATCTGCGCTTGTGTAGCATGAACCACATCACGGAAATCCATGTGTTCTTTCATACTGCCTTTAAACGTAACTTTTACAGATTCTGGGATTGGCATAGAAGCCTCACCTGTCGCTAAAGCTAGCGCCACCGTACCAGAGTCAGCACCAAAAGCAACACCTTTAGACATACGGGTATGTGAATCACCTCCGATAATGATCGCCCACTCATCAATTGTAATATCATTTAATACCTTATGAATAACGTCTGTCATCGAATGATATACACCTTGAGGGTCACGTGCTGTGATTAATCCAAAGTCATTCATAAATTTCATCAGTTTTGGAATATTCGCTTGTGCTTTTTTATCCCAAACCGATGCCGTATGACAGCCTGATTGATAAGCGCCGTCTACGGTAGGTGCAATTACAGTCGCGGCCATTGCTTCGAGCTCCTGCGCAGTCATCAAACCTGTTGTATCCTGAGAACCAACAATATTTACTTTAACGCGAACGTCAGAACCGGCATGTAATACTTTACCCGGAGCTACACCAACCGCATTTTTATTAAAGATTTTCTCTACAGCAGTCAAACCTTGTCCTTCAATCGTGATTTCTTTTGAAGGAGCAAACACTATAGGCGCCTGAATTCCCAGAGCAGCAGCAGCAAAAGTTTGGATCTTTTTACCGAAAACGATCGCATAAGAACCACCCGCTTTGATAAATTCCATTTTTTGTGGAGTCAAAGCTTTGGAAATATCGATCAGCTCCTGCTCGCCATTATATAATTTTTTAGTCTTAGTATTGATCGTTAAGACAGTACCTGTAGCGACAGAATAAGCTTCTTCAAGAATTGGCTCATTTTTCTCGTTACGGATTACGTTGCCATTTTCATCCACTTTCTTCACCCAGTTTTTAAGGTCTATACCGATACCTCCGGTCACATCCACTGTGGTCAAGAAAATAGGTGAGATACCATTTGTACCACCTACAATTGGTGCGATGTTCACAAAAGGAACATAAGGACTCGCTTGTTTACCTGTCCATAATGCAACGTTGTTGACACCCGACATACGAGATGACCCCACACCCATTGTTCCTTTCTCAGCAATTAACATGACACTTTTACCAGGGTGTTGCGCCTGTAACTCAACGATCTGTTGCTGTGCTTCAGGTGTGATCATACATTTTCCATGTAATTCACGATCTGAACGCGAGTGCGCCTGGTTACCTGGCGACAATAAATCTGTCGAGATATCACCTTCACCAGCGATAAAAGTAATCACCTGAATTTCCTCAGCAACCTCAGGCAGTTTTGTAAAAAACTCTGCTTTTGCGTAGCTTTCTAAAATATCTTTTGCGACCTCATTGCCTTGTTCAAAAGCTTCTTTCAAACGAGCGGTATCCGCATCATATAAGAAAACTTGTGTTTTAAGAACCTCAGCCGCCTGTTTTGCAATAGCTAGGTCTGCACCCAAGGCCAGGTCCAATAAAACCGTGATTGAAGGACCACCTTTCATATGTGACAACAACTCAAAAGCGAAATCAGGTGTAATTTCAGCAACAACTGATTCACCCAAAACAATTTCCTTCAGGAATTGTGCTTTAACACCTGCTGCAGGTGTAGTACCCGGCAACGTGTTGTAAATAAACAATCTTAAAGATTCAGCTCTATTTTCATTGTTTAAATCTTTAATCTGAGCAATTACCTCACTTAGTAATTCTGCTCCGTCAATAGGCTTAGGATGTAATCCTTGGCCTTCCCGTTCTACAACCTCTTGTACGTAATCGTTGTAAATACTCATAGATATCTATCTTTCTATTTTATGGGCAGCATAAAAACACCTATGTCTTTCTACACCACCATGTCTGTAATATAATTAAGCTAATACGCCATCTATCGGGTCCCCCCCTGACAAATCACAAATTAGCCCTTCCACTTCATGTTTTGAAGCTGATCTATTTGTCGTAAATCAACTTATATGACTAATTACAAAAATAGTGAAAATCCAACTTTAAACGCATGCATTCCATTTATTTAAATCAATTTGGAATTGTTCTAAACAGCACTTATGCAATCCTGCCATCTTTTTTTGAAATCCGCTATATCGCATTTATTTCTTTCAAAAAAAAAGGTGATTTATATTATTAAATCACCTTTTCGTTTTATATACTTTCTACAGTTATATCAATGTCTTTTAATGCTTTCACAGTTTCCAGAGGATCTGTCGCGTTGAAGACAAATGAACCTGCCACCAGCACATCTGCTCCGGCTTTCAATAACTGCGCTGCATTCGCACTCGTTACTCCCCCATCGATTTCAATCAGCAGACCATCATTCACTCCCTGTGCCATGGCCCTTAGTTCCTGTACTTTGGCATAGGTATTTGGAATAAATTTCTGACCACCGAAACCTGGGTTAACCGACATGATACAAACCAAGTCCAGATCCGCAAGAACATCTTTTAAAAGTGCTACTGGCGTATGTGGATTCAATGCAACGCCTGCTTTACAGCCCAATTCTTTAATAGCAGCCAGAGTCCGATGCAAATGTGTACAGGCTTCATAATGAACGGTAATGATTGCTGCACCTGAGTCTTTACATACCTGCAGATAACGGTCTGGATCAACAATCATCAAATGTACATCCAAAGGTTTAGCGGCATGTTTTGCAATAGCCTGCATAACTGGAAATCCAAAAGAGATATTTGGCACGAAAACACCGTCCATAATATCAATATGAAACCAATCTGCCTCACTGTTGTTTACCATGATGATATCATCGTATAATTTTGCAAAGTCTGCAGCAAGAACGGATGGTGCAATTAGATGTGATTTTGTTGACATGTTGTATTTTTTCTGCAAAGATAACAAGTATTTTTTGTCCATCACAGCATTCCTCCTATTTAATACCTATAAACGACAATTGGCAGAAGCTGCAGAAAATAATTATAATTACATTTGTATATTAACATGATAATAAAATACAGCTCACCGTGGGAAGACTAAAAATAAAATACAGAAGAGAATTAAATACAACGGAGAACCTCGTCCGAAAAATTGGATTAATACTTATCACCATTATTCTGATCTGTATTTTCCTTCCCAAACAGCCTCGTTTTCGCTATGAATTCCAAAAGGGAAAAGTATGGAATCATGAGAATCTGATATCACCTTATAATTTTGCGATATTAAAAACACAAGAGGAACTGAATGCGGATAAGAAAAGTATCTTAAACACGATTCAACCTATATATAATGCTAATACAACGACCAGCAAGGAGCAAATTGATCAGTTCAACACGGATCTGGCCGAAAAGTGGCAAAGCAGCAAGTTGGATACAACGCATGAAAATATAGTAGATTATAGAAATGCCGGCAATGCCATCTTAAGCCATCTCTATGGCAAAGGCATTTTGTCATTGAACAATCGGTTTCAGAACCGCAGCAATGACAAATCTCCGGCTTCCAAGCATTACAACTTCACATTGATCCAGGACAAAGTTGCCAGCCAAAAAAACACGGCCGACTGTTACACCATCGAAAGCTCTTATGGTTATATGGATGAGATCATGCCCAAATTGACCAAGATAAAACAAAAGAGCTGGCTGGAGGAAACTTTAAAAAATTACATTACCATTAACTACATCTACAACGATCAACAAACAGAAGCTTTAGAACAAAATGCCATTGCAAACATATCGGCTACGCGCGGTGTGGTCCAAAAAGGAGAACTGATCGCTGAAAAGGAGAAAATCATATCCAATGAGACGTACCAGAAACTCGAGTCGCTTCGTAAGGTATATGAAGATGAAGGCAAGATCAGCGGAAATCAAAACTATGTGACCCTGGGGCAATTTCTGATTATCTCGCTCGCCCTTTCTATTTTGATGGTATTCCTTTTTCTTTTCCGTAAGGACATCTATTTTAACAATAGGTTGCTGGTCATTATCATGATTGTGATCATTGGTATGCTCGCTGTCCTATCTTGGGCCATCAAAATCAAAATCCCCAATCTCTATTACATCCCGTTTTGCGCCGTCCCCATTATTATTCGTATTCTTTTTGATACGCGTGTTGCACTCAATATACATCTGTTGATGGTTCTGCTGGCAGGTCTTTTTGTACCGAATAGTTTTGAGTTCGTCTTTTTGCAATTTATGGCGGGGATAGTTGCGATCTATAGTATTAAAACATTGGTTAAACGAGAGCAGCTGTTCATTTCCTCTGCTATTATCCTCGGTACCTATTGGATTGCTTACATTGGCTTGGTCGTCACGAGAAATGGATCTATAGACACCATTTACTGGTCTGACCTTCTTCCTTTTTTCGTAAGCGTGATGATTACCTTATTAGCTTATCCAATGATCTATGCATTCGAAAAGTTATTTGGTATTGTATCAGATCTAACACTCATGGAGCTTACCAATAGTAACTCCAAGTTATTGCGGGAGCTCTCTTTTAAAGCTCCGGGAACATTTCAGCACTCCTTACAGGTGGCTAATCTAGCCGAAGCCGCTATCTATAAAATTGGCGGGAATCCGCTGTTGGTCCGCGCCGGAGCCCTGTATCACGATATCGGAAAATTGACAAACCCCCAGTTTTTCATCGAGAATCAGAGGACAGAAAAAAATCCGCATGACGAGCTTTCACCAGAACAAAGTGCACAAATTATTATATCACATGTCATCAAAGGCGTTGATATTGCCAAAAAACATCAATTGCCTGACGTGATCCTTGATTTTATCCGCACACACCACGGAACGACACGTGTTGACTATTTTTATAACGTTTTTGTCAAGAACAACCCAGACAAACTGGTTGACGAGTCTTTATTTACTTATCCCGGCCCTATTCCTTTTTCCAAGGAAACAGCTGTACTCATGATGGCGGATTCGGTCGAAGCCGCATCCCGTGCGTTAAAAGAACCATCTGAAGAGTCTATCAATAATCTTGTCGATAAGATTATTGAACATAAATTGATGCGGGGGCAGTTCAATAATAGTAACATCACGCTAAAAGATATCACCGAATCTGCCGTTATTTTCAAGGCAATGCTCAAAAGTATCTACCATGTTCGGGTAGATTACGATTTAAGCAAAAAAACAATGTAATTTTAATTGTCAAACAACAAATTGAATTTCAAACGCTTATTGCAACGTTACATTTTTTTTGCATTTTTTTTAGTATTTAGACTTTGCAGAATCAAATAATTGCCTTATGTTTGCAATGTCAAAACGAGGAAGGGTGCCTGAGTGGCCGAAAGGAACAGTTTGCTAAACTGTCGTACTGGAAACGGTACCGCGGGTTCGAATCCCGCCCCTTCCGCAAAATACTCCCTGATAATCAAGCTGGTAATACCGTACCTGACAGAAAACGGACAGCATTGGTAAACTACAAGAATTTAAGAATGTATGATGCAAATTCTGATCTCTCAAAAGATTGGTTTGTATCATATTACTTTTTGAAGCCAATTGAACTTCAGAAAGCTAATGAACCCCAATATCAAAGATTTAAAATTTTTGATTCAATCAACTCTATTAAATCCCTCCGAGAACGCCGTTCACAGCTCAAAATAGTGTATCAGGCTTTATCGGAACTATTAGAGGAAGGTTTCTCCCCCTTCGCCAAATTCCAACAGCATAAGCTATCTAAATTCAATATATGCGAGTGCATTGAGGAATATTTGAAAAATGTTGAAGGAGAATTAAAACCAAAAACATATAAACTTTATAAAGGGAGGTTGAATTTTTTCAAAAACTATTTACAAAATGTTGGATTGGGTAATATAGATATATCGGATCTAACCAAGCAGGATATTTTTGATTTTGTAAAATATTTCCAAACAGAAAAATCCTGGAGTAATAAAACTTACAATCATTATTTGCAAGCTATCCATACCTTTTTACAATATTATATTGACAATTACGAGGGCTACCTGGAGAATAATGTTTGTGGAAAGGTAAAAAAGCTCCAAGTCTTTAAAAAGGGTAATCGCCCTTTCTCAAATGCCAGTTTCAAAAAAACACTAGAATGGTTAAAGGACAATGATCCATATTTGTACAACTTCTGCCGTTTTATATACTACAGTTGCATGCGTCCAGAGGCGGAGCTTAGATTACTGCAGATAATGCACATCGATCTACAAGGCCGTAAAATTATGGTTCCCTGCAATAACTCAAAGAGTAAAATCACTCAATATATCCCAATAGATGATGAATTTTACGAAGTAATTAAGTCGATGCGGTTAGAGAGATTTAATCCCAATTATTTTGTATTCGGATTAAAAGATGCCCCTGCAGAAAAGCCTGTATGTGAAAGATATTTCCGTAAGCGGTTTAATAAAGTACATAAGCATGTTTTTATTGAGGATTTGGTAACAATGTATTCCTTTAAACATACACGATGTATTCATCTAGTAGAAGATGGCGAAAAACTTCACAATATAATTAAAATTACTAGGCATAGAACCCTAGTAGAACTAATGGACTACCTAAAGGACATGGGGGTAATTTTAGGTGATGAGGTGAAATTTAAAAGCCGAAGTATATAACATAAAAAGCCTAGACCATGGTCTAGGCTTTTTATACATTAAAGTAATTTTTCAGATTGTAAAAGATTTCTAATATGTTGTCTCTCATTTTGTGATAATACAAAATTAGTTTTGAAATCTCCATTCTTTATAGTAATTCTTAAATTTACTATATTTCCATCTTCTTTGCGAAATTCCATAGTGACTTCGCTTGCATTCAAAATAGCATATGATAATATTTCCATAATATAATTAGCTGTTTATTGTCAGCTCTATTACCAATATAGGAACTAAAAGAAATTTTATAAACCCTAAAATAAAAATAGCGGTTGTCGATCAATGTAAAATTTAGTTTGAAAAAATCTAGGCTTTTACAATTGGATCAATCCAATAAATCTCATGGTCGGTCAAATTCAGCACCTCCATAGGCGAAACATTACATTCGATAATATCCTCCAATCCGTCCCCAAGTATTACCGCCAAATCTCCAGAAGGCACAATGGAACCTCGCAATATTGTACCCTCATCCAACACATATAGATCCGAAGTTATCATATTGACCCGGTTCTTAGTAATCCACTCGCGAAACTCTTCCTTGAACACCTTCTTAACTCTGCCTGCAAGATCGCGTGCAGCTTGTAGTTCATCACTGGCAACGTCGGGAAATTCAACATTTAAAAATGCTTCGTACATATCCCATTTCCCAGTTCGGATTGCTTCATTTCTCAAATAAAGCTTGCGGCCGTATTCTCCAACTTCGTTATAGTATTGTTGCAATGTTTTCATAATTTATCGTTCTATAAATACGCTTCCTTTTAGGTCCTCTTCACGAATGTTGTTCAATGCATCTTGAATTACCAAAATATTAGGCTCCTTAAATGGTACTGCCGTAATTCCCTCACAATCTAAAGCAACCAGCCATTCAAAAACATTCGGTACCGTAATAGCTTTCCACGTTACATTTTCGCTGTCCTCACAGTCGGATGGAGCAATTAGGACATTATATCCCTTGCGCTGAAGCTCTTTCAAGACTGAGTGAGTAACCTTTTCAAATCGCATTTTATTTGTTACTTTTAATTAAATATACAAAATTATGTGTTACCATACTTCCACTCCAAGCACGGCCCAGTTGGTTAAAGAGTTTAAAAACCTACAAGTGCATTACCAAAATGAGGAAATCTTTCATGTGAGTGGATTTACTCGGCCATACCTTCCTGTTACTTTAAACGAGGACCAGGACAGCGTGGTTCCGGCTCGATGGAAGCTTATCCCTTTTTGGGTAAAAACGGAAGATGATGCTGCCAAATATGCTAACACTTTGAACGCGGAATCAGAATCTATTTTTGAAAAGGCATCCTATAAAAATTCGATACTCAAAACTCGGGGCCTGCTTTACGTCAATGGTTTCTATGAACCCCACAAAGTAGCTGGGCAAAAGGACACTGAGAATTACTACATCTATACTCCATCCAAGGAAATTTTCACTTTGGGCATTGTCTATGCTAATTTCAAAGACTACGAGACTAATAACGTATATCCTACTTTTTCTATTATCACAACTGCCGCCAATCCTTTACTCGAGGAGATCCACAATGAAAAGAAACGTATGCCATTGATCATTCCTCCCGATCGCCGTGATACATGGCTAAACGCTAGCAGTAAAGACGATATACAGCAACTAATGATTCCTTATGAGGGTGAACTTGGAGCGCATAAAGTTTTCCGCGTTACAGGAGCCAAAGGTGACACTAACCGCCCAGACATTCAGGACGCGATTTAGTATTCCTCCGCTCTTTCACCACCCATTTTATCGCGGCTTCCAGTTCGTCTGGCCACGCTTTTAATCCTTCTTCAAGTATCTTTGCACCAGTCTCAATTCCGACGTTTTGAGCGGCCAATAAAGCCGACTTTTTCACATGTTCGACATATCCTTCAGGTGGTTGTTTGCTTAATTCCATAATTCAAATTTAAAATATATCTTGATATTTTGCTAATAATGTTAGTAATTTTACAAAATGAAACCTCTTGAAGTCTTTTGCCGAAATCGTGTTATGTATGTTCAAATGAGCATACACGATAAGACTATGGGCATGAAAGATTATCATCTTTACAACAAAAATGGCCTAGCTTTTTATGTATTCCGCAAGTCTCAAGGGTTTTGGGAACTAGCGTATGGTGAACTTGCTGACGATATAAAGGAGGCTTGTATCGACGCGCTGATCATACGTTTCGATACCGATGTGCCCGAGCTATTCTATCACCATGGTAAACGCCAGGTAGTCGAAGTTCGCGCGAAGAAATATAGCCTTTGGCATATTTACCTGAATAACGGCTACGTCGGCAGTATCGATTATGATAAATTTTCAAAGGCTTTCGATTATCATATTGAAGATAATAGCCTATTAACTGACAATCACGTTCAAAAGTACATAGGCATGATCCAACGGGGCGAACTTAAGTGGATAAAGGATGATATTCCAAGGATTTGAAGTAGATGGCGTTCCCCAAGTTGTAGATATTTCCCCACTTATGGGCGGATATTTTCACGTTTATATCAACAGGTATTTCGTAACAAGTATATCCTACACCACCGAGGGTTGGCGTGTACATTTTAATAACAACTCTTGGCTGACAAAGGATGAAGCGGATATAATGATAGAATTGATTGAGTCAGGGGAAATTCCTACGTTATAAGAAAGGTGATCATTTGACCACCTTCTTTACCCACCAAAAAATCAAACATATCGCCAGTGCTATAGCTACCCAAAAGTAAATGAAACTTGTACCTTTGGGCTCCTTTTGTATATCCTCAATTTTAGTCGATTCTTTTTGCCGCTGTTCATGATTGACAGCAACTTGTTTTTGGACCTGTTCAGATCCTCTCTTTTCGCTTTCTTCTTTGTAGTCCTTATGCTCAGTAACTGTTTGTTTGGTATGCTGCGTAATCTTATCACCAGGCGATTCAGACTTTACAGTAAGTGTCTGCTTAAGCGTATCTAGCTGAACTAATATCTTAAACCCTGCAGAATCTTTGAGCAATATATTGGCCCCCGATACAACCTTATCAATGCCAACCGAACCACTGACTTTCCCACCTTTTTTTTCGGTCGTTACCGTAGTTTCTGTTTCGGTGACTACTGTTCCCTTGTCAACCTTAACAGTGCGCTGTAGGCTGTCTATTTGAGTTTTCTCGGTCAATGAGCTATCACGTTTATTGACCACTTCCAAAGAATGTTTTTCAACGTGCTTTGTTGACTTTCGAAATAGTCCACAGGAAGCAACGGAGGTCACTATGACCGCCATTGCCAAAACATTACTTAACCTTCCCATCCAATACAGCGTTTACACTATCCAAATGATTGTTCCACTTGATCAGGAACTCAGGTTGAGGAGCCTTCTTTCTCCCCTGGTTGTAGCTTGATGCTATTACACCGAATAACAACAGCAATATCATAATAAGTCTTTTCATATCGACTATTCTTTGTTTATCACTTTATTCAATACGGTATCCAGCTTTTGCATACCCTGTTCAACTCCTTCCTTCATTGGCTGCACGGCTTCATTAAGCTGTTTAGGCAATTCAGTTGAAACTTTTGATTCGACAGCAGGATCAACCTGCCTGCGTATCTCGGCTTTTATTTCATTGTTCAGGTCTCTACTTTGCCCTAACAATAGATAAATGAGTGCGATATTTCCTAGTACGGAAATGATCAGCATCAAAGCCATAAAATCACGCTCTGCCATACCGAAAATCTTACGGACATCATTTACCCTTTTACCTATGAAATCGTCTTTTTCCTCTGCCATTATTTCCACAAACTAGCATAATAATTAATTTTAGCCCGACGGTCGTCAAGGCCATTTGGAATCACCTTTGTATCGACTCGACCAACATTAATAATCCGTGCAACATTTAAGATGCTTTCTTCTGGTAAATCCTTAGCATATCTCCAAATATTCTTAGCATCAAATTCCTTTAATGCCGTTGTGAAGTAATATGCAGATTCTCCTATCAAATCTGGATTGTCGTATAATTCCTGACCACCATACCGTTTGTAATCAAAGCCACCAGTACATTGCAATGCGCCACCTCCACGATATTTCCATCCGTCACCTAGTTTAGTATTTCCGAGTTCTGCCGCCTTTTTCGGGTTGCCTAAACCGTAAACGCGTTCTGCCAAATCCCAAGGGTTACCAGCCAAACGCCCAGCTTCTGCCACAGTAACATTTGCCGAGTGTTTACCTACACCGAAAATTTGCATAATCCGAGGAGCTGTGTAATTCATATTCTCCCGGACAATCGTAAATTCCCCACTTTCGTGGTGAATATTTGCGAAGAAGTGTATTGTCTGCACTCGCGTGCGACCGAACTTTGCTGCGAACTTTGATAACGTTTCCTTTCCTATAATACCATCGGCACTCGCACCGACGGATTTCTGTAATTCCTTTATTCTATCTTTTGCTGTCATATCGTACCATAGTTATTGTATAAAAGATTGTTTTTTACTTGCATTTCTTACCCTTTCTTTTACCAAGGATGCCGTCAGGGAATGCCCCGACGACTCTTTGGATATATTGTATGCTTTCTTTCTTTGTCATGCCTTATAACTTGTCAAACATTACACTCATTGTAAAATCCCAAATATCGTCTACAATTACATTCTTATTACTAACCCTACGATAGTACTTATTATCTGCATCTGACGGGTTTGGCGGGAAAGGTCTATCCCATATAAACATAACTGCCTCCGCATCGTACCCTATGGGAGTCGAAATAAAGGAATTTGCGTTAACAGAATATCTTTTCCCCAGGTGTTTTGATATATATTCACGGTTCCCAATAACCTCTAATTTATATTGATCATTACCATTAACTAAAACAGATTCGCCTTTCTCGTTATATATCAACTGACCCATATCTTTGCCTATACAGGAAATAGCATGATATGCAGTTGGAATTAAGAGGTTTTGTTTCCACTTCAGCGTATTGTGAGTTATGTAGCCTCCATTAGATATTAACGTCTCTTTAAGGTGCTCGCATTCTACAGTATGATTTGGATCGACAGTGCCCGGGGAAGGACTTGCAGCAGTTTGGTGCATATTAGTATTTTGCACATATCTAAATGATTTACATTCTGTCAGAGGGATGCTAGCTGTAGCTGGAACCAATATTCCATCAGCAAAAAATGAAAAATCAATGATCTTCTCATCGCCGTGAAATCCACCTGTAAAATCTACCTTTCCATTAGTTCTATACACAAATTCAGATTCTCCGGAAGTCATTGCTCGAACTTGAAGTTGCGTCATGATATCATTCTCATAACGGTACATATAGGCATTTGTTATGCGCCACAAATCTTTGTAAACCAATTCAGACATATCTGTCTCTCTTGTAATTTCAATACCTATAAACTCATTTATGGATTTAGGCAACTTTGAATAAACAATGAATTTTTTTGCTGATAAATCGAACTTATAGAATAAAGTCTTAGGTGCAACATATGGAGCATTTTCAATCTTAGTTCCGTCAATTCTCTTAACAATGCTCATTCCTCCAGTATACGGAGCCAACGGTAAAGCTTCTGATCCCTCATTAACCATAAAGGAATTGGCAAAAGCATTGTCTATAGGGTTATTAATAGGAGGATTAACAATACCAATTCCGGACGCATTAGCTATGGTGTGTGCTCTGAACTTAGCGTTAACAGGAGATGTATATGTATACTTTTTTTGACCACTACCAAATACGATACTACCAGGTATTACAGCCTGATTTTCATCATAAAAACAAACTACAGCATTACTTGTCGAAAAATCAGAATGACCGCTACTAGTATAAGTTGTATTTCCTTTACATGGCTCTAATCCTGTACAACACCAATTATCTGAATTGCTTGAATAGTTACCATTTGAATTTATTATACCTCTTCTATTTTTACTCTTATCACTTTCTTGCGCAGTTCCATATTCAATATCTGTGGTCAAAGAAAATAAAGGGGCAACGTAGTCTGATACTGCTTTCTCATTTGGTACAAGGCTACCACCTGGATTAAGAACAGGCACTCCACTTGGCTGCGGCAAAGGCACACTGCTTCCTAAGGTCCAGGTAGTACCGTCCCACCAGTTTGTATTTTTCTTTCCTGCAGGTGCTTCCCATGCCGTTCCCGTTGCAACAGGGGGTTCAGCAGATGTTCCATTTACAAACCACCCTTGAACATCTTCCATTTTACGATTTTGCCCATTTGGCCCTGGACGAAGTATTGTTGGAGTTGCTGAGGTAGCTCCGCCAGCAACAGCTTTTACGCCTTCCCCATTGATAACTATAACCTCGTTAAGTTTCTCCTTAGGGATTTTCATTATGGGCTTATCATCTTTCCCAACCATAAGGAAATCAAAGTCGGTAGCTTCATCTGCTCCGCTCGGCCATTGGATAACTTTTCCTTCTTCTTCTGCCATCTCTATATTGTTTAGTTGCTCATTATTCTAGTTAAATTCAATCCATTGAATACCACTGTATCTATATCGTCTTGAATAGTTTTTTGCTATACCAACTTCCATTGAAGCGGTATTTCCAAGTGTATAAATCTGAGTTCCGTTGCCATTCACAATTATCTCGAAACTGGTTCCGTTAGTATTCCTTATTTCAACAACACGACCTATTTCCAGATTATCTATCGGCAAAAACACTTTTCCATTACCCGATTTTGTAATAGCATAATCATTAGCAGTCATCGTGTAGTCATTAGGGTCAGTTATGATTTTGATAGGCTCGTATTTAGCGCCGAGAAGCTTTAACGAAGTGATCATAGCACCATACCTTCCCCAGGCACCCAATAGCTGATTGAATGCATCAGATGTTAACTCCTGTCTTCTTATTCCGAAAATACCTGCACGAACATCAGCGGTTAAAATTGGTCCAGTGGGCAAATCTTCAGATGTTTCACCAACCAATGAAGCGGAAAAATCTAAACCTGTAGAACTTGGAAGGAAAGACATTCCGCTATTTCGTGACAAAACTCCCCAATCGCTTAAAATGATTCCGCTCGATTTACCGGTTGGACTACCACCGGAATCAAGGACTTTGGATCGAAAGCTCGTTGATGTTAATTCGAATCCTCCAATCTCTCCGCTGATCGCGCGAATAGATCCATCATTTAAGACATTGAAAGGAGCTTTGTATTTATCCTCTTCATTGGAGCCTGCCCAAAAACGAACAGATTTGTTAGGATCATCACCGATCACATTCCAATTGTCATCATAAATTTTACCATCAGCAAGGCCGCTAATTCCTGCATTATTGAATCCATCGACACCAACGTTCACCACTTGGGCAAACAGACGATTTGCATTTATGATGTACGCTGATAGAACATCGGTTTCAATTTGCCCACCTGAAATAAGGGTAAAACCCTTGGTAGGATGGAAAGATCTTTCTCCGTCGATCACGCTGGAGAGATATCCAAAATTAAAATGCCAATAGCCAGGCGCACCGTCGGTAGGAATCTGCTCAGTTGACAAAACCCATTCACCTGTAAGCGCTGTTTTGCTACATTTGGCAGCTAGGTAATAACCCTGTGTCGGCGTGAGACCCGATTGTGAGAATGCCGTTAAATTCCAAATATTCCCCAATCCTTCAATTTTGAATACCTTATGGATCAAACGGCCAGCTGTCATAGCGAAGCTGTTCAGGTCACCACCTGCATTTACCGTCATGGCCACACCATCCAAATCATAGTACATGGATTCGGTACCGAACCAACCGGCGATTGCTTGTTGCATGGCGTTCTCAAGGTTCCCGTCAGGATCGAATACCTTTGAACGGAATTCGGTTAATGCTTGGACGTTCCGACGATCCCGTTCCCACGACTGGCGGTTATATTGCGTAACTACCTCTTTTTGCTCCTTGATATCATTTTGCATCTTCTCAAGGAAAGTATATGTGACTTCATTGCCGATGACGGCATCGAAGGACATTCCATTTTCTATAACATCAGGATAAACGGCCGGATAGCTTATCTCAGTGATACGTATCTCTGCATCGATCCCTTTTTCAGCATCTTTCAAACGAATGATATCGCCTGCATCTAGGTTGGTGTTAAGCCTAGCCAAATGGATAAAATCCACTTCAAGTTCATACACGACACGCGGAATGGAGTTACTATCCAAATATTCCTGTCTTTTGGTGGTCAATTCAGCTGCTGCAGCATCGATATAGCTTTGTGGCATGCGAATGCCGATCAAAGTATATTTATCCCCAACATCCGCATGTACGGTCTCTGTGGGGAACCAATTATCGTTACCCTCGTCGTTCGCTTTAAATCGGATGGTTTTGGTAGAAGCGTTGTAGCTTGTTATCTCGAATTGATTACCTTCCAAATAACCAGATTTGAAAACAATGTATGCGGTCTCGCCATCTATACGCTGTCCATTAAGATCAAAATCAATTGAACTATCTGATATGGAAAAAAGCTTTTTATCGATTTGCGCAACGGCCGTTACAGTACCCGTGCGACGCGGATAAATTTCTTCATCAATAAATTCGCCTTCACGTATCCTGTATATATCTGTGTTTTTCTCAACGGAACCAGGAATACTAAAATAGTTGAACATGCCCTGTGGCAAGTTCTTATCACCTCCGCGAGCATAAGCCCGGGTGACGATCTTTTTATCCTGCAAGCTTTTTCGGGTGAGACTGTACAATCCTTTTCCCTTGCCATATTCAAAAGTCAAAGCGCGCGGAGTGCCCACAGTTTTCTTCAATGATATCACCTTTCCTTTGATTCCCCATTCTGCTTTCATAGCCTGGGCAACCATGGTTAGAGCATCGAGGATATACGTGCTATCAAACTCAACAGTAACGCGGCCAAGATCTTCAAATTCACCGACCGACCATCCGCTTGTTTTGGAGTTGGCGCAATCGACGAATAAATGAAGCCATTCTTCGGCCGTACCGGAAAATGAAAACTTACGGGATCCAATATGGTCCAAAAAGAGGTTGGTCAATGTGTGGCGCGATCCTTCAAAAACAAAATCAAACGACGATACAAATCGGCTCATCTTCTTGAAGTCTTCAACCTGGTTCAATGTGTATTCCTCGCCTTTGTAGGTAAATGTATCGCCCACACGCAAGCCCAATGAAGCAACATTACCATAACTAAATGATAGCCCATGCTCAGCCATTACCTTATTGCTGTATTTGGCAGCATTCAAAGGAAGCTTAATCGTATCTACACCGTTTCTCTTTACTTGGACTTCCATCAGAATAATTGTTTTTGTTGTTCGAACTGGATCGGCTTATCCGGATAAGACAAGATTAATCCGTTGACATCTGCCAAATAAAAATCGACTCCTACAGGTGCGAAGTTGTTCTCCAATACAAGCGTGAAAGCTGAATAAATAAACCCTTTATGCTCCCTTGGATTGAGGATATTAAAATCAGGAGAGCTAACATATCTCAAAGCATAAGAGCGACCCAGTGCATCAACACGAAGATTGAAACCTTTAGGATCTGATAAAACTTTCAATAAAGATTCCCTTTGATTTTGAAGATCATTCAATGATGAAGATTTCAAATAACATTTTATACTGTATTGTAAAGCTTGAAATACTGTTGCTGAAACATCGTCATAATCTTTCCCATGTTCGTCCGACCAATCATGAAATGCTCTTTCTTTAGGTACAGGCAATTTCAATAGCTCGCTGAAAGTACCACGTCTAAAAAGCAATTTAAACTGAGTCAAAGCATCCATATCATTTATCGAAAATCCCATCTAATATCTAGCCCCCAAATTTTTATTTAATGACTGTAATTCGCTAACAGCGCTATCCAATCTCTTTACCGTTTCACCAGTATTGAATTGAATTGCATTCAAAGCTGTAAGGCTGCTATTGGCTATTTGAAGCTGTCTAGCAATATTTATTCCCTGACTTTTGCTTTCGTCAAAAGACTTTTTCTCTATTTCAAACTCTGATCTAAAAAGACCTGTTAATTCGCTTGCTGTTCCCTCGGTTAGATCTCTTTGAACTGAACTTTTTAATCCGGAAGAGGAAAGTTCACCATCATATCCGATAAGTTTCATTAGATCCTGGTAGCGTTTATTACCAGCTTCAGCAATAGCTTTGTATTCTGCCTTTAAAGCGTCAGATTCAGTCTTAGTTAGGTCTCCATCTTGCATTGAATCCATAACTTTATCATACCAATCTTGAATACTTTGGGTCATCTTTCCATCTTGAACCAACCTTAAGACAGCTTTCTGCATGTGCTTATAAAAGGAATCTGATATGTCTCCAAAAGTTAGATCCGCTTCAGTGAATAGACTTTCAAATTCACCTTTTATATCATCTAAAGAAATACCCGATAAAGCTTCTTGTAGAGCCGTTTTTAATTCTTCGGTTTCTCCTTTAGCATCGATTACACTTTGTCCGTATTTACGTACTTCTTCCGGTAATTTGGCCCAAAGTTCCGGCTGTTTAAGCAAAAGGTTTTCCCATTCCTGGGTATTCATGTTCAACAGCTGTTGCCGACTCAAAACATCCCCAAGCTCCTTATCGTAATTGTACCAGTTTGAGTGCTTGAATAGGCTCGCCCCCTGGGAAAACCATGCTTCGAGGCTTTTTCTATTAGCAATAAGTTTCGAGTTTACAAGTTCTAATGCCTCTTTATAGGCATCCAAAGAATCTTTACCAGACTTTTGCTCGAACAGCTCCTTTTGCTTGCCAATAAGTATATCGAATGTTTCTGACAAGGTATTGTAATACTCCTGTTCCTTCTTTAGCTGTTCATTTCGCTTTTTTGAACCACCATCAATGATAGAAAATAGAGATTGAACTACTATTAAAGCTGCCTGTATTATTGCCAAAATAACAGACGCTCTTTCTGCTTGCTTGACAGCTGAAGAAACTGCAACAGCGGCAACTGAAAGAGCTGTTAGGGATGCTAAGGCTGTAGCGCCAACTTCACCAATTGCATCTTTTAATACACTTGCAGAATTAACAGCATCAGAAATAAATTCGAAACTGTTTTTTGTTGCTTTGGTCAAGTTCACCCAAGCAGTTTTAGTTTTCTCGGCTGCTTCTTCTGAATCATCACCAGCATTGGCCATGATTTCTTTTATGGCTACAGCAAATTGTGAAAAAGGATTTTTCTCAATTAAAATTCCCTGCGCCTCGCGTAGTTGCTTTTTTAAGTTTTCAAGATCTATCGGGTCGAATTTTCCTTTAAGCTCTTCAAATCTTGTTTCAATTACTTTGAGTAAACTCTCTATTTGCTTTGAACCCATCTGGTCCATTCCGGAAAATAATTTTTCCCATTCCAATGTGCCTGTTAATTCATCGACCGCAGCCTTGCTGGCTTTTATATCGCGTTCCTTATTAAGGATTTTTTCCCTATCAGGTGTTAACTCGTTTTTATCCCTTAGTTCTTTAGTTTTTTGAGCATGCTCTTTGTCTATTTCAAAAAGTTTATCATTTAACGTTTGAGCCGCTTTTAATGCATCAGTGTAGCGACTCGTATCATATTCAGCCAGGCGTTTACCATTAGCTTTTATGATATTGAATAGTTTATCTAAACGGTCTTTTTCACCTGCATTCAATCCAACTGTCTTTTGTTTCGTCAATAGACCAGCATATTCTCCTGATATCTTTTCGAAGGAATTTTTATATTGTCCTAGTTGCTTTTCAGCGACAGCAATGCCATATTCATTTTTTAAATTCTCGTATTTGACGTAATTATCAAAATCAATTTGATACGCCACAAGTTTCTTGTCCGTCTGAAGCTTATAAATTGTATCGTTCACCTCTTGATCCCTTACATTAGTGATGCTTTGAATCTGTTTAGTGGTAATTTTTGTAGTATTCTTCGGATTCCGGTTAAACTTGTCTATTTCATCAATTAGTGTCTTATACTTATCTTTTACCGATTGAATTTCCTGTTGATCTCTGGTCAACTGACTGTTTAAATAGCCTTGTCGCGCTTTTGAAATATCTGAAAGAATCGAAAGATATCTTTCCGCTTCCTGATATTCCTGGTTTGCAGCTTTCTCATTTCCACCAATAGAATATTGCTTTTCTACTTTAGCCAATTGTTCCAATTTGGCTTTATATTTTGCTATATCGGAATTACCAGGAGCAAGTGCTTCCATTTTCTCTGTTAAAGCCTTTTTAATCTTATCCAAATCCGCTTTATTGGTAGCGGATTTAAGAAGAGAATTAAAGTTATTCAATGGATCTTTCAAGCTATTGGCGAAAACATCGACAACACCATTTTCTTTTACTGTATTATCAACACCGGTTATAAATGTTTTGAACTCTTTGTCAAATTCCTTCTGCAACGCATTCATTTGCTTCTTAATGACGTCTTTTTGCTGATCGACGATGAAAGCATCGCCCCTTTTATCGCCAAATCCCCAAAAAGATTTTGCAGCGTCTCCACCATTAACCCCAAATGCATTTTGTAAAGCTCTACCGGTCCTTTCCCAAACCCCTACACCATCAATACCTTTTCTATTGATCACATCAAGTTGCTCGGCCAAAGCATTGAATTCGTCAAATGCTTTTCTTGCGGAAGCGGCCCGACCGATACTGACAATGTAATTGTCCAAAGCTTTAGTAGCTTTTCCGATTGCAATTTCTTCTTGTGAGAAAGAAGCTAAAACACCTTTAGTTTGTGCTTGCAATTTGTCATACGCAGCTTTTCGTTCTTCTACGGATGCGGTATTATCTTTAATAACACCAATAAGTTGCTGCACACTTCTTTTTTCCTGATCGGCTCTATCGACTCCCGCAGCGTGAGCGTTGGCAAGCTTTTCCTGTGCAGCGCTAGTAGCATCGGTAACCTGAGAAAGCGCATAAATCGCGGATGATAGTGTGATGATTGCAGCAGTCATCAATATCACTGGATTGGCCGCCATAACAGCATTTAAAGCTGCCATAGCTTTTGTTTTTAATACGATAGCCCCATAATGAAGCATTTCTGCGACAGTCATTCCAACAGCTCTCGCGGCAACCAATTGTTGAAGTGCTGCAGTTGCGATTAATGCAGCTTGATAAGCTCCATAAACTGAAATTAACCCTGTAAGCAAGTTTAACACGGTTTCGTAATTCTCGACTAATACAGAAGCTGCTTGGATAGCTCCAGAAATAACACCCTCTGAATCTTTCCCCATTTTATTGAGCATCTGATCAAAGGCATCACCCAATCTTTCCAATTCCCCTTGAATAGTTCTTGATTGCGCCTCCATAAGACCACCAAACATTGAACCCGCTGCGGTCATGTTTTGAAATGCTTGTTGGACTTCCGCGAAACCAACTTTCCCAGCGGAAACGAAGTCATTCACTTCGCTTTTATTGATTTTTAGAACCTTAGCAAGTTCCTCATAAATTGGAATACCTCGGCCAGCGAACTGACGAATATCCATTAAATAAGCACGGCCTTGAGTGCGTAGAGTTCCATATAAGTAAACTAAGTCCCCGATTGGTTGAGAAGTACCAGCAGCAACATCACCAAGCATTCGAAGCTCGTTCTTGACATTTTCGGCCGTTGAACCATAAGCTAGCAATTGCTTTGCAGCGTTCGCGGTATCTTTCATCCCAAAAGGAGTCGTACCAGCAAACTCGATCAGATCTTGTGTCAGCTTATCAGCACGTTCTTTACTACCCAACATTGTAGTAAAGGCAATTTCCAGTTGTTGAAATTCTGAACGAACCTGAATAAGCTTTTGAATAAAGTTTTCAGCAGCATTTAGGGATAGAAAACCTCCAGCGACTTTGGCCAGGCGACTAAACATCTCTTCTAAATCACGACCACGGTTATTGACATTATTAGCCATGCGATTAACTCGTTGCTCAATACGATTTAAGGCGGCCATTAACTCGCTATCCCTTATATATGCATCCCACTCTAATCTGTTTATCGTACTCATTATAGAATTTTGTCTAGAAATTCGTCTTCTTCGTCCTTAGTTTGTACTTCATCACTGTTTTCGTCATCTTCTGACGGGTCTGGGATTGTTAATAGTTCCATATACAGGTTGTGCCAACTCAATTCCCAAAGCACATATTCGCGTGTTTCTCTAAAATATTTCCTGTAATTTGTTATTCTGTACCAGGGGCTATTATCCCCCCTGAATCGCTTAGGCTCGCTTGCTGATTTTCCGCTTTTATTAGGCTGGCTGTCCCCGTCAACATTACGATAGATTTTAAGAAATTTTCAATATCTAATTGTCCAAGAGCCTTTTCAAAAATATATTGAAAGGTCTCTTCTGAGACCCAATTGATTGCATCAATTAATTCTTTGGACGGTTCGTTCCTATCATTTTGCAGAGCAACCGCAGCACAATAGATCATATCTTGGTGTCTTTCTTTAGTGAGTTCAAAAACTCTCTTTATAAGGACAGTATTATTCATTATTTGATCAGGAAAATCAAACAATCTTACTGCAATTCGCTCCCTATTACCTACTCTTAGCTTACGAAGATTGTATTTAAGCAATTTCTTTTTGATGCCTACCCTTTGAAGAAAAGCATCAAATCTATTTTTAGGAAGAACAGGGATTTGAATAGTTTCATGCTCGTCTAAAAACGTTTTTATCGCACTTTTTTTAATTGATATTTCGTCCATATATCGAAATTTGATAGGCTACTTTTTAGTTGAAAAAGTAGCCTATAATTCAACTTTAAGAAGCTGGTGCATCAGTTTTGATCACCGTTTTTAAACCTGCCTTTTCTGGTTTCATCGGCTTACCAGTTACGATAACCTTAGCATATACCCCTTTTTGTGCATCAAATTGCGGTCTAACCCGAATTTTCATACGGGCAATTTCCAACTTTGCACCATTACGCGTTAAACATTCGACTGAGCGTTCAATAGAAAACGGAACATCCATTCCGATGGAATCTGGTGCGCCTGAAGCTCCTTCTGTCAATTCACCTGCGCCCAATTCACTTAAGGCCTTTGCGCTGACATTGTAAGATTCTAACTGAAACGCCCATTTTGCCGCGGCAGTTTCAATTTCATCATACGCGGTGTCCTCCTCTTCAATCTCAAGGTCTTCATACGTACCTTCGTTCAAAACAAGAGAAGCCGATCCTTTTACAGTTGCTCCTAGGATCTCCGTTAAAGTAGTTCCCATACCACCGTCGGCAGCAATAGGTCCAATCTTAACGACACTTAAACCTAAGAAGTTCTTTGGTCTAGCCATATCTTTATTATTTTATTGTGTAACAATTAATTCTAAAACTCACGTAATGCTGATCATTTCCTTCATCTTCAAAAACTTCGTCACTGGAAACTTCAAAACATGTATCGCCAATCCATAGATCGCCTTCCTCTGACCCATCGCCCCCAAAAACCTCCTGAATTAAGCCTGCAAGGTATTTAAGCCTTGATGAGTCTCGCATGTTTCTACCCTTTCCAATAGTTGGTATAAGCGTTGGATCAAGATTATTTACATAGGCATTAACCAGTAAAACAGCTTTTTTTACAGGTGCCTTGGAAATACCGCCGATTCCATCTATCACGACATCTTCAAGTTTAGAACCTTCGGGACGATCACCTTTTAAAAGAGCTCCGCTAGGCTTTTTTGCATCTGAAAATAGCCGTGAATTTTTCAACAGCAGATACAATTCATCTATGACTTCAAGTGTAGTTATCATACCCGGCTTTTTAATCTTTCAATGGCAGCTCTAAGCATTTCTTCAGCTTCTAAACTTGAACCTGTAATTACATCTTTCCCGCGACTCTCAACAGCAGCAGCATATCCCATTCCTGCACCAACAATCAAAGCATATCCTTCCATGTAATCAGATTTCAAAGTTTTGGCTAAATCCTTTGCTTCGTTAATACCTGTTTGTTTATCGGTTCCCTTACTTGAAGCTTCATAGTTTTCTTTTGCAATACGACCATGATCAACCACAGCAAAAAATATTGACGATCTTAAATTACCTGTCACGTCATTGAAACCACCTTGGCTGGCATTCTTTAACCTGGCACTTCTAACAAACTCCCAACCAACCATTTCGAGACGATTAAGGACAGCTTGTTTGAAGGCTAATTTTCTCGCTTCAATAGCTCGGCTAACATCAGCTCGTGTAAACAATGGTCTTAAACCCATAACTTATTTGTTGCTTGAAATCCCCAGGGCATAATTACTTTCCCCTGTCCGACTACAACACCGTTTTTTAAGATTTCAACTTCAGTATTCCTTTTCAGGGTATCCGGAATTGAATTAAGAAAAATTGCGAAGCTATATACAAAGTCTTCACCTTGATTATTCTTAATCGTCTGGCCGTTGTTAATATCAGCTCGACAATTCAACACAACCTCAGTTTTTACAGATTCTCCTTGATGCCAATCTCCAGTACCATCTTGATATGGTTGACCTGGAACAACCTCAAAATATCGCAACTTATGTACACGCTTTCTGATCATAATCCCCAATCGTATTTTTTAATGCGCGGTGTCTCTTTTAATGAATTGATGATATCATCACGTCCGAATTTTTCTGCTAACAAAAGAAGCCTTTGTTTTAGGCCGGTAGCCGACCTGCTCTGTGACCAGGATCCTTCACTTTCTGAACTAACGGAAAGTAAACTTTGTAAACAGGGGATTGCGGCTTTTTCAAGCTCTTCGATATCGCCTGTAAACTGATCATCAAAGACGATTCCGGCAGAAAGTAAAAACATCTCCGCATCTTCATCCTCCAATGATCCTACCTGAACAACTCTTAAAAAGGCTTCCTTTTTTAGCATAATTAGTCCTCCGTATCTTCTACAGCGATACCTTGTGCAATAAGTGCTTTTAAGCGATCAGGCTCTAAACCTGAAACGTCGACACCTTCGCCAACCTGACCTCCTGAAACGCTTGAATGGAAAGCCCTGCCTTTCGCTACAACATACTTTGCTTTTTTGTTGATTTTAACTTCAACAGCAGGTGTAGTTGTTGCGGTTTGCTCTTTTGCAGGATTGCCGACAGCCTTTGCTTCGGAAATGATGTCTTTGACAACCTTTTCAGCATTTTCGTTGAATTGAGCAATCGCTTCCAAAACAGCATTATTCGAATCGATAACGGCTTGGTTAGATTCCAAAACAGCATTATTCAAATCGATCACTTCCTGTAAAGGATTTGGAACATCGAATTCCATTTCAAGCGGTCCAGATTGCGTTTGTTGCTGAGGACTATTTTCAGGATGGGTGCCAGTACCTTGTACTGCACCTTTATCCTTGTTTTCTTTTCCTGTATTTTCAGCCATTACACTTTTGGTACGTTAGTTTGCAAAATGTAGATACCGTCGATCTGCTCAAGAGCAGGGAACGCATTTAATTCTGCCTTTGTAAATTCCGTCCATGGTTCATTATCGCGCCATTGAGAAACTAAAGTTCTATCGTAGGATGCGTAATTGATACCTTGAACAGGTTCCATCGTTTCAATAGCCAAAGCATTATGAACGGTACCCAACTTTCCAGCAGGCACGAAAACCAAGTTGTTTTCGTTGAATGGATTGATCGTCGTGATTTTACCATCTTTCTCAACACCTATACGCTCATTAATGATCACCAAAGGGGGCATTTTATTAGCACGCATGTACTCGTTAATAGACTCCTCGGTTACGACAAATTTTGCGTTCGATCCAGGGTTTTGATAACCTGATATATTGGCTTTAACGGTCGGGTGGTTTTTCAATTGAAACCACTTCTCTTGTTCAATCCAAATTTCTGCAAAACGTCTACCGAAAGTTTTACCAGCATAAGTGATAACATTCTCGATATCCTTAAATGGATCAGCATTTAAATTCGGTGTACCGTCGACATTATACCACAATTGCGCAACAGGAAGTTTTTGATAATCCTTTGCCAATAAAGGTAGTTTACCAAAATCAACACCGTCAGGATTGTTCAAGACTGTGATATCAATTTCAAAGTTTGAAATACCTTGAAAGAACATGATATCTAATCGACGATCCGTTGATGTAGCTGCATTTTCAACAGCATTCCAGAGTGTACGGATTAGTAAATTAAGCTTTTGCTCATCCGAAATTGGAAGAGACTGCAAGGCGCGGAGCTTACGATAATCCTCTTGCTTCAAAGCAAACTTTTCTTTCATGGTCGGAATACCACCTTCCAATTTTTCAAGTTTGCCGGTTGCACGCAATGGCGCTGGCGCATCAGGATCTACGATACTTGCAGCAGCCTCGATACGAGAACGTCCGATTGCTGTAGCAAATGTCAATTCGATTTGCGGAATACCCCAATCTAAATAACGACGCCATTTTGTTTGACCGTACAACAGTTGAAGCTGATTGTCAATTAATGCTTGGATATTTTGACCCTGGGCCAAATCTCCAAATAATGAAGCAACTACTGCCATTGATTAAAAAGATTGAGAATAAATGATACGAGGTAAAGCAGCTTCTAATTCCTTAGAGTAAGGAACTCGGCGTGCATATACTGTACCGCGGATTACCACACTGCAGCTTGCACCATCTTCGATTTTTTGATCGCGATATAGCAAACCATTAACACCTCCAAAACTTGAGTTATTAGCTCCAGTTGTGCTTGAAGCAAAAACAAGAGAATCGGCCGCAACCGCTCCAATTGTTGTACCGACTGTGATCAAATCATAATCGGGATTTGTTTTGTTGATTCCGGTAATGGCATAAGCTTTTCCGTTCGGAACGGCTGCAAAATTATCCCCGACTTTCAATGTATGCTCTTTGGCTACTTTGTATGTGGTAGCATCAGCGGCAGCGGCTTCTATCACTTTTCCAGTAGCAAGAAACTTTGCCTTTCTTGTCGATTCATCAAAGATCATAGGGGTTCCTGCTTTCACAATTGTTCCATCAGGCAAACCACCTTTTTCGAAGAAGAATCCACCTTGAGCATTTTGAAGATCTTTACCAGAACCTTGAAATACCGGAATGTCACCAGTACTGTCTGTTCTTTTATATCCTACTCCCATGGTTAAGATTTTTGTTAAAAAATTATTTGTTGGTTGCTGCTGCGGCATCTACGTTGGCTTTCGCAAAATTTGCAATCGCACTCGACACCTCTTTTCCAGTTGCTTTCACCCCTGTGACCACTTTTTCACCCGCAACCTGCGTGTTTAGGTCAGCTTGTTTGATCGCTGTCCATTCAGATTCTAATGCTGATAGAGAGCTATCTAAATCGAAATCTTCACCGATTACCGTCTTGCGAGCATACGCTTCAGGAATACCTTTGGCTTTTGCTTTCGCAACAAGATCCTCTAATGTTGATTCTGTTTTTTTAGCAGCGAATTGTTGTCCCAAGGTTGTTACTGATTGCTGCAATGCTTTTGCCCATGCGGGCATGTCGTTAGGATTGTCATCTTTCGTTTCAGGATCAGGTTTATTCGGATCAGGCTTTTTACTCTCTACGTCCCATTTCTTCTTTGCTTCTGTCACCCTTGAATCACCCTGTTGCTGAACGAAATCTGCATAATCTTTTACCGATAGAACTGAGTTAGCTTCAAAGTCCGTGATAGCTCCCTCGATTTGGCTTTCTTCTGTCACTTTATCAGCTAATTTCTTTGCCAAAAGCGTTAGAACTGCCTTTGACACCCCTGGATGTTTGGCAACCAGTTGTGCAAAAATTTTTTCCCACATAATTATGTCCTTTAGAATTCTTAAGTGCTATAAAATTAGGCAGGTTGTTTACGGTATTCTCCGTTTTGATGGTTTGGACTATTCCCACTTGAAGCAACGGGAACGAAATAAATACAAATGTTAATATTTATACATATTTTTTCATTTATATTTTGGAATGTTAATATTTGAACATATATTTGCAATAGAAAATAATACAAGAAAATTTTATAGATATGAATATTACATTTGAAAACATCGTTCGCAAAGCGCAAAGCATTATCAACTCATTATTTGTAAATGAAGAAAAGATCACTACGATACAAGAGAAAAAAGCACAGTTTCAATTAGGCGATATATTCGTCGAATCATGGGGTTATGAGCAGAATAACGTGGATTTCTATCAAGTTGTAAAGCTTAATGCTGCATCAGTTGTCTTAAGGAAAATAAGCTATAAAACATTAGAATTCACTGGATGGGCAAGCGATACTGTTGAACCTCTTAAAAATGGGTTCTTAGATGATAAAACGTACACAAAGCGTTTCAAAGAGGGCTCTAAATATTTGAAAGGTATTGCATGTGGCTGTTTGGTACTGCATGAATCTGGGAAATCGTATCACAGATCTTGGTACGCATAAAAACATGTACACTAAGTTGAATAAGTAGCATTTTATTCAACTTAGTTTATCAAAAAATAAAAGCACAGAAAATTTAATCTTATAAAAATGAAAAAGACATTAGAACATTTTGACTTAGTAGATCATCTTGGCGATGATTTCAATACACAAGGACTATTCGAACGCAAAAGACGCGTTGACGCTCAGATCGAGGAACATGCACACTTATTTTCAAGATCTGATCTCTCTCAAGAAGATGATAAGATCATCTCAAAGACTTTCTTAAATCTTATGCGCTTGCAAAAAGACATAGCATCTAAAATCAGTTTAATTTCTGCTATCTGTTACAATTAGATGATGTCAGAAAAAGAGATTGATTACTTCAATAGTGAATTGAAGTCTCAAAATATGCAGATAGTCGAATCTCCTGAATATATGCTAGTACCCTCTCAAAATCCAGGTAGTTATTTTCTGAAATTCGAACATAAAGGTGTTATTGTACAATCTATTATTGTGCAAAGTGTAAGGGAATGGTCGACATGTTTAGGCCTTGAGGTCAATTGTTTCATCATAGCAATTCAAAACTAAGCTATGAGGTGGTCAAAGATTAAACATTTTGGCTATAAGGATTGGATGGTCTTTATGGGACGAACTTATTATTTAGATAAATTCGAAGAGTCTTACAATTGGGTACTTTATAAAGGCGAACAGCATTTGGTTGTCGGATGGTGTTACAAAAATGATGTGACAGTTGGATTGATTCGGCACCCGGATAGTGACGATTACGGTAAACTTGTGTTGCGAACAGAAGTAGAATTATTGTGACTGAGAAATACCGTAATTAAAAATATTTCATAATTCCTATATTTGGGCTTTAGCTTTAAATAGGAATTATGAAAAAAATTTTATTGTTTTTAGTGTTGATCGGATTTTCTGCTAATCTGATTGGTCAGGAGAATGCAAGGTATCAAGTTGTCGTTACTCCAAATGGAATAAATTTCAATAACAGTGAAAAATACATCGTTATTGAAAACGACATATCTAAAAACGATCAGATTAAACTTATTGAGAAGAATTTAAACTCGAAACATTTATCCAAGCATCTAAAATTTGATGTCACTGATGACGCGATAACTTTGACCGATTATAAACCTGGATATACGAAATCCGACAAAACTGCAGGGAGCTCGTATTTGCTAGACCTTACATATAAAATCAGTATTGATGTGAAGGACAATATGTTCAGAATAAATGTCCCTCTAATAAATATCAGTGCCAATCAAAAATATGAGAGTGATGCGGTCACTTTCAATAAAGGTGTTCAATTTCCCGTAACTATGGAAATAAAGGGGAAGAGAGATGTTTGGAACAGCAAGGAAAAAAAGATGTTCTTATACGATGAAAAAGACAAATTGATCGAAAAGAGCACGAAAGAAAAGCTTGAAAAGGATCTATCAGATTTGATCAAAATAATTGCTGATCAAAGTGGTAGTGCTAATTGGTAGTTGTTAAACCTTAATCTTATTATCCTTAATCCAATACGGCACGTTTTTAAGCCGTTTTAACATATCTTTATTATCGGAAACGTACTTAGTTAGATTGCTTGGTACGTTTTTTATTTGGCCTTTCATCAAATAGGATCCTCCGGATAAAACAGCGTCCTCAAACTTTTCGTATTCTTCCATAGTCGGAAGTACTGGCACAGTAAAGCATAAGCATTGAGGGTGCCAACCTACGAATTTAAAGTCTTTCGGATATCGGCCAGTTAAATGATCACAGATATCAAATTTTGGATGTCTGGCGGACAACTGTACCTCATAGCCCAAAACGATCTGAGATCGTGAATAACGATCATTGTCGGCTGTTCTGTATGCTATATTGGTTTCAGTACGGGTCAACCGCAACGCATTTTTATAAGAAGATCTGTAAATGCCCTGTCCAGGCTTATATGCTTTAGCAGCTGCACTTAGAACCAATTTGCCCTCAAAATCCCGAATACGTCGAAACAGTCGATCAGGTTCAACAAGGTATTTTTTTTGGTCTCGGGCAATCGCTGCAGCTGGCTTTCCTTCACTTATCCCAATAGCCAAATTATTCTCAATCTCATATCTAAATTGATCAGAATAATTCCAGATTCTTTGTGAAAGGTCGAGACCATTTTTTCCCGAAGTCCTATTTATAAAAGCTTCCATGGCTGCCTGATTACGCGAAAACAAAGCTTCTTTTATCAATGGGGCCAACTCTTTGCCTAATGTATATTGCTTCAATATTTCATCCATTTTGGCATCCGACAGATTCCAAGCTTCATTAATACCGTTGATCATAATTGTTGAAATCTCTTGCTCCCAGGTACCTAATGCTTCATTGACCACTTTGTTAAGCTGCGGTACTTTAGTTATATCAAAGGTATCTTTCGTTTTGGGCAGGGACAACCCGCCATAAATTTTATTAATAGCGTTTTGATAGGCTCTATTTATTCTCCTTTGATTCTTTCGAATATTCAAAAGATGCTTTTGCTCATATTCCCTATTGATGCGGTTGGTGTTTTTCATTATTGAAGTATTCGTTTAATCAGTCCAAGACTATAGGTCGCGATCCCCTTAACATTGCTATCATCATGTGCATTCTTTATGTTAGACAGAGCGATTGAAGCCTCGTTCAAAGCGGAATTCCTACGGTGGTAGAATTTCGACAAAAGTCTTTTTTGGAAATCTATTTTATTCTTATGTAGAAGAGGGGCGTTTTTTATGACGGTATAACCTCCGTGCTCATTAACGTAAATCAACCCTGAATAATCGGGAACTTCATGCTCCAAAATGAGATTTTCAGGTACTGCAAAATAAAATCTATTTGGCGTTATCTCTGAAGTAATCGAATATTTAAAATAGCATACGGGATGACTGTAATGATCCATCACCCTTTTGTCGTGCATGACATACTTTTTTTTCTCAAATGCAGCGATCAACAGATCATGTTTAGGCTTCTTAAAATCAGCCAAGAAATCCGAACGAGAAACTTTAACTTCAACCTCAATCGAATAGCCGGACTTTGTAATACAAAACAAATCACTTTCCCAATCGAAAATAAAAACGTTATTGAGCTTATAATCGTGGTTCCCGATAAATGATCGTGCAGCGGAATAGACCTTTTCAATCATAAGTTCTCTATTTATTTCCTTTGAAAATTAAATGCAAATCATTGAGCGATAACAATGGTTCAGCTTCGAAGACCACAGGCTTATTCCAAGATCCATCTTTTAAAGTACAAGATGCGCACACTTGGGATAAGCCTTGTTCCTTTAGCAATAGCCATTTTTCGATATCCATTACATCGGTAAGGCTACATTTTGCAGTAGTCGTATCAAATACTGTAAATACCGTATTTAGCTTCACATATGGCAAAAATGAATCTAAATCATAATTAGCATTTGAAGAAAACTCTTTTTTATAGCACTTTACAATTTCACGAAGGCAAACAAAATGTGCATGATCTAAATGCTCCTCATTTAGTTCATAATTACGCATTTCATAAAGTGCTTTGATAGTCCTTTCCATATTTTAAAAATCTATTTATATTCAATACCATCAAAAACGATCCTACATATTACGCCATATTCAGGATCAGTCTGTATCTCAGTAAGTCTAATTTCATAATCAGGCTCTAAAATTTGTTCCTGAATAGACATTTGATATCTTCTATTCATCTCATTGATTTCTTTAAGAATCAGATAAATCAATCCCGCATTCTTCTTTACCGACTCCTTTAATGAATCTGTAAAGTTGATATTATGAAAAGGATCTATAATCGGTTGTTCCATATTTCAAAAAGTGTATTGGTCTCATATTTTTTATTTATTCCGTTTCCATCCCATGACTGACATGATCGAATTTGCCCAGATCCTACCCTCTTTATTTCTCCATCTTGTAAAACCAAAAGATTGATCACCGTCTTTGTAAAGTAGTATGGCTCCGTCAACTTTGAAGCGTTTAACAAACTCCTTTAATACCTGTTCATCGGTCAAATTTTCAACAATCAATTCTATTTTTTGAGCAGAATCCATAATTACAATCCTAGTATTTTTCTCTCTTCATCAGTAAGCTTTGAGAGCGCAATTTTGCGTTTAATATTTTCTTGATCGCCAATGATTTCAAAACTTTTGTAGTAGCAACTTGAACAAACGGTTACCGGTCGATCCGAGAACATTACACTTACAACTCCAATATCCAAAAGTTCTTTTGACTCAATACTAATATGAACATTAGCTTTTGTTGGATCTCCTGGCTTTTCTATTACAGGTTCAAAATGTTTAAACCGTAAACCGTACATAGCTTTGTTTGCAAGATGCAGTGCAATTTCGTCAATATGTCCTTCCCATAATCCAAGGTTACAATCTGTTCGGCCTTCGCTATCTGCTTCAGTTGAAACGGACCAAACACCATACGTAGGATCATTCGTTTTTTTTATTTGTATTGATTTCAGTGGATGCATTTTATTTCCTCCTATAATGCCTTTGGGCAAGTTTATGTTGTTGACGAATGTATTTAGGTTTTTTTTCCTTCAAAGGCATTTCAGTCGGTTCAATACTTAAAATCTCTTTAGATCTATCGATCAATGACTTCAATTCTTTACTGACAGGTAAATATTGCTGAGCCTTTATTTTAAATTCTCTGGCGGCTTCTATTAGTTCTGAAAACTCTAAGTGTGAAGAAATACTTATTTCTATAAATCGAATCAGCTGGCAACCTGTCAAACCGAGTCCAGCACCGATAATTATTACCTTTCTCATGGTTACCATTTTATTATGTAACTGTACATCTGAGACTGTCCATCATAAACAGCATCCACATCGTAACCGTCTTTTTCTAATGCATTAATTGCCCATTCAGAAAGTGTCATAAATAATGAGCATTCCAATTCTCCACATTTGACAGCTGTATTTATTCTTTTGTAAACTGCTTCTAATTCTTGATTTAATTTGCTATCGTTCTGTGATAAGGCTACTTTCCTTGCTTCTGATGCTTTCATATAATTGATTTATAAAACTCTATTCAATTTTCACAACCAGGAATAAAAACCGTGGAGAAGCGGAGAGAATCCCCACGGCTAACCAATTATAAACCTAAATTATGAAAAGTATTTGTGGAGCAGGTAGGACTCGAACCTACGCCTTGTGAATAAAAATGTTCGTCCCCTACTTATTAACATCACATATACCAGCCTCTATACGACCGCCCCTTTTTTCAAAAAAGCCAATTCCGTAAAATTGGCTTTTTATTTTTCTCTTTACCTATTCACCTATAACATTCTAATTGTAGGCGGTCCGTTGGCATTCGGGGAAATATCTGACTGATATCCCGATAGTGTCTCGTCTTCTGATAATACAGTTACCATTTTGCCGTATTGAGGTTCAACGGAAGGTGTTACACCGTCAAGGATAGCCACTAATTGCGGACTATCTAAACCTTTCTTTAACTCAATGGGCTTATTCTTATCGAATGAAGCGTACACAGTGCCAACCATTAAAAAAGAGAACATCCCGATCAATGCAATTGCAATAAATCTTTTCATTCTTAAATGGTTTAGTAAAACAATGAACATTGCTGTCTTTCCAGCTGTAGCAGTTCGTACGGGACTCGAACCCGTGACCTTCCGACAGACAATCGGCGATTCTACCACTGAACTAACGAACTATTTGGCATACTTTAAACCTCACGAACATCATTGCGGTATGCCAGCGCTACCTCTATTCAACGCCTCAAGGACGTTCCCTTGCTTCTAATAATTGTGGAAAAGGCTGGACTCGAACCAGCGACCCTAGGCTCTAACCTACTGAGCTACTCTCCCACCTTTAAGTTATCTCACGACCACATAAAGAAACTAATCAAAATTACCCTAAATTATAAACCAAGACTTTTAAAAAATCGACAACCCGCAATGGGTATAACAAATATATGCACAAATATTAACAATGCAAGACTTTTCTGAAAAAAGTTGAAAAAGTTTAATTTTATTCAACTTTACTCATCCAAATTAGAGCTAAGTGCTTCTGCTTGTAACTTTTTCCAATTGTCTTTTCCGTCTTTTGCAAATGGATTTAAGTTAGCAGCATCTTCCTGGTTAAGTGACGGCTTGCCGCCTGTTGCGGTAGAAAGCATATCAATCAAATCAGCTTCGTTTTCAGGAAGTGGACTGGTAAACTCGAATTTAGTAACTAACCTCTTCAGCTGTTCGATCAAAGTTGTCTTACTTGGATTCAGTTTAGCCAATAGATTCTTGATCACCTCCATCATACGATCAAACAATTCTTCTACGGTGATGCGGTTTCGTATAGATTTCAGTATAGCAGGGAAAAACATAAGCTCGATAGCTTTTCCAGATGTGGTACCGATCGCTTTCATGCTGTCCATGGAGAAGTCTGGCGTGTCTGTAAAGTAATTGATCAACTCTTTAAGATCCTCACGTTCTTCTTTGATCAAGTCAACTGACATTTGCGGATAGAGATAGTCAGCCTCAGCACCCTGTTCCATTTCCACTACCTTAACGGCTTTTTTTACCTCTGGCATGTTCTTTATCTCGCCCGTAAGCTTAAGAATAGGTGAACCCATAGCATCATTGTTTTTGGCTTTTCCCGATGTTAATGTCTCTCTACGTTCAATCAACGGATCAACGTCGAAAGAATCCCATACATCTTGAGTGAATAAAACCATGGATATCTTACCTGCTAAATTCGTTTTCTTTTCTAGCTGCCACTTACCATCAACTTTAGTATAATTGTAAAAAAAGTTAGGTGTTTCAATGTCGAAATGTTCAACTTGAACACCGTTACCTGTTTTTACTAAATATCCAAGTCCCCAGGCATTCAGTGTTCCAAATTCGTCAAATCGGTAAAAGATATCGTATCCTTCGGATTTTGCAACTACCTTACATCTAACAGTGTTTAGTTGCGTCAAATCATTAGGATCAGCAGAGGAATCACGATAAGGCCTAAACATGATGACCGTTTCCGTCTCACTGTAGAACTTCGTCATCAGATCTAGCAATTTGCTATTCATGCGCATTTCTTTCCAAACTTTCTGTACCTCGCTAAACGCTTCATCTGTGCCATCGCTCTCCTGGACCAAGCGAACAGGTTTACCCACTAGAAAAGCGACAGTACTCTGCACGATCTTCTTTTGAATTGGTAAAGTCAACGGCCAATTATTTACCGGTTCGGTACCTACCATCTTTTCTTTAGGCTCTTTGGCAATTTTATGTTCACTAGCATTGTAGAATGATAATGCTTCTTTGACCCTAACAGCATTGTTAGTCATTTGGCCTTTCAGCCTATCAACGTCTCCTTGTTCGAGTAACGTATCAAAATCTTTTTCGTCCATAATCGTTATGTTAATAAAATCCTAAACTTGCTTTTGTTGTTGGTGCCTTATTCTCCACATGGTTCTTCTTAATCTTGACAGGCCAAAAGGTCAATGTCAGTGAATCCCATTTGTCAGGTGATTTTTTCAGCCTTTCTTTGATATCTTCCTTTGGTTCTATGATGATATCGCCATTGGATCGGAAACTGTATTTAATTTCCGTCGCTTCTTGGGCAAAATCATCATCCGGAGGAAGCATAGCGTTAAAATGATTATCAGGATTAAGCCAATCACGAACAGCCCAATGTAAATAGGCGCGCATATTGGCGAATGTATATTCTCCTGTCACATCTTTTAGATCATTACCTTTATCGTCTTTCGCGCTATTGCTGTTTTTAGCACTTACCGCTTTCTCATACCCGTACTTTGTAATCGATTCCCTGCCTGCATATTTCAATTCTGCAAGACGACTATAAACGCCCGCCCCCTCTCCGATTGTATCGATCATAGCAACGGCATAAAGAGACGCTTTTAGCAAATTGACTGTAATACCAGCAACTTTCATATGATCAGCCACGCCTGCACTGTTGAAGCTTTGAAATTCTTTGACAATGTTATCGTGTCGTGGACAAATTACAGAATCATCACGCCCCATACCGGCGACGTCAATTCCTATTTTTACGTCAGAGCTATAAACCCTTTCGGAACTCGGAGTTTTATGAAATTCTTTCCATCTTTCATTTGCCGCCTGAATCCAGGACAACGGGATAAGAGTATCCGTAGACACTTTCGGAAATTTCCCGAGCACTTTCATGCGGAAAAGATCATTCGGCCGATAGCAATTACCTTCCCAAACAAAGTCATCTTCACTCTCTTTAAAATCTTCTTTTGGGATCAGCTGGCACCAAGCTTCAACCTTATCTTTCACCCAAACATAATCCACCTGTCCAGGGATAATATCTTTTTTCAAAACTACATTTGGGGCGTTTAGGCTATTCAGCTGAAATTTATTCCAACGCGGTGATTTATGGCTACGTGCAGCATATCCAACATTGGTATTAGGGTTGAACACGATCAGAATACGTGAATTACCCTGCAAGTTACCCTCGATCGCTGCAAAGGTTCCTTCAGGAATACCAGAGGCTTCGGTAACTACGAACATCGTATTGACAGCGTGGAAACCGGTCCAAGCCTCATGGTTATGGTCATCGGCTTTGAAGCCTGTCAAAAACCATTCTTCAAAATCTGTACGGATATCATTGCCCACCAATCGGCCAGGAAGATCGATGCCCTTGGCTCTCGCTTTGTTGAATAACCTAGATATCTCCGGTACCATGATATTCACAACCTGGCGACCTGTTGGAGCAGTCATTGCGATTTTGGTATTTTTAGTAAGTTCACCCTCTTTATTCCAACGTGGTGTAAGGTACATGAAGCACATACAAGCGACTGCAGAAATAAAATCTTTTCCCCGGGCGGTACCACTGGCAACTGTTGTCATACGGTTGTACTGTACGGATCGCAATATTGCTTTTTGCTCATCATCAAGGTAACAGCCTAATGCTTCGGTTGCAAACTTAACCCAGCCGTCAGGATCTTTGACCCATTCTGATATCTTATTTTTCGCTGCTACCTCGTTACTCATCTGTTTTCTCGTCTTCATCTACTGAAACTTCACGAAGGAAGTCGTAGAAAGATTTGTTCAAACTTTGTCCTTTTGTCGTTACATCAAGCTTCGCATTGCTGCTGGTATACTTCTCACGATAATTATTACTCAAATAGAATTCAATGGCTTTTTCGTCGTTATTATCAATATTCTCCAATAGCTTCGATTCGACCCACTCATGCGTGATCAATCTAATATCATCGGCCGCCTCTTTGAATTTGGGATCAAAATCAGGATTAGGCTTTCCGGATCTATTTTCTCCATACCAATCGTAAAAAGCTCTCCTGGATATCCCTGCATTTTGGCAAGCACTAGAAACAATTCCTTTAGTCAGCTTTAAACAGAATAAAACCCACTTCTTTTTAACTGGAAACGCTTTTAAATCAGGATCATCTTTAGCTGCTTGAAGCATTCGCTTCTTTTGCTCTGGTGTCATAGTAAAACAATTAAGCCCACATAGTCTTTCGGACTATGCAGGCTAACATTAAAATCAATAAATGCTTAATTCAATTAAGCTGAACCACCAGCAGCACGGCCAGTGTTTTGATTACCGCGGCTACCGCCACGATTGAAGAATCTACCAACTCTAGATTGGATAGCATTCGCAACACGTCTAAACATCGCTAATCAATTAAAATAAAACCTCTGTTAACTAAACTCAAATATCGGGTGAAAAAGTTGAAATTCATTCAACTTTTCAATTATAATTTTTCAAACTCTGATTCTATTTTCGAAATCTCAAGTTCTAAAACTGATTGTGCAGTTGCAATCACGCCCAAGTCATTCAATTCTTGGAATGAAAGAATGGTGTTATCTCTAAAATCTACTAATGCACACGATCCTTTGGTCAACTGGTCGATCTTTGACTTTGCCAGATCTATTTTCTTTAGAAGCTCTCTAGC
Organism: Sphingobacterium sp. BIGb0116; assembly: GCF_024808035.1. NCBI lineage: Bacteria > Pseudomonadati > Bacteroidota > Sphingobacteriia > Sphingobacteriales > Sphingobacteriaceae > Sphingobacterium > Sphingobacterium sp. BIGb0116. The sequence goes on along the minus strand of NZ_JANUDT010000002.1, from coordinate 179,224 downwards.
TTCTTTAAATTCTTCTTTTGTCATATCTCTGATTTTGGGATAAAATAAGCATCGAACGGATTTACGTTCTGCTCATCAATATTTGTAACTATTCGACCCTCTTTAACCAACTGTTTCAAAATAATCATGATCTGCTCAGGGTCGTATGTTAAAAACTCATTGGAAATAGCAAATAGCGTTAAAGCATATTTTACGCGTATACTGCATACTTTCTCACTTCGTTTTTTTCTGCTTAATTTCACATCTATCATTTGATGCAAACGGCTCAACACTTCATTGGCAGATACTCTTTCTACGTTCATACTCTACATTGTGATGTCAAACCAATCCTTTTTCGGTGCGAATAACTTTGGCGTTACGATCTGTTGCGGTTCAATGTCGATACCTAATAGTTCAGCAAGCTTCTGACCATTGATGAAATTGTCTTTGATCAGACCAAGGGCACCAGCTTTTTGCAAGAATTGATCACGTTGCGCTTGATTGGCGAAAAACGCACAAAAGTAATAGTCAGTATTCCACTGATCTTCGAGGCTCTTACGGGTGTTCGCACTGGCTTGTCGGATCGCTAATTGATAGTCGGTTACTTCAGCTTTCGCTTCTTCTTCAAAGCTTTCATAATTGCTCGTGTCTTGTTGCGGTTCGTCGCTAAAGTCAGCAAATGATGGAAAGCTATTAAACGATGACGCAAATGGGTCAAAATCGTTTGAAGGTTGTTTTTTAGATTTGCTCATGTCTTATAAGTTCAAGGTCAAGGAATGGATAAAGTGATTTGCATTTTTCGTAATCGTTTGGGAAGTGATCTTTTAGCGGTTTCAAAAACTTATAGTGAAAACCGTCGAAGGATCGGCCCCATATTCGATAGTCAATTGGCAGCTTGATGCCAGAGGCTCGAATTTCAGTGATCAACCTGTCATTGGACCAGTCGAATACTGGATAGAACTGCTTTCGCTTCTCATTTACTGCACCATACTTTTTGATACTGAAACGACGGTTCAAACTATCATTCATTCGTACACCGACACCGGTGTATGTGTCCAGGTCTAAACCCAAATCTTCTTTGGCTACAGCAAATACTTCATCATAGTGAGGGATATAGATATCTTTCTCATGGATGAAGTCTACAGCGCTCGGATGCTGATACATGAAGTACGCTAATTGGCGGTACAGAGCTGGAGAAGGAAAACGCAATATACGTTCTTTGAAAACTTCATTCTCATAGTACTCGAGGCTTTTATTTTGAAATTCAAGATCTGGCACCATGTAGTAAAACACTGGATGGATCTTGTCAAAATACTTCTTCATTTGAATGTATGAGGCTATCGAATCTTTTCCCATGGAAAAAGAGACTACAGCGACACCATTTGCTTTTTCTGCGATACGCTCGCAAAGTTGTTCAGAGGTTTCCATTATGAATTTGGATTAGAATAATCAATCAAAATAATCGATCAAAAATTGCTCAATACTTCTCTTAAGCTCTTTGAGAGATTTTTTTTGATTGTCGGTTACATCATCATTTTTCGAAGTGAAAACGATTTTCGCATCGATCTTAATTTCTTCGGTCTCATTTAATGCGATCTCAAAGTTTACTGTTTGACTAAAAGTACTCATTTTAAATATGTTTTTCGATAATTTCAAACAATCTTCTATAGCTTCCAAAATAGCTTACGTCCCTTCCACCCAGGACGATGACTTCTTGATCATCTTGCTTTAAAATAATACACTCATCATACTTAGGATAATAGGTATCACTTATATCAAGATCTCTGCGCTCAAAATCAAATTCTAATTGACTAGCTAAGGTCTTGGCTTGCTTGAGCGTCAGCAGCGAATGCATTTTATGCTCGCGCAATAGCTCACGTTGTTCATGTGTCATGTCTGTAAAAATTAAATGTTCTAATTGATGATGTAAATATATGTACAAATATTAACATATGCAAATATTTATTTATATTTTAACATTTTATTTTTTACATTTGTTTCTATGAACAAAGTTATAAAGAGCCTATTTTTCATTATTGCCGATAACCAGGTGCTTTACGTGGAATCGACTATAAAGGATCTGCACGAACAATTTTCGAAAGATATTGATCAAATTAGCTATATAACCTTGTATCGTGCTTTCAAAGAGCGAGATCGTTTTACACGAGAATTCAACGGCAAAACATACTTTTTCCAGAGCCTAAAGGTGAATGACTAAAGTCCTTTGCCTTTCAAAAAACCATCCACCAAATAGCGTAATTCAAGATTTACCGCATCGTCCAGTTTCCCTTCAATGGTGATAACAGTTTTAGGCTGCGTGATGTGGATATCGGTTTTAATTCTGTTTTCCTTCCCGGCCTGACTTTCATATTGGCGTGCCGGTGCTGCTGTTTTCTTTGCTGCCATAGCTTTCGATTATTTTAGAGGTTATTAAATCAACTTTAGTCCTGAAATCGCGGTAAATCTTGTAGTAGTTCCTGGCTTTGCACATATCGTAATTTACCGTTCGCTTGGATAAACCCAAAGCCTTTTCGATTGACTTTCTGCCTTTGGGACTGAAAGACCCTTCGATAAGATTATGCAAAAGCTCTGGGTTGAATAAATTCAAGATCACAGCAAACAGGATCCTACGAGCATTTGAATGGCTCCGACTTTTCGAACAGTCGTGCAGATCATCTATCTGAAAATCTTCCAATGCACAAAACTGTACAACAATTTCGTCTATTATTGAAAAATCAGTAAGCACCGTATCAGGAACTTTCTCGCGAATCTTAGCATCTACTTTGAGAGCCAAATCGGGAAACTCCTGGTACAGTACCTTTGCCACCATTTGTGCCGGATATCTAACCATATGAGCAAATATACAAAAAGTTGAATAAGTAGCATTATTTTCAACTTTTCAAAATTGATCGAATCAAATCCATGACCTGCAACGGTTCTTTGTTAATTTGGTACGGCTGAACACGAATCAACTTCCATCCATGTGAATGAAGCAAATTATTTTTTTCCATATCTCGTTTGATTCCAGTACCAGAGCTGTGACCGCTATTTCCTTTCATCCAAATGCCGCCCTCAACTTCAATAGCAATCTTCAAATCATTGCCGTCTTGATCAACAGGAATCGCGTAATCGATGCGGTACTGACGTTCGGTTGAAAAGTAAAATTCAGGCCAAACGATTAGATTTAATTCGAGCAATACCAACTTGATGAAAAAATCTATCTGATGTTCTTTGTTTCTCAAATTTCTATAGTCATCAATCCATCCCGTTTTTAAGCCCTTAGAGTGATTGTATTTCTTTTTTGATGACTTTATACATATTTGCTGTTTTTCTTTCTCTGTGAGCTTATTTTTAGGCTTCATCGACCCGTTGATCTCTATCCAACCATTTTGTTTTAGATTTTTAACGAAAGCTGTTCCCCAGTTTGGTTTCATTTTAGTATTTTTAAAAGAAAAAATGGATAAAAATTTTTTAATGGCGATTGAAATTAGTGAGGGATACACGTCCGTCCAATCCTTTCAAACTTCTACGGAAGCATTTGATGAAAAGAAAAACAGCGAGCAAAGAGACGAATACCCTATCTTCATCTACGATCTTAGCAAACAGGAGTATCTTTGGTTCGATGAAGATGGTCCCGCTTACTACGAAACTATAGCAGAAGATGTTATTAAAAAAGCTAATCGCTAGTAACGAAGGTTAGTCCAATGGATTAGCCTTCCTTTGAAATCTTTGTTGAAATACTTGAAAAATTCGTACTCAGATTCAAAACCATCATTTATGGCAAGCTCTCTAATTTCCTGCTCATTTAAAAACCGGCCATCAATCTTGACCTCGTAAGCCAAGTAGAATATTTCTATTCCATGAGGAAACTCTAAAACAATTCCATCGACTCGAGGCAAATGGGATGCGTCTATAATTTCGATAGTCTGAACACTCGTACATTTCACGACAGGCGCAAACTGGAATCGATCCTTTGTGCGGCTGTTGATTACGAAATGGATATCCATACCAGGTTTCCAACGTTCGCTTTCGTCGTGACGGATTGTGTGGATCTTAGGCTTTTCATTACCTAAACGATCGATCGCTTTGCCAAATTTATCATGATATTTATACATGAAAATAACAGCATGTGGAAAATCCAATAGCTTATTTTGGATTAACCCTAATCGAATCTTTGCAATGAAATACGTTTTGTCGTCTTGCATGGCCATGCTCTTCGGCCAATTCTGCATAAACCCTAAAGTCATAATGTGTTGTGTAAAGTTTGAAAGTCTATTTTATTTCCTAAAATCAGGTGCATTGTGATCAAACGCAATAAAGTTGCACATTTGTCTTAACCTGGATTTGATCCTCGGTCCGTATGCTTGTTCAATTTCATTACCTCCGATGTTGGCAGTAAAGTGCGTTGTGTTGAACAATTCATGCTCGTATCTATTCATGATGATATCGCCGACGACGTCAACCTCGTTACCAAAGTTCTTTTTGACAGTTTCTACACCCAAATCATCAATACAGAGACCAATTTGCGAGAAACCAAAGTTCTGTTGCGGATGGGCAGCGATAAGATTCGAATAACGATTGATCACATATTCACCACCATTTTCGCGTGAAAGATAACTATCAGATATCTTGCGTGCTGTTGTTACAGCGTATGGATTATTCGAATTGATTTGAAACGATTTCATGATTGTAGTCTTACCGCATCCTACTGGTCCAACAAGCATAATTCCTTTTTTGAGTGAATAACCCTCAGCTTCGAAGCGATCATCACCGGAGAAGTAGAGCGAGAGCAGATTGATAATTTTTTCATTGTGCTCGTTGATCATAAAATTCGGATTGATGTTCTTTACAGTTTTCAAAAAGAAATTCTGTGTCGTTGCTGCATCAAATTTTGGATATTCTGGCGGCTTACTTAATTTCTCCAAGTACTTTTTATTTTGAATTTGAAAGTGTCTACGTTTGCGAGCCTCTCTAAGTGCTGCGCTTGTGATTTCTTCGATTTCTTCACTATTCAACTCAATATGGTTATAGTCCTGAATATCCCCCTGCTGGTGCGGAGCCACTAGTTCGTTGACCTGCTTGGTGTGTTGCTTTTTTTCCATTGTTATAATTTTTTGATTGGTTTTGAATTTTTAAACTGATCCAGTTTTTACAGTGCTTACGATATCCCTGTAAACTTGTTTTTGATTCTCCGGTGAATGATATGTTTTGAAAGAAATTTTCAATCCAGTCTTTTGCTTTGTCTACTGATATCGCGTTGTCAGATGCTAGTCTTGAAATAAATTCTTGATCATCTACGAGATCCTGCTTTGGTGTTTCAAAATCTGTCGAAGAATACTGCTCCCAAGCTGGTTTTTTTTCAGGTTTTTCAGGCTCATTTTTTTCTTCCGACTGGGTCGGAATATATTTGATTTCCTTTACTTTTATTTCCTTTACTTTACTTTGTGTATTACTGTCAGAGTTGAGAGTATTATTGTTTGCAATATGTACACCTAAACTCTGTAAATGTTTACATAAACCCTCAAATTGTAAACATTTATTTTCACGACGTTTGTAAGCGTCTTGAATGTGATTTATGAACATTTGAGACCATAAAACACGCTTTTCCCACAGTGTTTTGTCGAACACTTTTAGAGTAACAAGATCCTCTATTATTGCAAGCAATATGTCTACAGAAACCCTACATTTTGCAGACAGAAACATCACTTCAATGTCTTCATTCATATTCAGAAAATGGTGTTCGGTTATGGCTAAGGTTTCTAAAAGTTTGAACCAAGTAGCATAGCCGTCGTTCCCATATTTCATTTCAATGTATTGCATTTTCTTACCCGAGCCAATCAGGTGGGGAAAGTAATCAACAGTATTCTTTTGTGGCCTAGCCATAATTAAAATCCTTTTTCTTTATAAAATAAAACTCGTTCAAAGTCATGGTAATGAACCTTGATTCTATGGAGTAGCTCTTGCTTTCTGAACTGCCAAAATTCGTATTCTAAGCCTTGATCCTTCAACATATGCACCATGGCTGCGGCCTGTTCTAATTCGGTATACAGGAAACGAGATACTAAACAAAAGTGTTCATACTGCTCCATAATATCAAAGTTATTTCTAAAAATTGAAAAGGTTGAAAAATATTCAACTTTTATACTAAATCAAAAAGCGTGGGAATGCTTTGCTTCATTTCCTCTGCCTTAAGGTAATTCGCACCGTCACTCCAATAAAGAGGATTGAGCTCAATACCTAACCCCTTACGTCCCTTTTGTATTGCTACAAGTGGAACGGTACCCAGCCCAGCAAAATAATCAAGTACGATATCGCCGGGGTTCGACATCTGATCAATAACGCGTTCAACGATATCGATCTGAAACGGACAGACGTGCATTTCACGTCCATTACTCCATTGAGAGCCGTTGAGTGTGCGCATTCGCGTGATATCCGTCCACACCTCTTCTGTCCAACTTTGCGGCTGCAGTAGCATAAATCCTGGTGGCAGTTTTCCTTGAGCTTCTACGTTTTCGGCAATTTGTACGACTTGTTCAAAATCCCAAACCTCTTCTAAAGAATAAGTCTTGAATAACTTAAAAATTGCATCAGATTCGAGTTTTGCAACTTCATCCGGATCGAGCAGACGATTACCGCAACTACGTGTAAATCCGTGAGCATCCATTTGCCAACGTGCCCTACTGTAACCTTTGCTCCAAGATTTATCCTGCTTGTTAAACTCGCGCTTTTGCTTTAATACTGGAATGTCAGCATACGCATTGCTTGTATCGGATGGTGGCTTGCGGAACAATAGAAGGTATTCAGGCATTCCGACACCCATTTTTGAACCATCCTTGCACTGTTCTGACCATCCTAGACGATACGTTTGGCTATTCTCACGTACAACATCTGTAACAATGGTTTTCATTCCGATATAGGCGAATCCATGTTTTGTAAAATGATCGATGCAACGCATATGTACAGGACTTACAGTCTGAAAGCCCAAGCCATTTATACCTCCTGGTACTATTCTATCTTTGACATGGATTGCACAGATACGCCCCGGCATTAGAACGCGGAAAGCTTCAGGTGTTGAATAATCCATTTGTTTCCAGAATTCTTCACTACTCTCGCAGTGTCCATAATCGGCGTAATTTGGCGAGTATTCGTATTGCATTTCAAACGGAATAGAAGTCAAAATAAGGCCAACGCTATCACCTTTGATATTTGGCAACTCTTTTACGTTATCGTTGTTGATAAAGGAATAATCCTTGCCTTTAACCTCGATACGGTCTACTCCCATTTTACGCGTCAGCATTTGAGCCATGGCCGCGCGCGACAATCCATATTTCTTTACAATTTCTATCATTTTTTCTACCATTACATTGTGTTGATGCCATTTTCTTTCTAGTTGTTTACGAATTTGGCGTTCGGCTTCTGTATAAATCAGATCAATTCGCACGGTACCGGTTTGCCCGAATCTTAAAAGCCTATGTATTGACTGAATAAAGTCATTGAACTTGAAGCCTATACCGGAATAGATCGCCCAACTACAATGTTTTTGTAAATTGGTGCCAGAGCCAAGCATCGAGGGTTTTGCTGCAATTTGAGCAAGTTCGCCACAGGAAAACTGCATTACAATATCTTCCCTAATTTCAAGCGGCTGGCTGCCATAAACAGACTTCGATTCAGGAAAAAGCTTTTCTATCGCTCTTCGCTCGTCTTCAAGATCATGCCAAAGAATAAGGTGCGATTTTTTGTACTTCAAGGCTCGAGCTTTTATTTCTTTGGCTGATACTTGAACCGTTTTTCCGTCGTATTGAAAGCTAAGGCCTTTTGTATTACTCATCCAGGTTGTTGGATGAGACGAACCACCTTCTCCACCAAAAGCTTTTGGCCACGGTTCGCCATTTAGCAAGTTCTCCAATACCCAATAACCTGCAACATGTTTAAGTGCACTATCAATAACAAGATCATTAATTGATTCAAACTTAGGGATAATATAGATATCCCTATTGTATAAAGACCGCATTTTTTGAATTCGCTTAACCAGACTATTACGTTTCTCTTTTGCAGATCCCTCAAGCCCGATCGCGCTTTCTTGGAAAGCTTTATACTGTCCATTCTTTTCGGTGCCAGCCGTTGTGTGATCGGTGGGAATTTCATGCCACCGAACATCTAAAGGTGGTAAATTATAGCCGATATCATCACTTTCATTTCCTGTAAGATCTGACGGTTTTGAAACAAACAAAGCCCATGAAGCAACCCAAAGCCAAAACTCTTCTTCCTTATGCTTGTACAGTGTCAATTTATCTGCTTTCGTACTATCTCTTTTGAAGAATCGCGTTTTAGCCTGTGAAACGTCCATTATACCCAAAAAGTCAGCATAAGCGAGAAGTTCTATATAATCATTTGGCGATGGTGTTGCGGTCGCTACAAAACGATACTTAACCATGCTTTCACCGCGCCTGTTCCCTCCGACACCTTCATCGCCGGTAAATAATCTCATAAATTCCCGGAATGTTTTAGAACCTCCAAGCCCCCGGAGAATCGACGCTTCGTCGAGACTTACAGCTGAAAACAATCGAGGATCTAGTTTACCATCACGTACCGTTTCGTAGTTCGTAATATAGATGCCTGCAGATTCACATTCGCCGATCGATCGAACGAATTTTGGTCCAGTTTCCCAACTAAGAATATTGACTGCATCTTTATTGAATTCAGCTCGTACGCCAAGCGGTGCAATGATCAATCCACGGCCACCGACTTTATTAATCATAATCCGAATCGTCTCCAGTTGTGTTACGGTCTTGTGTAATCCAAAGGAAGCAAAACAAGCTCTACGCCCACCCTCAACAAGCCATTTCACCATTAGTTTGTTGTGTGGTTTCAATGCTGGATTAATCTCGCTGATATCGCACTCTACACCGTCAGGCTGTGCAAGACGAATCTTTGATTTTAGAAAATCGTCATACTTCACGATCAACCTCCTTATCCTCTGTGATCAAACTTTGGTCGATCATATCGTCGGTAAATTTGTCCCAGTTGATATAATGCTGAACACCTTGAAAATGACCTAGGCAATTACGCATCGGGATAGCAAGTACAATATCATCTTTTTTTAAATCCTCAATTGCTTCGTGGACAACCTTATGTTCATTGCAAGGAAAACAGGTTAAAATCTCCGTTCTAGTGGTTGAGAAATTGCCTGAAGACATGTTATAAATAACTGTTAGAACTTTCTTTTTCATTTTTGCCAGACTTTTTTGGTTAAATAATTAATAGGCCTCAAATCACTTTTTAAGTAAAGCGGGTGGCAAGGTGTGCCATCTTTAGAAAGTTTTAGGTAATGACCTTTGTGATTTTCTAAACAATCTCCAAACTTTAGTTTTTCAAAAGATCGGTGCCTGTAAAATAATTCTCGAACTATTCCACCATTACCCCATGCATATATTACCAAATCACTTTCTTCAATTACTTCCTGGATATGGGAAATATTCTTAGGTCCGACAGGGTCGCACACTTTCAACAATTCTTTTGGACTAGTGGACCGGTATGCAAATAAATTGCACACTACAATGCCACCATATCCCCAAGATTTAGCAAATCCAATACACCTTCTTATTGTCGGATCGTCTGCATTTGCATCAGCGGTAGAGGGATTAAGCATTAGAAACATTACAAACGGCTTGCTTCTATCCCATACACGCCAAAGACGATAACGATATTTGCCACATTCAGAAATTTCAGCACCTTTCTCAATATCATTAAAAAGATTATCCATTATAAACCTCCTTTGCAAACTCAGTTAGATCAACTCTTTTTTTGCTTGGAAACCAAGTTTCAGTTGATTGAGAGTCTAAAAACTTATTGAATTCTTCAAGCTTAGCTTTCATCTCTGTTGATGGTTCCCAGTCTTCGTGAACATTGTCTGCAAAATGCTCATAATCGATATGTCCGAAATATGATCTTTCGCAGACGACTAAAAGCAATGAGGAAATTTCGGTTTCATGTTCTTCGCAATATTGCTCTATACTCTCATAATCAAAAAAGTATAAATCATCATTGTACAGGGCTAATGCGCTTTCACCATCCCATTCAACCAATGGTAATTCATTGTATTTTACAATTTCATCCAAAGATTGGCAAACAGAGCATTTTCTATCATATGAAAAGCGTTTTGCGAACTCGGTACCACAATCGATGCATTCTTCATGTGTAATATATTTTTCGATAGATTGATAATTGACTGGTGTTAAATTTACGGTTTTACCGTCAACAATAATAAAATCAACCTCAATAGTGCCCTTTTTGATCTCAAGATCTTTTCTTGTTACTTTCGCCTTTTCCATTTACTCCCCCTTTTCTATGATTTCCTCTATATGCTGCAAGTCTACACCAGGATATCGCTCGATGATGATCGAAACCATTAGCTTCCACTTATCAGGAGAAGCGCGTTTGTACTTGATTACGTCTTGGGATAGTCTTTTAATCTTAACTATTTCCAACATACGTTGTTCAATTCGAGAAAGCATAAACCGGCAAAAATTCATGTGTTTCCGAGTTTTGATATTGCCGTTTTGCTCAAAAGTTGCTTGGTTGTTCTTGTAATCCAAACGCACTTCTTCTTGAAGTTTTCTAAGCTTGATAAGATCTACTTCTGTGTCAATTTCTTCAAGTGTAAAGCGACCGTAATAATCATTTATCTTAAATGATTTGTCAACTGCAGGTTGTTCCTGAACTTGCGGTTTTTCTGATTTAAAAAAGTTTTTAAACATAGTTTTATTTTTACAATTTGTCCTTAATTTGGTATGATGCTAAATCATCAGGGCTGTCGATGTCTATCAAGAATTTATCACTTTCCAGCGTTACTACTTTCTTGCCATCATGTAATTGACATTGTTCATCAGGTACTACTGATATCATCACCTCAACTTTCATTTTAACCCATTTATCAAATGGATCGAGGTACAGGAATATATGTTTCCCGTTTCTGTTTAATAACTGTTCGTAGGTCATTACTTTAAGCATTTTATGATTCTAAAACATCATCTCTCTCTGGGGCAATATCATAGATTTTAACTTCTCCATCTTTTATAAGGTAGGGTTCAGCAGCTATCGATTCTAAAACATCGCGCCTTTCCTGAATCATGCGGATAGCATCGTGATTGCTCGATCGAGCTTTATCAAGTACCTTATCCATGAATTTGACCTGCTCCGATAGCTTTGCATAGTTCTTGTCATTTTTTGATAAACGCATCGCTTCCTGGAATACGTCGCTATCTGACATATAGCTTAGTGCAGCATCACACTGATAAGTAGCATATGCCCTATCTTCAAAAGCTTCGTGATCCTTTGAAGACACGAACCTCATTTTACATTTTTGGTTAAGCTTTTCGGTACTTTCAATGATTTTTTCAATATCCTTTTTAAAGTCCAAAATCTGCGGAGAGCTTAGCGTTGGATCGATTTTCTTTAACTCATAAATTAATGGTTGAAGGCTCTCGAAAGCAGCATACCGCAAAGAACCAACTGCATAGATGACAACCCTAAGAGCATCTACCATTGATTGCTGTAGGTGCTTTATAGCATCGACCTCTTTTCTTGTTCTTTGTTTTTTTATCATAACATTCAAATTGAAGAAGTTGAATATTTTTCAACTTATTTAGTAAATAAATCCGCAAAACTGTCCACGATACTAACCTCGGTCATATCTTCATTTCCTGTAACAGTGTTTGCGATAAGTCGCTTTTTTTGAATCAAATCATAGTTCCATTCGTCAATCGTATCACGACCAAGGAAGTATGTACACATAACGTTGTTGTGTTGCCCCATCCTATAAAGCCTGTCTTCCGCCTGGTCCATAATGGCAGCATGCCAACCAAATTCGATGAAACAAATGTTTGTTGAGACTTCCTGAAGACCATCCACACCAACGCCCCCGGCTTTTAAATTTAAAACTATCACATCGACGTTTTTATTCGTTCTAAAAGCATCAACTGAATTCTGCTTTTGAACGGCATTTTCGGCACCAGTCAAACGAACTGACCGTGGGAAGGCTTCCTGTACAGCTTTGACAATCTCAATAAGGTTAACGAAAACGACTACCTTTTCCCCAGCGTTGATAAGCTCCTGAATAAATTCAAAAGCATCTTTCAATTTACCACGTGCAGATATGTTTTTGAGAATGCCTATACGTACCATGACTTCGCCTTTCATGGATTGCTTGATCTTTTCGTCATCAGCATTTTTGTAGCTTTTCATGTAGCTTTCAAGATCAGCCAAAGCGTGATTGTATTCTTTACGAGATTCCTTGTTCAGATCACACAAAATAACCTGACGAGATTTATCCGGAAGATACTTTTTGACTTCAGGATCCGTTTTGTTCCGACGAAAGAAACAAACCTTATTCAAATTGTAGTTTAGTTCCTTCAGATTGGAGGCTCCGTTTGGTCCGTCACAATAATGTTCGATGAAGTGTTTGTAACCACCAAGCTCGACAAGTCTATTCATGATGCCCAGCTGTGCAATAAGATCGCTCGGTTTGTTGATCAATGGAGTACCAGTCAATAGAAAAATAGTTTCCTTATTAGCTGATACACCTTTAGCGATTTTGGCCGCTTGTGTAGAAACAGCTTTCAATCTGTGACTTTCATCGAAAATGATTGAGTTGTAAAATCCGATTGCCTTTGAATTGAAATGATAGTGCTTCAATGTCGGCTTTCTCTTTTTTAAAGTCTTTGGATCGATTCCAGGATCGTCAATACGCTCTACAAAGAATTTCTTCATGCTCTCGTAGTTTACGATGTAGAATTGCGCTAATCCCGTTCTGAAAAATTCCTGATAAGTCTTTTTCATACCATCAGAAAGCACCACAGCTTTACGATTTATAGTCTGCTCGATCTCTTTCTTCCAATTTTCCTTTACAGCCGAAGGGCATACAATCAAACACGGATAAGCAGCCTTGCCTTGTTGATGCAATGCTTCAATTGATGCAATAGCCTGGAACGTTTTCCCAAGCCCCATATCGTCACCAAAGAAAGTACGTTGACGAGATATTGCATAGGCAATACCGGTTTCCTGATAAGGCCGAGGTACTCGCTTCAATGGAATTTGGATTGTCAGTTCTGGAAGTGGGGGAATGACAAAATCAAACTTTCTTTCCTGCACTACCTTATGACCAAACTGCAGTTTATGCACTTTGCAAAAACGCTCTACTTCTTCACGATATTTAGCTGGGACACTCCAAGTCTTATCGTTGTGATCAAATTTACGTTCAGGCAATTCTTTGACTGCCTGAACAATTTTTGGGTGATATCGGAAGTCAATTTTAAAAATACTTCCTACTGGTACAGCACTTCCGTTCATTATTTCTCCTTTCCAAACAAAAGCTCAATTGATTCTTCTTTGGTCAAAACCTGGGCATTTTTGAAAAATCTTGTAGAAGATTTACTTAAATAAACTCCATGGATAAATTCTTTAAAATAATCATCATCCCTTTTTGTTGCATACAAAGCAATCACAAATGAATTTACATCGTAATCCCAAAATTTGCAGACATCTCCGACCTTAGGTTGATTAAGATCTTTTGGATGAATACGATATTCGTGACAAGTTTCCCACGTAGGTTTTAAATCCACAACCCAGGTATGTGTCGTTGCTCGCTGAATAGTAGCGCCATTATTAAAAGCCTCTTTCAGATCAGAAAATTTGTCCACAGGGTTCTTAATTCCTAGTTTATCCTCAATGGCTTCGATTCGTTTTAATAATTCTTTTTTTTTCATAATAAAATCTTAGCGGGTAATTACCCTTAGTTTTCAATTACTTTTACTTCAAATGAGCGCAGTTGAGCGTTTTTACCCACTATCTCGATATTGAGGTTATTAGCTTCAATTATGCGTTGCGCTACTTGATAGGATCTATCCAAGTCAGAAACTCTGAAATCAATTCGCCCAGAAGAAATTAGAGGCTCACCGTGTCCAAAAAGCTTTGTAAACTTGGATAAGTCAGATCGTTTTTTAGTTGAATTAGTCGCCATTATTTCAACTCTACAGGTGTTAAAATTGGAAATCCAAGTTTTGTTCCCGGGGTATTGCCTGACACTTTTTCGCGAACATACTTTCCAATACTTTCGGCCAATGAAGCATTTCTAACAACATCCGTAGGAATATCACGATACAAATAGGTACCACCGTTTTTGTATTGGACAAAAAACAGGTGGGTATCTTTTCGCTCTTCGGGCTTATGACCGCAAAAGTCAACATTACTCGATGGTAATTTAAAGACAGCATAGTCCTCGTAACGTTCGTCTACCTTGTAGTCAACGTCGTAAAATGTTAGTTTTTTCATATTTTTAGTCTTCAATAAAAGGTTATAATAACTCTATTCCAACTTCGTACAGAAAATCAGATTCTTTACCTTCAATCACTGTTGTGAATGTTTCATCTGTGTAGTTGACGAGTAGGAATGCAGATACCTCAGGAGCAAAAACAACTTCACAGTACTGTGTATTTACTTCTCCTCCCTCATCGGAGTAATCATAGGTTACCTTATCCAAATGTTTGAATTCGTAATCCGGATGCGCCAATAGGCCATCATAAATTTGATTTGACATAATTATAATTTTTAATATTAAACTTCTTCGAAGGCTGTTATTTTACTGGCAAATTCAAAGGCTTCCCCCGGGGTTTCAGCATTGAACCAAACAAAGTGTTGTCCTGTATAGATACAGAAACCTGAGTTTATCCCAGTACTTCCATACAATAGAGTGGGAATGTCTTCCCCTTCTTCATTTAATTCGATCACTTTTTCGTCATCAACTAAATACTTAAAATAAGGAAACATGGGATCTTCATAATCCTTATCAAACAACGGCAAAAATTTTGCGTCGTTTTTTTCGAAAAACTCTTCTTTGGTCATATTTTAAAAATTTAAATGTTTGCGGAGAACATCGGATTCGAACCGAGAATGCCGTCATCTTTGGCTATTGAATAGCATCACATACTTTGTCGGAAATGATATACATTCCTTTCAAATATGCAGGTAATCCCTAGTGCAAATTTACTGTCGCATCGTATGCCGCTCGTACGCAGTCGGCAAACAGAAACCATTTCCCAACTTCTCCAACCTTTTAACTTTAGCGTTTAATTTTTACCCTGATAATCGCTTGTAAGAACGTGTCCAGACCGTTAAAAAATCTGTTAATTAAATGATGTAAATATTTTTGCAGTCTTGTTGATTAAAGACTAATTCAAGGGCTTCGCCTAAATTATTACTGTGTGCTGCCTTCTTGTTGAATAAGCCAAAGCAGAAGCTTTTTAAGATTGAGCAATGCGAACCTCCCGATTTGCTTTTATGCTCTTTTATGAAGTAGGTTGCCATTATTCGAACTCTTCACCTTCATTCTCCGATCGCTCCTTTTCTTCCTGTTCGAACATATCCAGTTGAGCAGTTGGAGCCATTTTCCCCTCGACATACAATAAGGCTTCCTCATTGCAATGGTTTATCATTCCACGAAGCTCAAAAGCATGCTCATAGGTCTCTTCATTCTCGCCACCTTCATATTTAGTGAATTGCGAATTAAGATTTTGAGGACCATATTTGCCATAACGTGTGCCAGTAAGTGTAACACCCTCGCTAATTCCAGACCCTCCGATTGCATACGAATTGACCTTGTATCTATCAAGCGATTCTAAATCACTATCTAATTCGTAATACTCTTTGTCTTGAGCTTCAACCTGGTCACAAAGGATTGCCAAATGTGGCCGCAAATATTCAAGAGCGGACTCCATGTCCTCGTGAACAATATTCTTTCCTATCCTAGTATATTCGGCCTGGACTGTTTTAGATACTTCTTCACCATCTATGATTTCGATGATAGTAACAGTTTCCTCAAAAGAGACATCAAGTGTTTTATCCTTTTTAAGCTTTGCTTTGGTCACTTTTCGTGAAACGTTCACCTTAGCGTTTTCAATTGTCTTTGTTAATCTCATTATCAACGATTTTAAGTTATTAATCTTTCCTGAATCGCTTTAGATATTCATGCTGTGCATGCGATACATCCATCGTGTCAACTTTTAATAGACGAGCGATTTTATACACATCCTTATTTGGATATTTTTTAAGTGCCTTGATTATTGCCTCCATTTTTCTTTTTCTTTTTGTCGCTTAGGTAATCGACATAGATTACCACCAGTAGCGAAATGATTATTATTGTTGTATTAGCCATTATGCTGCAAAATTGTCTACGTAGAGCCAGTATTTAAATCCAAGCTCTTGATATTGTGCTTTACCGTAGTTATAAAGCTTATCACCTCGAGTGATTGGTATCTTGAATAATTGTTGATTTACTTTGCTGATTCCAATAAGCATGTCACGATCTGTTCCCTCGATATCCATGTACCAGGCGCGAGATCGGAAATAATCAAAATGATCACATGCTTGCTCGAATTCCTTTTGAGTCTTGGCCATTGTGCTTTTAATATCTCCGCCCATATTCCATTTACGAACAAGAAGATCCCATTTACAACGTACACCTGCAGATAGCTGAAATTCAAATTCATTGTGGACGATTGGAAAATCGTGGCTTACTGAAATGCTTTGAAAATCCGCTTGCTCGTTCATCATCTTGCAAAAGCTGTCTTTCATGTAAGACTTTTTCATTTCCTTAGCCAATTCGAAATCTGCTGCGGTAAATCGGTAGTCCTTATATTGTCCATCAACTGTAAGCGAATAATAATCTACTTTCTCCGGTTCAGTGATCATGCAGTCAAGCAAGGTACCGAAAGCATAAGCATACTGTTTATCCCCAAACGTTGGCTTTGGATAAAGCAATTCTTTAAGGCTTGACAAATCGGAATTGCTGACTTCTTTACGGTTGTAGTATGGATCAATCATTTCTTATTCAAATTATTAATAGAGTACTTGAATTCTTTCATCACTCGCTTAGCCTCCCTATCACACCAGTCATTAACATAGCTACGTTTATCACGAGTGCCGTTGTGAGCTTTGACATGCCGATATATTACTTCATCAAACTTCCCGAACAATGTTGTATTAATAAGTGCAATTGCTTTTTCGATGTGCTTATTTCTATGCTTGCGAAATGTTCTAATCAAATTTGCCCCCTGCACACTATCCGTATTCACAATAAGACGTCGACATTTAAATGAATTCTTTACTAAGAAGTGAACGGCATTAGCAATACATAACACCTCTGCGGTAGTTGATCCGTTCAAGTTGCCTTTGAGCATACCGCTTTTCTTTATTGGTCCAATTTCTGTAGAAATCCAAAAGGCATAGGCGGCTCTCTTAGTTTGATAACAATAGCTTATATCGGTTGTTATCGTAATATTCCTGAACATAAATCAATCTCTTAGAAAGCCTAACAATTCTTGGATATAGGTATCATTCTTGCCTTGTAAAATGATCTTTCCAGACTTCATAACATTGATAATGGTACCAGTACCAGTACGGATTTGCCAACCTCCAGATATCTCTTTTTCTAGGGTTATAAAGTAATTACGGCTTTGCAAAATGCTCTTAACAATTGCAATTGTTGTCTGAAAGTAAACTGCAACGGCTGTATTATTTAATGTTTTCATTTGATTAGTTTTAGAGGGGGAATTAACCCCCTTATTTCGTTACTACAGCCTTAATATCTTCGACATATCGAATCGACGGATGATCAAGCATTTCACCATTCTTGTTAGCAATCTTCTCAATCTCTTTTTTCATTTGGTTCAGAGACTTCTTACCAAGATCTTCGATGTTCATATTGATCCCAATCTTTTCGTAGTATAGCATGAAAACATATCCCCACCCTGCGACATCTGCGACCTCAATAACGTAGCTTTTTTTAACTTTTGCGGTATCATTGATCTCGGCAATTTGAGCGGTTGTATCGAAAAGAGTTTGAGCATTATTCATAGCTTTTTCAGCTTCAATTTTAGCTTTAGCCTGCTTTTCAGCCTCTTCTTGCTCAAGCTTTAATTTAGCCTTTGCCAGGCGTTCGCGTTCAGCTTGTTGAGCCTTGATTTGTTCAGCTTCTGCGGCACTCGCTTTTGCCAGGCGCTCAAGCTCTTTCTTTTTGCTTGGTAGTTCGTCAATAGCAGCTTGCTTATCGACCTCCATATTTTCACGGAAATTAGCAGAAAGCTCGTCATAAAGTTTAACGCGTGTAGCTATAATAATACGCTCGAGTTCAACGCTATCTAAGTAAGCTGGAAATACATTTGGAGTGATCTCATTGAATTTATCGCGCGGATAATCAACAGCTATACCTTTGATCTTCTCGGATTTCTCAGCAAAGTTTTCTAGGGTCATTGAAGAAAGAATCTTCGCAACACCTGTACGAAATTGAAGTAATTTTTCGCTGTAGATAGAGCGTATTTGATTCTCAACATCAGCAGTGATCTGAATACGCTCTTTTTCAACATTTTGTTTACGCAAAATCTCCGCTTCTTTTGCTTTACGCTCTTTCTCTTTTTGTGCTGCAAAGATATTTCTATGCTTTTGAAGCTGGGAAAATAGACTGTCAGGTTTCGAAGAATCTAAAGGATTTTCAAGATCAGTAAACTCGCGAGATATACGCGTCAATAGCTGCGTAATTGGCGTTCTACGTTCGTTATTTTTTACTAAAGCTTGCTTTGCCTTTACTTGCCATTCATTAATTTTTGAATCCAGTTCATCAGTCATCCCCTCTGCCTCTACGGTATCTAAGAGGAACTGTGCGGCTTTTTGTGCGGATTGTGAAAGTTTCGTGTTTTGAGCGAGGATATCACCTGCTTGCATCAAAGTCGAAGATACCTCCTCGAACTTTATTAAACCATTGTTTTCAGCTGTTTGCATTATACACGCCCCCCCATCAATTGAGCTAGCATCGCTAGTGGGTTATTTTGCAATATATCTTGCATCTTCTGCATAGCATGCACCATGAAAGCAAATTCGTTTGCAGTTTCAGACACAGAAAGAAACGATTCATATACCTTCGAAATACTATCTTCTTTGACATGTTTCTTGACTTCAAGAATTAATTCTTCCGCTCGTTCCTGCGCAACCCCTAAAGCATCTATTAGCTTTTCAGAATCGTGGTTTATTGGTTTTAAATCTAATTTCTTCATTTTGTTTATAATTTAAGATTGTGAATAGATAAATTTTAAGTTGAAAAAGTCGCTATATATTCAACTGAATTGTTAAAAACTGAAATCAGGATCGTCGTCGTCGGCTATAATTGTAGTTTCAACAACTTCTGTGGCCTGTGCTTCATTTGATAGTGCTTGAGTAAATTCGTCCTGATCGTCTGCACCTGGTACTTCTACGTGATCGATATCCTCTGTAAATTCAGACACGTCGAAACCTTGACGAACAGCGATCTCACCCTCTGGGACAAAGTTTTCAGGCAGTTTCTGATCGGATATAACTCTTGGAAGCAATTTGAAGGCATGTTTAAGGATCTTCCCTTCAAAGAACTTCTTATCGATCTGTCCTGATTTAGTTGATACCTTTTCCTTGTTAGCACCTTGACCTTTGTATGAAACGGTATAGCCGTACAAGGTATTAGCATGACCTTTATTCTTTTTAGCAGACGCTTTTCCCCACGATTCGATATCGGTGTGATCGTAAGTTTTGTATTCTTTGGTACCGTCGGGGTATTCTAGGAGAATAAAACCATTTGTAATTAGTGAATTTTCATTACGTTGACCTCTCTCCCACTCAACCCATCTACGGCCAGTTTCTTTGTGATCAAATTCGCGATAGGTATCACAATCGTAAACAACTGTCGGATTTCCCACATGCTTAACTTGTCCAGTCTCTACACGGATCTTTTTCTCACCATACGGGGACGGTTGCGCAACACATTCTTTGATCCATACATCACGGCCTTCTACTTGCACTTTACGGTTGCCAGGAATAAGATAGACATCAGCTTGTGCGCCTCCATCGAGGGATAATTTCCAGCCTCCACATTGCATTAGAGCTGTAAAGAGAGATAAAGGTGTACAGGCTTTTAGATCATCGTTTTCAGAGATACGCTTAGCAAAGTTGTCTTTTTCGCGCTCGTAAAAAGCTACAGCTTGTTCATCCGAAACCCGGTACATTGATTTGAATTTTTGAACAAAATGTTCTCCAATCACTTTATCAGTAGCTACGGCTACAGGCGATAATGCTTTAATGTATTTCGCTGTTAGTTCTAAAGATTGATTTGACATTTTCTAGTATTTTAAATTGAATAATATATTTTTTGATCTTGGTCATCGTCGATGATCTTTTGCTCTTCGATCTCGATCAATGTATTTTTTATATAAGCCCGCCAGGCGTAAAACTTGGCCGTCTCTTGTACAGTCTTAAACTTTTTTCGAACACTGGACTGTTCACGTTTTGGCTTCGGCATACGACGTACAATTTGCCTATAAACAGTTTTTAAAAGAGACAAAAAGACGATCATATCAACTATGAGCATTGCAAGTACTGGCATATTAAATTGCAACATTTCTTCTTTTGGTTTTAAATTTCAAATTGTGATTTTGGATAAATTCCGCTTTAAAAGCCTCAATATCCATTCGTTTTTTTTCGGCTGCTGAATTGATAGGTTTTACCACTTCAGCACCATTTACGTAGGCTACTTTCATAGACTGACATTTGACTGTTTTCGCTGCGTAAAAATTGACTTGTCATACTGAAACGACTTATCAATTACCTGTACCCGTTTGGACCAAATTGCTTTTGGATCAAATTGTACTTCTGCATTAGGATATCGCAACAGTGTTTTGCTTTTCCAATTCTCAAATGCAGCCTCATTGTTAACAGTTGTACACTGATCGCTTGAGTTCGGTAAATAATAGTCACCAAATGATACATGACTTAAATTTTGGACAATGTCCGAGAACGTCAGATTTTGTAATCTGATAGAATTTTCTAAATTTGTCATAACTTTTAAAAATCAATTTTTGGCCTGGTGTTCGAGCACTGGGCTTTTTTATTTAAACTTCTAACAACTCCTCGTTTGTTAGCTTTAATTCTTTCCTAAGCACTACTAATGTGCATTCTAGCGTTAAATTTCGGCTATTAGAATTGAGATATCGCTGAACGGTAGGATAACTCTTTTCTAGCGCAATAGCGATTTTATTTTTTAGAACATTATCACTTTTTATCGCTTCAAGAACACTTTCACGCAGTTTTATTCCTCTTTGTGGCATATTTATTGTTATTTTTGCTCTCAAATATGATAACAAAATTAATATCACTTTGCGATATTTCAAAATATTTAGAGATATTTTTTATCGCATTTTTATCAAAAACCTTTAAATGATTGAAAATCAAGACAATAAAATTAGTGATAGAATAAAAGAAGCTAGGAAGCTTTTAAAGCTAAATCAAAAGACTTTTGCTGCTCAGATGGGGTACGGTCAATCGATTATTTCCGAGATAGAGAAAGGCACAAAGAATATAACCGAGCGATTTTTAATATCACTTTGTGATAAGTACAACATTAGAATGGATTGGCTGCTCACTGGCGAATTACCCATTTTTAACCCTGAAAAGGAGAATAATGGAAAAGCAATAAGTGACATCTTCCGAGTTGATGAAGAAATATCACACAATAAATACATTGAAATTGGTGACGGAACAATGTTAATGTTAACTCCTCTTGTTGAGGAATACGCATATGCGGGATATTTAGCCGGATATCGTGACAGAGAATATATAGAAGAATTACCGACGCATCCAATTTTTGTGAATAAGTACCATAAAGGAAATTACCAATCGTTCCAGGCTGTTGGGGACAGCATGACAAGTTTAGATCCGAATCTAGTTGAATATAATATCTATCACGGCAATATTGTAACTGGCCGTGAAATAATCCGAGTGCATTGGCAATCACGTTTACACACCCATACTTTCCTTGATTATGTTATAGTACATAAGGATGGGATTCTAATAAAGAGGGTGATACACCATGACGTAGAAAAGGGCATCCTTACTCTGCATTCCTTAAATGAAAATAAGCAGATGTACCCAGACTTTCACGTAAAGCTGGATGACGTTTACCAAATATTTTCCATAGTGGAAGTCAGCCAAAAGCGAAAAAGATAAAACTTAATGTCAGGCAAAAAGAAAAAGTCCGATTTCGCCAGTAGCGGAATATCAGTGATATCCTTTAAGATTAAAAAGGAAATAACGCAAGAAGATTTAACCAAAGATTTGATAAAAGAAGTAGGTAATAAGATTAATGTTAAAAATGACAAAGGAAGAGAATCAAATAACTGAAGAAGCAAGACGCTTCAAGGCTTTTCGAGAAGCCGAAAATTTGACCCAGGAAGAGTTCGGGGCATTACTAGGGAAAACCAAATCCCATATTAACAAAATTGAAAAGGGTGTTACTGGTGTTCAGTTGAAGGACGTTAAAATGCTCCATGAAAAGAAAGCCATGTCTTATGAGTGGTTTTACCATGGAAAAGGAAAAAGGCTTTTTACCAAAGAGGATCTGAATACTTTCGAATTCACTATGGATCTTCGAAACAAAATTGATCTCTTGGTCCAAAAGGTAGCCGAGCAAGATCGCGTGATAAAGAAACTGGTACGTGATTTTTACGATAAAACTAAATAGATTTCCCTGACAATTTACGGACAAAATGAGTAAAAATTCGGCAAAAATTGACCCTTACCAAAACATTAAACACCTGATTATCAATAATGGTAAAAGCGAGAAGGAATCGTACCGCGGGTTCGAATCCCGCCTCTTCCGCCAAGACAAAAAGGCTTTCTGATTTCTCAGAAAGCCTTTTTTTTGTTTTTGGAGCACTAGCTGCACCAAGTATAAATTTCTACAGAAAGCGGTTCATGAGGACAAGGCAGTTCAAGAACGCGCGGCTCGTCAGGGACGACATAAATTACCTTTGCCAGGAGATTACTACACAAGAAACCTTTTTATTCGTACCTGCTTCGTACCTGCTTCGGATCATCAACAGATATTGTACAAATGCTGTACAGATGTTGACCAGTCTCTGACCAGGAAAAGCCTGTTCCATACTTAGTCAACATTCGCATCCCGACTGTCCGTCTCCGAATAAGGCACGAAGCAGGTACGAAGCAGACATGCAGATTATGTCCGTTTATAACGAGTTGTCTTATAATGAAATAGGTTTACTTATACCGAACAGATTACTATATAGATTACATTCTATTTTTTTCTACTGGATATAGTTGTCATTGTCTGTTTTCTTACTATTATCCGTTGTCCGTTCCCTGCCCACAGTTTCCCTGGTTTTACTGCGGGACTTTTTTAACTCAGCGTTACGTCTTTGAAACACTTTGGGAGTTTTCTGGTTCTGCCATTCCAGATGTGCCTGTTGGGGCGACATCATATTGCAGGACATATGTGGTCTAAAATAATTGTATATATTGACTGCTTTGACCAGCTGTGCAAGTGCCGTTTTATAGGTAACTAATGCATAACCAAGTTGATTGGGCGACGTGAGTCTGAGGCGTTCATCGTTCACTTTTAGGCAGATTTGATCAATACAGGGAATCTACCTGCCACCATCAAAAGCAATGTCAGTGCAAATCAATATGATACGGGCAGTATGGTACGCCCTACACTTGTCGCAGCACGTGCATTGCGTGCTAAGCTCTGGGTATACGCTTCTTCCAAGCTTTTTAACGGTGGATTTACAGAAAGTTTAGCCATTGTCAATCCCGATGGGAGTCGTTTATTTCCAGACTATAATCCACAAAAGATACAAACCGCAAAACAACGTTTAGAAGAATTTTTGGACTATGCGCATGGTCTCGGGCACAAATTACATATCGAGTATTATCCGGCCGATCCTGCTAACCCCGGCGTGCAGGAGATCAATCGCAATGAATCTATTTATCAACTATTTCAAAAGTACAATGATGAAATTATTTGGGCAACGGGATACAACGATTATAGCAATCCCAATAATCAGGAGCGCCGCTCTAATCCTGTAGATCTCTACGCAAGCCCCACTAATTTTGCTAACGTAGGCATCTCACAGGAGTCTGTAGACGCATTTTTTATGAGCAATGGAAAGACGATTTATGATGCCGGATCGAATTACAAAGAAAATGGATTCACGACAGTCAATAACCCTACCCATGTCAATAATCATGCGGATCAAAACATTTTCAATATGTATGCCAACCGGGAGCCGCGGTTTTATGCTACAGTGGGCTACAATGGAAAAAGTTGGCATATTCATGCAAATGAGCATAATAATCCAAATGGTATATACTATCAATGGGGCGGTCGCGGCAAACCTTCGGGAATCGCCGGTGGCGAGAATTGGCCAAGAGCAGGGTATTTACTATATAAATTTAAAAACAGACGTATCGCACAAGGAATTAGTTCCATTAACGTCGCCGGTGCACCAGGTACTCCATTCACCGTTTACACTTCCTGGGCACGACCTTCTATTTTGTTCCGTTTAGCCGATTTCTACTTGTATTACGCAGAAGTCCTCAACGAAATTAACCCCAACGATCCAAAAATTATCGAATATATAGACAAAGTAAGGCAACGCGCCGGGATACCGGGCTATGCAGAAATGGAAGCAAGCGGTATTAAAACCGGTGTTATCGGTAATAAAGCCGGACAGTTTAAAGCGATTGTTCAAGAAAGACATGTTGAATTATTAGGCGAAGGACAGCGCTGGTTTGACATGCGCCGATGGATGATCTGTGACCCTGTAAGCGCAAATCAACCAGACAAAGGCGGAGTTGATGGTGATATGACACGTATGACCGGAATGAATATGAACGGTTTTGACAATGTGCAACAAACTTACGGTCAGAATACCACAACAGTAAAACCTTTAGGTGACCCCGATTCTTTCTACAAACGGACATCCATAGAAAACCGGCGGTGGGTAAAAGAGTATTATTGGTATCCTGTTCCCCAAGATGAAATCAATAAAAGCAAGGGCCGTTTACTCGTTCAGAACCCCTTATGGCCTGTGGTTATTGGAGCGACGCAGTAAACAATTATAGAAAACCGAGATATATTACCATATATTTCAATCAACTGTTGTCTTTACCATCAAAGGAGCTTATCAGTCAACTTTGATGGTAAAGACAACATAAAAAATTAAACACCCAAAGGCCAAAATCAATAGTTAACGACTGCATTTTTCAGATTAAAACAACTAAGCGTTTGCCTCCATCGATATTCATTTCCCAAGCGTTTTCAATGTTTTTAAGTGGAATATTTACCGTTTCGATTTCTAATTTTCCGTCAGCAGCAAGCTGAAACATTTCGGGAAGTATTTCGGTAATCAATAACTTTATTTCTTCCGGTCTCCAGGTACCTAAACCCGAGCCTGAAAGCTGAATATCTGTACTGCGTAAAATGGAAGATGACAACGTAATTGAATCGCTCATCATTCCGCCAACAGTAACGTAACGCGTATGGTGCGAAAATCCGCCATTGCCTTTTAATGCCGATAAGATCAGCTCTGCACTTTTTCCCCACAAGTAATCAATGACCACGTCAATTGGATTTTGCTGCTGCAAGGTTTTTAGTCGTGTAATAAACGCTTCATCGTCTTGTTTCAACGAAATGATCTCATCTGCACCTAATGATAATAATTCGTTTAAAGACTGTTCGTTTCTTCCTGTCGCTATCACCTTTTTTGCACCGTAATGTTTGGCAATTTGCACAGCAATTTTGCCGGTAACACCTGTCGCACCGTTAATAAGTACGGTTTCACCTTTTTGCAACCCCGCTCTGAAACGTAATGCCAAAGCTGAGCCCATCACTGCATTTGGTAAAGCTGCTGCTGTTGCATCGTCAATATTTTCGGGTAGTCTTACCGTACGTTTTTTTTCAACAACGGCTTTTTCGGCGATCATTCCACTAACGCCAATTCCGTAAACACGTGTACCGTCTGCTAGTACCCCAACTCCATCTCCACCGACCACTTTTGCTGCAAACACTTCGTCTTGTGTAGAATAATGTTTTCCACTTGCCTGCATCCGGTCAAGGTTTTTCACGGCAGATGCTTTCACCGAAATCAATAATTCGTTTTCATTTTGCACTATTGGCTCGGCAAAGTTTGCTACATATTTTGGCATTTCGCCTTTTTTCAATACTACTGCTGCTTTCATTTTGTCTAAATTTTATGCAGCAAAATTAAAAACCGATACTTCAGCAGGCGATAACATTTGTTATTAAATCCGCTTTTTTGCCAATATACTTTTTATCCGACTTAAATGGACCGAAGAAATCCCGAGATAAGAAGCGATATAATGTTGCGGAACACGTTTTATAATTTCGGGTCTTTCTTTTAGCAAATTAATATAGCGTTCCTGCGGCGTATTTTTGACCATTGAGAAAAAATAATTCATATAATCGAATGTCCGTTCAAAAATTTTGTCTATAAGCATATCCCGTAACTGTGGAATTTCTTTAATTTCTTCGATTATCCTGTTTAGGTCGGTTTTGTGTACCCACCACAAAACGCTTGGTTCGATGGTTTCTATATTGGTCTGGCTTGGAATATTTTTCCGGAAGCTTTCAATGGAGCCAACAGTTTCATTTTCAAAAAAAAATTGGGAAGTAATATCTTTACTATCATTATTGAACCAAGCACGAATCCCCCCCTTTTCAATCAGAAACATTTTTTTGGAAACTTCGCCTTCGTTCAAAAGTATGGTTTTGGCAGGAACTTCAATGCGATGGAAGCAATCTATATATTCGTTCCATTTATCGTCATCAAGTTGGAATTTATTTCTGAATTGTTCAAACATTTACTTGTCGTACTTGCACTGTCGATATATAAAATAGCTCTCTTTCACTTCTACTAACTTACAAAAAATTACGGTAGTGAAAGAAAAGGGCGGAGTAATATGAATCTATATTATTTTTCTCTCAACTGATAGCAGCAATCCAATCATTTAGGTACAAAAAAATGGTTCGACAAATTGCCGAACCAAACTAATCACATTTTTTCTACCCAATTTCCTGTTTCATCAAATTATCTACAGGTAAAGTTCAATAGCCATTTAAACTTTCCGAAATTTACCCAACAACCAAATTGGGCATATTCGATAAACTAGGATTTGGGTAACCGTATGAAAAAAACCTATCCCTCAAATCAAAAATAAAGCTTTGTTAATTGTCTTTTATTAACATAATTATTCCATCACTTTCTTTTTTTATAACATTCACAACATCTCTAATCTAAAACATGGAATAGTTATTTGTAGACAGATCAACTTCTTCCCTAACTTTCCACAACAATGGCCACATCACGCCCGGCCAAAATCAAAAACGTATTTAACACTAAGTTTTCATGAAAGTAGTAGTATTCAGCTTAATGCTAATCCTGAGCCAACAGCTTCTTGACACAAATATTTTATTGATTTATTACATTGTGTTTGATTTTCATCACTCTATTAGCTTGTTACAAGCCGTTTTTCCAACTTTGGCAATATGAAACAGCTTAAAAGAACAGGCCATGTCCAAATTCCCTTCGGCACGCTCGAACTTGTACTCCTGACAGATGGTTATTTTACACTAGAAACATTACAGCCTACCCTTGCCCCAAAAATACCCTCTCAACTAGTCGAAATGGAACTGCAAAGGCTTTCACTTTCAACAAAGGACTATCAAGCGCCTATTATCGTTATGTTGATCAAACAACAGGATCGATATATACTCATTGATACTGGTGAGGGACATTATGACACTGACAATGCCGGAAATTTAAAAGAAAGTCTGCTTTTAGCAGATATTGACCGCAATAAGATCACAGATATTCTCATTACGCACGCACATCGGGACCATATCGGTGGTATATTAGATGTCGATGGTTCACCCAATTATCCAAACGCAACATACTACATGGCTAAACCCGAATTTGAATTTTGGATGTCAGATCATCCTGATTTTTCGAAGAGCGAAAATCCTGAAATCGGTCAATCTAACATCGATTTAATACGAAAAACACTTCTAGGTATTGAGGTCAAATTGCAGCTATTTGAACCGGGCGACCAACTCTTTTCCTGCATTCATACAGAATCAGCAGCTGGGCATACCCCAGGACATATCATCTATACAATAAAATCCGACAATAGCGCAATTACAAATCTCGTTGATCTAATACATTCACCTATCCTAGTTTCCCAGCCTCATTGGGGAACCCAATGGGATATTGATTTCAATTGTGCTGTGGATACACGGATAAAAATACTTGATCGCTGTTATCGAGAACAAACACTTGTGGTCGCATCTCATATGCCTTGGCCAGGGATAGGCTTCATAGGTCGAAAAAACAAGTGTAAAGAATTGGAGTGGATTCCTAAAAACATCATTGACTAAAATGTCTTTTCCAAAAAAACACGCAGCAGATTGCGCTACTTCACATAGCGCAGTATGCACGTTTGCAATTAAAAGTCCATTAGCTGTAAGGCTCAGCCCCAGCTCGTTTTGGCAGATGTATACTATATTTTTTACTTCAACCGCTATTCTTCAACCTCTTGCATTCCAGAATGCTCCAAAAACTGACGTGGCGATAATCCATTATGCCTTTTAAAATAATTGGAAAAACCCGCCAGATCATTGAAATTAAGATCTACAGCAACTTGCTTGATCGATTTGTCTGTACTCAGCAATTCAGACATAATGACATTAACAACTTCTTTCGCGATAAAAGCATTGGCATTCATATCGAGGTGCTTCCTGCAGAAAACATTCAGGTAATTTGCAGAAACCCCCAATTTATCCGCATAATATTTTACCGAACGATGCTCTCGACAGAATGCTAAAAGTAACAACGAAAAACGTTTGAGAAGAGGTTCAAGTTTACCTTTTTTCTTGGGTTTCAGTTTTCCCAAAACTTCTCGGTTGAACATTAATGCTATAATCCTGAATTTTGAAAAAATAATCTCCTTCATCCCCTGCTTGAACGCAAGCTCTCGATCAATCCCCTAAACTCTCTCAACATCTCTTGAAAAATCCGAGTCGAAAGGTTCATCACAGGATTCTTTTTACAATATTCAATCGGATAAATAAAGAAATTCTCAAATGCCTTAAAAAGTCGCCCGGAAACAAATACGGTATGTGATTTCGTTCCTGCCCAAATATCCCAATTATGAAGCTGGCCAGGAAAGACTATGTGTAACTGCTTACAGTTTATTTCATAAGCAACCCCATCGATAGTATGCGTGCCACCACCTCTTTCAAACAACAAAAACGAAAAAAATCAAGTCCGATAGGCTCTTTTCTATACATCTGCCGCTCAGTCTTGAAATATAGAATCTCTTCTTTTGTCCCCCTCAATTCCTGAAAATATTCAAAATGCTCTATTTCATAATTTTTGTTTTTCATCATATCCAATTATTTGCAACAAATGACGTTATTTGCAACAAATGACGCCATCCATACGATTCTAGGGAATCTGTCCCATATGTGTGAGAAAATTTATCAATTCTCCCTCAACAGAAAATAATATCGAATTAAAATAACATTGAATTTATCGATTCTCAAAACGTAAGCAGCAAAATGAATGATTTGATAAAGCATATAGATGAATTTTATAAACGATTTTTCATTTCACCTACTACCAAGAAGAAATGATTGCATTAAAACAGGCCCCTATTCACAAAAAATAGATTAGTAATGCAGCACTCTTCCCACTGATATACTTGTTGAACAAATAGCTCTTTTTATCCCTAATAACAGCGACATGCCTAAGGTCATAAAATGTTGTTTGTGGACCAATGAGAAGATCAAACCAGATAATATTCCAAATTTTAATTGGAAATTTTTGTATTCCAGTCATCCAGGAAATTTTCAAGAACATCCAATGGCAAACAACCATATTTTAACACTGCGGCATGAAAAGCCTGAAAACTAAATTTCTCGCCCTGTAAGTTTTGGCATTTTTTTATCAATTCTTTGATTTTTAGCTCCCCGATTTTATAAGAAAGTGCTTGTCCTGGCCAAGCCATATATCTTTCAACTTCTGCCTTTGCGATATTTTCGCTTATTGATTCATGATCCATCATATATACAATTGCCTGTTGTTCAGTCAGCCTTCCGGTATGAATACCAACATCAATTACTAAACGTATTGCACGGTGGATCTCATTATTTAGCGCACCCATCTTTTGATATGGATCTGTATAGCATCCCAATTGTTCACCCAAGGATTCGCAATACAGCGCCCAACCTTCCATGTAAGCATATAGGGCATTTTGTTGTTGGAAAGTAGGAAGTTCGCTATACTCCTGCTGTAATGCAATCTGATAGTGATGCCCAGGTATTGCCTCATGTATAAATGTGCATTCTAGGCCATAAAAAACTGTATTTATCTTAGTCGGGTCAGGTATCGGAACGAAAAAAGTGCCAGCTCTCTTCTCTTTTAAGTTTCCCTTAATATAATAAGGACCTCCTTGTGACGCCTCTTGGTAAGGATCTACGCGTTTTATAACAAATTTCGTTTTGGGCTCCACTAAAAACATATCTTTTAAATGAGGCTGAATCTTATTATATATTTTTTGATAGGCGTCTAGCACCTGTTCTGGGGTTTTAAATGGTCTAAACCTTTGATCTGTGCGCAAAAATCTAAAATAATCTTTTAAAGACCCCTTAAAACCATTGAGAACCATATTTTGTTCCATTTCATGGGTTATACGGTCCACCTCTTTAAGCCCGATCTGATAAATCTGGTCGGGACTAAGTGTAGAGCTGGTCGTATATAACTTGATGTAGTATTGGTACATTTTATCCCCGTCAGGAAGACTATTTAAGCCCGATTGTAAAGATGCAAAAGGCATATAATCGTATTGTAAATAACTTGCTAACTTCGCATAGGAATTCAAGACATAGTTCGGTATAACTTCGTTATATAGCATTGTCAATTTTTTCCTTTCCTCATGGGAAAAGTTTTCCGGAAATTGTTGCAATGGCCTGTAAAAAGCACTTTTTAAAGTATCTCTTTCACCGAGCGCGATCAATTGTGGAATCATGCGGCCAACCAGAGACCTTGGTAGAACGACTCCCGCTTTCTTCCCTTTCTCGAAATTTGCGATAGCAGTATCTGCCCAGGCCTTAAAAGAGATCATCCTTTTAGACCAATTTGTATAATCTTCAATGGTATGAAATGGCTGGGGACCATTGGTCGAACCAAATAGCGCAAGGTCTGTTGGAACCGAAGCTATAAACTGATTAAAAGGAATATATTCAAAATGCATAGAGAGCCCCTCTAATCCCGTTTTTAACGTATAATCCAATACATCATAGGAAATACGATCTGCCTCTGTCAAGTTTTTCCTATCGAATTGCTGTAATTCGTTTAAACATGACTGATAGAAATTTTTCTTAGCGGCTAAAAAATCAAAAGAACCCTCATTCTGAAGCAAGTCATCGTAGACATGAATACCATCCGCTGTTGCTTGGAGCGGATTGAAATAGCATTCTTTTTCATAGTATTTTTCAAATAGCCTATGTAAAGCACTTAAATGCTGTCCCATAGATTTGCTCGAGTACAAGATAGAGGAGAGCAACAATACAGTTGTTAAAATTTTATTTTTCATTGGAATTAAAGCTTTAATCATAAATAATCCATCTGGACCATTTTCCTTATGATCAAAGTTAAAATCAACACGCTAGACAAAATTGTACCCAATTAGCCTCAACCTTTTTTCTACATCCGTTGATACTGACTCGGCGTGATCCCCATAAACCTTTTGTAGGTTTTAATAAAATGAGCTTGATCAGCAAAGCCACAATTGAATGCGATTTCTGTGAGTGATTGCTTCTTCGATCTGATCATAGGTAATGCCTTTTCAATTTTAATCCGCCGAAGATAATCTCCAATTGTACAACCAAAATATTGAGGAAAATATCGAGAGATGGTAACGGGATGCAAATTCATCTCTTCAGAAATATAACTTAACGATAATGGAATATTCCAATGATCATACAAAAAATCTTTGATCCGGAAAATCCACGCTGGCCCCATACACTTGATGGTAGTGGTACATGTCAAAAGCAGGATGGAAAGTTGCTCCATTGCCAATATGCTTTGTTGGTCGTCTAAATAATGTTCCCCCATAATCCTTACTAAACCGCTTGTGCCCCATTGAATACCATGCGAGAACATGCAAGATTCATCTGGTACATTTAAATCATATTTAGTTAGAAAATCTTCGGTAAATTCAAGATTGAAGATTCTTGTCCCTTTTATATAACCAATATTCTGGTGGATAATACCGGGATAATAATATAGAGAAGTACCCTGTTGCTGCCGATTTTTCTCATTCTGCCTGATTTCAACACTTCCACCATTCAAAATATGTGAAAAATGTGGATTCTGATGACAATGCCAATCAGAGATAATACCAGCCTCGTAATAAATATCAGAAGTAATGATACCAGCAAAAGAACTTTGGCTAACTTCATTCCCAATATACTTGCCAGCTTCTAATACGAGCAGCTTATTGTTTTCATTTTCCACAGCTTTCCCCCTATTTTAAATGTACTTTCATATTTCCGAAATGATAAATATAATTAAAATTCATGTTCTAAAATGATCGACCCGATTAGCCCTATCACTTATCTAAAGATCCCAACATACTTTCTCTCGAACGAAAGTCCAGCCTTTTTATTTTACAACTTCCTCCCGAGCTATTTCTTCTTTTGGGGACATTCTACAAAAAATACCTGAAACCAGTGATAAGGGTTATGGACCAATTCGTCTATTTTTGCAGGAAAGGAGAGTGAAAAATGAGAAAACTAATGGGATGCTATTTAATCATCTTGGTCATCGGACCATTTTGTTCAAAGGCGCAGGAAAATTTAAAATTTGACGATAATTTCAACCTATGGAACATACAAAAGGGTCAGTCGGCAACTGTTTTTGCCACAAAAGCTTATGTGCGTGCTCAACCAAGTCTTAAGGCAGCAATCGTAGATTCTTTATCGGTAGGAAATGTCGTTACGATCACCAGCGCGCCTTTCAAAGGAAATACGCTGAAAAATTTTTATGCTCCTTGGTATGAGATAAGTTATTCCGACGGTAGCAGTAAAAAAAATGGTTTTATTTGGCTCGGACTATTAGCGCTCGGAAAACAAACCGCTTCGGACGGCTCGCAATATATTTACGGTTTTGAACGTTTTACCAAAAGTATCAACGAACAGGAACAGGATCATTTTTCAACAGTGGTAAAACTTCTCGACACAAACGGAAATTTTCTAGCTGAACACACCTTCCCTTTCGCCTATTCAGAACAAACCTTCTCTCAGAGTAAATTGCTGCCGGCAATGGGGCTGCAAAATGTCAAACAAATCATCCGCATCGAATTTCTGGGTGAAGCCTGTGGTATACCTTCTGAGTACAACTATGTGGCCTGGACAGGACAACGACTTGTGGATCTTCCTAGCCGGTATTCGGTGAGTGATGCTGGTGTGTTCTATTACGATGAAAAGATTCTTTTCCCTTCCGAACACGGAAAAAATAATCAGCTTATCTATAAATACATCGAAGAGGGAGAAGCTATTGACGACGATGCAGAAAATCCGAATTTCAAGATCACAAAAAAAAGTGAAGAATTTCTATGGAACGGTAATAGCTTTGAAAAGCTTCCAACGGCTAAATAGTATTTTCCACAGATTTTAACATACTGGATACATATAAAAATTAATAAATGGAAGAAAAGAATATATATGATTTGTTCTACAGCGGACAACTAGACTTATTTATCATTGAAGGAGAAAACCAACTGCGACAAAACGATCAAGATGTTACGCTTTGGACACACCTAGCCATCGCCTATCATGATCAGGCATTCTATGAAGGCCACGAAGCTATTTTCGATGTTATTCAGGAAAAAATGATCCCCTATTTTCAAAAAGCATTGGCCATCGAACCTGATAATGAAACGACCCTATATCATATACTGAATTATGTTTTGGACAATCAAGCGACATTAGCACAAATTGGTCGTCCAAAATTTCATATTACTGAAGGCAATAAAGGTCTATTCATCGAATACGCAAAAAAACTAATCGCTTCCCCAAATATGTCCGGATATGGGCACAACTATTTAACCAATATCTACGAAGGGCTCCAGGACGATACAGCGATGCTTCCAGTTTTGGAGGCGAGCATTGATTTCGTTAAAGAAACATTCAAGAATGAACGGGAAACCTTGGATCATAATTTTTCCATCTTTTGGATAAAGAAAATATACCTGCTTGACCGTACCAAACAGATCAATGAGTCTAATATTTTAGCTTTAATGGAAGCTGATTTTAAGCATTTCATCAGCAGCAATGAAATGAATTATGTGGATCTCGCTGAAATTGCTTACGAAAATAAAGCAATCGACCTAGCACTGCAAATTTTACTTAAGCTTATCAAAGGGGAAAACTCAGCCGTGCATATCCATCAGGAGTTGGTCAAATGGCATACTCGTTTTGAGGAATTGATTGCCGAGGGGTATGAGCACCCTGAGGTCTTCTACTATCAGCTTATCATTGAGCGCAATTACTCAGAAGAAATCGGAATCCCGCTTGACTATTATTATCTCCATGCACTCAAATTGGTCGATGCCTATCCTGATTCTTATGTCGGTTACCATTTTGCGGCAGCCTATCTCTATGACGAGGGACAGTATGCCGCGGCTATTCCGCATCTAACAATGGTAGGTGAGCGAAAATGGAATGCAACATCCTGGCGACGCCTAGTTGAATGCACCTTTATAGCTAATGGAACAGTTTACGATCAGGTTCCTACTTTCCATGACCTTCCCCGTGAATGTTATAATGAAGCTGTCGCGCTATCTGATTTTATTCACTCTCAGGACAACTTAACCACAGTTGATCAATCTGCACTACAATTGCTCGTCCTCGAACTTTATCGTCAAGCCTACGACGCTTTCAAGGAGTATTTTGAACAGAATAAATATGAAAGTGACTACTTTGGGGGCTCCCACAACAGAGCCATGAATTGTAATAATCTAGCCTTAGCGTATAAGGCAGCGGGAGAACTGGAAATCTGTTATGCTATCGCAACCGAAGGGTTAAGCTATTCCGACTTTGAAGAACTTCATTTCACCCGAGCCGATGCCTTGTCAGCATTGGAAGATTACGTACGTCTGGAGGAGGTACTTCAACAATACTTTGACACCTATCAGATCTCGCTGGAAGCCACCCTGGAGCAGCAAGCATTTACCTCCGAAGAAGATGAAGAAGCCGAAGATACGGAGTCTGTTATATTTCCTCCCTGTTACCGCATGCTTATGCATCAAATCGATGTTGAATACCAGCTAGGGCGTTCAACAAATATTCAATCCCGGGCCCAACAGCTCCTCGAGTTTATTTACAAATTCTATATTGATCATCCCAATTTAGACGACTACCAGTATCGTGATTTTGAGGCATCAAAGAATGGGATCGAACATATTATCTATCAGATGATCGAACACGATAATTTGGCACAACGTATCTCCTATTACGAACAGATGGCTAAACAATACCCACACGAAGCGCAGCCTCAATATGTCTTAATGCAACTATATAATGAAAAGAGCAATTACAAGTCCATGAACCTCGCTGCACAGAAATACCTTAAAAATAAACCGGAATTTATCATCGATAATTTCGATAAAGCAAAGACACTCTATCTCATTGTTAAAAGCCATTACTATCTTACGGAATTTAGCGCAGGTATAGAAATATTCCAAACGTATGAAAACTGGGTACAGTCAGTCATGGAGCCTAATGATTATGTCCTTTGGTTAAAATTTGGAATTGAACTTTTCGCCGAAAACGGAGATATAAATGAAGTAAATAAATACGTCAATGTTTTCAACGGTATTTATCAGCAATGTGATTGGGGCTACGACGATGATGTCGAATCGGTTAAATTAGCAGAGGCATATGCAAACTATAAAACAGGGAATCTGAAAAAAGCACACAATTTGCTTGATGAAGTGCTCGCCTATTCGGATCATTCTCCTTTAGCTGATGAATATAAACGTACCTGGAAAAAGCCCGGCTTTTTTTCGGGTTTTAAGTTTTAAGTATTTCTTTGCTTTCCGAAAAAAGAATTCCAAACGTCGCTCCATGTTATCTGGTCCTCCCAAACTCAAATAACATGGAGCGTATAAAAAGTCCATAATGCCAAAAAAAGTTAAAAGTGGAAGCAAATTCTACCCAAAACAACTATATTTGAGCTGATATGGCACTTAAGCAACTTATACTACTATTTTTAACCTTCGGTTTCCTTTTAAGTGCACCCGACGCTTTTGCCTGCCATAAAATGAATGCACACAGTAGTCACACACAAGGTAATACTACCACTGACAAAAAGAACCATTGTTGTTCAAAATTTAAATCTTTCAAAAAAAAGGCTTTCTGTAAACATCACAAACCATGTAAAAATTGCAATTGTCAATGCACGTATAGTGGTACATTTTTGGCAATTTCCAATCCCCTTGAACAAGGTCATGAACTTTGCGGTATAGCAATCAAAAAAAATTATAAACCCATAGCGCCAACATTTATTTCTGAGGGATATTTTTGTCCTTGGGTTCCGCCAAAAATAAGTTAATCCATACATTGATCATTTATCAATCATTTTTGATTACTTATTTTTATTTACTCTTTCATCCAATCATATGAAAATCAAACATTATATCATAACAGGGGCTTTTGTACTATCCTCTTTAACAAACTATGCACAAAACAACACCGTGAACACCAATGTTAAAATTGCTGGAAACTGCGGTATGTGTAAAAAAACAATAGAAAATGCAGGAGCCTCCGCTCAGGCTAAAGTTGAATGGAACGAAGACAACCAAACAGCGACAATAGCCTATGACGGAAAGAAAACTTCCTTAGATGCTGTATTGAAAAGTATCGCAGGAGCAGGCTATGACAATGAAAAATACCTTGCCGCGGAAGATACTTATGCTAAACTACATGCTTGCTGCCAATACGAAAGAAATTTAGCTCCTCCAGCTTCAGATAGCCCACAAGACGAAAGCATTGAGCCGGTAGCTTCAGTAGATAACATCAGCAACGCAAGCAATTTTCAAAAGATCTATGACCAATACTTTCTGCTTAAAGATGCACTTGTAGCTGCGGATAGTAAACAAGCTGCAGGCCTAGCAAACGATCTTACCGATGCAATCGCTAAAATACAAACTGCTGATCTAACGAAAGCGGAACAGGACATCTGGAAAACCAAAACAACATCACTCAAAGCGACAGTGAAGAGCCTACAACAGGCAAAGGATATCAGTAAACAACGAGAAGCCTTCGCGCTATTGTCAGAAGATATCTATAGTTTGTCCAAAAACTCAAAACCATCTTCTTCTGTTTATTATCAAAAGTGTCCGATGTTCAACAAAGGTAAAGGTGCGACTTGGTTAAGCCGTCATAAAGAAATCAAAAATCCCTACTACGGTGCACAGATGCTGACATGTGGCAGCACAATTCAAGCGCTTTAACGAATAACGTCGCTTAATCGACTCTTAAAAGGTTTATCTCCCCATGAGATAAACCTTTTTTTTGTAATTGCTGCCGCAATGGTGGATTTTTATAAACCAAAATAGTATATTTAGTATCAGCAGAAATTGGTTTGCTTAAATAACAACAGGCGTATATTATAAAACAAGGTTCAATTCATGGAAAAAGTAATTATTACAGGTGGTGCTGGAGCTATAGGTCTTCATTTAACAAAGCTATTGGTTGCCAATTTCTATGAAGTTATTATTTTTACCAGAAATCCGAAGTCTCATCCCATACAAAACAATATCCGATATGTACATTGGGATCCCAGTAAACAGGAGATTGATGTCAAATCAATTCAGGAAGCCGACTATATCATCAACCTGGCGGGGGCAAACCTCAATTCGAAACGCTGGACAAAATCATATCAACAAGAAATTATTGCTAGCAGGGTAGAAAGTGGGCAACTGCTCTATCAAAGTCTAAAACAAATACCAAATCAAGTAAAAGCAGTCATATCGGCCTCCGCTATAGGTTGGTATGGAACAGACGATCAATACCAAAAGAAACCTTTTGAAGAAGGTGATCCACAAGGCGGAAATTTCCTCGCCTGGGTATGTAACCTCTGGGAAGGAAGCGTGAAACCTATCGAAACATTGGGAAAAAGACTCATTGTCTTCCGTTTTGGAGTAGTTATCAGCAAGGATCAAGGTTTACTCAAAGAAATTAACCGTTTCCTACCCTTTCGTTCAATTCCGGTATTAGGCTCTGGAAAACAGATACTCAGTTGGATCCATATGGATGATCTCTGTCGGATGCTGCTCTTTGGCATACAAAATGATACCATAGCCGGAATTTATAATGCCTGTTCATCCGAACCGCTTCCCCTCGCGGAGTTTGCAAAAAGAATAGCCAAACGTAAATACGGTCCATTCTATATTCCCCTACCCGTCCCCTCTTTTTTGATCAAATTTATGCTTGGAAAAAAAGGACAGGAAATGGTGCTCAATGGCACTTGGGTAAGCAACAAAAAGATAGTACATGAAAAATTCCCTTTTAAATATCCCCTTTTGGACAATAATTGTATAGATAATTTACATATTGATTAATTGTTAATTCGCGTTAATTTCTGCCCTTTTTGGGACAAAATCCGTATATTTGCGGCTTATGAAGATTTTTAGATATGGCGCAAAGGGCTCCGAAAAAGCGGGAGTCATTTTAAACGAAAAGAAATATGATGTTTCAGAGGGAAATTTTCAATACAACCGCGATTTCTTTGCGGATATTGCAAATTTGGAAAGACTTCAAACATATATAAATGAAAAAGGCGACACGCTTAAAGAGATAGCCGACGACGAGCGTATCGGTACACCATTGGAAGCTCCGTCCAAAATACTTTGTGTAGGGCTTAATTTCGATGATCACGTCAAAGAAACCAAATTGCAACAAGCTTCAGAGCCTATCGTATTTATGAAATCTGTATCTGCATTCAATGGCCCTTTTGATGGAATCACCCTTCCGAAGTTCTCTGTAAAATCTGATTGGGAAACCGAATTTGCCATTGTAATTGGGAAAAAAGCTTCTTATGTTACTGAAGAAGAAGCTTTGGACCATGTGTTTGGCTATGTGCTACACAATGACGTTACAGAGCGTGAATTTCAGATCGAGCGTGGCGGAACTTGGGATAAAGGTAAAGGATGTGACACTTTCGCTCCTATTGGCCCATTTATAGCAACCAAAGATGAATTCACAGATATTGATAATTTAAAAATATGGCTTAAACTCAATGGTGAGCTTATGCAAGATGGCAATACAAGTGATTTTATCTATCGTGTGCCCAAACTGATTTCTTATTTAAGCCATTTTATGAGCTTACTTCCAGGCGACATCATTTCCACAGGATCACCTGCAGGATCTGGCATGGGCAAATCCCCACAAAGATTCCTGAAAGATGGCGATATCATCGAATATGGCATCGATGGACTCGGATCTGCAAAACAAGTGATTTCAGCTTATCAAGCGTTGTAAAAAACATATATCTGGGTTCTTTCATTCTTTTTCGGTCTGAAAGAACCCATTTTCTTTCACTTGATTTTATTTTATCCCTGGCATTTGTGTACATTTATATCAACATCATCCATTTGTCCAACTAAAATTGCTAAATCCCTACAGGGTCAATGATTCAACTAAACAACATATCCAAATCTTTTGAGGTAAAAGCGACACGTATTGATGCCTTAAAAGACATCTCACTGTCTATCGAAAAAGGTGAAATTTTTGGTGTAATAGGCGCTTCCGGAGCCGGGAAA
Source organism: Sphingobacterium sp. BIGb0116 (assembly GCF_024808035.1). NCBI lineage: Bacteria > Pseudomonadati > Bacteroidota > Sphingobacteriia > Sphingobacteriales > Sphingobacteriaceae > Sphingobacterium > Sphingobacterium sp. BIGb0116. The sequence continues at coordinate 139,474 of NZ_JANUDT010000002.1, read as the reverse complement.
AGTACTTTGATCCGTTGCGTCAACCTTTTGGAAAGACCAGACAGTGGTCAAGTAATTATAGAAAATGACGACTTGATGTCACTATCTTCCACTGGTCTTATGTTGAAAAGAAGAAAAATTGGTATGATTTTCCAGCACTTCAACTTACTATCATCACGAACAGTGTATGGAAATATATCCTTCCCGCTCGAACTTGAAGGTAAATCGACAGAATTTATCAGCCAAAAAGTGTTGGAACTATTGCGTTTGGTCGGGTTGGAAGACAAAGCCGACGTGTACCCTGCAAATCTCTCCGGAGGCCAAAAACAACGTGTTGCTATCGCGCGTGCATTAGCCAATGATCCTTACATTCTACTTTGCGATGAGGCCACAAGTGCCTTAGACCCCGCAACTACAAAATCCATCCTCAAACTGCTAAAAAAAATCAATAAGCAGCTTGATCTCACGATATTGTTGATTACTCATGAGATGGATGTTATAAAAAGTATTTGCGATCAGGTTGCCGTATTAGACCACGGAGAATTGATTGAAACCGGCCCGGTAGAATCAATATTCGCCAATCCTCAGGAAACAACAACTAAAAACTTTATTCAGTCTTCACTTGAAGTTGAAATTCCACTAAGTTTTCAGGAACGCTTAAAAAGCGCTGGAAACCCACTCGTAGAGATCTATCTAACTTCAAATGAAGAATCCATCCCATTTATACAGCATTTGGAACAACAATATCAAGTCAAGACAAATATCATTACCGCTCAAATAGATTATATCGGCGAAATGAAATTTGGTGTTATATTGGCCGAACTATCGGGTGAAAAAGAAAATGTAACGCGTAGTCTATCTTTCTTAAAAGAAAAGCATTCACAAACTAAAATATTAGGCTATGTCTGATCAGGTATTTAATCTTCTGCTATCGGGTACTTTAGAAACCCTAACCATGACTTTCCTATCAGGCTTCTTTGGTTTTGTCCTAGGTCTCCCACTCGGGATATACCTGTTCTTGACCCGAAAACATCAACTGCTCGAAAACAAAGCCATGCACCAACTTGTTTCATTGCTGGTGAATGTGTTTAGGTCTATCCCCTTTATCATACTTATCGTATGGATGATTCCGTTTACACGCAACGTTGTCGGAACATCAATCGGTATGGCCGCAGCATTGGTTCCCCTGAGTATAGGCGCGGCCCCATTTATAGCAAGACTTGTGGAAAATAGTCTTCTGGAAATTCCAAATGGCCTGATTGAAGCCGCAAGAGCAATGGGTGCAAATGCACAACAGGTAATTTTCAAAGTTTTGCTTCCGGAGGCTCTTCCCTCACTAGTAAACAATGCGACAATTACCTTAATAACACTTGTTGGTTACTCCGCGATGGGCGGTGCTGTAGGTGCCGGTGGACTTGGACAGATTGGCTATCAGTATGGATATGTCGGATATGATACTTTTATCATGAATTCTGTTCTAATTTTATTAATTTTAATAGTATTCCTGCTACAATATACAGGAGATTACATCTCAAAAAAAGTAAACCATCGTTAACATAAATTATATCATATGAAAAAATTGAACTATGCATTTGCAATCTTAGCCTTCAGTCTCGTATCGATTGTGGCATGCAATAACAGAGAAAAGAAAGAGAATATCCTCAAAGTCGGTGTTGTTTCCGGCCCAGAAAAGGAGCTTGCGGAGACGGCTAAGAAAGTTGCAAAAGAAAAGTTCAATCTTGATGTTGAGTTAGTGGCTTTCAACGACTATGTCGTACCTAATGAAGCCTTAAATCAGGGTGATATCGATGTAAACGTATTTCAGCATCAGCCCTATCTACAAGAGCAATCCAAACAACGCGGTTTCACGAAATTAACCATTGTCGGAAATACGTTTGTATTTCCCATTGTTGCCTATTCAAAGAAAATAAAAACAATTACAGAGTTACAACCGGGAGCCGTTATTGCCATCCCTAATGACCCTACCAATGGTGGACGCTCTCTTTTACTTCTCCAACGCGAGGGAATTATCGGTCTAAAAGAAAATGTAGGTATCCAACCTAAAGTAACAGATATAGTAAGCAATCCTAAACAGGTTAAGATCATAGAGATGGAGGCTCCTCAGCTACCTCGTGTTCTTGATGATCCTCAGGTTACAATTGCCATCATCAACAATAGTTTCGCCTCTCAGGCTGGGTTAGATCCCGAAAAACAAGGCTTATTCACAGAAGATAAGGAATCGCCTTATGTTAATCTGATTGTTGCCCGCTCAGATAATAAAAACGATGAGAAGGTGCAGCAGTTTATTCAGGCGTATCAGTCACCGGAAGTCGAAGCGACCGCAAAAAAAGTCTTCAAAAATGGCGCTATTAAAGGCTGGTAAAATTTTAAACATTCAAGTGATAGAATCAGGTCAATTATGCCCTTGTGGCTCTGGCAATACCTATGGGGAATGCTGCCAGCAAATTCATCGTTTCCATGCCAAAGCAACCACAGCAGAGGCATTGATGCGCGCACGTTATAGCGCCTTTGTGACACAACAGATCGATTTCCTATACGATACGTTCCATCCCTCAACACGACGGTTCCAAAATAAACAGGCAATCGGACAATGGGCGCGGGAGAATAAATGGATGCAACTCTCTATCCTTAAATCTACATTCCACACTGTCGAGTTTGAAGCACATTACCTGGATCCACAGCTGGAAGTTCAAATTCATCATGAAAAGTCTACTTTCAAAAAACAAGGTGATTTATGGTACTACGTTGATGGACGTTGATATAAAATATTTCGCTTGCAAGCTATTGTAAAGGATCCCAGGCCGTCAACAACAGCTTGCAAGCAGCTTTTTATTTTATAAAAAAAATATAGCATCAACAAAGGCTTTATTTTTGCTCGTAATACAAGACATGCCCACCTTCGATGAGCACATTTCTTTGGTGCGGAAATTGAAATTTTCGGTAGTGATTCACCCCAATAGCATAATCCTTTTTACCCACAATGACCAAAACTGGCACTTTAATCTCTTTTGCTTCTGGCCTAAAATCTTCGCTGAAAGTGCTCGCCTTGCCAATGAAAAAGTTGCCAAGATGGAATCCCTGGCCACAACCTTGAAGTTGCTGTGGATTAATTGGTTAACATGCCCTATCTGATCTTCCAATGAACTATTGAGGTCCAAAGTCGAATTTGCCAATATTAAACCAAACAAATGATCTGGATATTTTTTCGCATAATTTACAGCGATTACCCCACCAAAGGAATGCGCCAATAGATAGATTCTTTCAACCCCTAGAGCATGACGAATAGCTTCAATGTCTTCTACCATGCGTTCTAACGAATAATTTCCACTAGTCGACACCTCAGACCTTCCACAACCTCGCTGGTCCAAATACACCATCTTTAGCCACTTTTCAAAACCACGACCTCCCATCTCCTCAAACGACTTACTCTAGGCTCTTGGCCCTCCATGTACGAAGATACAGACCGGACCATTGCCAGCAGACTTCGCAAAAAGCTTGACCCCATCCTGGGTTTCAATATAAGCAGATGAATCCCGATCGACAGCAGTCGTCTTTGTTTGAGCGAATGCCATATTGATCGTAATCATTACACAAAAAAATAAAATATAGATTGTCTCATTTCCCTGTACGGATTTGGTTTAAACTTCTATTTGGTTTAAAGAACGGTAGTTATTGCGCTAAATATAATAAATAGGCATAGCAAAATCATCAACATGAGCTAAAGACAATAAAAAAAGCAGTCTCAACGGGATGTCAAGACTGCTTTTCTTCAACGAATATTCGTCAGTTATTTCTATTAGATTGCCTCTTCAGTATCTTCGCGGTAAGGAGCTTCTTCATCAAACTCGCCCTCCCATTTAGCAACAACAACGGTTGCCAAACAATTTCCGATTACATTGACAGAAGTACGCGCCATATCCATGAGTTCATCGATACCTAAAATTGCAGCAATGACAAATGTTGGTAAGCCAAACTGATCCGCTGTTGCAATCAAAATAATTAATGAAGCCCTTGGGACAGCAGCAACACCTTTAGAGGTGATCATCAATGTAAATGCAATCATTAATTGATGTCCAAACGACAAATGGATACCAGCCGCCTGAGCGACAAAAATCGCAGCCAATGATAAATAAAGTGAAGTACCATCCAAGTTAAAACTATATCCTGTCGGAATTACAAACGAAACAATCTTACGTGGTACACCAAATTTCTCCATCGCGCTCATTGCTTTCGGTAATGCCGCATCTGAGCTTGTAGTGGCAAATGCAATCGAAACAGGTTCCTTAATCGCATTAATAAAACGTTTCACAGGTATTTTTAGATAAAGTGCTACCGGAAGAAGAACCAGACATAAAAAGCACACTAAAGCAAAATACAGCGTCGCCAAAAGCATGAAAAGATTCTTTAGGATATCGACACCGAGATGCCCCACCGTGTAGGCCATAGCGGCACCAACCCCAATAGGCGCAAAGTACATAATCATGTTCGTAAACTTAAACATCGTTTCAGACATACTCTCGGTAAAATCAACCAAGGGTTTACGCTTTTTCTCATCTACCATTGCCAATCCAATCCCAAACAAAATTGAAAATACAACAATCTGTAAAACTTGATTATCGGCTACAGATTTGACGATATTTTCAGGAAACAAGTCGCGTATAAAAGAAGTGAACTTATATACAGGATGCACATGGTCCGGAAGTGTTTTGAGGATATGCTCATCCATACTTTCCTTTGCTACAGGGAGTTCTTCATGTGGCATATGTGCAACATCAACGCCCACTCCTGCCCGAGTCAGATTTATAGCACCTAAACCAATAAAAATAGCACATGTCGTTGCGCAAAAGAAATAAAGCATAGATTTCCATGCCATACGTCCCACCTGTTTCAAATCAGAATGGCCTGCAATTCCATAAACAAGCGTAGAAAAAAGAATCGGTCCCACAATCGTCTTGACTAACTTGATAAAACCTTTACTCAAAGGTTGCAGGGAAATCGCTAAATTTGGAAAATCCAACCCGACAAATATCCCCATAATCATACAGGTCAAAATCCAGGTCGTCAAATTTTTCTTAAAGAGCGCATTTACAACCAAAACGGTAGCAACTATCCAACGGACAGCCATTAGAAATTCATGCGAAAAGCCTACAACATCAAATTCGTATAATACAGCAATGATACAAGCTAATGTAACTGTGATCAGGGTAATCAACCCTATTTTGGTTTTTAACATTTAAAAGATTTTAATGGTCAAAAGAACAAAAATAAAAAAATACTATGCTTTTGCAAATATTATTATTCCAAATAGCCAAGTTTCGCAACAAAATATCGATTTCGCCAAAATAGAAAGACACAAAAAAGGCAGGAAAATTTCTTATCCTGCCTTATATTTTAACGGAGTACTAAATTTATTCCGCGTGTAACCAAGCTTTTTTCGCTAATAGCTCATCGTTCGATTCACGTACATCTTCGTCATCCACACAACAATCCACAGGGCAAACCGCTGCACATTGAGGCTCATCGTGGAAACCTACACATTCTGTACATTTATCTGAAACAATATAATAGACTTCATTAGAGATTGCTTCTTGAGACTCGTTGGCATCTAGTGTAACACCATCGCCAAAATCGATAACCCCATCCAAAGCCGTCCCGTCTGAGAATTTCCAAGTTACACCAGCATCGTATATTGCATTATTTGGGCATTCCGGTTCGCAAGCACCACAGTTAATGCATTCGTCTGTAATTTTAATCGCCATTTATAACCTCACAATTATGATAAATAAACTATTTTTGCATTATCAATATGAAACAAAGTCTGATTGAACAATAAGGCTAGTTGATTCACGTTGATTAATGTTAACAGCACAAATATAATACAAATTTGTGTATTCATCTTTTAAAATTTTAATATTTTGACAAAGCAACAACGAATAAATGCATTTGTAAAATTAGGCGAACAGCTGCAAAAGCGCCCTGAAGATTTGATTCAAATCATTCAATTCGCCCAACATAAAAACCCTTGGTATACCCCTCAAAATGTTGAACGCGCCATTCAAGCCATTGCTGCCAATTTGACAATAGAAAAGCTGAATCACTGGTTGGCGCCTTATCCAGATCTTCATTCAACGAAAATTGTAGGTTTAATTCTGGCCGGCAATATTCCATTGGTTGGCTTCCATGATATCCTATCGGTACTGATCAGCGGCTTTACCGCAAAAATCAAAGTCTCATCGGACGATGCAGGATTGACAAGCTATGTGCTCAACCTTCTTAAACAAATTGACCCATACTTTAATGATGCCTGTGAAATTGTTGACATACTAAAAGATTTCGATCTGGTTATTGCAACAGGCTCTAACAATAGCTCCCGATACTTTGATTACTATTTTGGCACCAAACCACATATTATTCGTCGCAATAGAAATAGTATTGCCGTTATCGGTGGCCAAGAATCTCCCAACCAGTTGGAATCACTGGGACACGACATCTTTGATTATTTTGGGTTGGGCTGTCGCTCTGTATCAAAGCTATTTATTCCAAAAGATTACCCAATAGCACACTTCTTTGAAGGTATCGCTGCTTTTAACAGCATAACAGAGCATTTTAAATACAATAACAATTACGACTATAACAAATCCATCTACCTGATCAATGGCGACAAGCATTTTGATAATGGATTTTTATTGCTCAAAGAAGATGAGCGCACGGCTTCTCCCCTTGCTGTGGTTTATTACGAAACATACGAAACACTGGCTGAAGTTGAAAATAAGCTCAAACTAGCGCAAGAAAACATCCAATGTATTGTTTCAGAAATAGCATTAAATGTGCCGTCGCCGGTATTTCATTTTGGAGAAAGCCAATGCCCTGCTTTAGATGATTTTGCTGATGGCGTGAATACACTGGATTTTTTATTCGCAAACCAATAAGCTTCCTTTAAATTCATAGTAAATAAATTGCATTAAAAATACTAACTTTGAAATCATGTATATCATTAAAGTAAAAGGTGTCGCCAAAATCCCTGATTATGTTCAATTAAGAGATGATGCCTTCACCTTGCTGGCATATTTTAGAGTCGACCGCCCAGATAAATCACTCGATAAGATTGGATTAGGAGAAAAGGCAGAATATATCATGCAACTGGTTAAAGAAATGCCTTTTGGGCAAATTAAAAAATTAGAATTTTAGCTTCCATGATTGAAAATAAAGTAATTACATTAAAAAACGTTGATATCTTCCAACAAAAACATTTGGTATTGTCCAATGTCAATTTAAACATTGGTAAAGGAGAGTTTATTTATCTTATCGGTCAGTCCGGTAGTGGAAAAAGTAGTTTACTAAAAATCATTTACGGCGATTTATACATCGGCAATGGTGAGGGAATGATTGCGGGCTTTGATCTTAAAAAGCTGCACGAAAATGATGTTCCCTACCTGCGTAGAAAATTGGGTATTGTATTCCAGGATTTTCATCTTTTATCCGATAGAAGCATCGAGAAAAACCTCGAATTTGCACTGAAAGCAACAGGCTGGAAAGATAAGAAAATGATCGATAGCCGTATATTGGATGTACTGGAAAAAGTTGGACTTCGTTCCAAACTTAAGAAAATGCCGCATGAACTTTCTGGCGGTGAACAACAGCGTATTGTAATTGCCCGCGCATTGCTAAATAACCCCGAAATTATTCTGGCAGATGAGCCTACCGGCAACTTAGATCCTGCTACATCAGAAGAAATCGTCTTATTATTACGTGACATTGCCAATTCGGGAACAGCTATTTTAATGGCAACCCACGATTATACTATTATCCGTAATATGCCATCCCGCATCATCAAAACCGCCGATGGGGTATTACAGGACAATGTCAGTATCTAGACGGAAAACTGACATATAAAAAATGAGATTCCGACAAATTGTTAGGCTTTTTTAATAAAATCTGACAAGCTGTCGGAATTTTATTGTTTGGCAAAAACTTTGACAAACGAAGCATAGAGTAAATTTTTGAATCTAATTTTAGCATTGAAGATATGAATGAGCAAGATAATTATTACGATGAAGGTCAAGATCCAGTAGAAACAAATTCTTCTGAACAACAAGAACAGCCTGCGGATAATATAGCAGAAGAACTGTCTACTGAAGAGAAATTGGCTGCAGAATTGGCAGAGGCAAAGGATAAATACATTCGTCTTTCTGCTGAATTTGACAATTATAGAAAACGTACAAGCAAAGAACGTGTTGAATTGATTCAATCAGCGGGAAAAGATGTCATCAGTAAGCTATTACCTACACTAGATGATTTTGACAGAGCATTAACAGCCATGGAAACAGCGACAGATGTTGAATCTGTAAAAACAGGAATGGATATTGTTAACAACAAATTCAGACAAACGTTGTCGCAATTGGGGTTAAAGGAAATGGAAGCTACAGGCCAAGCCTTCGATCCTGAATTACAAGAAGCTATCACGGCAATTCCTGCACCCACAGCAGAATTAAAGAATAAAGTAGTGGACGTGATCGAAAAGGGGTACTACTTAGGTGACAAAGTGATCCGTCACGCAAAGGTAGTTATAGGTCAATAATATTAAGACGATGTCAAAAAGAGATTATTACGATATACTTGGTGTCTCGCGATCAGCGGACGAGAAGGAGATTAAATCAGCATATCGCAAATTGGCGATAAAATACCACCCGGATAAAAATCCTGGTGATCATGAAGCTGAGGAACAGTTTAAGGAAGCTGCTGAGGCATACGATATCTTGAGCAATCCACAAAAACGTCAACGTTATGACCAATTTGGCCATGCCGGTAATTCGGCAAGTGGTGGCTTTGGCGGTGGCGGCGGTATGAATATGGAAGACATATTCAGCCAATTTGGTGATATCTTTGGTGGAGGACATCCATTTGAAAGTTTCTTTGGCGGCGGAGGTGGCCAGCGTGGTGGCCGTCGGGTAGCTCGTGGAAGCAACTTACGCATAAAAGTTAAATTAACACTCGAAGAAATTGCCAAAGGCGTCGAGAAAAAGGTAAAGGTTAACAAACAAGTGGTCTGTCATTCTTGTGACGGATCTGGTGCTAAAGATAAATCTTCTTTCCATACCTGTAAAACCTGTGGGGGATCCGGATCTGTTAGAAGAGTAACAAATACCATCTTAGGACAAATGCAAACAACAAGCACTTGCCCTACTTGTAATGGTGAAGGCGTTGAAATTACGGCAAAATGTACAACTTGTAGAGGTGAAGGGCTCGAACGCGGTGAGGAAACTATCGCAATCAATATCCCTGCAGGAGTAAGTGAAGGCATGCAACTTTCCATGAGTGGAAAAGGAAATGCTGCTCCGCGTGGTGGTGTTCCAGGAGATTTAATTATCCTGATAGAAGAAGTACCACACGAAAGTTTAAAACGTGACGGACTAAATGTGATCTATGACCTATACATTAATTTCGTAGATGCGACCTTAGGCACAAGCGTTGAAGTTCCTACAATAGATGGAAAAGCGAAAATCAAAATTGAGCCCGGTACACAAGGTGGTAAAATTTTACGGTTAAAAGGAAAAGGTATTCCTGAAGTCAACTCTTATCACAAAGGGGACCAACTTGTATACGTTAATATCTGGACACCAAAAGCCGTATCTAACGAAGAAAAAGAATTATTGAACAAACTGAAAGAATCGCCAAACTTTAAACCTCAACCAGGTAAAAGTGAAAAATCATTCTTCGAGCGAATCAAAGAATATTTCGATTAAAATCGGTCTTTCAAATACAAAAAAAAGCCATTTGTCCGCTGTTGACAAATGGCTTTTTTTTATCTTCTTACTTGAAATTGACAATTGAAAACAAAAAGTCAGCTTAATATCATTATTGTTAAATAGAAACGATAAAAATAAAAATACATCAAATTTTAATTAATTGAACCACTATTATTTACAATAATGACAAAACATCTAGACAATCTAGTGACAAAAAATCAAAATAAGATTTCGATATTTGACTAACAAATTTAAAAAGTCAGGAAGTAATTACTGGCGCATTAAAACAAACTATTAAATAAAAAGACATGAAAAAAGTTTTACTAACATTAACTGCCATTGCAGGTTTAACAATAGCAGCAAAAGCTCAAACTGAACAAGGAAAAATTATGGTTGGTGGTCAAATAGGATTCGAAACTTCTAAAGTGAAAGATACAGACTATAAAAACAATTCATTCTCTATCAACCCAACAGTTGGTTACTTTGTAAGTGACAACTTGGCAATTGGTACTGGAATCGGTTACAATTGGGGCAAAACTGAATCAGACAAAAATAATAGCGTTAAAAACGATGCTTTTCAAGTTTCTCCTTTTGCCAGAAAATACACTGCAAACGGCCCAGTAAGATTCTTTGCTCAATTGTCAGTTCCGATGGCATGGGGTACAACAACCACTGAAGTAAGTAACGTAGAGTCAAAGAATAAATTCGAATCATATGGTGTTGAATTGGCTCCAGGTTTAGCTTACTTCCCAACAAGCAAAATCGGCATCGAATTAAAAGTTAGAGGTTTATACTACAACTATAATAAAGATAAAACTCATGACGTTGCAGTAAATACATTTGGTTTGAATGTAAACTCACTAGCGCCAACTTTAGGTGTACAATTTCACTTCTAGTCGATAAGGAGTTTATCAATAGAAAAGGCTATAATTTACTTATAGCCTTTTTTATATCCCTAATAACCATACATCATACATAACGCTTAACAATCCGGAGTTTGTGTGTATAACGACCGAGTTCTGCATTAAAAATACCCTCTGAATCCATCCGATCAACACGGACTTTCGCTGAGGCATGGATAATCGTATCGCGATCCAGCATAATCCCTACATGGGTAATCCTTCCTTCGGCATTGTCAAAAAAGGCCAAATCGCCTACTTTTATTTCTGAAATAAAATCTACAGTCTCCCCTTTTTCAGCTTGCTGATAAGCATCACGAGGCAAGGAAAGATCAAAACAACTATAAATCAATTGGGAGAAACCGGAACAATCAATCCCCCATTGCGAACGCCCGCCCCATAAATAAGGGGTGTCCTTATAACTCAAAGCCAATCGCGACACCTCAGTCTCAAATTGATTTCTAGTAAACGGATTGATACTACCTTGATAAGTTAATCTCAATGGAGATAAATTGACAGTATTCTCTGCATCTAGGTAAAGCTTGGTTCCATGACAGAGCTGAAATTGTGCGGTATCAGTAAACAGAATTCCCCCTTCCCTTCCAACGATAATTGGTGTTCCGGTCAGATAATGTTGCATATCCAAGTCGTTTAGTTCCTGAAACTGCCCGTTTTGAATCCAGCCTAAATAGTCCGTTTCCAACAGACGTATTGATGTCCAATCGGCCTGTTCATCAAGGATCTCAAAATGTTCACCAAACAATACCTGAGAAACCATCTCACTACGGTGTGCCTGTTCTAAACGTAACGGAACGAGAGCTAGTGTACAAATACCATATTTCATGTGCTAAACAAAACAAAATCGTCAAAAATGTGATTATATATTATATGACGAAGATAAATTAATTATAGTAGAAATGGAGAATACAAATTCAAAATTCAAAAGGATACTCGTCGCTGTTGACGACGAACCATGCTCAGAAAAGGCTATACTATATGCCAAAGAAATGGCCGCGGTATTTGGAGCCTCCATAGCGCTTGTCACTGTTGTTCCCCCTACTTCTCCGGCCAGCTTTGGTGCGGACCCGCTATTAGGTCAGCAACCCATCATCGTTCCAGAAGTATCGGAAATGGAACAGGATAATGCACAAAAATATCTTGAGAAAATAAGCCGCGAATTTACAGGTGCAGGCGAAGTATATCTTTTTAATCGAATCGGATCCATTAAAGAAGAAATTCTGGCTGCGTCCCATGAGTGGTCTGCAGATCTTATTATTATGGGGACCAATGGACGGACGGGCTTTGATCACTTTATTTCCGGCTCAGTATCCGAATCAGTCATTCGTAAATCTACCTGCCCTGTGCTCGTTGTTCCAAGTAAATGTGACTGATATTAAACGATCCATATTTATAAAAAAAGGCTATTTTTTCCAATGAAAAAATAGCCTTTTTGCTTGTATTATATATATAAATTACTTTTTAATCAATCGCGCCACAAACATACTATCCGCTTTCTCTTCATAACCTTTCAAATAGTCCATACGTTCTATTTCAAAACCAAAATTATCTACAATGTAATTGACAACATCTTCGTTTTCTGCTTTAAAAATAGAGCAGGTTATATAAATCAAAGGCTTGCCCGCTTTAACATGCCCCACCACATTACTTGCAATATTCTTTTGTAGTGCATTGAATTCGGCAATCTTAGCGGCCCGAAACTGTCTAACCATTTCTGGTGTACGCCCCCAGGTTCCTGATCCAGTACAAGGCGCATCCAATAACACCCCGTCAAATCGTTCGCTCCCAAGAATTGCGAAGCTATCCTTGGTAAGATCGAGTATTTTTTTTCGGTAATGCTTTATTCCGGCACGGTCAAAACGTTCATCGAGATTTCGGAGAATACTCATGCGAACATCGGATACTAAAAGATTAACAGTTGGACAAGCATCCATCAATAAGAGCGATTTGCCACCCGAAGCAGCACATGCATCCCACCATGATTCTCTTTCAGCGGGCTCCATATAATCCAAAGTGCGTTGCGAAGAAAGATCCTGCACTTCTATCATCCCTTCCAATGTGTCAAATCGTTGCAAGGATGTTCCATTATTCAAAGCGATAGTCTGATCGCCAATCATGGAATAAGGAATCTGATTGTTATCCAAAATAGCCCACACGATCTTTGTCTTCCCGCGTTTCACCCGAATATATAAGTTGGGCTGGATCAACTGGCTCTCTAAAAATTGCACCAAGTCAACCTCTTCAGAAATATAATCCGCAAATGGAAAGAGATCATTCAGTTTAAAAACACCTTCAGACGTTAGAAATGCGATTTTGTCTTTCAGCGGCAGATGGAGTTTATCACTATAGGAAGGCTCAAAAAGGGCCACCAAAGGACTTTCCTGTTCACATAGAAATTCCGCAAGCACCAATCTACGCTGTTGTGACAACTGCGAAGCCGCCATTCCCAGACGAAAATAATTATAACATAAACGGGAGGTAGACTTCCGGTCGGAAGATCCCATTTGCTTGTTCAACTTAAAAAAAGTAGTCAAATAACGCGAAAATGGTTGGTCAGCTTCAAAACCATCCATTGCCCGCTCAAAATTACGTATTTGTTGATGAACACGTCTTTCACTGAATTCAGCCATTCAAAGATTATTTTCTTTCAAATTTTTTGTTGTGATAAACCATTATACCCAAAGCTCTATTAGCATAGCCCCATTTTGGATAAAACTCAAATTTGTAATCGCTATTCAATCCCGAAAACTTATCTTGCGTCATTCGGCTAACATAATCCACGCCGTATTTGTGGATCAATCGACCGAAATACAATGCCGCATCATAACCTTTATAAGAAAACTCGGATGGATCCACTTTATAAGCCGATTTATAATTTCCAATAAATTTTCGGGTATCACTATCACTCTCATTCACTAAGTTGGAAGAGGTAATAGTAAGTCCATAAAAATCCATATTTTCGAAATTCTCAAACGAAAGCTTAGCCATATTTGGATGTCCGTATAACTTAAATTGATTACCAGGATTCAAAAAGCGTTCGTCCATATTATCCAATAGGGCTTTCACAAGATTCTTATTGGCGGTACCACTTACAATATGATTTGAACCGGTCAATACAAGACTGTTATCCAGTTCGGCAAGATTATAAACCGTTTTTACTTTTGCCTGTGCATTAGCCTTTGAAACTTCGCTAACAAAACTGACTAGAAACTGCTTACTTTCATCGTCACCGGCATCATATACGACGATCTGATCACCTGTATAGTACTGGTCAGCAACATATTTTGCTAATGTTTCTGCGTGTGTACGAATAGAAGGTGTGATGGAAACCAAATTGGGTAGGCTAAATTCAGAAGCCATAGTCGCCGCCAACGGAGAAACTTGTAACACATTCTTGTTTGCAAATGTTTGCCCAAAGCTTTTTATCTCACGAGGATATACCGGACCAACCACAAGTACGGCATCTTTGACATTCGCCGAAGTCCCTAAGGTCGCATTATAAGCAACATTGTCTCGAGAATCAATTACTTGTAGATCAAATAAAGCCCCCTCTTTGGCAATTTTGTCAAGGCCCAACTGAAATCCCTGATAAAAATCAAGTGCCAAGGAAGATCGCTCCACATCTTCTTTTGTAATCGTCCCGGCAATACCACTTAACTCGAATGGTAATAGCAAGGCGATGCGATTATTTTTCACAGCATGGCCGTTGACATCCTGGATATCCCCCACTTTGGCAATGGTCTTATCTTTGTCAACTGCTGGTTTAGTCACAGCAGTTTGCTGTTCGCCTTGACCAGAGGAAGGCGAACGCAATACTGTGCTTTTTTTGGTTGTGCAGCTTGCAAGACATAATGCTACAAGTGCCGCAACCCATATTTTATTCCCACTCAATTGTAGCGGGCGGTTTTGAACTGATATCATATACAACTCTGTTTATTCCTTTCACATGGTTGATAATTTCATTTGAAATTTTTGCCAACAGGTCATATGGTAAATGTATCCAATCCGCAGTCATTCCATCAAGAGAACCAACTGCACGTAAGCTAACAACATGCTCGTAAGTACGCTCGTCACCCATTACGCCTACAGAACGCACTGGCAAGAAAATTGTACCAGCTTGCCATACTTTATCGTACCAGCCAGCTTCCTTCAGATTATTGATAAAGATCGCATCAGCCTCTTGTACAATACGTACACGCTCAGGTGTAATATCACCTAAAATACGAATTGCCAAACCTGGTCCAGGGAAGGGATGTCTGCCTAAAATTGCCTGATCCACTTCTAAAGCTTTTCCTACTCTTCTTACTTCATCTTTAAACAACGTTTTAAGTGGTTCTACGACTTTCAATTTCATGAAATCAGGTAAACCACCAACGTTATGGTGTGATTTGATTGTTGCTGAAGGTCCTTTCACTGAAACCGACTCGATAATATCTGGGTAAATTGTTCCTTGTCCCAACCATTTCGCTTCAATTCCTTCAGGTAATTCCTTTTGGATTTCTTTTGCAGCTTCATCAAAAACATCAATAAATGAATTACCAATGATTTTGCGTTTCTCTTCTGGTTCAGAAACCCCAGCTAATCTACCATAAAATAAATCCTTGGCATTTATTCCTTTAATATTTAACCCCATATTTTTGTAAGAATCCAACACCTGCTCGTATTCATCTTTACGAAGCAGACCATGATCTACGAAAATACAATGTAATTTTTTTCCGATTGCTTGGTGCAACAATACTGCTGCTACTGTTGAATCTACTCCTCCTGACAAAGCCATGATAACGTGATCGTCACCCAATTGCGCTTTCAAAGAGGATACTGTTGTTTCAACAAATGCGTCTGGTGTCCAATCCTGTGCACAACCACAAATGTTTACAACGAAGTTTTTCAATAAGATAGCCCCATCAGTACTATGTGTTACTTCCGGGTGGAATTGTATACCATAGGTGCGGGTACCTTTTACTTGATAAGCAGCAACACGAACTTTATCCGTACTTGCTATAATGTCAAAATTTGCAGGAACTTCTTTGATGGTGTCTCCATGTGACATCCATACCTGCGATTGAGTTGGTACTCCTGCCAATAATTCATTCTCACTATTGACAAACTGCAGATTTGCACGACCATATTCACGGATTTCAGAAGGTAATACTTCACCACCTGATTTTTGAGCAATGTATTGTGCTCCGTAACAAACTCCTAAAAGTGGGAAACGATCCTGAATAGCGACAAAATCAATTTGCGGTGCATCTTCTTGTCTAACAGAATAAGGACTTCCTGAAAGGATAACACCTTTTACGGAGTCATCAAAATCCGGCAATTTATTGAACGGGTGTATCTCACAATACACATTTAGTTCTCTGACACGTCTAGCGATCAACTGTGTGTATTGAGACCCGAAGTCTAGAATTATAATTTTTTCTGGCATGCTGCAAAGGTAAGTATTACGAATGAATTATTAAATGTCAAATCAGGAAATAATGCCTGCTTTTAACAGTTCTACTTCCATTTCTTTCTGTAGAATTAGGGCTTCCTCCCGCGCTCTTTCAGCGAAATCACGTCCTTTTGAAGCATAGATAATTCCCCTTGTGCTGTTTACTAAAAGTCCACAATCTTTGTTCATACCAAATTTACAAACATCTTCAAGCGAACCTCCTTGCGCCCCCACTCCCGGCACCAATAAAAAATGATCTGGTGCATGTTCCCTAATTTTGATAAACCCCTCTCCGCGTGTTGCTCCGACAACATACATCAAATTGTCAGGTGTCCCCCAGGTATTAACTTTATCGATCACCTGTTCGAACAATTGCAGCCCTTCTTTGTTTTCAAAATTTTGAAAGTCCAAGCTACCCTCATTCGATGTCAAAGCAAGTACGATTGCCCATTTATCGTTAAAATCCAAAAATGGTGTCACCGAGTCCTTCCCCATGTAAGGTGCGATTGTAATACTGTCAAATCCAAGACCAGACGTCTTTTCATCAAAAAATGCCATTGCGTAACGTCCCGACGTATTGCCAATATCCCCCCTTTTTGCGTCAGCAATACTGAAACAATCCTTTGGTAATGCAGCCCAGGTTTTTTGAAGCGATTGCCAGCCTTTGATTCCATAACATTCATAAAACGCAATATTGGGCTTATAGGCAACGCATAAATCAGCTGTTGCATCTATGATAGCCTTATTGAAGCTATAGATGGGATCCTCATCATCTAAAAGATGCTCCGGGATTTTGGTGAGGTCTGTGTCTAATCCGACACATAAAAATGAGCGTTTCGCTTTTATTTGATGAATAAGTTCTGCTCTTGTCATGCTATATTTAGAGATCTTAAAAATTATTTATTGATTAAATCTTGAATAAATTTACCTACATCAGGGCTCGAATAATCCGCCATACCTTCATGCCGTGTGGCCACCTTTCCTGCTTTGTCCAATATCACCGTTGAAGGAATAGATCCCGAGAGCCATTCTTTTGGAATATCGCTGTTTGGAAAACTGATTGGCAAAGTCAGCTGCTGTCCTTTCACGAAGGTCTCGGCCTTTGCTTTGTCGCCCTCAATCTCCACAATCAAAAACACCATATTGGGATTATCTTTATAACGATCATATAACACATTGATCGAAGGCATTTCTGCGCGACAAGGTGCACACCACGTTGCCCAAAAATTAATAAAAACCACTTTGCCCTTCAAATCCGCTACTTTTACGGTGTCCCCAAGCTGGTTAACAAACGACACATGCGCGAATACATCGGGCGGAGTCGTCACAACGAACTCTTTAGAAGTCGACGGAACCTCCAACTTCGGCTTGAAAAAGCCTATTTTCATTAAAAATTGCTGGAAATAACTTCTACTTGTTGGCCAAATCAACAAACCGATGAGCAGTACAAATACAACGTTTCCGATTATCTTTTTTGTCTTCGGACTCATAGGTAATCCCGCTATTAAGAATCAAACTTATCCAATAGTTTCAACAACGTCGCGAAATCCTTTGGATAAGGTGCCTCAAAAGCCATCTTAACTCCGTTCAATTCAAACTCAACATGTTTTGAATGTAGTGCAAAACGCTTCATAATAGGCTGTTCCTCTTCATCTTTGGACAATGTATATCCTCTTTTCTTAATTTGGGACAAATACACAGGTTTACCGCGATACATGTCATCCCCCACAATAGCGGCATGTTGTGTCGCTAGGTGAATACGGATTTGGTGCATACGTCCTGTAATGGGTTTACATTCCACTAAGGTATAGTTCTTGTAGTATTTGATCGAATTGAAGATGGTCTCTGCTGGTTTGCCGTTTGCACGATCAATAGATACATTTTTATTACCTTGGTTCAAGATGGGCAAATCGACAAGCAAATCCTGAAAAGTATGTGTACCTCCTATGATTGCATGATAAATCTTATTCACCTTTCTTTTTTCAAATGCAATGGAGATTGTACGGTATGTTTCTGGATTTTTTGCAATTAATAAAATACCCGAGGTCTCTTTATCCAGGCGGTGGCACACCTGTGCATCAGGATGATATTTCTTCGCCAAACGAAGAATATTGACCTCCCCACCCTCACGTTCATCTAAAGAAGCGATAAACGGCGGTTTATTGATAACAATCAAATTTTCATCCTCATGGATGATTAATTCTGAAAATTTGGGAAATTTAAATAGACGATTCTCATTTTGTATCATTTTGCAAAAATACAAAACACAAGGCAGAATATTGGTCAATGTATGATAAAAAGCTTACTTTTGAACACACAATATAAGTTAAGATGTCTGTAAACAAAGAAATGAAACGAGTAAGCACA
This sequence comes from Sphingobacterium sp. BIGb0116, assembly GCF_024808035.1. Classification (NCBI taxonomy): domain Bacteria; kingdom Pseudomonadati; phylum Bacteroidota; class Sphingobacteriia; order Sphingobacteriales; family Sphingobacteriaceae; genus Sphingobacterium; species Sphingobacterium sp. BIGb0116. Next base: position 121,010 of record NZ_JANUDT010000002.1, on the reverse strand, counting down.
GCAATGCTGCAAGCCATGAAAGAACGTCAGGAAAAGATTTCTATGCTTACAAGCTATGATTACTCCATGGCCAAAATGGTAGATCAAGCTGGTGTTGACGTTATTTTGATTGGAGATTCCGCTGCCAACGTATTTGCTGGCTACGAAACTACCTTGCCTATCACCCTAGATAATATGATCTACCATGCCGCTGCCGTTGCTCGGGGTACCGAGCGTGCCATGGTATTAGCAGATTTGCCATTTGGATCTTATCAGGGCTCTGCCAATGAAGCTTACAATGCAGCTGTACGCATGATGAAAGAATCAGGTGCGCACGCATTAAAACTCGAGGGAGGACTTGAAATCATCGAAAACATCAAAAAAATCATTGCCGGAGGAATCCCTGTATGTGGACACTTGGGCTTGACTCCCCAATCCATCAATAAATTTGGAAATTTTGGTGTGCGGGCAAAAGAAGAACAAGAAGCCGCTAAATTAATAGAAGATGCACTCGCTTTGCAGGAGGCGGGCTGTTTTGCAATTGTTCTGGAAAAGATACCGGCAAAATTAGCTAAAACAGTAACCGAAAAACTAGCGATTCCAACAGTTGGTATTGGGGCTGGGCCGGATTGCGATGGACAAGTCCTTGTGATTAACGACATGCTTGGAATGAATGCCGACTTCAAACCAAAATTTATGCGTCATTTCGCTAATTTGCACGAACAAATCACAACAGCAGTAGCAAATTATGTGGCCGAAGTAAAAGCAGTACAATACCCGAACGAAGACGAACAATACTAGAAGAAAAATATGCGATTTTTGATCATTGGGCTTATTGTTCTTATTGCTTATCTGATGATACGCAAAAAATTCAATCTATTTGGGTTTACCGAGGATATGTCCAGAAATTTAAAATCAGGTTTTCAGTTGATTGAAGCTTCATCTCCAGTCATCCAGGCAAATCTAAAGAAGAGTGTTTCCAATGCCGTTATGGGGATTATCCTCATTTTGATCACCGTGTTGCTGTTCATGAAGATAAAAATTGTCCTGTTCCTGCTTCCGATTGCCTTTTTCTTGTTGGGCTATCTCTTTCTGTTCAACAACCACTTTAGTAAGCTCAAAAGCCAACAAATATGGTACAATGCGAAAACCAATGAGGTTTTTATTGAACAGCTAAAAGGAGAAAATTATGCTTTTAACATTTTTAAGGACATAGAAGCTGTTCAGAAAATCGAATCAATTCAAACAACCAAAGGTTTATTATACGGCTACTACCGTATCAAGTTAAAGAACAAAATATTGGAAATCCCCTATTTAGTCGCTGAAAACAGGCCCGTTAATAATTTATTTTTCGACACGATTAACCAAAACTTCAACGTAGCTATTCAAAAACGTATTTTTCCAATTATTTAAAAATGAACAGGTTGAACATCCGAAAAGAAAGTGTTATATTTAGGTAATCAATATAATTTGTTAAAACCAAAATATTTTACACTATGGGAAAAGGTGATATCAAGACCAGAAGAGGAAAAATATCAAATGGTTCTTTTGGAAAAAGAAGACCACATGTATCGAAAGCTACCATCAAGCCAAAATTAAAAAATGGGGCTTCAAAAGAACTGGAACAAAAAGCAAAATCAAAAAAATAGTAATCAATAAAGCTAGAAACTTATTTCTGGCTTTTTTTATTTCAAATCGTTCCCAATACGCCCATTTCGATGTCCATTTGCAAAGTTTTGGTCGTATTGTAAAATCCTTTTGACAACTGATATCCTCATAATAATAAACCTATATTTACCCGTTAAATGTAAAAAGTACATAAGAGACTATATCCGTATGAATAAAAAATCGATCATTTACCTCCTTTTGGCTTGTGCTGTGTTTGGAGGTGGATACTTTCTGATAACTGCTAAAAAAGACAAAAAAGAAGCTGATAAGCCCAATGGGAAAAAAGATATGCCAGTCCCCGCACAGGCTATCATTGCCAAATCTTCCGTCGCCGATAGATCCATTAATCTCTCGGGAAGCATTGACGCAGAAGAGCAGGTTGAAATCAGAAGTGAAGTAAGTGGTCGAATCACCAAAATCTATTTCTCCGAAGGGCAGCGCATCAAACAGGGCGAACCCTTGATCAAGATTGATGATATTGAACTTCAGGCACAATTAAGACAAGCACAAACAACAAACCAGCTGAATGCCGAAAATGAACGTCGGGCCAAACTATTGCTGCAAAAAGGAGCAATCAGTCAGGAAGAGTTTGATATAGCCAGTGCAGCCTTAAAAACCTCCTTAGCACAGATCCAGTTGATTCAGGCACAAATATCCAAAACAACCATCCGCGCCCCTTTTAGTGGCATGATTGGACTTCGGAATATTTCCGTAGGTGCCATTGTCTCATCCAGTACCCTGATTACGAACTTAGTGAAGGACAATCTTGTCAAAATTACTTTTGCAGTTCCCGAAAAATACAGCAATATTATTAAAATAAACATGCCCATTGAGTTCAGCGTAGCCAACGACCCAACCGTCATAAAAGCAAACATTTACGCCGTTGAACCACAAGTATCACTTAACACCAGAACACTCACCGTCCGCGCCAGAGCAACGAACGATCAGGGCAAATTGAAAGTCGGATCCTTTGTCAATGTGATTGTGCCGATCGAAGTGGAAAACGATGCGATATCCATTCCAACAGAAGCCATTGTTCCAGTACAGGACGGAAAAAAGGTCTTTGTATTACAGCATGGCCTTGCCAAGGAAGTGAAGGTTGAAACAGGTGCGCGTACCGACAAAGACATCGTCATTCTATCTGGCATCAGTGCCGGTGACACCGTTTTAACCACGGGCGTTCTGTCGTTAAAAGATGGAGCAAAAGTTAAGGTATCATTAGCTAACTAGTTGTACATGAATTTATCTGCAGTTTTTATTAAACGCCCTGTTTTAACTATTGTCGTCAATATTACCATCATATTGTTTGGCTATATTGGTTTTAGTTTTCTGGGCGTACGCGAATACCCCTCTATTGACCCAGCGATTGTTTCCGTCAGAACAAACTATGCCGGTGCCAATCCAGATATCATTGAATCTCAGATTACCGAGCCTCTAGAAAAGGCCATAAACTCGATCGATGGTATCCGCAACATCTCTTCTTCGAGCAATCAGGGATCCAGTAATATCACCATTGAGTTTGATTTAAAAAAGAACCTTGAGGAAGCCGCAAATGATGTCCGGGATAAAGTATCCCAAGCCGTGCGAAGCCTGCCACAGGATATTGATGCCCCACCGGTGGTATCCAAAGCCGATGCGGACTCCGATCCTATTATTACATTGACATTGCAAAGTGAGACGCGCGATAAACTTTCGCTAAGCGACTACGCCGAAAATGTGATTTCCGAAAGGTTGCAAACCATCCCCGGTGTCAGCAGCACACAGATCTATGGTCAAAAACGTTACGCCATGCGTCTATGGCTCAACCCCGACCGTATGGCTGCCTATGGTATCACGGCTTCGGATATTCGTACGGCATTGAATAGCCAGAATGTTGAGTTACCTTCGGGGAAAATTGTCGGAAACACAACCGAACTCACCGTAAAAACCGTCGGCAACCTGTCTACCCCCGAGCAATTCAATAACATCATTTTAAAGGCCGATAGCAGCCGTATCGTCAAGTTTATCGATATTGGCCGAGCAGAAATAGATGCTGAAAATCTCGAAACAAAAATGGTCAGTAACGGTAAACAGCTGGTCGGTATTGCCATTATTCCGCAGCCGGGAACAAATTACCTCGATATTGCCAACAATTTCTATAAAATGCTCGATCAGATCAAAGAAGATCTGCCGCAAGATATTATACTCAACATCGCTTCTGACAATACAACATTTATTAAAAAGTCTGTTGAGGAAGTCGCCGAGACACTCCTTATTTCGATCATTCTGGTCACCCTGATTATCTATTTTTTCTTCCGCGACTGGGGTATCGCACTACGTCCTCTATTAGACATTCCCGTATCCTTGATCGCGACATTCTTTATTATGTATATTTTCGGATTTTCCATCAATGTACTGACGCTGCTCGCTATTGTACTCGCGACGGGGCTTGTCGTCGACGACGGTATCGTTGTTACCGAAAATATCTTCAAGAAAGTTGAAGAGGGAATGTCGCCTATTGAGGCGGCCCTGAAAGGGTCGAAGGAAATATTCTTCGCTGTTATTTCCATTTCAATCACACTTGCAGCCGTATTCTTACCCGTTATATTTCTTCAGGGCTTTGTGGGACGGCTTTTCCGGGAGTTTGGTGTCGTCATCGCCTCGGCCGTATTGGTTTCCGCATTTGTTTCCCTCACACTCACGCCGATGCTCAACGCCTATCTGATCAAAGGCGGTGGACACAAGAAGACAAAATTTTACGATTGGACAGAACCCATGTTCGTCAAAATGAATAAAGGTTATGCCAATGCGCTGGAAAAATTCATGAAATTCAAATGGATAAGCTTTCCAATTCTGATCCTATGTTTTGTGATTATTGGCATCCTTTTCTCCTCCATTAAAAAAGAAACGGCGCCTTATGATGACAGAAGCAGCATCTCTGTCAATGTGACGGGCCCTGAAGGTGCCACTTATGAATACATGGACCGATACATGCAAGATCTGGATAAATTAGTCTATGACTCCATTCCCGAAAACAAAATCAGTTTAAACATTACCTCTCCTGGCTTCGGAGCGAGTTCGGTCAACTCCGGACGTATACGGATGACACTGGTAGATCCTGAAGAACGTAAAAAGTCTCAGGATGATATTGCAAAAGAACTGACCAAATGGACAAAAAAATACGATGGTGTCCGCGTCAATGTTTCGCAAACGCCAACGATATCCATGAATCGCAGAGGTGGATTACCTGTTCAGTACATTATCCAGGCACAAAATTTTGAAAAACTTCAGGAAAAGATACCCGAATTTATGAATGAGGTCAACAGCGATCCGGCATTCTCCACAACGGACATCAACCTGAAGTTCAACAAACCCGAACTGCATGTCGAAATTGATCGTCTGAAAGCACTCAGTCTGGGCGTTTCCGTACTTGACGTTTCGCAGTCCCTCCAATTATTGCTAAGCGGTCAACGTTTCGCCTATTTTATGCGTGATGGCAAACAATATCAGGTCATAGGCCAGGTTGAAAACGACCGTAGAGCCACGCCAACAGATCTTGCGTCAATTTACGTGCGTAATAACCTCGGACAGCTTATCCAGTTAGACAACGTTGTAAGCGTTAAGGAAGAGAGCAGTCCACCCCAACTCTACCACAATAACCGTTACATGTCGGCTACAGTTTCAGCCGGTTTGGCGCCGGGCATGAGTATGAGCGACGGCATTGCAGCAATGGATCGTATTAAAGAAAAGGTACTTGATCAAAGCTTCACCACCGACCTCAGTGGCGAATCACGTGACTTCGTTGAAAGTAGCTCCAATACCTTATTTGCCTTTGGCCTTGCTTTGTTGCTTATCTACCTAATCTTAGCTGCCCAATTTGAGAGCTTCCTCGACCCATTTATCATTATCCTTACCGTGCCCATGGCCGTTGCCGGTGCACTGATAAGTCTATGGTTATTTGATCAAACCTGGAATATATTCAGCCAAATTGGAACGATTATGCTCATCGGTCTCGTGACCAAAAATGGTATCTTGATTGTTGAGTTTGCCAACCAAATGCGCGAAGAAGGAATGGAAAAATTTGAGGCAATTATGCACTCCGCCGAATCACGACTCAGACCGATCTTAATGACAAGTCTGGCCATTGCCCTGGGTGCATTACCAATTGCCATGTCACTTGGCGCTGCTTCAACGAGCAGAATTGGTATGGGGGTTGTTATCGTTGGTGGTACAATATTCTCCCTTATCCTAACCTTGTTCATTATCCCGGCGATCTATTACATGTGGTCAAGACAAAAAAAGCATAGACCTGAATTTGATAACATTAAAAGCTACGAATAATAAAGACATGAAGAGAAATTTCATCCTACTAGTATTACTTTACTCCATCATGTTTCAAGCTCGTGCACAAGAGATACTGACCTTGGAAGATGCGCTAAAAACAACGTTGAACAATAACTTCAATATTCTTTTGGCTAAAAATGACAATAACATTGATATGGAGAATACCAGTCTAGGAAGCGCTGGTATGCTTCCAGCAGTAACTGGAACGTTCAGCAGAAGCAACTCCATCCAGAATTCAAGACAGGTCAGAGCAGATGGTCAAATACAGCAGATTTCCAATGCAAAAAATGATAACATGTCTTATGGAGTCAACCTAAACTGGACGATATTCGATGGACTGGGCATGTTTGCCCGTCGCGACCGCTTCAAAGAAATACAACGTCAAGGGGAAGCGGAGATTAAATATCAAGTGATTACCCAACTCAGCGAAGTCATGGCAACCTACTACAATCTGGTGCAACAAAAGCGCCTGATAAATGCCCTAGATACAACCATCACCTTATCGAGATACCGTGTCACGCTTGCCGAAAATCGCCTGGAGATCGGAAAAGGCTCCAAGCTTGATCTCCTGAATGCAAAAGTCGATTTGAATACCGATCAGACAAACCTGCTCAGACAGCAGGAAAGCTTCAAAAATACCAAGACTTACCTCAATCAGCTGATGACGCGCGACTTGAGCTTAGATTTTCAAATTGAAGACGAAATGAAACTTGATACGGATCTTAAACTTGGTAATCTGATCGAAATTGCCGATCGACAAAATCCGCAAATTCAGCTTGCCATCATCAACAATCGGGTGGCCGAACTCAACCTAAAAGCAGTTAAGGCCGAACGTTATCCCAAAATTGGCTTAAATAGTGGGTACAACTGGAACGAATCACACTCCTCCCTCGGTTTCTCGACAGAAAACAAAAATAGAGGTCTTACCTACGGCGTATCGGCTTCCCTTAATATATTCAATGGATTTCTTCAAAATAGAAACGAACGGATAGCAAAATTTCAGATTAAAGGCTCAGAGCTACAGATACAGCAACAAAAACAAGATATCCAAGCTCAGGTCAGAACCCTATTCCAAACCTACATCACCAATATGGAGCTGGCTAATGTAGAACGGAAAAATGAGGAGCTGGCAAAAGAAAATTTAAACATCACGATGGATAAATTCCGTATCGGTACCATCACAACCTTAGAAGTAAGAACAGCGCAGTTAAACTACATCAATGTAATGACACGTAGCTATACAGCACAATATGATGCGAAGGTATCCGAGATACGCCTAAAAGAATTAACAGGCGAAACGTATTAGAAATTTCTTTTTACAAGAGGTCCTCTTAGAAAGGAACACAATACTGATGCGCTTCTTAACAGCATCTATCATTAAAAGCGAAAGGCTCCTTAACTAAATGAGGAGCCTTTCGTTTGTCTATTTAATAGTCAATTGCTATAATAGATTTCAGCGGTATTAAAACGCCACTTTTAATCTGAATATATCTATCGGTTAACGACCATACAGTGGTCTCGATACGCTTTGGTCCGGAATCAGTCTCAAAGGCGATTTCAGTTTTGGATTTAAACTCATTTCCCAACCGAAGTGCCCCTTTCAATTTATCCATAAAAGTCGCTGTCTTATCTTCACTCGCCGGGATAAATTTAAATTGAGGAATTTCCTCTTTAGCTATTAGTTCTCCAACCATAATACTAGCATTTAATGTGTAAATTATTGTTTTGCGCTATACTACTTTTATAACGCTTTAAAGCCAATCTTATTTTATCTCTTTCTGCCATTGGCTTATTTAAATCTACCGATTCCCATGATAAAAATCAATTAAATACTTGAAAACTATCATTTATTTTACAATAAAAAAACGATTGTACTTTGGACACACTGCTCCGCTTTGGGGGGCACCAGCAAGCCCAACAGGCATTTATAACGAGATATCTAAATATAGTGTCATTTCATTTTGAATTTATAGTCCAAATCATTCATATTGCCTATTTTTACTCAAAATAATATGTAAATGGAAAAATCTGTTTTTGAAAAAGAGTGGGAAATTTATTTCACACAATGCTATTCTAACGGCCGCATTCGTTTCTCCGATTTATCCAATATCCTGCAGCTTACCGCCGGAGAACATGCCAATGCTGTCGGATTCGGTTTTAAAGAAATGGCCAAACATAACCAAACCTGGGTACTTAGCCGCATACGCATAGAGATTGTACGGTTGCCCAAATGGATGGATCATGTCAAGGTAAAAACTTGGGTTCAAGAATTGGAGGGCGCACGCTCAACGCGGAATTTTGAAATTACAGTCAATGGACAGATCTATGTTACTGCAACCAGTTATTGGGCTGTCATCAATACCGTGAAAAGGAGCTCTGAAACACTTGCAATTTCCACCGAAGATTTTACCACCTATCCTGATCGCCCGGCAACACAACAGCCATTTTCAAAATTGGATATTTCCCAGACCGTCAAAAATATTGATGAATATAGCGTCAAGCTCTCTGACCTGGATATTGTCAATCACGCCAACAATGTAAAATACCTGGACTGGTGTATGGACAGATTGCCCATTGAGCTTGTATTGACCAATCAGATCAGATCTTTAGAGATGAATTACCTGCGTGAATTACGCTATAATGATACCGTTGAAATTAACGGCGATGCGACAGATCAAGGTTACTTTATGACTGTTACTAAACAGCAACGAATCCACTTTGCTTTGGCTATAGAAACAAAATAAAAAGGGAGGCTTTGAGCCTCCCTTCTATTTTACATATAGCATAATGTTATGCAAATGCCTTATCTCCTTTTTTGTAAGGAAGGTTGCCATCAAATCTTCCTGGGATCTTCACAAAACGCAATGCTTTTGTACAACCCAGCTCTGAGTTAAAGAAACCAGTCAATGTCAACTGTTTGAACATCGTGAACCAGTGTGGTGGATCGTTCTCAACATAATTGTACAATTGATTTTGTTTTTCTCTATTTTTCTCCAGAATATCTTTTTGATCTTCAGCTTGCTTTTTATTAAACTCGTTTGCTTCTTTATCCAAAGCAGCGGCAACAGCTGTTCTGTCTTCAGCAGAAAGCTCCAGGAATGGTTTTCCTTTCACCTCTTTTGCTTTATCATCTAAGCTCCCCAAACCAGTTAAAAATGCTTTTTGTTGCTTCTCCGTATAACAATCGCGAACCATGACCGGAATAAAACTTCCTACCCCTGCTTCTTTCGCACCCGGAGTTGCGGTAGCTGGTAAAATTGCTTCAGCCAAGTCACCTAATAAATCAGTTGTCTTCGCTTCAAACAAGGCTTGTACATCTTTTGTTGCTGAGCGTGTACAACCTTCCAAAAATAAATTAGCGCCGATAACGGTACCTCCTAAAATTAAGGCAACTCGTTGTAATGCTTCTCTTCTATTCATACTACTAAATATCTTAATTTTAGAAATTATATTTCATTTCCCAACCTTGTCTGTAATTACGTTTTACATATTGATTGACGTTATCAAAATTGGTGACACGCATGTTATCGTTATCCCACAACAATTTTAAGTTACGTCCAGGGTATTTACCATCAATACGTAAATCAGCACCTCTGATCGCTAGGTTAGCCATTAATAAAGCTTCTGTCAACGGACCTGCTATTTCAAAAGGTGAACTCACTTCTTTCTTGCCGTATCCAGCTTGACAAGCTTCAACCCATTGTGCATAGTGTCCGCCTTCTTGTCCTTGAACACGGGCATATTTCTGTACCACCTGCTCTTTTCTTGAAGTTGGCAACAAGCGTGCATTCTGGCCGTAGGTATCAGCAAGGATTTTACCTTTTGTACCAACAAGTAAAATACCATTACCACCATCACCAAAAATTTCGTTTGGACCTAATTCATCCGGACGAGCAGGCTGAATACCACCATCCATCCAATGTAACGTAACAGGACCATTTGTACGTGGCGTTTTAGGGAAAGTTAATGTCGCATGGCTCGATGGAGGGCAACTTTCAGGGAAATATCCGCGTTTGAACTCATCCACATACACCGATCCTACAGTTGCCTGTACATCTTGTACATAAGTCAATCCTAAGGTACTGAAAGGAACTTCCAACAAGTGGCAACCCATATCACCCAGTGCACCAGTACCATAATCCCACCAGCCGCGCCAGTTGAAAGGCACCAATTTATCAACATACTCTTTATGCGGCGCTGTACCTAACCAAAGGTCCCAATCCAATTCTTTTGGAATTTCAGCTTTACCTGTAGGCCATGCAATACCTGAAGGCCATACCGGACGATCTGTCCAACAATATACCGTATGTACATCACCGATCAGACCCGCTTCATACCATTCGCGTACAAAACGCGGTCCATCATTCGATGCACCTTGATTTCCCATTTGGGTAACAACCCTATATTTCTTAGCTGCATGCGTCAATGCTCTAGCTTCCCATACATCGTGAGTCAACGGTTTTTGAACGTACACGTGTTTACCCAATTGCATAGCTGCAAGCGCTTGAATCGCATGTTGATGATCTGGAGTTGATACAGAAACGGCTTCTATACGTTTGTGCTCCTTATCCAACATCTCACGGTAGTCTTTGTAATATTTTGCTTTCGGGTAACGTTTCAACGCACCAGCTGCACGACGGTCGTCCACATCACACAAGAAAGCTAGATCTGCTTTTCCTGAATCATGAAATGCATTGATGTCACTAAAACCTTTACCCCCTACACCAATACCTGCTACTTGTAATTTGTCACTTGGAGCTGTAAAGCCATTTCCGCCCAATACATGGCGAGGGACGATCATAAAAGCCGCAGCAGCAGTTGCTGCGCTCTTTATAAAACCTCTTCTACTCGTCTTATTTGAGTTATTTTCCATTGTTATCAATCTTTAGCTATTAGATGTTACCTTTTTTCAATTCGCTCACTGCGAAATCAACCGCACGAGCAGTAAGCGCCATATACGTCAATGAAGGGTTGACACAACCTGCAGAAGTCATACATGCACCGTCCGTTACGAAAACATTCAATGCATCCCAAACTTGGTTGTTACCATTTAATACCGAAGTTTTCGGATCACGTCCCATACGAGCAGTTCCCATTTCGTGGATACCTTGGCCCAGACCATATACGTTATCGTACGTATACGTATCTTTTACGCCAATGCTTTCCAACATTTCTTTCATTTCATTTTGCATGTCACCACGCATCTTCAATTCATTATCCTTGATCTCAGCGTCAAATGATAATACAGGTAAACCCCATTTATCTTTTTTGGACTTGTCAAGTGTAATTTTATTTTCGTGATATGGCAAGGTTTCTCCAAAGGCTGTAAAGCCAACCGTCCAGTCGCCTGGCTCACAGATTGCATCTTTCCAAGCGCCACCTACTTCCATCTCTGCTACTGCACCAGACCAGCGTCCACGACCTGCAGCACCTTGGTAGCCAAATCCACGTACATAGTCGCGTTTTTTGGTATCACCTTCTACGTTTACAAAACGTGGTACATACAAACCTGTCGGTCTACGTCCAAATACATAGCTATCTAAATAGCCTTCCAACTTACCACCAGCACCACAACGGAAATGGTGATCCATCAAATTGTGGCCCAATTCACCGCTGCTACTTCCTAAACCACCTTCCCAAACATCTGTAGCTGAGTTCATCAATACCCAAGTCGAGTTTAATGCAGACGCACAAACAAAAATTACTTTAGCGAAAAACTCATAGGTTTGGTTTGTTTCAGCATCAACAATCTCAACGCCTTTTGCCTTTTTCGTGTTTTTATCGTAGATAATCTTTGTTACGATAGAAAAAGGACGTAATGTTAAGTTATTTGTCTTTTTTGCTGCAGGAAGAGTCGCCGATTGCGTACTGAAATAAGCACCAAAATTACAACCCAACCAACATTGATTTTGATATTGACAATTTACACGGTCATGATGCGGAACAGTAATGTTTGCTGTTCTACCCATGATGAAATGACGTTGACCACCGTATTGTTTTTTCAAACGCTCAGCCAGGTCTTTTTCAACGATGTTCATCGCCATTGCCGGCATATAATCTCCATCTGGCAAAGATGGTACACCGTCTCTATTTCCAGAGATACCCGCAAATTTTTCAGCATAACTATACCAAGGAGCAATTTCATTATAACGAATCGGCCAATCTACACCATGACCATCTTTTAAGTTAGCTTCAAAATCCAAATCGCCCAAACGATAAGATTGTCTTCCCCACATTAAAGAACGTCCACCAACATGATACCCACGGTACCAGTCAAAACGTTTTACTTCGGTATATGGACTCTCTTTTTCATTTACCCAAAAATCCAGGTTCTTCTCATTCAAAGGATAATCTCTACGCAAAACCGGATAATCTTCGATCATTTGTTGCGTACGACCGCCAGCATGAGGCCATTCCCATGGATTTTTATTTGGCGCAGTATAATCCTTGATGTGTTCAATGTTACGACCACGCTCCAGCATAATTGTTTTCAGCCCTTTCTCTGTCAATTCTTTCGCAGCCCATCCACCACTTATCCCCGAACCGATTACAATTGCGTCATAAGTATTTGTTGCCATCTCTCTTCTAATTATTTGTTTTTAAATAGTTATTTTTTCTGTTTAGTGTGCAGCATTTGTACTGTCGATCTTTTCATCCTTAAATAGGGCTAAAAAGATAAAAAATACAACCGCTGCGATTATTGCAGGTACAACCCAGGTATGATTCCAGAATGCCGCCATATCAGTTGCTTTCAATTCTTTGTACTTATCTCCAACATAACTTGCTACCCAGAAACCGATCAATTGTCCAACACCATAGGTTGCCAAAGTGATCAAGCCCTGTGCTGCTGATTTGTATTTAACACCAGCTTTGCTATCTGTATAAATCTGTCCTGAAACAAAGAAAAAGTCATAACAGATACCGTGCAATGCAATACCGATCAACAACATAAAGGATAATTCGCCCGCATTGCCATAAGCAAATAGCAGGTAGCGGATTACCCAAGCCAACATACCGACCAAAATTGTTTTCTTAAAGCCAAATCTTGTAAAGAAAATTGGTAAGGCCAATAAGAACAATACCTCAGACCCCTGACCGATTGTCATTTTACCCGTTGGATTTTCCAATCCTATTTCAGTAAGGAACAAGTTCGCATTCGAATAATAAAATGCCAATGGAATACAGATCAATACCGAAGAAATGAAAAAGATAAAGAAGTTCTTGTCTTTTAACAATTTAATAGCATCTAGACCAATAATTGATGCAAAGGATGGTTTTTCTCCTTCATCCAATTTAACCGGTGGTGTTTTAGGTAAGGCAAAAGAAAATACGCCTAGTACCAATGAAGCTACACCAGACATTAAGAATGTATTTTTCAAAGCACCTTCTGAAGCTGCCGCATCCCATCTAAAGATATAACTAATTGCTAAACCTGCTACAATCCAACCAATTGTTCCCCAAATACGTATACCTGAAAATTGCTTTTCTGGATTGGTCAATTGTCTAAAGGAAACCGAACTGGCTAAAGCCAATGTTGGCATATAAAGCACCATATAAGCCAATACATACGGATAAAATGTCGACATGTCTGCAGCACCATACATCTGATACATTAATACTGCACCGACCAAGTGTAAAACACCCAAAATACGTTCCGCATTAAAATAGCGATCTGCAATCATTCCGACAATAAAAGGAGCGATAATCGCACCCAATGATTGTGTTGAAAATACATTGGCCATTTCAAAATCTGTTGCATGTAGATTTTTGCTCAAGAAAGTACCTAATGTGACAAACCATCCCCCCCAAATAAAAAATTCGAGGAACATCATGAAGGATAGTTTAAATTTTATTGTTGATGAAATCATAAAAAAAATGGTGTTTTACAATACTACTAATTGGTTTTACCTGCTCAATTTAAGAAATTAAATCTAATTGTCAATAGTACACTATTAAAATATTACAAAAAGCTATCGACCTCGCGATAAGCGGCCACCAAGCGATCCTCCCCCTCTTTACCAGGTTTGGAAATGCCATGTTCCATTCCCATGATACCCTTATATCCTTTACTATGAATGTGTTTGAATACGTTTTTATAATTGATCTCGCCTGTAGTCGGTTCTTTACGACCTGGATTATCGCCGATTTGAATATAAGCAATTTCATCCCAGCAACGATTCATATTTGCAATTAAATCTCCTTCGGTACGCTGCATATGATAAATATCATATAAAATTTTACAGGATGGACTGTTCACCGCTTTACATAAAGCATAGGTCTCATGTGTTTGCTGCAAAAATAAATCTGGTGTATCACTTAAGGTTTCCAACACCATTACTAAACCATGTGGTTCAAAGATCTCCGCACCCTTACGCATGGCAGTAAGTATGTTGCTGAACTGATTACCCCAAGGCAGTTTTCTTTCATAAAAGCCAGGTACCACAGTCAGCCATTTTGCATTGCAACGCTTGGCAGCTTCGACGGACTTCTTGCATGTTTCGACAAACTTGTCTAAATACTCTTGTTTACCCGTCGCTAAAGAAGGCATCCAGTTTTGTCCGCCATCCACAACAAATACACCCATGGTCATGCCTAACTTAGCTAATAAATCACCAATCTTCTTCTGCTCGTCCAATGTTCTGCCCAAATAGCCATTATCTTCTATTCCGCGAAATCCCAAATCATACATATACCGAATTTCATCGAGGAAATTATCACCTGCATGATTTTTGAACATCCCCTGATGCGGGGCATAATTTAAGTTGAATGTCTTTCCTTTATCCATCGTATTTGCTGTATTTTGAGTGGTTGACGCAAAAGTCTGTCCAGCTAGTCCTGCCCCGGCGGCCAAAAGACTACCTTTAATAAAATCCGATCTCTTCATTTTATTTATAATTGATTAATTTTTAAATAATTTACCAAATCCATCCGAATAAATCGCTTCAATGGACTGATTTTTATTTTTAAAAATGACAAAAACCTCCACACCCTTCAATTTTTTGGCCTTTGTCTTAATTTGTTCGGGTTCCATGCCCATAAAATAATTATCCAGTGCATCCGCTTCCATAGCAGTCTTCGCATAGACGCTAACACTCAATATATCGGTCATGTATGGGAAACCCGAAACAGGGTCGATATGATGACCCAATTTTTTCCCTTTGTACTTAATAAACTTTTCGAAACTGCCGGCCGTTGTGAGCGCCCCTTCTTTGAGCTGCGCAACAGCGGTCATCAATTCCTCCCCACCCGCATCATCGGGCTGAACAATACCAATGGAAAAACCCTGTCCACCTGGCGGAGTCCCCAAAGCCCTGATTTCACCACCCACCTCTACCATATAATTGGCAATTCCCTTCCGGCCAAGATAGTCGGCCAAAACATCCACCGTATAGCCCTGCGCAATACCATTGACATCAATTTTAATCCCCTTTTTCTTTTTGATCAGCCGATTGCCGCTAACCTTCAGATAGTGCATTCCCACCAGTTCCTTCGCTTTTAGCACCGTCGCCGAATCTGGAGCGACCGGGCTCTTATTAGCACCAAAGCCCCATAGGTTGACTAGCGGGGCAATAGTAATATCGAATTGACCTTTCGATAATTTATGATATTTAAAGGAAGCTTTTATCACCTTGGCCATGTGGCTATCCATCACGACAGACATCACCGTATCTGTATTGAACTTGGATATTCTCGAGTCCTTACGGTAAATTGACATCGACAAATCGATCGCCGTTAAAATACTGTCAACTTCCGACCGTCTAACAAGACTGTCGGAAGCGAAGTAAGTGATATGGAATTGAGTCCCCTGCGCGGGTCCTTCCATCCGAATTTTATGGAGTTTCGTTGATGGTATTTGCGCCTGTACATCAATGCAACAAATCGTGACAAAAAATAGAAGACACAAATTCCACCTTAATCCCATCGGCCCGAAAACTTAAATATATAGGTTTGTGTTTTGACCAGGCATCGCTACAGGGTAAAAACCTTCTGCATCGGGAAGTAACTTTGGTTTAGCATCCCAAGCAAGTACATCTGGTCCCAATTTGATGGTCGATTTCAAGGCTTCATCCCACTTGATCACCTTACCCGTATAACAAGCGATACGTCCGATAATACCTGTCAACGTACTATAAGCACCATATTCTGCATTATCAAATTTATATTCGCCTTTCGAAATTGCTGTAAAAAGTTCCTTATGTTCTTGTTGATAAGGATTTGGATTGCCCTTGGCATCATGGCGATAGATTTCTTTTCCTTTCCAGTCGTACAATACAGCCTGTCCACCTGCAGAAAGATAAGCACGTCCTTTTGTTGCCTGGAATTGCTCGTCTACACGGTTATGTATACCCTCAAAGTGTCTACATTGACTATAAACAACACTGTTGTCAGCATACGTTAATTCTAATGCGAAATTATCATAGATTTCACCATACTCTTTGCCGGTACGGTGTGCTCTGCTCCCCGTACCTTGGATTGATACAGGATAAGCACCTTTCACCCAATTGGCGATATCAATATTGTGCACGTGCTGCTCAACGATATGATCGCCACACAACCAGTTAAAATAATACCAGTTGCGCATTTGGTACTCCATTTCAGTTTGCTCTGGCTTACGCGGACGCACCCATACACCTCCTGAGTTCCAATAGACTTGTCCAGAGGTAACATCACCGATTGCACCTTCGTGAATACGTTTGATAGCCTCACGGTAATTCGTTTGATAACGGCGTTGCAAACCAACCACAACATTCAATTTTTTACGTTTAGCTTCTGCAGCTACACGTATGACCTGCTGTACACCAGGGATATCAACAGCTACCGGCTTCTCCATGAAAACATGTTTACCTTGACGGATCGCTTCCTCAAAATGCATTGGTCTAAATCCTGGAGGAGTTGCCAAGATAACAACATCGGCCAATTGAATTGCATCTTTATACGCATCGAACCCTACAAATTTATGGTTGTCACTTACATCGATCTTATCTTGCCATTTTTCTTTGAGCGTTTTATAAGTACTCTCTAAATTATCTTTAAAAGCATCTGCAAGTGCCACCACTTTAATGTTCATTCCCGAACTTAACGCATCAAATGTAGCTCCAGTTCCGCGGCCCCCACAGCCCACTAAGGCAACTTTGATAACATCTGAGCCAGCGGCATATGCACCTGATAAAGGCATTGAGCTCAACACAGCGCCCCCAGCAACTACAGCAGAAGTTTTAATAAAATCTCTTCTTTCTAGATTTTCCATAACAGTTTTATATTGATTATTTTATATTAAAAGTCTTTGATTGGCTGTTTGTCGTAATAAGCCATAATTTCTTCGTGACTTGGTGGATTAAGGGGTCTTACCAGTCTCATACCCACGAATGGGGCTTCCGGAAACCACCAGTTACTTTTTGGAATTTGTGGATCCAACTGTTTCCACACGGGATCTGAAGCACCACGCGCAGCAGAGCGCATGTCCTCTGCCCCGCTGTCAAAAGCACCACCGCGTACAACATGTGGATACAGGGTTGTCGGAACGACTACGGGGTTGGTCAATACCTTTCCTTTGCCTTCATTGTAACTATCGGCCTTATATTGATCATAAGTCCACTCGGCAACATTGCCATAAATATCATAAAGGCCCCAAGGGTTCGGTTTCTTCTGTCCTACAATATGTGTTTTCTGTTCACCATTATCTTTATACCAGGCATAATCTGCTAATGGCGTTGCTTGATCGCCGAAAAAATAAGTTGTCTTTGAACCAGCTCGAGCTGCATATTCCCACTCAGCCTCTGTTGGTAAACGATAAAACACACCGGTACGGACATACAACCACTTACAGAATTGGATGGCATTGTAATGTGTCATCGCCAAGGCCGGGTGCCCCTCTTTTCCAAAACCAAAAGTCATATCCAAATAGGGTTTGGTAGGTCGCGTAACAGCATCAATCTCTTTGGATACTTTACCGTCCTTGCTCTTTGCAATCTCATAATCTTTATACAGAAATGGCTCAAACAGATCCCAGGTTACTTCATACTGCCCCATCCAAAATGGGTCCAACTTCACCTCATGTGCAGGTTTTTCATCCTCTTTCCCCCCGCTTGTAGTTCCCATTTTAAAACTACCACCAGGGATTGCTAGCATTTTGAACGTCAGATTAGTCCCTTCAATGGGTTGCTCATACGGTTCGAACGTCTTCTGAGCCATAGCGTGCACGCCAGCAAATAACAAAACAGGAATAAAGATTCTTTTTAACATATTTAGGTTTGTAATTAGAGACTAAAATATAAAATAAGGTGTATACTTTACACTTTGACACTATAACTTTTTTATTACAGTTTAATTCTTAACATAATAGTCCATTCGTAATAACGATTTAGCAAGATACTGATTAGGGTCCCGGGGGAACTTAACTAGCCTGAAAATCAAGATCAATAAAAAAGGTTTTCCATTTTCATGGAAAACCTTGATATCTTATCACAGCATGCGTGTGTCTAAAGCAGAATCTTACGACTTACCGCTTTATCTATGGTAATATACCCCGGATAGAACACCGACTGCCCTGCGATATTGATAGAAGGTTTAACTTTTAACGTAAATATCCCCTTTTTATTCTCATCGCTTGACATTAAAAAATCCTGCAGGTCCGAATTCTTCAACAAATCATAGATATTGGTCGCTATACGCACATTGGCCACTGTAGATTCTCCGGGCTCTATTTGTAACGATTGATTCACAATCCCTTCCACAAGCTGCTGTCCACCGTAAAGAATGATATACTGGAACTTATTGATAGACGCTTTTTTAAGCGTCGGATTATCAATTTTAAGTCTAATAACTGCTTCCAATGGAATATCTTTCCGCAAATAGGCCAATGCCAAGCTCGGCGCCGCTCCCAGGTCAATTTGATTATTCCTGATCAGTCGTTGCAATGATGTTCCGGCCAATCGAATACTATCTACCGATTCCACATCGAATTTACATTTCGCCAAATTTTCGATCTGTGCCTTTTGTCGATTCACACCACAGCCGGAAATAAACAAACCCAGCAGAACCAAACATCCAAATAAAATTTTCTTGCTCATAGCCACTATTTTCCTCCAAATTTATATAAAACTCCCAGTGTAAACAATGGGTACCCTGCTTTTAAATAGGTATTACTTTTAAAACCGAATACCATACCGTTCGTATATTGCAGCTTCCATCCTTTCCCTAACCCCATTCTTGTATAAAATACAGGTTCAATAAGCATATTATCTTCTTTCTCTGCCGGAAGACCATCAATAGCAAAATTCTTCATACGCATATTGCTCAGTCGGATGATGGTACCGTAATCGATATCATGCCGGTTGCCAAACAATTTCAGGGCATCCTTTTTCTCCGATGAAAAGTTTACCTGCACAAACACCTTGTCAAAATCCATGTCCTTCGTTTCTACAACGGCCTGTCCCATCGTCGACGAACGCTTATCAACCACACTGGTATTACCCAGCCCATAACCCCCGTAAACCTCAAATACACGATTATTTTTTCTGCCAAAGCGTGTATAATAACCTATCCCCGCTTCGCCCATCTTTTGCGCATAGTCTTTGATATTGGATCTATTATCAACATATGAACCATTGGCAATGACAGCCACATGATCAGTTACAGCTACCCCCAGATTTGCAGATACATTGGCCTTTGTATTGATATTGCCGGAAACATAGACCTCGCCAGCTTCTGTAAACATCGGCGCTGAAGGCACATTGGGCATATAAATCGAACTACAGGAATAAAATGAACAGGCAAATAACCCGGCACACAAACCATATCCAAAATTGTTGTATTTCATATGTAAGTATTTATTCAATCGTGCTTGCATCCAGTGATATTTACGAATGCTTCGCCTATTGTCTTAAAAACACCTATCCTTTATAAAAATTGTACCAAAGCGGTTACATTTAACAGAAAATAACAATTTAAACAGTCCAAAAAGCTTAAAAAGCTCAGTACCAAGCCCGATAAATTCAGCATACTAGGTAGCAATTCCGCAGAGCAGCCCGCTATACCGCTCCAAAATCACCCGGTAGCAGGCACATCGGAACAGTAGCTAAAAGTATAAACAACAAAAAAGGCATCAATTTCTTGATGCCTCTCCAATATTGTTGCAAAACCTTATGCTTGTTCTGTAGGAACTACAGATACATAAGATTTATTGTTAGCTTTTTTACGGAAAACTACTTTACCGTCTACTAAAGCGAACAATGTGTGGTCTTTACCAATACCAACGTTTGTGTCAGGATTGTGTTGTGTACCGCGTTGGCGTACGATGATGTTACCAGCGATTGCTTGTTGACCACCGAAGATTTTGATACCTAAACGCTTGCTATGTGACTCACGGCCGTTCTTAGAACTACCCGCACCTTTTTTGTGTGCCATTTCTTTATCTTAATTTAAGACTATTTGTCTGATTAAAAATTCAATTATAACGTAATACCAGTGATCTGGATTTTAGAAAATTGTTGACGGTGACCGTTTTTCTTTTTGTAGCCTTTACGACGTTTTTTCTTGAAAACGATAACTTTATCGCCTTTTAAATGAGACAAAATTTTAGCCGAAACTTTTGCACCAGCAACGCTAGGTGTACCAATGGTGAATTTACCACCGTCTTCTGCTAACAATACATTGTCAAATTCAATACTAGCGCCTTCATCTCCTTGTAAACGGTGTACAAAAAGGAACTGGTCTTTTGCAACCTTAAATTGCTGTCCTGCTATATTTACTATTGCGTACATTGTTAATTAATTAAATGTGTTATTAAATGAAGGGCAAAAGTAATCAGTTTTTATCATAATTCAAAGACAAATTTACTTTTTCGTTTCCATTTAAACGTTATCAGTTGAACAGCATTGTCTTAATCTGTATCGGGACAATGCTGTTCACCCCTGTTTTCGCTTACCAAACCAAAATTCTCTTCTCAGGTGCTACATACATTTTTGCCGTAGGCTGTACATTAAATGCTTTATAGAAGGCCTCCATATTGTATACGGGACCATTTACCCTAAATTGTTCGGGGCTATGTGGATCAACTTTTAAACGTAATCGCATGCGCTCATCGCTGCTCTTTACGCGCCACACTTGCGCAAAACTCAGAAAGAAACGTTGATCTGGTGTAAAGCCATCAATTTTATCCTGCCCCTGCCCTTGCTTGGTTAATTTGAAAGCGTCATAGGCAATATTTAAACCGCCGATATCCGCCAGATTTTCACCTAAAGTAAGCTCACCGTTTACATGTTGATTGTCCAACAGGGTAAAACTACCATATAACTTTGCTACCTGATTGGCGCGTTGCGTAAACTGTTTCGCATCCACTGCGGTCCACCAATCGTTCAAGTTACCGTCTTTATCATATTGACGCCCCTGATCATCAAAACCATGTGTCATCTCGTGTCCGATAACGGCACCGATAGCGCCATAATTGATCGCATCGTCCGCATTGGCATCAAAGAATGGAAACTGCAAGATGCCGGCCGGGAATACAATTTCATTATACGGTGGATTGTAATAGGCGTTCACCGTAGGAGTTGTCATCAGCCATTCCGCTTTGTCAACCGGTTTGCTGATTTTACCTGCCATTTCTTTATAGGCATGCTTTGCAGCAGACTGTAAATTGGCATAGTAGGTATCTTTGGCAACTTCCACGTCACTATAATCTTTCCACTTCTCCGGGTAGCCGATTTTTTTGGTGAACGCTTCCAATTTTTCAATTGCTTTCTTTTTGGTCTCAGGCGTCATCCAGTCCAATTTCTCAATCCGGCTCTTATAGACTTTTTGCAAATTGTCGACCAATTCGAGCATTCGTTTTTTTGCCTCGGGTTTGAAATACTCATCCACATACAGCTTCCCGACAATCTCGCCAAGGTTCTCGTCGGCCGAGCTCACCATCAGCTTCCAACGCTCTTTCTCCTGTTTCTGTCCATTCAGGGTTTTTCCGAATAATTCAAACTTTGCATCCCTGAAACCTTTGCTCAGTGCCGTCGCAGAAGCGTTCGCTAGATCTGCTTTTAGTTTTGTTTTCCAACTATCTAAGGACTGTGATTTCAACAAATTATTTAAAGCAAGATAAAATTTAGGTTGCTGTACCAAAATGGTATCGGTCTTCACATCCAAGCGTTGCAAAATATCTTTCCAATTGAGGTTTGGCGTTTGCTTCTGAAATTCCTGTACCGCAAATTTATGGTAGTTTTTGATGGGATCCCGCAATTCCACAGGTGTAGCATGCGATTTGGCAATTTCTGTTTCCAAGCGCAGCACTTCCTCTGCCGACTTTTGCGCATTTGCCCCTTCGCCGATCAGCCCGAATAATTTTACCAGATACGCAACATAAGCCTCCCGGATTTTCTTCGCTTTGTCATCCTGATCCAAGTAATAACTCGCTTCAGGCAGGTTGAGTCCCCCCTGAAAAAATTGCAATGCATTTTTAGTGCTGATCCGGTCATCTGCGGCCACATAAAATGTAAAAAGATCACCATCACCCTCCTTAAATCCATCCGCAGCATAAGCGATCAATTCATCAATACTTTTCAACCCATTGATTTTTTGAATGGCCCCTTCGATCGGTTTTGCGCCCAATTTATCAATCGTCACCGTATCCATACCACTCGCATAGAAATCGCCGGCCTTTTGCTGATCGGAACCTTTTTTGTTGTCAGACTTTGCCGCACCTTCCAAAATAGATTTTAGGTTTGCTAGGTTTTCATCAGCAAGAATATAAAATGAACCCCAGCCAGTTTCAGAAGCCGGGATCTGGGTGTTTTTCATCCAGCTTCCATTCGCATATTGGAAGAAATTATCTCCTGGATTCACTGTAGTGTCCATGCCTGAGACATCAAAAAAATTTGTGCGGACCTCCTGAGCAGTATCGCTTTTCTTATTTGACTGACATGACATCATCATTAAGACCATGGATAGCGTTCCCCATTTGACTTTTTGTATCATATTTTAAGAGATTAAAAGAGTATTTAAATTTACTTCAAAAGTTTCACTTCATACAAATCCTTCCGTCTATCCTTCTTGACTTTAACAGTACCATACTCATGCAGGTCTCTCAGGGCATAAAGATCAACGTCGGCAATAAGCACCATTTCGGCATTCGGTGTCGCCTCAGCTTTAATGGCATTATTGGGAAAAGCAAAGTCCGAAGGGGTAAAAACAGCGGACTGCGAATATTGTATATCCATATTATTCACACGGGGTAAATTGCCCACAGAGCCGGCAATAGCCACATAACATTCATTTTCTATCGCCCTAGCCTGTGCACAGGTACGCACCCGGATGTATCCGTTTTGGGTATCCGTCATAAAGGGCACAAATAGGATCTGCATCCCCTGATCGGCCAAAATACGGCTCAGTTCAGGAAACTCTACGTCGTAACAGATCAACAGTCCCACTTTACCGCAATCGGTATCAAACACCTTCACCTCACTTCCGCCCACCATACCATAATATTTAAATTCATTTGGTGTGATGTGAATTTTTTTAAACTCATCCAGCTTACCGTTGCGATGACAGAGGTAGGAAACATTATAGAGCTTTTTGTTTTCCATCAAAGGCATCGACCCTGCAATGATATTGACGTTGTAGGAAACGGCAAACTGTTGAATGCGATCGATAATCTCTGAAGTATGCTGCGCAAGCCTTTCCATTGCCAGGCGCTCCGGGAGATCGTTATAGGGGCTCATGAGTGGCGTATTGAAAAATTCCGGAAACATGATAAAATCTGTTCCATAATCACTCACTGTATCCACAAAAAACTCGATCTGATCATAAAATGCCTCTAGGTTATCAAACAAACGCATCTGCCATTGCACCAGACCCAAGCGGATCGTCTGCTTCGTCGTCGAAATCGAGCGCGTCTCTGACTCATAATAAATATTATTCCATTCCAACAGAGTAGCGAATTCCATGGATTCAGCATCTTCGGGCAGATAATGCTTAAGTATTTTTTTGACATGAAAATCATTCGAAAGCTGAAAGGTCAGCGTCGGATCATAGATCTCTTTACGTTTGACTTTCTCGATGTAAACCCGCGGACTCATTTTATCCGCATAGTTATGGTAATTGGGAATACGCCCCCCGGCAACAATACATTTGAGGTTCATCTGTTCACACAGCTCCTTACGTGCATCATAAAGACGGCGTCCAAGACGTAACGCCCGATGTGCCGGATGAACAAACACTTCTATCCCGTACAGTGTATCTCCATCATCACTATGTTTGGTAAACTTACCGTCATCGATAATATCATAATAACTATCGTAAATATTATTCTTCTTTGAATTTAGGATAATCGACAAGGCACAAGCGACCACATGTCCATCAATCTCCACACATAACTGCCCTTCGGGAAATAATTCTATCAAATCCTGAATATTTTCCTTTGACCAGGTTTCGCCGACACCATCATAAGCCTGTTCCATCGATTTTTTCAAATCAACATAATCCTTCTTTGTCAAGTTACGCACTTGAATATCCATATAAATCTCCTTTTTGAAATTAGTTATTTAAATTTAGTAAAAGTAAAGGCCAAGTCCAAAACTAGCAATAGGCAACAAGCGAATACTAGATGGCACCCTATTTTATATTTTAGACAGTGCTTACTCAGTGATTGTTCAGTGCTCGTTCAGTGCTTGCTCAGTGTAGACTGAATATGCACTGACTTATTACTGTCTAAACATTGATTAAAAAATGTTAATAGAAACTACCTGGTATGCAGATGTTTCAATTTTAATATAGATCTTGATGATCTTATCCCTTAACAGGCAGTTAGGCAATCGTCTTTTTCATACATGAACCGAATCGGGGTATCGGAAAGACTTTTCTAAAATTAAGGACATAAAAAAAAGCGCCAATGTTCAATTGGCGCTTCGATATCTCAATGATAGCTGCTATCAACTATGCTTGACCTTGTGGCGTTCCAAAAGGGAATGCAACTGTAGGATCGCCACCTTGTTGAGGTTGTTCAGCAACACCTAAGTCCATTTTAATTGGGCCATTTAATGCTTCGAAACGGTTCACGTTATCAACCAATGCACCTAACAAGCGTTTTGCATGCTCCGGAGTCAAAACGATTCTTGATTTCACTTTTGCTTTTGGCACTCCTGGCATCACACGGATAAAGTCAACCACAAATTCAGTATTAGAGTGAGTGATAATCGCAAGATTTGAGTAGATTCCTTCTGCTACTTCTTCTGTCAACTCAATGCTCAATTCGTTTTGATTTTGGTTATTTTCCATAATAATTCTAATGATAAGTTAATATATTCTTAAATTCTACTTTGTAAATGTTCTAAAGTCTTGTCCGTTCTCAATATTCAATAACGTCTCGTAGATCAATCTGATTACGTTGTCAACATCTTCTTTATGAACCATCTCCACTGTTGTGTGCATATAACGAAGAGGTAAAGAAATCAATGCCGACGGTACACCACCATTGCTATAGGCAAATGCATCCGTATCAGTTCCTGTAAAACGAGAAGAAGCCTGACGCTGGAAAGGAATATTATTCTTCTCAGCAACCTTAACCAGCAGTTTATTCAGATTAATCTGAACCGCTGGAGCATAGGACAATACCGGACCTTTTCCTGAAAACAGATCTCCTTGCGTGATCTTATTGATCATCGGAGTTTGCGTATCATGTGTCACATCGGTTACGATAGCGACATTCGGTTTGATACGATCTGCGATCATTTCGGCACCACGTAAACCAATCTCTTCCTGCACCGAATTTACGATATATAATCCAAATGGCAATTTCTTTTTATTCTCTTTTAGCAAACGAGCAACCTCAGCGATCATAAAACCACCGGCACGATTGTCCATAGCCCGCCCAACATAATAACGGTCGTTGAGGATAGAGAATGTATCTTCGTATGTAATAACACAACCCACATGTATACCCAAGGCTTCAACCTCTTCTTTGGTACTACAGCCGCAGTCCAAAAAGATATTTTTCAGCGAAGGATTTTCTTCTTTCTCTCCCGAACGTGTATGAATTGCCGGCCAGCCGAATACAGCTTTGACAATGCCCTTTTCCGTATGGATATTCACGCGCTTAGACGGTGCAATCTGGTGATCCGAACCACCGTTACGAATCACATAGATCAGTCCATCTTTGGTAATGTAATTGACAAACCAAGAAATCTCATCCGCATGAGCCTCTATAACGACCTTGTACTCTGCTTTTGGATTGATTACCCCCACAGCTGTACCGTAGTTGTCAACAAATGTATCATCGACATAGGGCTTCAAATAATCTAACCACAGTCGCTGTCCTTCCCACTCAAATCCTGTAGGAGAAGCATTATTGATATATTTCTCAAAAAATGAAAGCGAATCTTTAGTCACAACCGCGTTGTGCTTCGGCTCTTTTTTCTTGTTTTTTTCTGCCATCTTTTCCTTTTCTATTTACTTTCGTCAAAATATGAAAATTTCAATGAAATGCAAAAGTAAAAATGTTTTTTGAAATATTGTTTGTGCAATTTATTTTAGGTCATAGCCCCCTATTTTAGTAAAAAGGATCAGCAAAAGACAATATTTCATTCACGATGAATGAATTAGGTTCGCAGTCCAATGATATTATGCTTAAAAACAAATTGTAGGAATAAAAAATGAGATTAAAGCTTATCTTTACTCCAAAGTAATTTAAACAGCTATAAAATTTATGAATTCAATATTAAGTGCAATACATTGGAATATTGACCCGGAAATGTTCAACTTTGGCGCCTTTGCCCTTCGCTATTATGCCTTATGCTGGTTATTAGCGTTTTTTGTTTCATACGTGATTATGTTGCGTATATTCAAAAAGGAAGGCCGCACACAAGAACAGCTGGATCAGCTTTCAATTTATATTTTCCTGGGCACTTTGATCGGCGCTCGATTAGGACACTGCCTATTTTACGATTTTGACTATTACAAAGATCATATACTTGAAATCTTCCTTCCATTTAAATGGGATAAAACAGGATTTCATATCACCGGCTTTGCAGGTTTGGCTTCTCACGGTGGCGCCATCGGAATTATCCTCGCGCTATATTTATTCTGCAGAAAAACAAAAACCGACTTTCTATGGCTAGCGGACCGATTGGTTGTTGTAGTCCCTATTGCAGGTGCACTTATCCGTATCGGAAATTTCTTCAATTCTGAAATAATTGGTACGCCTACAGATCTACCTTGGGCTATCGTGTTTGAACGTGTCGACAATGTACCGCGCCATCCGGGACAGCTTTATGAAGCAATCGCCTATATTTTGATCTTTATTATCATTGGTTCCCTATTCAAATCGAATCCCAATCGCCAAAAAGGTCAATTATTTGGCATATTCATGGTCTTATTATTTGGTGCACGTATGGTCTTGGAACATTTTAAAATTGACCAGGAAGCCTTCGAGCAAAGTATGGCTTTAAACATGGGCCAATTGCTGAGTATACCTTTTATTCTGGTGGGTTTCTACTTTATATTCCGGAAAACCAAAGCTTAAAACAGGGCGCAATATGTCCTTGTTTGCAAATACAAAATTTAACAGGCATCTTTTCTAGAAAAGATGCCTTGTTTTTTTTCCAATACCTGCAAAGATTACTATATTAGGCTTCAATAAATAATATATCCTTTTACAACAAGAAACTTAAGCCTAAAATGAGTCTAGCACAAGCAGCATCTGTCGAAGCAAACGAAAAGATGCTTCAATACAATGGTCAATATGGAGCGTACGGCGGATCCTACATCCCCCCGGTACTGGAAGAACAATTAGATAAACTGGCTGCTTTTTTCGATAGCCATGTCCAAAAAGAAGAATTTCAGAAAGAGTTTATTGCGATCTTAAAACATTATGTCGGTCGCCCCTCACCTTTATATTACGCGAAGAATTTAAGCGAGTATATCGGTTCCAAAATCTATTTAAAGCGGGAAGATCTCAACCATACGGGCTCCCACAAGATAAACAACTGTATCGGTCAAATTCTTCTGGCCAAACAAATGGGAGCAACAGAGATCATTGCCGAAACTGGCGCTGGTCAACATGGTGTTGCAACAGCAACAGCAGCAGCATTGTTAAACATCCCCTGTAAAGTATTTATGGGTGAAATCGACGCTGCGCGCCAGGCCCTAAACGTCAAGCGCATGGAATTGTTGGGCGCCGAAGTTGTAACGACCAACTTAGGTAGCCGTACATTGAAGGATGCCGTCGATGCGGCCTTGATGTATTACGTTGAAAATCCAACATCCTATTATCTACTGGGATCGCACGTTGGCCCACACCCCTATCCAAAAATGGTCGGCTATTTTCAAAGCGTTATCGGTAAGGAAGCACGCCAGCAGATTCTTGATCAGGAAGGGCGCCTTCCAGACAGCATCTTCGCCTGTGTAGGTGGTGGCTCAAATGCTATTGGCTTATTTTCGGGTTTTCTCGATGATCATGAGGTCGAAATTCATGGTGGCGAAGGCGGTGGCACCGGAACTTATCCAAAAACAGCTGCGACACTTTCTTTTGGCAAACCAACCGTATTCCAGGGAACCTTTTCGTACTGCCTTGTCGATGATGAGGGCAATCCGATCCCGTCAACCTCGGTGTCTGCGGGCCTTGACTACCCGGGGATATCGCCGCAACATGCCCAACTAAAAGATAGCAATCGTGCAAACTATCACCCCGTGACAGATGCAGAAGCGATCGATGCCTACAAGTTACTTTCTCGACTGGAAGGTATTATTCCGGCCATTGAATCATCACATGCTGTTGCTCTCGCGGTGAAATTGTTAAAAGACAAAAACAAAGTCGCTATTGTGAATCTCTCGGGACGTGGCGACAAAGATGTTGACCGCGAATTCTAGGCGGCAGCATCAAAATACATGTTTAGACCGAGTGCAGGGCCCTAGTTTAGGCAGTCGGTCTAAACATTTTATCCATTAGCTAACAATCTCCAAGATGAAGCGACCAAGAAATCGTCGAATAGTTTTAAAAACAGTAATCAGCCTCCTCGTCTTGCTTTGCCTGGGTCTGATAGGCTATAATCTTTATCCAGAACCAACGTTGGATCAGCATGCCAAAGTAGACAAGCTTATCGTCTATAAATCAAAAAGAACACTATTGGCCTATAATAAGGGAAAGCTCCTAAAATCTTACCGTATTTCATTGGGCGGCCAACCTGTGGGCTCCAAAGAATTTGAAGGCGATTTAAAAACACCCGAAGGGCTTTACACGATCAACGACAAAAATCAATATAGCAGCTATCACAAAAACCTGGGGGTCTCCTACCCGAATGAACAGGATATCGCCCACGCCAAAAGTTTAGGAAAAGATGCCGGTGGCGACATTAAGATCCACGGACTTCGAAACGGACTAGGCTTTATCGCTAAATTGCAGCGCCACATGGACTGGACTTTCGGTTGTATGGCACTTACAAACGCAGAGATTGACGAACTTTTTTATGCTGTTCCGATAGGCACAGCTATTGAAATAAAACCCTAACTGAAATAAAGACTTAACTGGAATAAAGACTTAACTAAAATAACTCTTGACTGAAACATACCCCTAACGACCTCAAGGCTAAAGCGCCGAATGGCCCGCCCATTACGCCCATTACGCTCATTACGCTCATTACGCTCATCCGCTGGCCGCTTAGCCGTTCCCCCCTATTTTACCCTACACCCTGTTTTCAAAATACTACAAGATAAACCCTAAATATTACAACGCCATGTCTAATAAATTATCGATTTTTGAGTTTACATTAGTAACTTGTATTTAAAATAATTCCGATGGAATATCCAATGTGATAAACACAAATACCGATGACCACATCACAGCATGCACGGCATCCAAGATTTAAATATACCTGCATAAAATCAACAGGATATTCCATAGGACCTCTAAAAGACAACATGCGAAGCATTCATGAAACCATAGGATGCAGACACAAATCAGTAATAATTTATATATGAAACTTGCAATAAAGAATATGGTATGCAATAGATGCATTATGGTTGTTGAAAATGAATTGGCTAAGCTCAATCTCCATGTTAAGCATATTTCTTTGGGCCAGGTTGAGATTGAAGAAGAGCTGACCAAAGCGGAGAGCAAGCAACTTGCTTCCAATTTTTCGGCACTTGGTTTTGAACTGATTGACGATAAAAGAACCGTCATCATCGAACAGGTAAAACATGTCGTATTGGATCTTATCCGTAATCAACATAACGATACCACCCTTAATCTTTCCGAAATCATCAGCACGAAAGTGCACCATGATTACAACTACATCTCCAATCTTTTTTCGGATGTTGAAGGCATAACCATCGAAAAATACTTCATCGGCCAGAAAATTGAATATGTCAAAGAATTATTGGTTTACGACGAACTTACCCTGAGTGAAATTGCCTATAAACTCAATTACTCCAGTGTTGCTTATTTAAGCAATCAATTCAAAAAAGTAACCGGATTGACGCCAAGCCACTTTAAGCAAATCAAAGACAATAAACGCAAACCACTTGATAAGATCAACGACTAAGGACCTGCGATGCGCTTCACAGCGCAGGAAGAAATCAAAGTTTGACCGCTTCTGCCTATCGCAGAAAAAGAATTTACAACGCCACTTTTGGGACATTACCAACTGTCAAGACCGCTAATACGTGATTCACAAAAAAAAGAAAAGGCTTCCGAGCGGAAGCCTTTCTTTTAAAATTGCCCTTTCAAATTAGCAACCCTTATCTTAAATATCTCTAATTCTTTTTGTTGTTGATTGATAAAAGAATTTTCCTCCAGTTTTCCTACCACAATATCGCGTTCTTCATCATTGGCATAAACCATGTTTTTGAACTGATTTTTGTAGTCTTTGGCCCGGGATTTATAAATCTGTTCACCAATCCAGATCCGGTGTCCAAGCGCCTGATCCAACAAAGATACAATTTTATCTGTTGATAAAACCATACCTTCCAAATTTAAGACTTCTATTAAAGACAAGAGTGCATGTACACGTTTATCTAAGGGGTATGCTTTACTTTTATCATGATAGAATTCATGAATATCATCCCATGAATCTATTTTTTTTGATTTGACATCATCCAGGAAAGTTTGCAGGGCATTGCTTTCGATCAGCTGTCCACCTATATTTTCCCAGCTTGTACGCGATCTACCCGATAAGGACCCGATAATATCCTGCAGTGACAGCCCCTCCTCAAGGGCATCCATCAAGTGCAGTACACCATAGTATTTAATAAACGAGCGATATAAATGATAAGCTTCACCAACCTTCTGAATAACAGTCGGTCTGCGTGAATTTTCGGCTCCTTGCAGCACAATTGTCTGATCTTTTAGGTCCATGTTGTTGGCAAGCAGTGCCCGACCGGCAACAATACGTTCGTGCTTATCCTTCCCCACGGCGGTGTGGAGACTATCTGCCACGGCCAAGGCCAACATATCCATCCCTTCAAACATCTCGTTCACCGTATCCGGTGCCAACATATCGTATTCAAAATATTGATTTTTGAAATGTCGATTGTCCCGCGCCGCATACTTATTGGCATTCCGTACCAATGCATACATGTTGTACATAAACCAATACCCCGGAATCAAGACCAGTTGATCATGTTGCACGTCATTGCTCACTAAGGTAAAAGGCAACTTGATATCCAGTTCATGCAGAAAATCCCCTTTCACAATAAGGCAATACGATGCAAATCTGGAGTTGTGTTTTAGGCTGACGCAGAGCCCAGGCCAAAAACCACGTCCCGCAATAATTTCACCATCCGCAGCTCTGGAGTTGTGATTGGATCCTACGGTTGCTCCGGCAGCCATATTACTTTGGCCCATCACCAATGCCGCACATAAAAACGAGTTGTTATGGTGCTGTTCATGCGCTGGAAAAATCAAGGAATTTAACACTTCACAACAGGAAATTGTCGAGTTGTCACCCAAATAAGAGTTGATCAAACGCGCGCCATATTTCAATTGTGAATAGGACGCCAGGATAAAACGTACAGCTTTAACGCCGTAAAATATACGACAGCCATAGCCAATAATTCCATTAACAAGCTCACAGCCTTCACCGATCTGCGTATACGATTCCTGTGAGGAATTGACGGTTACATTTTTCAGCTTGCTGACCCCTTTGATATAGACATCTGTCCCGATCTTGACATTCTTGATCGTTAACGTATTTTTGATGACGCAACGGTCGCCAATCTGGCTGTAATAGCCCCGTTGACTTCCAAATTTCTGATCAGTCAGTTCTCCAAATCGTTGCTGCAAAGCATGATCATGTCGATTGCGGGTCCAAAGGTATACATCTGCAGCCTGCATACCATCAAAAGGGTAAACCGAACGGGCACCATTTTCGTTGCAGAGCTCCAGCTCGATCCGTTTATCTGACTCTTCACCATCACGGAGAATACCATTCCCGAATTTGGCTGTACTACCAGTCTCCATTTCCTTGATCTGACTCAACAGCACCTCATTACCAACAATAAAGTAGGACAAGTAGCCGACATAGTGGACAGCAACATCGTCGCCAAAGTCTGAACTGATGATCGTCGAATGATACAGGCCAATGGGCAGCTGCAAATTGCGGTAATCCAGGTAACTCGGACTCAAATTGCCGATACGGACCAAACCATAGAATTTACAGTGCTGAACCTGATTCGGATCAAAGATTGCCGATACTTTGACTTTGGACCAGTCGCTGGACCAGTTTCCATTGTTAATCAACTGTTGAACCTCCGTTTCCGTCAGGTCACGGTAGTCATTACGCGGGTTTTGCTGAAAGCGCAGGGTATATTCGTCCTGTCCTGCTGGAATAAACTCATCTGGGATAAATCCATAACCCAGCTGTTCCAAAGGTTTCTTCTTCAATACACTCATCGGCCTCCTTACTCTACAGTTACCGACTTCGCCAGGTTACGTGGTTTGTCCACATCCAAGCCTAGCTCTACACCAATATAATACGATAGTAATTGCAATGGTACAACCGAAATCAATGGAGCAATGATCTCATCTGCCTCCGGAATTTCCATAAAATCATCCGATAGATTTTCAGAAACGGTATCGCCTTTGGTAACCACCGATATAATCTTTCCCTTACGCGCTTTGATCTCCTGAATATTTGAAACAATCTTCTCGTGATAAGTATCTTTTGTAGCGATAAAAACAACCGGCAAGTTCTCATCAACCAATGCGATAGGTCCATGTTTCATTTCTGCTGCAGGATAACCTTCGGCATGGATATAAGAAATTTCCTTGAGTTTAAGCGCGCCTTCCAGGGCAACCGGGAAATTATACCCCCTACCCAAGAAAAGGAAGTCTCGGGCATCTTTGTACTTTTTGGCAATGGCCTTGATTTTATCGACCTGCGTATCCAAAATCCACTCCACCTTTTCAGGCACTTCATTTAATTCCTGCGCAAGTTTTTGATAACGTTCTTCGCTGATCGAGCCTCTCAAAGAAGCAATCTTTAAGGCAATCAGGTTCAATACAGTCAACTGTGCCGTAAATGCCTTTGTACTCGCTACGCCGATTTCAGGTCCAGCATGTGTATAGGCACCTGCATCAGAAAGTCGTGCGATAGAAGATCCAACAACATTGACAACACCCAATATGATAGCGCCTTGTTTTTTCGCATTTTCCAATGCAACCAATGTATCAGCCGTTTCACCACTTTGGGAAATCGCCAAGATAACATCCCCCGGATGAATAACCGGATTACGGTAGCGGAATTCCGACGCATATTCAACTTCTACATTAATACGGCATAATTCCTCAATAACATATTCTGCAATAAGTCCGGCATGCCAGCTCGTACCACAGGCAACAATCACAATGCGATTGGTATTGCTGATCTCATTCGCAAATTTTTCAATGCCGCTCAGTGTAATCTGATGGGATTGCAGATCCAGACGTCCACGCATGGAGTCAAAGATCGTTTGCGGTTGCTCGAAGATCTCTTTCAACATAAAGTGATCAAAGCCACCTTTTTCAATAGCCGACAACTCCAGATCCAATTTTTGGACATAAGGCGTGATGCGCTCATTACCAAGATTTTTAAGGATCAACTCCTCCGGTGTGATAATGGCTAGTTCGTAGTCATTGATATAAACAACTTCTTTGGTGTATGCTAACATCGGGGAAGCATCTGAACCCAAAAAATGCTCATTTTTACCGATACCAATCACCAAAGGACTTCCTTTACGCGCTGCAATAATACGATCCGGATGACCGGCCTCCAATACGAGGATCACATAGGCCCCTACGACCCGTTTCAAAGCAATGCGAATCGCTTCTTCTAAAGAGCATTCATTCTGCAATTGGATTTCTTCGATAAAGTTGACCAGAACCTCTGTATCCGTATCACTTTTAAACGTATAACCTTTATTGATTAATTCCGATTTTAAGGAAGCATAGTTTTCAATGATGCCATTATGAATCATCGCGATGCGTCCGCTGTTGGAATAATGCGGATGTGCATTCCGGTCAGAAGGCTCACCATGGGTAGCCCAACGCGTGTGGCCTATCCCTGTGGTCGACTGCAGATCTTTGTCGTACACAAACTCTTCCAAGTTTGCGACTTTACCTGTTTTTTTGTAAACATCGATCTGCTCACCTTTATGCAATGCCACTCCAGCACTATCATAACCACGGTATTCTAACTTTTGTAATCCGTCAATGACGATACCGTACGCCTGACGATAACCTGTGTATCCTACAATTCCACACATGTATGTCTCAATTTTAAGTGTATATTTTGTTAATGCGCCGCAATGTAATAAAAAATATCTACGCAATCGATTGATTAACCTAAAATTAACACAAAAAGGGCGGCTAATGAAACATTAGCCGCCTTTTTCTATTGTAAAATGTATTATTTTTTAGTGTTCTGCCACATCTACATGGTCATAATCTTCCTTCATCAAGGCTTCATAATTTGTTTTTTCTTTCTTGCCAAAACGACGTTGAAGACTGTCAAAAATGGAGTATACCACCGGTACAATAACCAAGGTTAAAAATAAAGAAGATAACAAACCACCGATGATAACAATCGCAAGACCTCTATTCATATCGGCACCGTCTCCAGTAGCGATTGCAATAGGAATCATACCAAATACCATGGCAATTGTCGTCATCAAAATCGGACGAAGACGTGCATGATTGGCTGCCACCAATGCATCGTGCGTACTATCGCCAGCTTCCTTACGATGGTTGGCAAAATCAACCAGCATGATCGCATTCTTGGCCACCAGACCAATCAACATGATGATACCCAAAATCGTAAAGATATTCAAGGTCTGATTTCCCAAAGCCAAGAATAACAGGGCTCCGATAAACGACAATGGAATCGAGAATAAGACCACAAATGGTGTGATAAAACTATCGTATAAAGCAACCATTACCAAATATACTAGGATAATAGATGCCAATAAGGCAATTCCCAAAGTACCAAAACCTTCGGTTTGGTTTTCCATATTACCACCCCAGATAAAGACGATCCCCGGTTTACGCGGCAGTTTTTCAAACTGTGCCTGCCACTCTTGCGCTACGGTACCCATTGGTCTACCGATCGCCTGTCCCTGAATGGATACTGCCGGCGACTTGTCGCGACGTTCCAACAAAGTAGGTCCCGAACCAAAAGTAACATTGGCAAATTGATCCAAAGAAATAGAAGCACCCTGATTATTGATAAATTTCAGATCACGCACGTTGTCGATATTGGCACGACCATTTTCCGCATAGCGGATATTGATATCGTACTCATTATCGCCGGCTCTGTATTTGTTATCCGTATTTCCTGAAAATGCCGTTTGCATCGTCATACCCACAGTAGAGACATTTAGTCCCAAAGAGGTCATTTTATCACGGTCGATCTTCACATTGATCTCGGGATTACCCGCTTCAGAAGTCAATTTGACACCCGCTGCTCCAGGGATCTTGCGCAATTGATCTGCCGCCTTCTCTGCAAATTCCTGTGCATCTTCGACAGAAGCACCGATGATGGTCAGCTTCAATGGTGCCTGCTCCGCTCCCATGATACCCACATTGACGGTTTTGATTTTTGCACCGATCAGCTTATTTTCCAGTTCACGCTTTAATGTCGCTGAATACACCTGTGAGTTGCCCTCAAAATTTTCTTTGTCGAGGATCACGTGGATCTCCGATTTGTAACGCGAACCCGTTGTCGAAGCCATACCATCCGAAGACTGTCCCACTGTCGTAATAATTTCTTTGACATCGGGTTTCGATTTAATATAAGCCTCCGCTTTCTGCGTCAATAAGTTGGTCTTCTCCAGGGAAGCATCTTTATCGAGTTCCAACTGGATGAAAAACTCCTTACGGTCGATACTCGGGAAGAAATCCGAACCGATATACCCCTTACCAACCAAAACAAACGATGCCGCAAGCAAACCAATGGCCAATAATAAAGCTGCCAACTTGGTTTTCCAGGTTCTTAAGGCCCAAACTAACAATCCTGCAACCCAATGTGTAAAGCTGTTCAAACCGCTTTCAAAACCATGAATAATACGGCCAAAGAAAGAAGTTTTGCTCAAGTGCTCCAATTTACCAAAACGCGAGTATAACCAAGGCACTACCGTAAATGACACCAATAAGGATAATAAAGTCGAGATGATTACAGTCACACAGAATTGTGCCAGGATATTAGCCACCAAGCCCGTAGACATCGCGATCGGTAGGAACACCACCACAATAACCAAGGTGATCGCCGTTACCGTAAATCCAATTTCCGAAGCACCATCAAATGCCGCACGCACTTTGTTTTTACCCATCTCCATGTGGCGGTGAATATTCTCGATAACAACGATCGCATCATCCACGAGAATACCTACCACCAGAGATAAACCTAATAAAGACATCAAGTTCAGGGTATAGCCCATCAAAAGCAAGCCAATAAAGGTTGCAATCAAAGATAAAGGAATCGCCACCATGGTGATCGCCGCATTACGTAAACTCTGCAAGAAGAACAACATGATAAAGCCCACCAAGGCAATGGCAATCATTAAGTCGTGGATCACGTTATCGGCCGCATTCAATGTAAATTCTGAAGAGTCATTGGCCACCAGAATTTTAATATTCTGTGCCGCATAATCCTTCTCTACACCACTAATTACTTTTCCACTTTTATCGTGTACAGCAATCGTTTTCTTCACCGCTTCGGACACCGCTACCGCATTTGCATCAGACTGTTTAAAGACCTGCAATAAGATCGTATTCTGACGGTCCAGGCGGGCCACTTTTTCAATCTCTTTGATACCATCCCGTACATCGGCGATATCGCGCAGATAGATCTGCACCCCTGCCGGCGTTGTGATCGGGAGGTTACGCAGCTCCTCGATCGAAGTTACTT
Source organism: Sphingobacterium sp. BIGb0116 (assembly GCF_024808035.1). NCBI lineage: Bacteria > Pseudomonadati > Bacteroidota > Sphingobacteriia > Sphingobacteriales > Sphingobacteriaceae > Sphingobacterium > Sphingobacterium sp. BIGb0116. The sequence goes on along the minus strand of NZ_JANUDT010000002.1, from coordinate 83,682 downwards.
TACCCGAAAGACGGATGGTTGTCCGGTTATCGCGGGTACTTACGTTACCTGTCGGGAAATCGAGATTGGATGCAGCTACTATTTGCTGTACCTGAGAAATTGTCAGTCCATAACCTTCAATTTTCTTCGGATCTACAGAGATCTGGATTTCACGCTCCTCGCCACCGATCAGGTCTACTTTTGCAACACCATTGATCCGCGCAAAGACCGGCTGGATTTTATTATCCAAAAGATCATAGAGTTCTTTCTCCGATAAGTTGGAAGTGACGGCCAAACTCATGATGGCCACATCATCCAGGGAAAATTTGGAGAGTGAAGGTGTCTTTACATCATCCGGCAAATCGTTGATTACGGCATTGATTTTCCGTTGAGCATCGGTAAGTAGGAAGTTGACATCCGCGCCGTTGTTGAGGGTAATCATGACAATCGATACCCCTTCCAACGAAGTCGACTCCACCTTTTTGATACTTTCCAGGGATGAAATTGCATCCTCTATTTTTTTGGTCACCGAGCTCTCAACCTCTGCAGGTGAAGCTCCCGGATAGACCGTCTGTACCGTAATGACGTTAATTTCAAATTTAGGGACCAATTCATAGCCCAATCGCGTATAAGAAAACAACCCGCCTAATGTCAGTATTATAAATAATACGATAATTATACTGGGGCGTTTTATCGATATTTCGGTAATTTTCATTCGAATAATTTATTTTTAATAGCCATGCAACCGGGGTTCCATCTGCTACTGATTACAGTATGCTCTATTTAATTATCTCTACAGGGCTTTGGTCAAATAGATTGATCTGACCCGAAACAATCACCTGATCGCCATTTTGCAAACCACCTAAGATCTCGATGTAATCACCAAAGTTTCTACCCGATTTGACATTTGTTTCGATTGCTTTACCGTTTTTCAGCACAAAGATCTTGTTGTCGCTCACACTACCCACAAAAGCATTTCGTGGTACGATCAATGTATTGCTGGCAACGCCTTCGCCGAAGATGGCCGTACCATACATACCGGCACGCAATTGGTTCGATGCATTATTTACTTCGATTTCTACTGGGAAATTTAAGCTACCATCCGATTTAGGTGCAATAAAAGTTACTTTACCAGTAAAGCGTTGGTCTGCATACACACTCGCTGTCACATCAACAGATTGACCGATCTTTAAGGTCGCCACATTCTTTTCGTCTACATTGACACGCAATTTCAAGGTAGCAACATTCACAATATCGAAGGCCGCAGCACCGACACTCAGGTAAGTTCCCGGTTCGATTTTACGTGAATTGACGATACCTGATACCGACGTTTTGATGGTTACATCGCCAGCATTCAATTTAGAAGCTCTTAAGTTATTTTTCGCATTCTCAAATTGCAATTTCACCTGGTCTAACTGTTGTTTGGTTACACCTCCCGTAGAAAAAGCACTTTCAAAGCGATTCAGATCAGCCTGCGCGTTGGTATATGCGGCTTGCGCATTCGCCACGTTCACATTCAGTTTATCACCCTCGATGATCGCCAAAGTCTGTCCCGCACTCACATGAGAACCTTCATCAACCAATACTTTCACTACCCGGCCGGCAGTTTCAGCCGAAACAGTTACTTCCTGTTTCGGAGAAAATGTTCCGTTAGCAGTATAGCGTAAATCCATGGAAGATACTTTTGCTGTATCGATACGCACAGCAATAGCCACATTTTTCTTGGCTACTTCTGCTGTTTCGGCTTCGTTTTTCTTTTTATTCTTATTTAACACAAAAAATATTCCTGCTAGACCAGCAGCAATAATAAGTAGGGTAATAATTCCGCGTTTCATATTGTATTAGTCAATTATTCGTTAATGAGTGATTTAAGTTTTCCATTTGCTTTGATCAGCTGAACTTCAGCAATTTTATAATCCAGCAAGGAAGTGTTTAAATTATTTTGTGCATCTGCATAAGCGTTTTCTGCATCCAAAAGATCAGTCAATGTCGCTAGACCATTTTTATAGTTGTTGTTTGTATCTTCCAATACCGATTTCGCCAAATCCACATTTTTGCGATTCGACTCGATCGTCAACAAGGAGTTTTTGATCTGAACCTTTGAATTCTCTGCTGCCATACTTAAGGCCAGTTTCGTATCAGCAATATCCACCTGTAACTTATCAATATCAATTTGCGCCTGACGAACTTTCGATCGTGTCAGGAATCCGTTGAAAATAGGAACGGTCAGATTAAGTCCGATACCCGAAAAGCCGGACCAATTTACACCTTCAGCTTTAGAAAATAAAGGAAAAACAGGTCCCAAACCCTGTCTTCCATAGTTGGCAGTCAACGACAGCGTCGGATAATATTTGGAGATCTCTGCTTTTTTATTTAATTCAAGCAATTCATTTTGTTTTGCCAACACCTGAATCTCCGTCCTGTCAGAAACGTCTAGCGGATTATATACAGCATCTAAGGCAACGGTCTCAAAGGTGGAGCTCGGCATGGAAATCGGCTCCGACATGGACATGCCAATCACAAATTTCAACGCATTTTCCTTTAGCTCAACGGCATTTATCAGCTGTTGTCTAGAGGCTTTTAAATTCGTCACGGCAACGTTTGTACGGTCCAAATCAATCTTCTTCGCTAACCCATTTTTAAACAACCCCTCGATAACATCCCTTGTTTTTGTTGTGCTCTCCAAGTTGTTATCTACAGTTTTCAATTGCAATTTGGACTGATAAACATCATAATAACTATTTGCCACTTTCTCAATAAGCTGCTCATCTGTTAAAGTCTTGTTGACTACATAAAATTCACGTGTAGTTTTAGCAGCCTTCAATCCAGTAAATACCGTTTGATTAAACAGCTGTTGGTTTAAACTTATTGAATTTGTGGATTGCCATTTTTGTCCAAAAGCTGCCATAACGGTTGTCCCTGGCTGACCAACAAGCTCTCCTGGTAAAGCAACTTTTTGGATCATTGGATTGTAGGTAATTCCACCATTAAAATTCACTTGTGGCAATGCGCCTGATTTAACTTCCGCGATTTTATGTTCGGCATTTATGACATCGAGCCCTGCCTTTTTCGCATCAGCTTTGTTCTGCAAAGCAAATTTAATGGCATCACTTAAGCTCAATTGTTGCTGTGCATGACTCTGGAAAACCATCGTACCTAATAAAAGGCTGGCTAGTATTCTGATTGTTTTCATTCCTAATTTATTTGTCCTAATTTTATATCTACTTTTTATTTATACCATTAAAAAACAGCTTGGTAGCCAGCTTTTGTTTTTGCAACACTTCATCAAAACGATCCTGATTTGGAATCCCCGAAATGATATCCGAGATATTGCACATCAAGGATAAGCTCTTCATCAATTCCACATAGATTTCGGCCGTTTCATAAAGATGCTCTTCATTCAGTTCCCCTTTTTGAGCGCCCACTTGAAGAATTTCATACAGCGCCTGTACATCACGATTGTGGAGACACTGAAAAAAATCCTGCATGGAAAGTCCCTTGATCCATTCCAGATTTTCGTTCATGTGCAGCATATAGTATTTCCGGACAAATGCATCGCGCAGTTCCAGTATTTTCATGATCAGCTCGTAGGTAGTGCCCACATGCACAGCCACCATCTTCTCCTCCTCTTCCCTATATTCATCCGTCAAACGCACAATCACATCCCGTATAAGTGCATTCTTTTCCGAATAATAGTAGTACAAATTCGCTTTGGTAATTTTTATATCCTCCGCAATTTCATTCATCGTAGTCTTACTAAAACCGTAATGCATAAAGCGTCTTATCGCCGCATGAATGATTTGATCTTTTCTATCTTCCATTCTTCAAAAAACTCCTTTCTACTTTCTGACTTTTATCAAAAATTGTTCAAAAATATAAAAAGTAACATGTTGGGCAAAATAAATTTTGAAATTGTAATAATTTTGATATTAACCTGACAACAAAAAAGGCAAACTCGAGAGTTTGCCTTTTATTATACGAACAGATCTGTTAGAATGCGACCGTGTTCTGAAAATGTTTTAAAAATTTTCGTTTATCCAGTTTATAGAGCCGTGCTGCACGATAGGCAACTCCAGTCTGCACTTCGTCGAGTTCTTTTAGAAAGCCATAATTTTGCATTTTCTTTCTAAAATTGCGTTTATCGAGTGGTTTATTCAAGATTCCCTCATACACCAGCTGTAACTGGGTGAGGGTAAATTTTTCGGGCAGCAGCTCAAAAGCAATCGGCTTATAAGCAAGGCGCCGCTGCAATCGCTCCAGACAGAGGTCCAAAATCTGCTTATGGTCAAATGCCAGTTCAGGTACATTCCGAACGGGAAACCACTTCGCCTGTTTCATATAATTTGTAACAGGTTTGGTTTTCAATTTGGTATTATCCAGCTGCACGAGGGCGTAATAGGCCACCGTCAGAATCCGCCCCTTTGGATGCCGTTTTAATCCGGCAAAGGAATGCAGTTGATCCATAAATACATCTTTCAAACCTGTATTCTCATACAAAATTCGTTTTACGGCATCTTCCATCTCTTCGTCATTATCCACGAAAAAACCTGGCAATGCCCACCAATCCTTAAAAGGATATTCATTTCTTTCGGCCAAAAGAACTTTTAATTCTCCTTCGTGAAAGCCTAATATGACACAGTCAACGGTAAAATTACTATACAAAACTTCTAAATTTATTTATGTGCAATATACTGAGCTAAATTTAGCGGTTACTAATCATCGGGTTATCTGTAACAATTATACGCTTCCTAAACGTGATGCGCAAAAAAATATTGAAAAATTTATTCAAAGTGTAGAATATACACTATAAAAATCTTATATTCGTAAAACCTAAAATATAGCGTGTGATAAAAGAAATTAAAAAAATAGGTGTATTGACGTCGGGAGGTGATGCTCCTGGGATGAATGCCTGTATTCGTGCTGTTGTTCGAACAGCATTACATAAGGGATTGCAAGTAACGGGTATTTATCAAGGATACCAAGGTCTGATCGACGCAAATTTCATAGAAATGGATACGCGTTCGGTCAGCAATATTATACAACGTGGTGGTACAATATTAAAAACAGCGCGTTGCATGGAGTTTAAGACGCCGGAAGGCCGTCGAAAAGGATATGACAACCTGATCGCTGCCGGTGTGGATGCATTGGTGGTCATTGGTGGTGACGGTACCTTTACAGGGGCTAATTTTTTCTCCAAAGAATTTGAGATACCTATTATAGGTATACCCGGCACGATAGATAACGATCTTTATGGTTCTGATTATACCATTGGTTACGATACGGCCAACAATACTGTAATTGAAGCTATTGATAAAATCAGAGATACTGCGGCGTCACATGAACGTCTTTTCTTTGTTGAAGTAATGGGCCGGGATTCAGGTTGTATTGCGTTGAATGCAGGCATTGCTGGCGGAGCCGAAGCAATCTTACTTCCAGAGAAAGAAACCGCCATTGACGATTTAATCCGTCATTTAGAAGACGGTGCCATTAAGAAGAAATCGTCGTCTATTGTTATTGTCGCAGAGGGCGACCAAAACGGCGGTGCTTATTATGTCGCAAAAAAAGTAAAAGAAAAGTTTGATCATTACGACACGAAAGTTAGTATATTAGGGCATTTGCAACGCGGTGGTTCTCCAACGAGTTTCGACCGCGTGCTTGCGAGTAGATTGGGCTTTGCTGCTGTCAATGAATTATTGGCCGGAAACACACGAGTTACTGTTGGGCTTCGTGGTAATGAAATCAAGACAACTCCAATTGAAGAAGCAATCAGCAATAAGGAAATTAAACTTAGCCCTGATTTATTGGAGATGGCTGAGATTTTATAATCATAATTTGAACAGACATGATAGCAGTAGTATATAGTGGGTCTCGATTTTCCGACTGGAGATTGGCTGACAAGGGGCGGATCACCACGGGGTTCCGCATGAACGGGATCAATCCTTATCTTCAAGATGAGCGCTCCATACTACAGCATTTGCATAAAAACACCAACCTGATCAACAACGCCGAAAAAATCAGACGGATCTATTTTTTTGGTGCGGGATCTTCGTCGAAGGAACGTAAGGATAAAATAAAAAACGTCCTCGAACGTTTTTTCGTCAATGCGCGCGTACGGGTTGATCATGATGTCATTGCTTCGGCAATTTCGACTTTCGGCGACGAAAGAGGAATTATTGGCATCATTGGCAGTGGATCAAATGCAGCTTTTTATACAGGGAAAAAAATCATTGACAATAACTATGGTCTAGGTTATATTCTGGCCGATGAAGGGGCGACAAACTGGAACAGCCAGCAGTTGCTCAAACATTATATGACAGATACCTTACCTGTTGATCTGCGGGACAAACTGGAAAGAGAATTTAACATCGATAAGAAAACCATTTTGGAAAGGGTGTATATTTCCCCACAACCGACAAATTTTCTGAATTCATTTACCGACTTTGTCCTCGAAAATAAGGATCATCTATTCATGAGTCAATTGGTTAAAAATGGGCTTCGTACGTTTATAAAAACCTACATCAAGCCATTGATGAAAGAATATCCGGACAGTGATGTAAACTTTACGGGTTCAGTAGCGTTTAATTATGAGCACTTGCTTCGGGAAGTTGCCACAGACGAATTTAATATCAGTATTGGTACTGTTGTAAAAGAGCCGATACATAATTTAATTAAATATTATATCAATAAAAATTAAGAATATGAAAATTGGAATTAACGGATTTGGCCGTATTGGTCGTTTAGCATTTAGAGCGGCTATCAATCGTCCAGAAATTGAAATTGTTGGTATCAATGACTTAGTTGAACCAGATTATATGGCTTATATGTTGAAATATGATTCAACACATGGCAAATTTGACGGTTCTGTAGAAGTAAAAGACGGTAATTTGGTTGTTAACGGAAAAACTATCCGTGTTACAGCTGAGAAAGATCCGGCAAACTTGAAATGGAATGAAGTAGGTGCTGAAGTAATCATCGAATCTACAGGTTTCTTCTTGACTCAAGAGTTGGCTCAAAAACACATCGATGCAGGTGCTAAAAAAGTGGTAATGTCTGCTCCAGCGAAAGACGACACCCCTACTTTCGTAATGGGTGTAAACCACAAAGAATTGAAAGCTGATCAACACATCGTTTCAAACGCTTCATGTACAACAAACTGTTTAGCGCCTATCGCTAAAGTATTAAACGATAAATTTGGTATCGTTGAAGGTTTGATGACAACAGTACACGCGGTTACAGCAACACAAAAAACTGTAGACGGTCCTTCAGTAAAAGACTGGAGAGGTGGTCGTGGTGCATACCAAAATATCATCCCTTCATCTACAGGTGCTGCTAAAGCAGTAGGTTTGGTTCTTCCAGAATTGAAAGGTAAATTGACAGGTATGTCATTGCGCGTTCCTACAGCAGACGTTTCAGTTGTTGACTTAACAGTACGTTTGAACAAAGGTGCTTCATATGAAGAAATCAAAACTGCAATGAAAGAAGCTTCTGAAGGCGAATTGAAAGGTATCTTAGGTTATACTGAAGACGAAGTTGTTTCTTCAGATTTCTTAGGTGATGCACGTACATCAATCTTCGATGCAAAAGCAGGAATTTCATTGAATGATAACTTCGTTAAAGTTGTATCTTGGTATGACAACGAATGGGGATATTCAAACAAAATCGTTGACTTGGTATTAGAAGTTGGTAAATTGTCTTAATCAACTCGACCAGTAATCCTATAAAGGGGCTATTCTACACGAATAGCCCCTTATTTTTTTCCCTTAAAAATCAGTAGGTTGGCGTTTAAACGCAAAAAAAAGCACTTTTAGCTTTCGTAATTCAAATAATCCGTCTATATTTGCATCATCAATAAGGCAGACAGCTAAATTGAAAAGGTGCCATAGCTCAGTTGGTAGAGCAAAGGACTGAAAATCCTTGTGTCGCTGGTTCGAATCCAGCTGGCACCACCAAAAAGGAAGAACGCAAGGTTCTGACAGATTGAAAGAATAATAATTCCAATGCGAAAATAGCTCAGCTGGTAGAGCACAACCTTGCCAAGGTTGGGGTCGCGAGTTCGAATCTCGTTTTTCGCTCACCTGCCTAGGTGGTGGAACTGGTAGACACGCAGGACTTAAAATCCTGTTCCCGTTAAGGGAGTGCGGGTTCGATTCCCGCCCTAGGTACAAAAAGAGACGCCGAATATCGGTTGTCTCTTTTTTTTTCACCAATATAAACCCTTTGCTCCAAAAGTTAATAGTAGGCCATTTCGAGTTCGATTTGAGCGCAATACTTCGATTAATATCATCGTAGCATAATTTTTATGTTTCCAATTTGGGATTTTAGAAAAATTAATCGTAATATTGCAATAACATTATGGGACTTACTAAGACAGAAATATTCACAGAAGAGCAGAATCAGCTCGCCACAATGCTCAAAGCATTGGGCCATCCTGCCCGTATTGCGATCCTTCAATCCATCATCCGCGCAAATTCGTGTATCTGTGGTGATCTGGTTGAGGAACTAGGACTGGCACAGCCAACAATTTCCCAGCACCTTAAAGAATTGAAGAATGCGGGTATTATCCAGGGCACCATTGAGGGTGTACGGGTATGCTATTGCATTGAACCGAAAGCCTGGAAATTATTGAAAACAAACCTGGCAGCTTTCTTTGACTCTTATAAAGAGAACACAAACTGTTGCTAAAAAAATTTACATCAATCAATCGTTAAATTGCAATATAACATGAACAACTCCGCATTTATCAACTGGGAAACGTTTAAAACGCAGCTCCAGCAAAACCCGAATCAAATTTTACAATTTGAATATGCAGAAGGTAAATGGGTAGATCCCTCCTACCATATTACAGAAATCAAACAGGCTCCGATCGTATCCGTCGATTGTGGCGGTGTAATGAACTCCTGGACTGAAATCATTGTCCAAGTATGGGAACCAAGGGAAACAGAAGAAGGCCGTGCAATGCAGGCAAGTAAAGCGATGTCTATCGTAGATATCGTTGAAAAGAAATTATCGCTTAATCCCAATGCTATTGTAAAAATTGAATTTGGCAACTCGCAGTTCGATACGCGCCAAATGTATCCGGGTAATTTTACCGTATCCGGACAAGATTTAATCGTTAACCTTACTCCAGATTATACCCAGTGCAAAGCCATTAACCGCGGGGGAAGCTGTGGCACCACTTCAGATGGAGAAGAATGCTGCGCACCCGTTGCTAAAGCCGAACCTGTAAAGCTGGAAATGGTTAATCTGGCTGCTGATGGACCCGTTTGTAAACCTGGTGGCGGCTGCTGCTAATCAAAACATTAAAAAATGGAAAAAATATTGGTACTCTGCACCGGCAACAGTTGCCGCAGCCAAATTGCAGAAGGATTTTTAAGACATTTCGCAGGTAGCCGAGCCGAGGTTTATAGTGCCGGCATAGAAACGCATGGCGTTAACCCTAAAGCCATTCAGGTTATGGCTGAAGCCGGCATTGATATCTCATCCCACACCTCTAATCATGTCAATGAGTATGCGGCAATAGACTTTGACTATGTAATTACGGTCTGTGATAATGCCAAAGAGAGTTGTCCATATTTTCCTTCAAGGGCTAAAAAACTACATTACAATTTCCCAGACCCGGCAAAAGCTACCGGGACGGAGGAAGAAGTTATGAATGAATTCAGAAGGGTACGTGATCTTATCAAAACATACAGTGCTGAATTTGTAGCGGAAAATCTCGATAAATAAACATACCCACTAACAAAAAAATATGTCAGCCAACAACTGCGCCCCAGCACATGAAAGGAAAAAATTGAGTTTCCTCGACCGATACCTTACCTTATGGATTTTCCTGGCTATGGCAATCGGAGTATCTATTGGATTCCTTTTCCCGTCTTCGTCTGATTTTATCAATTCTTTCTCGAGCGGCACCACCAATATTCCACTTGCCATTGGCCTGATCCTGATGATGTATCCACCACTTGCCAAGGTGAAATATGAAAATATGGGCAAAGTATTTAAAGACACAAAGATACTGGGGGCTTCCCTACTCCTGAACTGGATCATAGGGCCTATTCTAATGTTTATCCTAGCGATTGTATTTCTTCGGGGCTACCCCGAATATATGATCGGCCTTATTCTTATCGGGCTTGCCCGCTGCATTGCAATGGTCGTTGTATGGAATGAGCTGGCGGAAGGAAACCGCGAGTATGCCGCTGGACTCATCGCCCTCAATAGCATTTTTCAGGTTTTATTGTACAGCGTCTATGCTTATATCTTTATCACCGTTCTACCCCCAGTATTTGGGATGAAAGGTCTTGATGTCAATATTTCGATCGGTCAGATTGCGGAAAGTGTCGGAATTTATTTAGGTATTCCCTTTGCACTGGGCATAATCAGCCGTTATGGCCTGATTAAGTTAAATGGAGAAGAATGGTTCCAAAGCAAATTTGTGCCGCTGATCTCTCCCATCACCTTAATCGCGTTATTATTTACAATTGTAGTCATGTTCAGCCTGAAAGGTGAACTGATCGTTCAGATTCCTATGGACGTTGTCAGAATTGCGATTCCTTTGGTGATCTATTTTGCCATTATGTTCCTGCTGAGCTTTTTTATCGGTAAACGAATGGGCGCAGATTATTCCAAAAATGCAGCCATTTCTTTTACAGCTTCCGGTAATAATTTTGAGTTGGCTATTGCAGTTGCTATTGGCGTCTTCGGCATCAACAGTGGCCAGGCATTTGCCGGTGTTATCGGTCCACTCGTGGAAGTGCCTGCATTGATTGCCTTGGTCAATGTAGCTTTTTGGTTAAGAAAGAAATATTACAAAGGCCAGGTGGTATAGCCCAAGAAAATTATTTATTGCCGGAAAATTGATAAATTAGTTGATATGTTCCATTCAGCTCATTCTCGCAGGCACTGGCCTACACTCCTGCTGTCCGTACTCTTCTCCTTAAATGGCTTAGACCTCAGCGCACAGTTGTTTCATCAGGACAGCCTAAAATTAATAGCCCGACAGTTTGCCTTTACCGAAGGGCCGGCAGTGGACAAGACCGGAGACATCTATTTTACCGACCAGCCCAATAACAAAATCTGGAAATATAGCACCAAAGGGCAACTTTCGCTTTTTAAAGATTCTGCAGGCCGCGCAAATGGACTTTACTTTAACCATCAGGGTCTGCTCCTTGCCTGTGCCGACGAAAAGAACGAAATCTGGTCAATCAGCAAAGATGGTCAGGTTACCGTCCTGCTGACCGCTATCGATGGAAAGAAACTGAATGGTCCAAATGATCTTTGGGCAGACAAGAAAGGGGGCATCTACTTTACAGACCCCTTTTATCTGCGCGATTATTGGACCCGGAAAAAGCCAGAAATAGCGGGGCAGAAAGTCTACTACCTTCCTCCAGGAAAAGCGAAAAAACCCATCGTAGTAGCTGATGATGTAAGCAAGCCGAACGGCATTGTCGGCTCGCCCGATGGAAGATACCTCTATGTCGCAGATATCGAACGGAATAAAACGTATAGGTACACCATTGAATCTGACGGCAAGCTCAGCGGACAGACAGCGCTTATCGATAAAGGTTCTGACGGGATGACATTGGACCATCAAGGAGATATTTACCTAACGGGCAAAGGCGTCTTTATTTATAGTCCGACCGGTCTGTTGATCGGCCATATTGAAGTAAATGAACCATGGACATCCAATGTCTGTTTTGGGGGTAAAGATCGTACGGTTTTATTTATCACCGCATCAACAGCCATCTATAGGATCCCCATGCATACCCGGGGAGTGGATTAATACCAACAAAAGAAAAAAACATGCACTCGATATTTCGTAACTTGCCATACACCGCAGCGTTTTAAAATGGACTGTTTCCAATGTTATTTTTTCAATTATCAGCACAGATGTCCCCTTTTGTAATGCTCGATCGTTTGATGGTAAATACTAAAATTTAAAAACGATGAAAGAATTTATGCTAATCTTCAGACTAAAGGCCGACGCTGATTTCAAGCCTTCTCCAGCACAAATGCAGGAGCGTATGAACTGGCTGGCCAGTATCGCTGCTCAGGAAAAATTGGTGGATAAGGGAAAAACACTTTTACCGACGATCGACAGTGGACGACATATATCCGCTGATCAAGTAGTTACCGACGGTCCCTTTACCGAATTAAAGGAATACGTCAGTGGCTTTATTGTGGTGCGGACCGAAAACATTGATGAAGCTGTAGAAATTGCCAAACAGAATCCAATATTTAAAATTGGCGGAAGTATTGAAGTGCGTGAGCTCCTAAAATCCTAATTCCGTTGGAAAAGCCTACATCAACAGCTGAGTTGATACCAGGTCTGTTTCGCGACCTATATTCCAAAATGACGGCTGTATTATGCCGTCATTTTGGATTGTCCGACATCCAGCTTGCGGAAGATATTGCCAGCGATACATTTTTAAAAGCTTCGGAAGTCTGGCCAGTTACCGGCATCCCAGCAAACCCACAGGCCTGGCTCTACACTGTCGCCAAAAACAAGGTAAAAGATTACTTTAAACATAAGGCTGTCTTTGAACTTAAAGTCAAAGACAATATCTTAAAGGAACTGAATGAAAAGACGCTGCCAGACGACATAGACCAACGTACCATTAGCGACAGCCAATTGGCGATGCTATTTGCCATCTGTGACCCGATAATACCCATAGCGGGGCAGATTAGTTTAGCATTGCAGATCTTATGCGGATTTAGTATCCTAGAGGTCGCCCAGGCGCTGCTCACAAATAAAGAAACCATAAAGAAGCGCATATTTAGAGCAAAAACAGCCTTAAGGGATAGCAAATTTGAACTAAAAGAATTATCCGATAGCCAAATAAGCGCTCGCCTAGCCGCAGTATTGAAAACGATATATCTTCTTTTCAACGAAGGATATTATGCTCAACATGAAAATCACATCATTCGAAAAGAACTATGCATGGAGGCCATACGATTAGCTCTCCTGTTGACAGCACATGAAACAACCAACCTGCCACAGACCAACGCTTTAATAGCGTTAATGTGTTACCAAAGCTCGCGGCTTGATGCCCGAATGGATAAGGATGGGGCAATCGTACTTTTTGAACAACAGGATGTGCAACAATGGGATAGCGATATGATCGATCAAGGTAATTTCTACATGGTACAGGCGACCGATACGCAGGAAACCTCCAAATACCATATCGAAGCAGCCATCGCTTATTGGCACACCGTGGTGGATAACCAATCGAAATGGGAATACATTTTAAAATTTTATAATCAGTTGATTCTGATCGAATACTCCCCCGTGACGGCCCTCAACCGGGCATTTGCCTATGCCAAGGTGTATGGCACAGAGGCAGGTATCGAGGAAACAAAAAAGCTTAATCTCATTAAAATGTCCCATTATTTTGGATTACTGGGCTACCTCTATCGGGATCTTGACCAAGCCGAAGCAATTGATAACTACACTAAAGCGCTGAATTTAGCTTCTTCATTAACTGAACAGGATGTTTACCAAAAACAAATCCTTGCACTCCAGTGATAATCGATACCAGATCCCAAGGCAAAAGTCTTGAGATCTGGGCTTAAAACAACGGTTTAGGTATCAGCTTTATTCCCTTGTGTTGACCCTAGTGGGGAAAGTCAGCCAATATCGCGTTGTAATCGGGTGAAAAATTAGGGAAGACCGTACCTTCTATCCGATACATCTGGATTTTCGTTATCCCAACATAGGTTCGGAATACAGCAGCTAGATAATCCGCTATGTAGTCTTGTACCGGCGATGAACTTTGCATTCCACCGGAAGCAATAGCCAAATAGACATCTTTGTCCGCGATAAGTCCAACACGATTACCGGTGCCATCATACGTGTAGGTAACACCAAAACGAACCAGTTGATCGATCCATGCTTTAAGGTGAGCAGAAATGCCGAAATTATGCATTGGCGTACTGATGACGAGCATGTCTGCCGCATTAATTCGCTCAATTAAATCATTCGCATAGGCCAATGACTTAATCGAACAATAATCTGGCGTATCTACTGGAGTATAAAATCCCTGAACCATCTCATGGGTATACAAAGGCGGAGGTGTATCAACCAGATCCCATGTGATCACGGAGATTGAGCCGTATTTTTTTCTGATACGATCGATAATTTCTTTGCCCAAATTTGTGCTATAGGAGCTGTCTGCTCTTGCACTTGATGTAATGTGTAAAATGGTCTTCATTCGTTTTAACTATTTTACGACTTAACGACCAAGAAAAACAAAAGGGGACACTCCATTCTTCGAAATAACACCCAATCCGATCATCACTCTTGTTCCGATTATCCAATTCAACCTTAACGATGTACCAATCGCTCTCTCTTCTTACATTTCATTATCCGCACTTACCTGTGCTTTATAGCGATCAATCTTTTGGTAAACTTTGTTAAAAAACATTTTCTTGTCCCGTGTTCCGGCCGTATTTAACAACCTGGAATTTTTGAGCTGATGCTGATAGAAATTGAAAGCGTGTCGGCAGCTGTCTTTATCATTGGTAATGAAATAGCCCAGCATCGTATGCGGAACGAATAATGACTTTCTGCCGTTATTTCCAACTAGGACGTTATTGTTTAAAATCAATAGCTCATGGTAGTAGAGCTGGTATTGGTCATTGTTTGGCATACAACTTTTCTCCAGTGAAAACAGCAGTTCTTTAAGCTGCTCACAGAGCATCTTTCCGTTTTCGGCGGTCAGTAAGCCGGCCTGGGAAAAATAGATGATCTGCTGGAGTGTACTGTTAATTGTGGTATCATTCCAGATCTCTTTCACCCGGATGGACGAATAATAATCATAAAGCTTCTGCCCCCTACTATCGATGGGTGTTTTCGACAAAAAAGATTCGAAAGACAACTCCAAACCGTCTGGACTCAATAAATTGAGCCATACATATTTTTTGAATATGGACAAAAGCCCTGTATTGATGGTATAAAAGATCGGAATATCCTTTGCCGAGTAATACAGGTAAGTCTGAAGATTGGGTTCAAACTCCGTTAACGATTTAAACGAATGCTCCAGATAATTTGACAGATCATTAAAGGACTGGATTTCCGCTGTTTTTTTTACTAAGATGTGATCACTTTGCTGAAATAGCTTATCCAAAGAAAGTGAAAAGCGATTTGCAAGCTGCACCGTCTCTCCTATTGAAAATTTACTCTTCATTGAAATTCTGCGGTGCGCCGCATCATAACTAATATCAAGCGCGTCAGCAATCACCTCAATAAGAGATTTCGAGGGATCAATTTTTCGCTGTATTTCCTGAATCAACTTTTCCTGATACATAAGCCAATTATTTTTTGCGATAATCACAAAAATAAAAATTTATATTATTGTTTCTCACAATTTTAACTGCGATTATCACAATAACTTTGAAAGACAATACACATTTATTTTATTAAAAGCCAACTATGAAAACCGTATTAAATAAACAAGAGGAATTCGCAAGCCAATTGCCGATCTTGACAAACACCCGCCTAGCGCCATCACTCTTCCAGGGCAACATTGAAAACTTCATCGGTATGAGTCAAATCCCTACAGGCGTCATCGGCCCCCTTAAAGTTCATGGCACTTCAGCCAACGGAAATTACCATATTCCACTTGCCACAACTGAAGGTGCATTGGTTGCATCCTATCACCGCGGATCTAAAGCCTGTTTGCTCGCCGGCGGCATTACATCGATCTGTCTGCAAGAAGGGGTTCAGAGAAGTCCTGTATTCAAATTTGAGAACATCAAGGATTTAAGTCTTTTTGTTTCCTGGTTCCTCGCAGAAAAAGAAAACTTTCAGGAAATCGTCAAACGCACAAGCAGATTTGCTAAGTTAACCGATACCCGCATACAGATTGAAGGCAACCATTTAACCATATCCTTTGAATATTTCACTGCCGATGCGGCTGGCCAGAATATGGTTACCATCTGCACAGAGGCCATCTGCCGGTTTATGATTGACTCTTGTCCTATTAAGCCCAATCACTGGTTTATAGAGGGAAACAGCTCGGGAGACAAAAAAGCGACCGCCGCAGCATTCAATCATGTCAGGGGTAAAAAGGTAACAGCTGAAATAACATTACCGGCCAACATCGTGTCCGAAGTCCTTAAAACTTCAGCCGAGCTGATGGATCGCTATTGGCGTACGTCCACCATGGGTGTTATCCAAAGTGGAGCTATAGGTGCACAGGGGCATTATGCCAATGGATTGGCCGCTTTGTTTTTGGCAACAGGTCAGGATGTCGCCTGCGTCGCCGAAGCGGCAACGGGTATCACGCGAATGGAGCAGAATAAAGACGGATCACTCTATGCAGCCGTGACTTTACCCAATCTTATTGTCGGCACTATCGGTGGTGGAACAGCACTTCCGACCCAAAGAGAGTGCCTGGAAATGATGGACTGTTATGGCGAAGGGAAGGCCATAAAATATGCCGAAATAGCTGCAGCCCTTGCACTCGCCGGAGAATTATCTATTGCCGCGGCCCTTTCGGCAGGTCATTTTACACAGGCACATCAAAAATTAGGCAGAAGAAAATCACTATAAAATGGAAACTAAAAAAGAAAACAGATGGAATGTGCCTAATGCACTTTCCGCCTACCGTATACTGGCATTACCCTTTATCAGCTATGCCCTTTTAACAGCAGACAGGGATCTCTTTATCCTATTGCTGTCCATCAACCTGATTAGCGATATCCTCGATGGATTAATCGCCAGGCTATTTAACCTTCAGACGGAATTTGGCGCCAAAATAGATTCGATCGCAGATATCGGAACATACCTCATGGCATTCATCGGCATGATAACATTGGAAAAAGGATTTGTAATGGCCTATAAAGTCGAATTTATCCTACTTATTGCCCTATGGATTGTTCCCCAGATCTATGCTCTTATCCGATTTAAACGCTTTCCCAGCTTCCATTTATGGTCCTATAAATTAACGGGCTATCTCCAGGGCATATTTATCTTTAGCTATTTTGTATTCGGTTTTAACAGCTTTTATTTCCACCTGATGCTAACCGTAAGTTATTTGGCCTATCTGGAAGAATTGGTCCTCGTGATTATTCTCCCGAAGTTGCAATCCAATCTGAAAAGTATATTCCTTATCCAATTACAAAAAAAAGCTTGATTATGTATGTATTGATGGCGAATATAGTGTTGTTATTTTTTTGCATCGGGGCATTGGTCACAGGCTATCTCAATAAGAATAGTCAAGTTGCGCAAGCCAGAGAACGCTGGTTAAAACTGGGTTTTTACTTCCTGATTTTGATCCTTGTCTTTTTTTCCATTTATATGGACTATGTCAGACTTTTGGCTATTTGCATTGGAATAGTCGGTTTTTACGAAATTGTCAAGGCCCACCTATATTCAGAACGACCACTGCTATTCTTATGTCCCGTAGTGGTCCTTTACGTCGCTCTTATCGCTGCGTTTATAAACTTCGGGCACAGGGCATCGACAGAAAAGGTTTGTTTTATCTATTTTATGGTGGTGATTTTTGATGGATTCAGCCAGCTCTGCGGTCAATTATTCGGCAAAAGAAAACTTATTCCCTCGGTTAGTCCCAATAAAACTGTTGAGGGTCTAATTGGCGCTTTGGTCATTGCCACTGGCACCAGCCTTTTCCTCTTTCCATCCATCGACCTGTCCATCACGCAAACTTTAAAGACCGCCCTTTTTATTTGCTTTTCCGCATTGCTGGGCGATCTATTGGCTTCGTGGTACAAACGAAGCTGTCAAATTAAAGATTACGCCCCCCTCATTCCAGGGCATGGCGGAATACTGGATCGATTTGACAGCTTTATATTCAGCGGAGCCATGTACGGACTAATTTATCTTTAAAAACAAGATTATGAAAAACGATTTAGAGAGTATGCTCCTATTAGGCACCCTTTTCTTGCTGCTATTCGGACTTGCTGAACTATTGTATCAAAAGTTTAAGGTCAAAGCAGAGTTTACCCGAAAACTCGTCCATGTCGGTACGGGGATAATCTGCATGTCATTCCCGATTTTGATTAGCAGCCACTGGTCTGTTTTCATCCTATGCGGATTGTTCACTTTGATTTTATTGCTGTCCATCAAGTTCGATTTATTGAATTCTATCCATGCAATCGACCGAAAATCTGTCGGTAGCCTGGCCTATCCTGCGGCAGTCTATCTTTGCTTTCTCGCACAGATATTGTTGGACAAAGGGTCTATTTTTTATTATTTGCCTTTGCTCACCTTGGCAATATGTGATCCGATGGCAGCATTATCTGGCAAAAAATGGCCTTATGGTTCTTACCGCCTATTTGGTGCGCGAAAAACACTACTAGGGTCCGCAGTGTTCTTTGTATGCGCTTTGATTACCGTGGTTTTAATTGGACACTATATGCAAGAGCCAAGCCTGCACATGAGCGAAATCACCATGATATGTACCCTGGCTCTCGTCGTGACCATAGCCGAAGCATGTAGCAAAGACGGTTACGACAATATAAGCATTCCGGTCAGTAGCATTCTCAGTTTGTATATTCTATTTCCCTGATAACGAACAGTCCAGAAATCTTAATTTCATTTGCAGAGTTATTGAATACGAATGGTATCTCCTACCTTATGCACACGGGGCGCGACGGTTGTGGCTTCACTGTACTATGCTACCTATACCCCGAAAAGAATACCGCTATTATCATCCTTGCAAACGATAGTAGCGGCCAGGACAGATTAGCTGAACTGAAGGATACACTGCTCACAAATATGCTAAAACTCCACAATTCAAATTCGTTTCAAACGTACTAACATCACACGGACTTGGCTTACCGAATAGCTAGCGTCGCCGTCCAACAACAAATTTGTGCAGTTTTGCTTTTACCTGCTTGCCGGAGCCAATAATAACAACCATAAACCCGCCAAGGATGGCCAGGGCAATGCCGCATTATTTGGCAATCCGATGGGTATAGCCCTGTGGTCAGACCAGTATATTGTCGTCTGTGATAACGACTACAACAACCATTATTATAGTATCCGGGTTGTCAATAGTTAGGGTGTAGTGACCACCATTGCTGGTGGCAACAACCCGACCAACAGCAGCAAAGACGGTATCGGCAAAGCAGAACAGTTCAATGGCGTCAATGTCATTGAACTGTTTTTATCCGTCCGCTTTGGGTTTTCTTTTCGCCGATTATTTTATATTTTTGTACATCTTCCAGCAATAATCTAATTTAGTCGGGAACAACCATTATGCAATTTAACTTCGCCTTTGATTCCAGTCCGTTTAAAACCCTGATCGCTTTTCATAAGATTATACCATCCTTTGAAGCAGCGGCCCTATCGCCGGTTGGCTTTCAGGCCAGCTATGCCCGATCGCTGCTGGAAGAAATCAGCAAATACCCCGAACTTATCGATGGGGTCGAAAAAGCAGAAGACCTGCTGCGCTATGAGCCTATTATCAAGGTGCTGCTGGCCGACCTGTTCCCGAGCTCACTGACACATAATGAGATCAAGGCCGTTACCATTCCCTTCCATCTCTATACGTTCAACCATACCGCAAGACTGGAAAAAATATTAGCGGATGCCGGCGATCACTATGAATTTAGCCTTCGTGATATCTCGCCCGATACCTATTATATTCTCAATTGCTGCGTTATCATCAGCCAGTATTATGGCTTTAAAGTGGATGCCATGGATGCCCCCCTCTTTTTGGATATTCCAGACAAGGATAATATCATCCATCATTACCGCGTCCTATTCAATGCCGATTTTATCGATGTCCTTCCGACAGAACGGGCGCTCGATCTTACGGCTGAAGATATTACCGAACTGGTCGACAACTTTTCGGATATTGCCCTATGGAAGTCCAAATTCCCTGAGCAGAGCTGGATCCTGAAAGGCTTTTCCATTATGACGCTTTTTGATGCGACCATTGAAAATGCGGTATCCAGCTTCAAGAGCAATCTGTTGCGCGAAAAAAGCGCTGTCCAGCTGGCAGAAATAGAAAGCATTTTCAGGTCGATTTATAAAATAAATGATCTGCGCATCGGATTGACCTCCTTTGAAAAGGTCAGGAACGAGTACAACTTACGGATTGTCGAAAAACAGCTGTACAGTCATCTGCTTTACGACTCGACGATCGAGGAATGTGAAAACATGCTCTGCAGCGAGACCTTGGAAAACCTGCTCACCAAGGACGAATATTTTGTTGTACCGGATATTGACAAGCTGCCACTGGATGATCCAAAGCAGGCCTATTTTATCAACAAGCTCAAGCAGCAAAAGGTGAAGAGCTTTATTTTTGTTCCCCTGGTCGAAGGCGACAAAGTGCTGGGTCTACTGGAAATGTCCTCATCCAAGGTGCGGGAACTCAATTCGGTCAATGCCAACAAGCTCAACTTCATCTTGCCCTTTATCAAAGATAAAGTATCGAAAGCCTTTGCCGAAACTGAAAATCAGATCGAAGCGGTGATCCAAAAGGAATATACCGCTATACACCCGAGTGTTAAATGGCGGTTTCAGGAAGAAGCCATGCATTTCCTCAACGACCGCGCCTTTGGAAAAGACTATGCCCTGCAGGAAATCGTCTTTGACCATGTTTATCCGCTCTATGGGCAGATCGACGTACAGGGCTCCTCAGAATCCCGCAATCAGGCCATCCGTCAGGACCTGATCAATCAGAGCAAGGAACTGATCGCATTGTTCACAGCAGTCAACCAAACGCAGCGATTACCGCTCTTTGAGCAGAAGGTCTTCGACCTGGAAAGAAACCTGACGACGCTGCAGCAAGCGCTGCTGACGGATACGGAACAGCTTATGCTCGATTATTTTAACCAGGATATTCACCCTATTTTGGAGAATTTCAGGAAAAACAACAAAAATAGCGTCGCCACCGAAGCCATCGACCGCTATTTTGAGCGGATCAACCTCTCTATCGGCGGTTTTTACGAGGCCCGACAGGATTATGACAACTCTATCACGCTGATCAACAAAAAGCTGGTGGCCATCCTCGACGAAAAGCAGGTAGAAGCCCAAGAATACTTTCCTCATTATTACGAGCGCTACAAGACAGATGGTATCGAGCACAACATGTATATCGGGGCCTCCATCGCTCCCGGTCGGAATTTTGAGCTCTACTACCTACGCAATTTACGGCTATGGCAGCTGCAGGTGATGTGTGCGATGGAACGCGAGTTTAGGCAGCTCCAGCCCGCCCTTCCGCATCAGCTGGAGGTGACCTCATTGGTGCTGGTCTTTGCCACCCCCATTTCCATCCGCTTTCGCATGGACGAGAAGCAGTTCGATATCGACGGCTCCTACAATGTGCGCTACGAGATTGCCAAGAAACGCATTGATAAAGCCAAGATCAAGGGCTCGACGGAGCGCATCACACAAAAAGGCAAACTGGTTATTGTCTACTCCAATGTACATGAAGAAACAGAATATCTTGGATACATCAACCTACTACAGCACAAAGGATTACTAGACGATAATATCGAGCAGTTTGAGGTGGAAGATCTGCAGGGACTAGTTGGCCTGAAAGCGATCCGTGTGGGATTCAACTTTCAAGATCTGCACTAAAGTAATTCCTGGTGTTCCATCAGGTAGGCCAATGCCTCACGTACGGCTTCCTCGCTGCTTTTTGGATTAAAGCCGAGTTCCGTGCGCGCTTTGCTGATGTTAAAATCCTGTTGCAGCCCCGAAAACATCGCAATATCTTTGGTGGTGATCACCGGAGCTTTCCCTTGCAGCCGTGCCGCAAATTGCATCAGGCCGGCAATCGTATAAAGTACTATTTTGGGAACAGCTGCCGGAATCTTGAGCTGAAGTTGTGGATATAGCTTTTGTGCCAGCCGGGTCGTATCACTAATACTCATGCACTTTTCATTGGCGAGGATATAGCGTTCTCCCGGTTTTCCGTGTAGGGCGGCAAGGTAGCAGCCCTCGGCGACATCTTTGACGTCTACCCAATTGAGGGATATCCCCGTATCGACAGGAATCTGCCTGGTCAGAATAAGGCGTAGCACATCGTACGATACATTGAGGGGCAGAGCGGCTTCGCTGCCGATCATGGCACCGGGCATGACCGACACGAGTTCGATCCCCAATTCACGTGCTAGCTGAAAGGCTAACTTTTCGCCATCGTTTTTGGAATTGTAATAGGCATCCCTCCGGTCGGGGTTATAGCCATTGCTCTCCCGTGTGGGGGTATGCGTATAATCCAGTGCAGCGATGGAACTTACATAGATGATTTTTTTGACGCCTGCCGCCGCCGCGGCTTCGATGGTATTGCGGGTCCCCTGCATATTCACGTCGTAGATTTCCTTTTGCGGATCCCGGGCCCATAGTTTAAAAGCTGCGCCCACGGCATAGAAGGTATCCACTCCCCGCAACGCCCGTATAAAAGAAGCCTTATCGGTGATATCTGCCGCCACAAGCTCGCAGGGCAAATCTTGTAGTGCAGCGCTATTGTCGAGATTTCGCACAGAAGCGCGTACCTGAAAACCCCGTGAAAGTAATAGTCTCACCAAGTTGTTGCCCAGGTGCCCATTTGCGCCCGATACCAGTACCAATTTTTTTGTTGTCATGTGTCTGATTTTAAATGATAGCACAAAGTTCTGCTTCGCCCATTTAAAACCAGTTCACAAATGTTACCTAATAATCTGTTTGCGGATACGGCTCAAACTTTTGGGGTTCATGCCGAGGAAGGATGCGATATATTGCATGGGTACGTTGTGCAGCAGATCTGGCTGTTCGGCCATGAGCTTGAGGTAGCGTTTTTCGGCCGTAAGCGTGGCTAGCTCTTTCGATCTCTTCTCATTGTAGCTTAAGGCCTGCTGAAACACATACATACTAAAATCTTTAAATGCAGACGATTGTGCAGTTAGCATATCGAGGTTTGCTTTGGTGATACGCAGCAGTTCGCAGTCGGTGATGCTTTCCAGGTTTTCTTCGGAACGCGTCTGATTGCTAAAATTCTGGTAAGAGCATATAAATCCAGGGGGACAGTTGATATGTGTCGTCAGTTCGTCGCCTTTATCGTTGTAATGGAACAGACGTACAAAGCCCGACACAACGAAATAGAGGTAAGCCGGTACCTTTCCCTCCTCTTCGATGATCTGATGTTTGGCATAGCGCACTGGCTCCATATAGTTCTTACACAGATCAATTTCTGGCTCCGATAACTTGCTGTGTTGTTTGATAAGCTGAATAAACTTTGCGTGCATTGTATCTATTTTATTCGTGCCCCTCACCCTTGCGCTATGTACATTCCTAATGCTTTGCGCGTGATATTGCATCCGGGGAAACGTTTCGTTGACTAAACAAATATACTAAAAGCGATTAACATACTAATAAAATTAGTAGACAAATATCAATTTATTGAAATAAATACTTGATTTGAATCACGATTTGAAAAAGCAAAGTCACGCTTTGCGAGAGCCTTTTATGAAGCAGTGGATATTGCTTCATAACAAATAACGCAGCCCGGGGGCTGCGTCATTGAAAAAATAGTCTTTGCGAAATGCCGCTTAGGGTTTGCGGTTGCCTACCCTCACCGGTCTGTCTGGTTTATACTCATCCCAGCCCTTAGACCGCAAATGATATACGTTATCCAAAATTATTTATCTCTTTCGTTACGGTGCAGATGGGGTTGTTTGCCGGTATGTTTCTTGATGAAACTTCTGAAATTTGCGACATTACTAAAACCTATTTCGAAAGAAATCTGCGAAATGGATAAATTCGAATGCCTGATCAAGCGGATAGCCTCCCCGACTACAATTCCAGAAATGAATGCTTTTGCAGATTTCCCGCTATTCGCTGCGCAGAGCTCGGAAAGCCTTCTGCTTGTAAGTTTTAATTTATTGGCATAAAAACTGACTGAGGTACTTTCACGATAATACTTGTATACCAAAATGTTAAAGCTGTTAAACACGATTTGTTCCGATGAACTGCACAGCTTTGATAGGATCCCCTGAAGAGAGAGCCTGTAATGCCCTTCAAGCAAAATTGACTCGACACAGTGATGAGCGACCAGATCCAATATTTCCGGTCCCTGTACCCGCGCCATTTTTATGCGTTCAATAATAGCCGTATCAAAATAGACCTGATTTCCCATTTTACCCTCAATCTGTATGGCATTCTGAATGCCATAGAACAATATGGAGTTGAGAATCTTCACGTCGGATTTCGATCTCAGATAAAACGCTGCGGTAAATGATAGCACATAGCCCCCTATTGGCGCATCGTTCATGAATTTGATTCGCTTTCTCGGCCCTACAAATAGTAGCTGTCCGCTATC
Source organism: Sphingobacterium sp. BIGb0116 (assembly GCF_024808035.1). Taxonomy (NCBI): domain Bacteria; kingdom Pseudomonadati; phylum Bacteroidota; class Sphingobacteriia; order Sphingobacteriales; family Sphingobacteriaceae; genus Sphingobacterium; species Sphingobacterium sp. BIGb0116. The sequence continues at coordinate 59,437 of NZ_JANUDT010000002.1, read as the reverse complement.
CAGCGTATAAAACTCCCTATTTACAGCAATGACGATCGGTTCATCTATTTTTATGATGTAATAAGTATCACTTGCTATATCACTTTCGGTTTGTTGGAATTCGGCGAGTGTACAAATCCCAAAATCCTGTAGCCCTATTTCTAGGTCCTTACTATTCATCATCGTCTTGATAAGCGTTTATACAGTTATCAGCACTAAAACCTCCTGCAGTTCATCTTCACTTGTCTGAGATCATAAGCTGATCCTGTTTGGAACCCAAATCGGATTGGAAGCTGTGCTATGTTATCATGCGCTGTTATCTGTGTATCAAAAGACAGTCAGCTTTGACTGCCTTTTGCCTACATATTTTATCTTGTGGTATACCCGCCATTGGCGAAAATAGTCTGTCCGGTTATCCACCAGCCATCAGTTACCAGAAACTCAATCAGTGGTGCAATGTCCTTAATATCGGTAAGTCCACCCAGTGCAGACGCCGACTTGTGATAGGCTACAGCATCTTCAGATTCCTGTCCGTAGAAGAAAGGTGTATCCATCGGACCAGGAGCTACCGCCGTAACTGAAATTCCACGCGGTCCGAATTCCTTAGACGCAGCCCTTGTAAAATGTTCTACAGGGGCTTTCATTCCCGCATATGTCGAATAAAGGCCTGTATAGGCTGCTAATAAAGACGTAACGACAGTACAGATTTTGCCGTTATCATTTATCCGCTTGCCGGCTTCGAGAATAAAAAAATAAGCGACCTTCGAATTAATATCACTCATGCTGTCGTACTCAAGCTCTGACGTCTCTACAAACGGTTTTTTCAGTACTTTACCGACTGTATTGATTGCGATATCAACCTTACCGAACTTTTCTTCGGCTTTGTCAAATAGCGCTTTTATATTTGATAGCTGTGTAAGGTCGCCCTGGACAAGCAGTCCCTCGGCACCAAACGCCTGTACATCCGACAATGTTTTTTCTGCCTCGGCTCTTGTGCTCTCACTATTGTAGTGAATGACAAGCTTTGCTCCTTTTGCCGCAAAATCCCGGCTCAACAGCCCCCCTAAGTTTTTCGCACCACCTGCGATCAAAACTACTTTTCCATTTACTTCTTGATTTGCCATAAATTTGAAAATTTGAATCCATCGCCCACTGATTTGCCGTGGATGCGCTGGATTACAGGTTTAGATTCTATCAGCGCTTATTCTGGCCTCTCAAAGCTATTTTACCCCGCTAGAATCTCTCAAACCAAATATCAATAATTGAGCTGCCAATCAAAAAAAACAGGGTTTCACAATGCTATCACACTTATCAAAATAGCAGGTAGTCCCGTGGTTATCAATCCATATGCTTCGATAGCTAGAAAGAGTAGCTCGGTCGAAGTGATTTTCATTAAACACTTAACTAATCTGATCTGAGGATTAAACAGTTAACTAACCCGATCTGAGGATGAAACGGAAATATAACGTCCGGAAATATCAAAAAAAAGGACCACCCGTTGAGGTGGCCCCTGATTAATTGATTAATTGTGTGCGTAAATTATAGCCATTGCGTAAATTATCGCTATTTTACCTGCAGGATCGAACGCTGGTGACTAAAGTTTTCCAGACTGAATCTGCCGTGATATTTTCCCATTCCCGAAGCACCTACGCCACCGAAAGGAAGGTAATGCGATCCGACGTGGATCAATGTACTATTGATCTCCGCATCGCCACTGGTGGTTCTTGCGATCACATCATCTGCAAATTGTTGACTTTCAGAAAACACGTACAGCGCCAATGGTTTGGGTCTGCTATTGATCTCTTTCAGTACTTCATCAATATTGCTGTAAGCTAAAATAGGAAGGATCGGACCAAAAATTTCCTGCTGCATCACCGCATCATTCCAGTTGACATCGTCCATCAAAGTTGCTTCAAAATGGCGCGTTTCCAAATCATATTTTCCCCCATAAATAACTTTTTCGGGAGCGGCATCCAGGTATCCCGCTAAATTCCCGATCTGATGCTGGCTTACAATCTTGCCGATTTTCCCTAAAGATTCGTCGTTGTATGTAGCTTTAAGATAAGATTTTAACTGTTCGATAAAGGCGCCCTTCACAGATTCATGCACATAAACGTAATCCGGAGCAACACAGGTCTGTCCGCAATTGATCCATTTGCCGGCAGAAATGCGCTGAACTGCTTTTTCGATGTCCGCATCATGGTGCACGATCGTTGGGGATTTCCCCCCCAGTTCCAGTGTAAGCGGAATCAGTTGTTCGGCAGCGGCTTTCATGACAATTTTGCCAACATTCGGACTTCCCGTAAAAAAGATGTAATCAAAAGGAAGGCTCAATAGATAGGTATTTTCTTCAATAGCGCCCTGAAAAACGGCAACATATTTTTCATCAAAAGCTTCGCTAACAATATCTTCAATAACCTGGGCAACATGGGGCGTGTTTTCAGAAGGTTTGATGATAGCCGTATTTCCGGCCATCAGGGCACCGATCAGCGGACTAAAAGTCAACTGCACCGGGTAATTAAAGGGACCTATGATATAGTTTACACCGTAGGGCTCATAAATGTACTTACTGATGACTTCCGCTCCCGAAGCATGCGGTTTTGATTTGACATAGGTTGGTTTTGCCCATTCTTCCATATTTTCGATCATATCGTCGAGTTCATCGAGAACAATCTGAACTTCGACGTACTCTGCTTCTGCCCTGCTTTTTCCAAGATCGATATTCACTGCTTCACAGATCGCATCCGTATAACTCGCAAAAACTTTACGGAAATTTTGCAACTGTCTTTTACGGAATGTGATTTCCTTCGTTGCTTGCGTGCCGAAAAAGTCTTTCTGTTTTTCGAATACTTCTTTTATTCTGTTTTTAATTTCTGTAGTCATTTGTTTGTGATTTTATGCATTTTAAAACACGCATAGCGCATAAAGTGTTTGTTTTAATAAAGTAAAAGTGTCTAGTGTGTTTTATATCTTGTAGACCAAGATTATGGTGCTTAATTACTCAACTTCTTCCTTTGACTTAAACATCCCTCTAAATTCCAGTGGCGTCTGAGCCGTTTTCTTTTTGAACAGTTTGCTGAAACTTTGTGCATGCTCAAAACCCAGTTCGTAAGCAATTTCATTTACGGTAAGTTGTGTCGTTGATAATTTCTCTTTTGCCCGCTCAATAAGTTTATGGTGGATATACTGCTGCGTGCTCTGGCCAATGAGCGAGCGTAGCATATCGCTTAGATAACCCGCAGACACATTCAACTGCTCCGAAAGAAAATGGACCGTTGGAACTCCCTGAATTACCGAATGATCATGATCCAGATAATCATCCAACAGCGCTTCTGCCTTCATTAGAATATCATTGTTTATATTTCTTCGCGTAATGAACTGCCGCTTGTAAAACCGGTTGACGTAGCTCAGCATTAACTCCACCTGCGATATAATGACTTCTTGGCTAAATTCGTCTATCCGATTGTCAAGTTCATTTTTCATGAAATTCAAGATCGCTATCATCGTTTCTCTTTCCTGATCAGATAGATGTAACGCTTCATTCACAGAATAGGAAAAATAGCCGTACTTCCTAATTTTATGGGCTAAAGCGGAACCCAGAAAAAAGTCAGGATGGATCAGCAGCAGATAAGCATAGGTATCCCTATTATATTCTGTGCTGCCCACCAATTGATTGGGCGCAAAGAAAAGCATACTTCCTTCATTAAAATCATAGTACCCCCTGCCGTACTTGAGTTTTCCGCTGTTTTTTGTTATAAAAGTTATCTTGTAGAAACTCAGGACATCGTATATTGGAGCCATAGCGGTATTGAATGGATTATCCTGATTGAAATGGACCAGGCTAATCAGGGGATGCTGCGGTTTTGGTAGGCCAAAAGCTTCGTGACTCTCGGATATAGATATAAAGCGTTTTAACTTATCCTCTTTCTTTTTCATACACTAAATTTATAAAAAAACCTCTAGCTTGTAGCTAAAGGTCTTCCTTTGTGTAATTCTACCACGGCACTTGACCGCCTTGTTCTGTGCGATAGGTAGCCGGTCCCGTAAAGCTTCCATTGGGTATATCTTCCGCCAGTGCCACGCGTATCGGCTCAAGTGAGCCTTCTTCCACTGTATCTGTACCTTCAAAGTTATTCAGGGCTGTCGCTGTAAAACCCGGACTTACCAGATGTACCTTAACATTGGTATTTTCCAATTCATTTGCTAAAGAAAGGAAAACACCATTTAAAGCGGTTTTCGAAGCGCCATATACGGCATCAAATCCACTACGAAATGCATTGTCCGGATCCGCATTCAGGGTTAGTGAGCCTAGAGAACTTGAAACGGTTACTATTCTAGATTGTTTTGCATTCCGAAGTAAGGGCAACAAGGCCTGTGTTATGGCAAGCGTGCCAAAGACATTGGTTTCCCAAACCTGGCGCATTTCAGCTATGGATGTGACGCTTGCCTTCTGCGCACTCAGAATTTCCCACATCGTACGACCGGGGATCCCTGCGTTTGAAATCGCCGCATTATTGACCAGCAAAGTAAGGTACCCAAACTCATTTTCTATTTTACTGACAGCATTCCTGATTGAATTATTGTCGGTAATATCCAGCTGAATGGCATGCGCTTCACCTCCTATCTGATTGGCGGCATCCTTTCCTTTTTCTAAATCTCTTGACCCAACAAACACATGATATCCATTTTCAGCAAGAGCTTTGGCAATCTGAAAACCAACACCCGTATTGGCGCCTGTAACTAGGGCTACTTCTATTTCATTTGTCTGCATGTTAAAATTAGTTTAAATGTAACAGGACAAAGTTCCACATCTACGAGCGGTCAGTTGTAGTTGAATCGTGGATATTTCTAACCAAATTAAGGGTAGATATAAATTCACGGCTAACCTACAATCCTTACAAACTTCAGTTGAGTTGCATTGTAGGAAAAAATAAACGAACAACGGTTCCTGTCCCTATTTTACTGGAAATATTAATAGATCCACCTAAACGCTCGATAAGCTCTTTTACCAGAGGAAGGCCTATTCCTGAAACCTGATCGGGTTGGAGATGTAATCTTTCATGGGCCATAAACTCCAGATTAAGGTTTACATCGGGAATACTGACGCCATTGTCTTCCAGATAGTATACAATTCCTTTACTTGTCTCCTCACTGTAGATATGAAGATAATCATCGGCTGTCTGTGCCGCATATTTTATGGCATTTGAAATAAGGTTAAAAAATATCTGATAAACAGCATTGGCATCTGTACGCAGTGCGAGAAGCTTTCCCAATTTAAATTTCACCTGCGAATTTGGATATATCAACTTGACTTCTTCCGTCCATTCCATCATTCTTTTATCCATCTCCAAGTACTCTATCACAGGTTTGTGGTCTCTTATTTTATTTAGCTGGAGTTTTTTATCAAGTATAGATTCGATATTCTGTATAGCCATGTTCATGTTTTCAAACCATTTTTGGTTAACATCTTGTGGCAGGTTAATGTTTCTGCTCAAAAAATGATTTCCCAATTTTAGAACTGACAATGGATTTTTTAAATCATGAGATAACGTATTTGCAAAAGCATCAAGCTTTCTATTAAAGATCAGCTGCTCATTTTGACTTTCGGCAATGTCATAAGCTAGCTTTCGCTCGGTCACGTCCCAGGAAGAATGAAGAATGCCATAGGTATTCCCATTATCATCCAGGAGAGCTTTGTATTCAAAATCAAAATAGCGCTTTACAACTTGATTTCCACAGACAATATCTGCTGGAGTATCCTTTGCTGTGTACGTGATTCCCGTCTTCCAAACATTTTTCAATATGGATGAAAATCCTTCTTTATGAAAACTCGGAAAACATGAACAAAACGTTTTGCCGACTATACTGCTATCAGCTCGCCAGGTTTCTAGCATAGACTTATTGACGTAGGCTATATGTAGATCGGGGCTGCTGTATATAGCAGTTGCCAAGGGAGACATATCAAGTATCGGCAGCAAAAACTGATCGTTGCGCATCATAATTAACTAATTGTGTAAAAATAAATCAAAAAATATGGAAATATCGTTCAAATACATTCACACAAATAGTGCCATACTGAAAGAATAAACTGCATTTAAACTATCGTATACACAAATTATGGCGCAGGGAGCCGATCCGGCTACCCAGTTAGCGGCAAAGAAATTACATAAAATAAAGGTTTACACACTTTATCATGGGTAAAGAAATGGAATAGCCATAGATAAAATTCAATTCATGTGGAATGATTAATTGCGCGCGGGATAGGTTGGCGCCGGATAATCCCTGTCGACATGCATCTGATTGATCAAAATCTCCTTGATCAGGTGATTCATTCGCTTATCATTGACGTCGATTTTTACGATTTTGTGGCTGTAATAGCTGTCGCTTTCAAATTCACTTTCGATTTTCTCGGCAAATGCAGGCGATAGTGATTTGTAGTTAAGTACAACTTCGGTTTCCTTTTCTGCTATTTTTTTTAACGTCAAAGTCCAGATTACCCCATACTCCGGAGAGAAAAAGACTTTTCTTGGCGGCGGTACTTTCAATTTTTTATTCTTTAACGAGTACGTATACAGCATATGAATACTTGGTTTGGAAACATCTTTTGCCGCAGTCGTGACCAATTTATGGTACTCTTTTTCGTTATCCACAACCGTTTCAATGCTTATCCCCTGCTCCTCGATTTCAAAACGGGCAGTCGAATCTGTACTTCCCAGCGCTGTGATTTTAATTTTGCTGTCGACAAACTGACCGGACATATCGGGGATGCCCTCTTTTACGCGGTCAAAACTTGCAGCTAAACGCATCGGGATCAATTTCGTCGTCAGCGTTTGCCCATGTAGGCTACCCGCTGCTGCAATAAAAAAGAGCATTATACCAACATATTTTCTCATCATGATTGTTTTAATTTAGCGATTTCAAAACGATTAAAATCTGATCTTGAGACCTGATATTAATGTAAATTACACTTTTTGTCAGTTGTTTTCTGCTCTTGATAAATATTTAGCTAATCACATTTACAATCCGCTGGATATTAATTCATATTCGCAACAGTTGGCTAATCAGTTCAATAAAATGGCGCTACCGCACAGCAGCTAACTACCGTTGAACCGTAGCCGTGTAGCGTATAGTACCTAAAAAGGTGTATCAAAGCCCGAGCTATAAAAAACTTAGCGTTTTTCCATCGCTTTCATGGCCAGTCCGGCTGCAATACCACCGATAACATACCAGGCAACCGTCATTAACTTCGTACGATTGGTCTTTTTTATGGGTTTGGCATCGAGTCCGGCCTGTTCCGGAATAGTCAATGTTGCGAGCCCTACCACAGTACCGAGCAAGGCTCCTTTCAGCAGCCTATTTTTCTGACCGCCATAGCCGATAAGCGTATATAACATGGTATTTGAGGCCACATCGGCGCCAAATGTAGCTGCTACCAGCGTATTACCTTGGGGTGGTTTAAATCCGGCGAAGCGTACTGTTTTCTTCATCGCCTCCTCACCCACTTTATCTACTTCGGGCGACTGGGAATCAAATCTTTTGGCAGCGCTGTGCACTATATTGAGGACGAGTGCACCGATCAATCCGCCCAGCATATTTTTATTCAATCCGTTCATAGGTTGTCTTTTTACTTTTTCAATCTTGCTTGTTAAGTTCTCAATCTTGCCGAGCCCATAGATCGACAGGTTATTTTAGAACGAATAGACCAGAAACCTCAAAGATGTGCCGGTCTTTTCTAACTATTTATCCATCAAATGGATTGATAGAAAGACAAGAGTAAGATTGAAATCGTTTAAAAAAGCTTCAGTTATCTTTAACAGAAAACAGCCCTTTTATCTCGGCATGTCTCTTTTCGATCAGAAGAACCGTATGATCGTATTCATCCTGAACCTTCTGATCCCTAAAGAATGGATGCAGCTCACCTTCGACCAACTTATGCTCGGCAAATTTTCCCAGAAGTGATTTGAGCTTCTCCCTTAATCGGCCGATCTCTTCATCATTTAATGTGGCTTCTCTAATCTTACGTCCCACATCCGCATCACCATCCTGCCATTGATCTTCAAATTTTTCCATAATTTAATTTATTTTAAAGTATTCTATTAAATACCGAATCAGCCCCTACTTTCTCGCCCCAATCTCATTTTCTTCGATCCGCTATACATACCCCCACACTCCTTTCGGTTTCCACTTTTTACACGTTTAATGCCGCTATTCACATACTTTCACACCTTTTATCGCCCTACTTTTGGATAACAACTTTTTTGCGGGTTGTTATTTAATATAATATTAATGGACACTGGGGCGAAGGGATTCGTTCCAGTATTTTTTTACACGAATCCGCACAAAAAAACAGCTGCTAATGCGCATATGGACCGCTGGCCTTTCGCATTCTTCCACGGTATTGCAGTGGATTGGAACCCGAATGTTTTTTGATGAAATGCCGAAAATTGGACTCTTCTGAAAACCCCATTTCATAGGAGATCTGGGAAATAGAAAGATCCGTATTTTCAATATAGCGCAGCGCCTCTTTCAAAACGATGTCGATAATGGCATTCTTTGCCGTTTTATTCCAGACTTCTGTACATAGATTCGTTAGCTTTCTTGGCGTAATATGTAGTTTGTCTGCATAGAATTTGACGTTGCAATTTTCTTTATAATGTTTGTGTACGAGTATGGAAAAACGGTTGGCCAATCCCTGCACCGTACTGTCCCTACCCCTGCTGAGTTCCTTATCGAAATCTGTTTCCCATATCCCTTGTAAAAGGACCGACTCGATGAAGTTGTGCACGATCAGCGAAGTCACCGCGGCGTTTCTTGATTGATAACCTTGGATATTTCCGATAATCTGCATCTTCATCTCTTCCTGTTTTATCCGGCTTTTAACGGCCTTGAGCAATCTTTCACTGTCAAAAAATAATCCCGAATTGATCAATGTCCTATCCAGGGCCGACCTTTCGTAAAACCGTGAAGTAAAGCGGATCAGATACCCGTTCGAAGTGCCCGATCCCCTGAGGGTAAAATCTTTCGCCGGACCAATAAAAATGAGCGTATTGCCTTCCATGCAAAAAGAATCATTCTCCAGGCGGATCTCAATGTCGTCAAATGGTATCAGGATAGTGAAAAGATCCTGACCATGATACCAGTAGGGAAACCGCTGCTGCTGCCATTCCTTTAAAGGTATAATTTCAAATTCAGCCGCTTTACTGTCCATAAATGAGCTATGCTATGTATCTATCCTTTGCTTAATGGAGATCGGATGTCATCATCAAGCCAATATTTAATTTCGTCCAATGTCATTCTCAGGTTGGTTTTACTGAAAATGAAAAGTGCACCGTTGGCCTTAAACCGTTCAAGTTCGGTGATATTATCTGTGGTCGTATACCCGAATACTTTAATCGATGGAAACCGATCGCGGATATGAAGAGCGGCCTCATGTCCATCCATTACAGGCATATTAAGATCCGCAAGGCATACGTCGGGCAGCTCGGCGGTACTTTCGAGTTTTTTCAGGAGCTCCAGTCCGTTGCTGCAATTAAAACGTAGATCAAATGTTTCATTGTTGACAAGCACTATTTTCATGAGCGTCCGCTGAAAGAGACTATCGTCCACAAATGCTATTTTTATTTTTCTTCCAATCTCAGTTCCCATCTTCTCCCTTCTGCAAAATATCCAATGGCAAATAGTCCTGTTCAGTTTCTGGTACGAAAGTAATCTGTATAGCCCCGAAAGCATTCTCCATCTCCACGCTGGTTGCATGAATTACAGGTGTTATATATTCTCGTTTGGCCTTTAATTGATCCTTCATTTCCGATTCTGTTTAAGTTTGAAATATATGCGTTAGTTACATAGTACTGTAGTCCAATTCAGACTACAACTTTTTTTAATTAACTGATTCATAAAGGATAAAAAAATGAAATTATCTGTCTGAATAGGATTTGTCATGAAATGAATAGCGATTAAGGTGTAGTTTTTAATAATATTTATTAGATTATTTTTTGTAAGGTAAAATAGTTACATTTGATTATTGGAACTGTAGTCTGAATTGGACTTCTCTGGAAAACTTATATATTTATTTTCAGAAAATTAGATTCAAGTCCAATGATAAACTTCAAATTTACGCTGCTATATTCCTCCCCTTTTTCAACAATATCCCTCACGATCCTTGATGATTCTCAGACGGAACATGTGATCAATACTCCCCTTAAAATTTGTCCGGATTTATGGGATTTTGAAAAACAGCGACCCCACAATATTTACCTCAAAAAAAATAAAAATTTAAATGCCAAGCTCGATAGGCTAAAAATCGGAATCGCCGAATACCTGAGTAATGTGGCGGTAAAAAACAGCAAAATTTCGCATATCAAACTCCGCAAGATCATAAAAGAAAATTGTGATGGCACAAAGACTTGTCGCCCCGCCAACAGCCTTCTAGATTATGTGGAAGCTTATATCCGGAGCCGTGCCCACCTTATTTCCGAACCGACTTCCAAGCGTTACCGGGTATTCCTCCATTTGCTTGAGCGATTTGAAGGCCATCGCAAAAGACACCTTTTACTGCACGAAGTCAATGCATCCTTTGTCAAAGAGTTCCTTGAATTTGGCGAGCTGGAAGAATACAATAAAAGTACGATCGGCCGCACCATACATTTTGTCCGCACGGTGCTCAATTTTTTGGAGAAAAGAGGCGTCAGAACCTACGTTTATGAACTTGAACTTCCCAAGGAAAAGAAAGTTAATCTATTTGTCACCCTCAGTGAGGATGAACTGGTAAAACTCAAGGAAACGGATGTCCCTCCAAGACTACAGGCAGCCCGGGACTGGCTGATCATCAGCTGCTACACCGGCCAGCGCATTTCAGATTTCATGAATTTTGATATCCAGAACCTCGAGATAATCAAGGGAAAACCCTGTATCTCATTTGTCCAGCAGAAAACGCAAAAAGAAATTCTGCTGCCTTTACATCCGGTACCATTGACCATATTGTCGGGCAATTTAAACGTATTTCCCGAGAAGCTTACTGCGCAAAAGTATAATCTGCAGATCAAAGAAGTCGCGGAACTTGCCGGTATCAATAGCCTCGTCAAAGTCCGCAAAAGAAAGGGCTTCCGGGCGGTAGAAATGTTTGTCCAAAAATGGGAAGCGATCACGAGCCACATCGGAAGAAGAAGCTTTGCCTCGAATTTTTACGGTAAAATCCCTACTCCGCTATTGATGGAAGCTACAGGTCACAGTACCGAGCAGATGTTTCATCGGTACATCAGTACCATTGATACCGAACGGACAAGAACGTTGGGACAGTACCTGGAAGATGCTTATAACGATAAATTCAGGGTAGCTTAATTAGCGATTAGATCCGTAATTCGGTTACAAGTTTCCGTAATTGGGGTAAGCATGCTGCAGGCTCTGCTTCGTAATTTTGGGTAACAAAAATAAGAAGCAGATGAAAACAAGAAAATTAGGCACGCAGGGACTTGAAATTCCAATGATCGGCTTAGGCTGTATGGGGATGAGCAGTTTTGCGTCCACTGGCGATATCTACGGCAAGGCCGACGAAAAAGAATCCATAGCTACCATCCACCGATCGTTGGAACTGGGTGGCAACTTTTTGGATACGGCCGATCTGTATGGACCCTTTGAAAACGAAAGGTTGATCTCCAGGGCCATACGCGGCAAGCGCAACGACTATATCCTCGCCAGCAAGTTCGGCTTTGAGATTGATGATAACGACCAGGTGACCTGGCGTATCAATGGTCGGCCAGATTATATCCGAAAGTCTATCGAGCGCTCGCTGAAAAACCTCGATACCGATGTGATTGACCTCTATTATATGCACCGCCCCGACCCCAGCATACCCATTGAGGAAACCGTAGGTGCCATGGGCGAGCTGGTCACAGCGGGCAAGGTCAGGTACCTGGGCATTTCGGAAGTCAGTGCCGAGCAGATCCGCAAGGCACATGCGACGTTCCCGATCACGGCTGTGCAGAATGAAATCTCCCTATTCGGACGCGAGGTGGAGACCAATGGCGTATACGATCTGACACAGGAGCTGGGTATAGGCCTGGTCGCCTACTCCCCTTTGGGCCGTGGATTTATCACGGGTGAGATCAAGTCGCCGGACGATATCCCCGAAGATGATTTCCGCAGGCTTATCCCGAGGTTTCAGGGCGAGCAGTTTTATAAAAACCTCGATCTGGTGCGTGAACTCGAACAGATTGGAAAAGAAAAAGACGTTACCTCGTCGCAGCTGGCCCTTGCCTGGCTGATCCAAAAAGGAATCGTGCCGATACCAGGGACAAAAAGAGTGCGCTATGTGGAGCAGAATATCGCAGCTACAGACATTCTATTGACCGCCGAAGAGCTGCAACGCATTGAGGCTATTCTGCCGGTCGGACTGGATACCGGATCCCGCGATGTAAGTATTCCGCTGCAATCTTAAAAAATATAAATGCCATGCGAGCAGAAAGCGCATGGCATTTTACTTAAATTAGTCTATCATTTAACAGGCAAAAAAAGCATGTCAAAGAAAGAACCCGTACTGATCAGGATCAATAGTATCGCTGACTATCATGAAGCGCTACGGTTGCCCAAACCGCAGCATCCGCTTTTTAGCATCACGGATTTCTCCAAAAACAAGCATATACATCCAACGGTCGAGACCACCTTTCAGCTCAACCTGTACTGTATTTCCATCAAAGAAGATGCGCAATGCGTATTGGGGTATGGCCCACATCAGTACGACTTCCGGGAAGGCCTGATGACTTTCTTTAAACCCGGGCAGACGATCAGTGTTGATGCCGATACTGCCCATGCCGAAGTAGGCTATTCCCTTGTTTTCCATCCCGACTTTATCCGCACCTATGACCTGGCAAACAAAATCGGCAGCTACAGTTTTTTCGATTACGAAGTCAACGAAGCACTTTTTCTGTCCGACCGGGAGAAAGAGCAGATCCGAAATATCGGAAAAGGGATTTTAAGCGAATATGACAGTCCGATCGACCGCTATAGCCAGGATGCCATTGTCAGTTTCATCGAACTGGTGCTGGTGTATTCGCAGCGGTTTTATAACCGGCAGTTTATTACACGGAAGGTACACAATGTGCGCTTGGTAAGCCGGTTTGAACAATTGCTGGATCAGTATTTTGAAGCCGAAACCGAACACAAGGGTTTGCCGCAGGTGGGTTACTTTGCTGAGCGGCTGAATATGTCGAAAAACTATTTAAGCGATTTATTACGGTTGCAAACCGGTGAAAGTGCGCAGAACCATATCCAACATAAGCTCATTGAAAAAGCGAAAGATCTGCTGTCCAGGTCGGAGCTTTCCGTTGCCGAAATTGCCTATCAGCTGGGTTTTGAACAACCGCAGTCACTCAATCGTTTATTCAAAAAGAAAACGGAGCTCTCACCATTGGAGTTTAGACGGAAGATGGCTACAAGCTAAGATAGCATCCTTAAAATCTGCTGTATATTGAGCTGCGGGCCACCATACAGCAGACTTTTGATCTTAGAGGCGATATCGAAGCGATAAATTGCGCCAGATTTCTGTCGCAAAATGCTGATCTGAATGCCTGTTTTCAAAAAACCAGTGGTCGCCTTTTTTTACGATTTTTTGATCAATTCCATCAAGCGAAATTGGCAATTCCGTATCGAGCTTTGATAAAGATTTTTTCAACAACACCAGCTGATAATCCTGTCCTTTGTAAGTTAAACGGAACACCTGTGAACGATGTGGTTCCCCGCTTATCCCGTCAATTGTGCCTTGCATAAATATAGATCTTCTAAAATTTTTAAAATACAGCAATTACGCCAATACGAATACGATAAAAAGTATAAAATCGAGCAAAAATCAGCTTAACATTGCATTATTTTTATAACGAATATCAACAAATAATCGTGCCAAAGTCGATGAATTTTCCGCTCCATTGGCGATGATTTTTTTCACACATTTTGATTTCGTCATTTTGGCTACAATCAAGCTCAATTTGGCAACAGGTATCCGATGCCTTCTTTAGACATTTGTGGTATGGAATCAAACAATAACAGCATGCAAAAGACAATTTTCATTACAGGGGCTTCTTCCGGTTTGGGAAAAGCAACTGCCAAATTATTTCAACAGGCGGGTTGGAATGTGATCGCAACCATGCGTAATCCCGAAAATGAAACCGAACTTACCGGGATCGAAAACATCAGGCTATTAAAATTAGATGTTACCGATGCTGCCCAGATCAAAGAAACTGTAGCAAAAGCAATCGCTATAAGTAACATTGATGTCGTTTTCAATAATGCAGGTTATGGGTTAATGGGTGCCTTTGAAACGTTGAGCGACGAAAAAATACTTCGTCAAATCGACACGAATCTATTGGGTGTATTGCGGGTTACACAAGCCTTTATTCCCCATTTTAAGGCACAGAAAAGTGGTTTATTTATCTCGACCACATCGATTGGTGGATTTATGGGATTCCCGCTAAATTCCATGTATCATGCGACAAAATTCGCCCTGGAGGGCTGGAGCGAAAGCATGTCCTTTGAACTGAAAAAATTTGGAATAGCCATCAAAACAGTTGCTCCGGGAGGAATAGCGACAGATTTTGCAGGTCGTTCTTTGGATCTAAACCGAACTTCCGACTATCAGGACATCGAAGACAAACTGTTCGAACAAATGGGTCTGATGATGCAAAATGCATCCACTGCCGAGCAAATTGCCCAAGTGGTGTATGAAGCCGCCACGGACAATAAAGATCAGGTACGTTATCTGGCAGGCGAAGATGCACATGCACTCTATGAAAGACGATTACAAATCGGAAAAGAAGCCTTCAGGCAAGAAATCGCGAAACAATTTGAGGCCTAATTTTTTAAATCAGCAACTGCCTTGCGAGGCAGTTGTTTTTTGTAAATTTGTATAACAAAAAAAGGATGCATAGTATCAATTCCATATCCGAATTTCATCGGCAATTGTCCTTGCCGGCCCCATTACACCCGCTCGTCAGTGTAATTGATGTAGCTGGAATAAAACCCGATGAAAGCGACATCTGGGAGCAGTTCTACGTGAATTTCTACAGTATTTCGCTGAAAAAAGATGTTACTGCAAAAATAAAGTACGGCCAACAATATTACGATTTCGACAAAGGAACAATGAACTTTATTGCGCCCAAGCAGATTCAATCGTTGACGATTGCCGAAATCAGAAAGATGAATGTCGAATGCGGAAAAGGTTACATGCTGCTATTCCATCCTGATTTCTTGTATACCCACCCCCTGGCCACTAAAATAAAAAACTACAATTTCTTTTCGTATGCGCTTAACGAAGCATTACATCTCTCCGAACGCGAAGAAAAAGACATTATAGAAATTTTTCTTAAAATCGAACAAGAATATCAGCATATTGACAAGCATACCCAAGACATTATTTTGTCGCAAATTGATATGCTCTTGCAATACAGCAACCGTTTCTATGAGCGTCAATTCATTACTCGGAAAGCCGTTAACCATGCGCTGCTGACCCAATTGGAAAAATTGCTGGACGATTATTTCGACAGCGAAGAAACTTTAAAACAAGGGCTTCCAACCGTAGAGTATTTAGCCGAAAGCCTCCATGTATCAGCACGCTATTTAAGCGATTTACTACGTTCAGTTACCGGTAAAAACACACAGCAGCACATTCACGACAAGTTAATTGAAGAAGCCAAGGAACAACTCACGGCGACAAGCCTTTCCGTGGCCGAAATTGCCTATAAGCTCGGTTTTGAACATCCACAATCCTTCAATAAACTGTTTAAGAAAAAAACCAATTTTTCACCTTTAGCGTTCAGACAATCGTTTAACTGACAAAACAGTATAAAATAAATTTTAGTGCGAATTGTGTGTTACATTTAAAGAAACCTGCGCTCCGGCAAATTGATATGGAATAGTTAATTAGGAAGCAGGATATGTCGGCGCGGAATAAATACCGGAGGCTTCAAAAATTCAAAAGGTGTATCTTCCCGGCCATGGGAAATCAAGGATGGCAGAATGACCTTTAACAATCTTTAACTTTACTACCGCGATCTTTCAAATTTTATAGCGTATATTTACATTGTTCTATCGCTCAAGATCGAACGTAATAAAAATTAAGCATATTTCTCGAGTAAAAATCCAAATGTCCCAGTCTGTAAAATTCAGCAATGTAAATACATTGTTCTCCAAAACGTTAAAACAAAAAATCAATAACTATTTTCAAAATTCACTTCAGCCAAGAACCGGGAATCGTAAGATTTATCTGAAAGCCGCTATCCTCCTGATCAGCTTTGCGGTATTGTATCTCCTTCTGGTATTCGCACCTTTGCATTGGAGTATTGCAATAGCATTATGTATCATTTTCGGAGCTAACCTCGCTGCGATTGGTTTTAACATTATGCACGATGCTGGGCACAATTCTTTTTCAGACAATAAAAACCTGAACACTGTGCTCTCCTACTCGCTCAATCTTCTGGGCGGCAATATCTACTTTTGGAAGCTCAAACATAATATTGCACACCACACCTATACAAATATCGATGGCGAAGATCACGATATCGAAGTAAAGTTTATGCGTATACACCACGACCAGAAACTTCGGAAACACCATCGCTATCAGCGTTTTTATTTTCCGCTGCTCTATGGAATCTCCTATTTAGCGTGGATCTTTTATCAGGATTATGAGAAATATTTCCGTGGGCGCATGGGACATAAAACTGAGCAATTTCATTTTCCGGTCAAAGAGCGTATTATTTTTTGGGTCAGTAAGCTAATTCACTTCAGCTTATTTGTCATTATTCCGATCATTTTCGTCGGGTGGCTGCCCACACTTATCGGTTTGCTGATTTCTGGTACGGTGTGTGGTATGAGTCTGGCCACAGTATTCCAGCTGGCCCATGTGGTGGAAGAAACCGAATTCAAAACCATTGACCAGTCAAAGGTCGAAGAAGAATGGATGATTCATCAGATTCAGTCCACCGCAAATTTTGCTACGGGCAGCAAGGTACTTACCTGGTTGCTTGGCGGTCTCAATTTTCAGGTTGAACATCACCTTTTTCCAAAGATCAGCCATGTTCATTATCCTGCGCTCAATAGGATTGTGAAGCAGACCTGCAAGGAATATAAAATACAATACAACGAGTTTCGGAGCTTCTGGACAGCATTTAGATCGCATTTAAAAGTGCTGGAGGCCTTGTCAAAATAACCTAGTTATTAGTGCGTCGCTTCATTTCTTTGTCCCTTCCCTATGGCCTTTATGTGCCATAGAAGTTGGTAGATTCCACCAAATTTTCGATATGTTGTACAGAGCGTCTATCTTTTCTGTCAATTTATCAGGTAAAATTTGACAGTTTTGCTGCAAAAATTTCAGTTTTTTAAGCTCGGTACTTTTTTTGTGAGATTTTTAATACAGTCGGCCGGCTGATAGATTTAAATTATTGTTATACTTCATTAAAAGGAGGTTACTATGAAACTTGCAAAAAGAAACTGGAACAATTTTTCACTTTTTTCGCCCATGTTTGATAATTTTAACCGTGAGCTTTTAAACTGGGACAACAAAAATTACTCATCAACAAGTACCACCGTTCCTGCAGTCAACATCAAGGAAAACGCAGAAAGCTTCGAAGTGGAGGTCGCCGCACCTGGCATGGCCAAAGGCGATTTTAAGGTGACACTCGACGGCAATCTCTTGACCATATCCTCGGCTAAGGAAGAACAAAACGAGGAACATCACGACAACTACACACGCCGGGAGTTCAGCTACCAATCTTTCCAACGCAGCTTCGAACTTCAGAAGGAGGTTGTCGATCAGGACAATATTCAGGCACGCTATGAGAATGGTATGCTCCGATTGACAATACCGAAGAAAGAAGAAGCCAAACAGAAAGAACCGCGGATGATCGAAATATCCTAAAGATCCAAATAGCAAATTTACTGGTTAGCCTCCACGGGAGGCTAACCTATTTTTTCAGTCTTTAATACTAAGATTATGAAAACGTCGAATTACTATATTGAATTACAGATGTACAGCCACGGACATTATATCACTATCGCCAGTTTTGACCAAAAAAGCTGCGAAAAGATTATTCATGAACTGTTTGATGAACTGCGCGGTGAGCTTGAAGCCTCAGACAGCAGACGTCTTCGCATTAATCTTCTCCTGAGCGACGCTACGATTCAGAGGACACAATTACGATCCATCCACTGTACACTGGATGAGTTGGCCGAGAATACCAAGATTATCATCAAGAAAACCTTCCGCTCAGTAAACTTTGACTGACGGAAGTGCACTTTAGCATACAACACAAGCTATCAGTCTATAGACCATTTAAACACAATTTTTTTACACTATTTTTTTATTTCAATCTTGATTTTTATCAAATTGATTTTTAATTTGGGTGCGGTTTTTCAAAAAGGTAGCTGATACCCAAACCGACATTTTTTAAAAGCTAATATTCTATTTAAATATAAATTTTAGTTATTGGATCATGTTAACAGAATTACTAATTACAAACACAGACCGACGTTTTTCTTTCAGGCCATTTCTTATCGCACTTATTGTGCTGGCTAACAGTTTCTATCTATCGGGGCAAGCCTTGAAGCCCCTCAAATCCGGTTTCGAAGCGAGGCTCATCAATATTGAGGCCCCCAGCAACGAACCTTTTCGTTATACGACGACCTTGACCAACGGATCCGCTCAATTGGTTAACTACAACCTGAATGCCCAGCTGCCCGATGGATGGCAGATTAGCTACCGCGTAGAAGGCTCGCAAGTGACTTCCCTTCAGATGCAGCCCAATAAGGCACAGGAAATCAGCATTGAAATCAGCTGTCCGAT
Source organism: Sphingobacterium sp. BIGb0116 (assembly GCF_024808035.1). Classification (NCBI taxonomy): domain Bacteria; kingdom Pseudomonadati; phylum Bacteroidota; class Sphingobacteriia; order Sphingobacteriales; family Sphingobacteriaceae; genus Sphingobacterium; species Sphingobacterium sp. BIGb0116. Next base: position 40,635 of record NZ_JANUDT010000002.1, on the reverse strand, counting down.
CACGGCCAAGCCCGATAAATATAAAATTCCGATACGGGCTATATCCTCAACCGATACCTTAAAGCTTGAGCTCGAAGCAGTCATCAAAGGCTCCTATGCCCTTGAGTTGACCACCCCCAGTGGGCGGCTAAGTGACGAAGTCGTATCTGGTAGCAGCAAAGAAATTCTACTTAAAGTCAAAAACACGGGCACCCTGCCGCTCAATACCTTGGAACTGACGTCCCAATTACCCAGCCGATGGGAGGCAAGCTTCGATCCGTCGAACATCAAACAGCTCGAAGCAGGTAAATCTATTGACGTCAAAGTCAACCTAAAAGTTCCCGACAAAACTATTGCCGGTGACTATGCTTCCAAATTTGAGATCAAATCATCCAACAGCAGCGCCGACATTTCATTCCGTATGATTGTGAAAACTTCTTTGCTTTCTGGGTGGATCGGTATGCTTGTCATTGTATTGGCCATTGGTTTGGTGTATTTTCTCATCCGCAAATACGGCCGCAGATAAGGGCGCTACAAAAAGATTATCATGATGAAGGATCCTATCATTCTATTGACAGGCCTGACAAAAAGCTATGGCAAAGTAACCGCCGTAGATCAGTTGGACCTGCACATTTATCCCGGAGAGATCTTTGGCCTGCTCGGCCCCAATGGTGCCGGCAAGACAACCAGCATCCTCATGATGCTGGGCCTGACCGAACCCACTTCCGGCACAGCCTATGTCTGTGGCCATAATGCCACGCGCAATCCGATCGCCGTGAAACGAAAAGTCGGCTACCTGCCCGACAACGTAGGTTTCTACCCGGATATGACAGCGCTGGAAAACCTAAGCTTTATTGCCAGATTAAATGGTCTCACAGAATCCTATGCACAAGCTTCTGCAAAAGACATGTTACATGTCGTGGGGCTCGAACGGGAAATGCATAAAAAAACCGGCGCTTTTTCCCGCGGTATGAAACAACGTCTAGGCTTGGCCGAAGTGCTGATCAAGGCTCCCGAGGTTGCCATCCTTGATGAGCCTACACTGGGCATTGATCCCAAGGGTGTTGACGAATTCCTTGAGCTCATCAAGCAGCTCAGCAGGGAGCATAACCTAACGGTACTGCTTTCTTCACACCACCTCCACCAGGTGCAGCGTGTATGCGATCGGGTGGGTATTTTTGTTGGCGGAAAATTACTGGTTGAAGGATCGCTCGAAAGCCTTGCCCAAAACCTGCAGCAGCAGAAAGGTATCAGTACCGTCATTACCCTTGACCATGCCCAGGGCGACCCCAAACGGTTTGAAGAAGCATTAAAGGCCCTGCCCGGACTCCGTAATCTTAAAGTGAACGGATTTACGATCGAACTAAAGACAGACAGTGATATGACAGCAATAGTGGTACGCATGCTGGTAAACAATGGCGCTGATATCGTTTCCGTGAACCGCAACGACTACCAGCTCGACGATATTTATAATACATATTTTGAGAACAGCATAACTACAGATAATGCCTATGAAAAATCCAAGGGTTTCTTCAAAAGATACCAATAAACGGCCATCCTTTCCGATGCAGGTGTTGGTCCGCAAAGAAATTGCGGCACATATCCGCAGCTGGCGTTTTATTATACTGATCCTGCTCATCGTACTGACTTTCGGCGCATCCCTCTATGTTTCATCCATGGGGCTCAAAGACGCTGTCAGCAATATGCGCGATCCTGATCAGTCATTTCTTTATCTCAAGCTACTGACCACAACGGATAATTCCATTCCGCCATTTCATGTTTTTTTAAACTTTCTAGCGCCACTACTAGGCATAGCCCTGGGTTTTGACGCCGTCAATGCAGAATACAACAACGGAACACTCACCCGTTTGCTGGCGCAGCCAATTTACCGAGACAACCTGCTGTTCGCCAAATTTCTGGCGCCACTGGCCGTGGTGGGCACATTATTTGTTGCGCTGGTCATGCTGATGATCGGCGGCGGTCTCCTGAGTACAGGTGTCCGGATAGAACCCCAGGAGTTGCTGCGTATCTTCGGTTTTACCTTGATCAGTGTGCTCTATGTTGCCTTCTGGCTGAGCCTTTCCATCCTGTTGTCGATACGCTTTCGCCAGCCGGCCACCTCAGCACTTACCGCGATCGGCATCTGGTTGTTTTTTACGGTATTCTTTCCTATCCTGGTCAATCTGGCAATACGCCCCTTTTTGCCCAACCCCAATTATATTTCGGAGCAGGAGTACATCGGCTATAATGAGCTCATCTTAAATCTGCTCCGCTTATCACCGAGCCAGCTCTATACCGATGCCACCACGACCCTATTGATGCCCTCTGTACGCAGCTTAGGTCCCATTTCCATGGAACAGATGGTCGGTGCCATCCCCTCACCGCTTTCCTTTCGGGAAAGTTTTCTGATGGTCTGGCCACAGGTCAGTGGACTCTGTGCAGCCATGATGATTTGTTTTGCCTGGTCCTATTACATTTTTATGCGAAGGGAAATCAGAAGTTAAGTGTTTCCACCAAAGCAGCTTGTCAAAAACTGCATTCATAAACTGTAAGGCGCACGCTCTCGTGCGCCTTTATTATCCCCCACTGGAGCTGGCCGAAGCCAGGGCAGAGCCAAAAACGCTGTACACATGATGTTGCAATTAAAGTTTTGCTTACTGAAGAAATAAAAGATCAATAGCGTGCGCCTTGCTGTATTAGAATAAAAACACACCAAATAAAAACAAATTAGGCTGCATTTTGGTATATTTGTATACAGTAAATAACAGCTGAACTTAACAAATCAGGCTATGAAAATTCTATTGACCGGAGTCACGGGGTATATTGGAAAACGTCTTTTGCCTGTGTTGTTAGAACAGGGACATGAAATTATTTGTTGTGTAAGAGATAAGAATCGTTTTGATACCTCGGCAATTCCGGGGCATGTTCAAGTTGTTGAAGTCGATTTCCTGGATAACGAAAGTCTGAAAGAAATTACACTTGAAATTGATATTGCTTATTTCCTGATCCATTCCATGGCGACGCAGTCAGGTGATTTCCAGCAAATGGAAGCGCAATGTGCGACCAACTTCCGCAACTTTATGGAAAAAACCAGCGCGCAACAGATCATTTATCTGAGTGGAATTATTAATTCGGATCACTTATCGAAGCATCTCGACTCGAGAAGAAACGTTGAAAACATCCTGGCCAGCGGACGGATTCCGATCACCACCTTGCGGGCCGGTATCATCGTTGGCTCGGGAAGCGCATCTTTCGAGATTATTCGGGATCTTGTGGAAAAACTCCCGGTTATGATTACGCCCAAATGGTTGCAGACGAAATGTCAGCCTATCGCCATACGCAACGTGATCGAATTTATGATCGGTGTTATCGCCAACCCGCACACCTTTAACAAAAGCTATGATATCGGGGGGCCAGACATCCTTAGCTACAAAGAGATGCTGCTGCAATATGCTGCCGAACGAAAACTTAGGCGACAAATCTTTGTTATCCCGCTCATGACGCCGCGGCTTTCCTCCTACTGGCTCTATTTTGTTACCTCGACGTCCTATAACCTGGCCAAAAACCTGGTCGATAGCATGAAAGTAGAAGTGATCTGTAAACCCAATAATTTAGCGGACGAACTCGGTATTACGTTGATCAATTACAGGCAATCCATCCAATTAGCTTTTCAAAAAATTGAAAGCGACAATGTGGTTTCCAGCTGGAAAGACGCACAGACCAGTCACATTTTATCGGGCGGCCTCAGCAGGCTGCTGGAAGTGCCCAGTTATGGTTGCTTTAAGGATGTCCGCTCGGTTCCCCTCCACAATAGTGAAGCATCATTGACCAAAATCTGGTCCATTGGAGGAAATTCTGGTTGGTATTATGGCAACTGGCTCTGGAAAATCCGTGGATTCATGGATCAATTGGTCGGCGGAGTGGGTATGCGGAGAGGGCGAAAAAATAAAAGCGATCTGGCTGCAGGTGATGCACTTGATTTTTGGCGCGTACTGATCGCCGATAGAACCACGAAAAGATTACTGCTCTATGCCGAAATGAAACTTCCTGGAGAAGCATGGCTAGAATTTAAAATCGAAGATAATATCCTGCTGCAGACCGCGACCTTTAGGCCCCTGGGCCTTGCCGGAAGGCTCTATTGGTATGCCGTATGGCCTTTTCACGGCTTCATATTTAGGGGCATGATTAATAGAATAGCTAAACCTTAAAAATAAGAATTCATAAACGATGATTTATAATGAGAACACAATTGCTGCATTTGAAAGAAGATACAGAGCTAATTTTATAAACTCGCTGGGCGGCTTTAAAAGCCTGGTATTGATCGGTACAAAAAACAGGGACGGAAATGAAAACCTTGCCACGTTCAGCAGTTTGTTCCACCTGGGCGCAGATCCGGCACTCTGTGGCATTATACTTCGGCCGGCGACAGATTTTAGCAGCACCCTGGATAATATCCTGGAGCAGAAATGGTATACGATTAATCATGTCTCACCCGAATTTGTACATGAGGCACACCAATGTAGTGCAAAATATCCAAAAGGTGTTAGCGAATTTGAACAGGTCGGACTAAGCCCTGAATACCTGGAAAATATTCCGGTCCCTTTTGTCCAAGAAAGCAAAATAAAATTCGCCTGCAGCTTTGTTCAGAAAACAGCCATTGAGCTGAACGGCACAACATTGATCATCGGCCAAATAAAAACAGCTTTCGTGCCCGATAACTGTTTAAAAGAGGATGGTTATATCGATATCGAAGAAGCCGGGACAGTTACCTCTAGCGGTCTTGACAGCTATCATACCACAAGCCGGATTGAACGATTACCTTATGCGAAGCCTTAAGCAACTTTTCGCTAGGATTTTCATAAAGAAAGCAGACGGTTCGGCTTTCTTCAAGACTTTACTTCCCAAAGCGGAAGATAATGTGTTACCCTATAGAATGTATTCTTTATCTTTGGTCTAATGGACATCAAGAAAAAATTTGGTAGTGCCTCATTTGGCGAAGACCTTATCTTACAGGCACTGAGCTGTTCTCCAGAGCCGACGTCAATCTATACTGGAACAGAGATGACCATTCAGTTTGCCAATGAAGGCATGCTTTCCCTTTGGGGCAAAGACGCATCCGTTATTGGCAAAGCGCTGATCAGTGCTATTCCCGAACTGGAAGACCAGCCGTTCTTAGCTATTCTGCAAGAGGTTTGGCGTACGGGCAAATCCTATTCCGTTACCGAGGCACCAGCCAGACTCGTTAAAAACGGTGTTCCGGTGACTGACTATTTCGATTATGAATATAGAGCCCTATTAGACCAAAACAATAAAACCTGGTGTATTTTAAACACCGCCCGCAATGTTACTTTAAGAAGGCGGCATCAGCAACAGATACAGGAAAAAGAAAAAAAGGAACAAGGGCTTATGGAGGAAATGGCGGCAACGCTCGAAGAATTGACCGCTACAAATGATGAGCTCAACAGTTCCTTACACCTTCTGGCAGAAAGCCGTGAACAAGTGCGGACAATTATTGAGCAAGCACCGGTTGGCATAGCGATGCTTAAGGGGCCGGAACTTATTATTGACATAGCCAATCCGACAATATTAAAAATCTGGGACCATCGGTTAGCGGATGTGCAGGGCCGGCCCCACGAAATCGCAAGGCCCGAACTGCAAGGCCAGCCCATGAACCAGTGGCTCCGGGAAGCGTTCGAAAAAGGCGTACGGAAAACAAACAATGAACTCTCCATATTGCTACGTCACAATGACGGACTGCGAGAGGCTATCGTAAACTCGATCTATCAACCTATTTTTTCAACTGACAACAAAGTCACTGGAATTCTGATTATCCTTGAAGATATTACCGACCAAGTCCTTGAACGGCGGAAAAGTGAAAAAGATCAACAAATGCTGTCCATGGCTATTGATGCCGGAGAGCTTGCGACGTTCTATTACGAGCCCAAAAATAATCTGTTCTCCGGAAATGCCCTGTTAAAATCATGGTTTGGTTTAGCCGATGTGGATCAATTGGATTTATCAGCCGCTATTTCTTCCATCATAGAAGAGGATCGGCAACGTGTAATGGCTGCCATAACTGATGCTCTTAGCGAAAAGTCGGACGGCAATTACTTTATTGAATACCGTATTGTCCATGCGCAGTACCCGAACGTTAGACTCGTGCAGGCACGTGGTAAAGTATTTTACGATGCCAAGGGAAAAGCAGTAAGTCTGAACGGTACTTTACGGGATATTACCGAACAAAAAGCTGAGGAACAGCGGAAAAATGATTTCATTAGCATCGTTAGCCACGAACTGAAGACACCCCTGACCTCTATAAACGCCTATCTTCAATTGATGCAGCGTCAGGCATTCCTTACAGCAAACACGAGTTATCAAGACATTACAATGAAATCCCTTCGACAAGTTCGCAATATGAAGAACTTAATCAATGGATTCTTGAACATCTCGCGATTCGACTCCGGCAGAATGATGATAGAAAGAGAAGTGTTTGATCTGAAGGAATTATTTGCCGAACTTGAAGATGAATTTAAATTGAGGATAAACTCCCATCAGATCGTCGCTGACCTGACGCAAAGTCTATCCATTGATGCTGACCCGAATAAAATTTCGCAGGTAGTCCAAAATCTTGTGGAAAATGCGGCCAAATATTCGCCGATAGGAACCCAGATTACATTTGGCTATTTGCCCACGGTAAATCAGGATGTAGAGATTTTTGTCAGTGACGAGGGTATGGGTATTGCCGAAGAAGACCGGGATCAGATTTTCGAGCGATTTTACAGGGCAGGAAAAGATAAGGTCGGAACAATCTCTGGATTCGGCATAGGCCTTTATCTCTGCCGTGAAATTGTAGAACTGCATAATGGACATATCACCGTGGAGAGCAATTCAGCGGGCGGAACCACATTTAAGGTACGGCTTCCAGCTCAGTAATGTAAAAATTGTTAATATTATAAGTTCTTTTCTTCGGTTCTTAGCAAACACATACGCGGGCATGTTGGTCATTTAATTGCCTTTAAATGACTTTTCTTTTTTACGATAGGCTTACTTTTGTCGCAAATGTTTCCCGTTCGGGATTTAAGAAGAGCAAGATGAAGAAAGAATCGCGCATCATATCGCTCATTGTAGGTGGCACTTTACTTATGGAGATGCTTGACACCACAGCGATATCGACGGCCTTACCCAAAATGGCACATGATTTTGAGAGTGATGTTGTACACCTCAGTGCAGGTATTACCTCTTACACCGTCATGTTAGCTGTATTTATTCCAATCAGCGGCTGGATTGCCGACCGCTACGGCGCAAAAAAAGTTTTCAATTTGGCGATTATCGGATTTATACTTTCTTCAATCGCATGTGGACTGAGTACCAACCTAACATCTTTCGTCATTGCACGTATTTGCCAGGGTACTGCCGGAGCCCTCATGGTACCGGTGGGACGTCTTATTGTACTCAAGCACACCGAAAAGAAAGATCTGGTTGAAGCGATCGGTTATATTGCCTGGGCTGGGTTATTAGGCCCTATTATCGGCCCAGTGCTGGGTGGATTTTTTACAACCTATTTTAGCTGGCACTGGATTTTCTTTATCAATATACCCGTCGGTGTATTTGCGCTGTGGGCAGTGCATCAATTTATTCCAGCGATGGATTCCGAAAATAACCGTCCCCTTGATATTATCGGTTTTTTTATCAGCGGTATCGGTCTTGCCGGAATTATGCTGGGAACTGAAATGATCGGCGCAGCCAAAGGCGATTATACAAAACCAGTTGCGACAATTGTGGCGAGCTTTGCGCTGATGGCCGTTTCGATCTGGCACTCCAAACGGATCAAGTATCCGTTGATTGATTATAGTATTCTGAACGTAAAAACCTTCCGGATTACGGTATATTCAGGCTCCATTACCCGTATGGTGATCAATGTTGCTCCTTTTATATTGCCCCTTATGTTACAGCTGGGTTTTGGACTGAGCCCTTTTCACGCCGGACTCCTCTATATGGCCAACATGTTCGGTAGTATGAGTATGAAACCGGTAGCCATGTGGATAACACGGCGGTATGATTTCCGCAAGGTCCTGATCGGCAACGGGATTATTTTAACACTGGTAACCGCCGGACTTTCCCTGCTTTCCATACAAACGCCGATCTGGCTTGTGGCAATTGTATTCTTTTTCTCGGGCCTTACACGCTCGCTCCAATTTACAAGTCTAAATACCCTGGCCTACGCAGACGTGCCAAACGAACAGATGAGCAATGCAAATACACTGTATAATACGGCACAACAAATGGCACTTGGTATGGGTATCGCCCTAGGTGCAGTGACGCTACACCTGGCAAGCAGTTATTATCAGGATACGGTTTATCAGATGCGGGATTTTAGTTTGGCATTGCAGTTAATTGCTGTCTTATCACTGCTATCCTTGATCGAGTATTTCAAAATTAAACCAAGTGACGGAGCCAATTTAAGGGGTATATCAATAAAGAAAGAAGTTCAGAACGCCGCTTAGTTCTCTAAATATTAGGTAGGCTTTTCGGTATTAGGTAGGCTTTTCGGACTGTAGCCAAACTGTTTCTTAAAAGCATGGGAAAAATGCGACAGATCTTCAAAGCCCAGATCAACAAAGATATCAGAAGCAGACCGCTTTTCTTCCTTTAGCAGATAATGTGCCTCATCCAGTCTTTTTTTCAGAATCCACTGGTGCGGCGAGGTTTGAAAAACTTTCTCAAAATCGCGTTTGAAAGTAGCAAGGCTCCGACCTGTTAGACGGGCAAAACGCTCTAAATTGACGTTATACCTGTAGTTCTGATTCATAAAGGCCTCAAGGTCTATTTTATGCGGTTCAGAAAAATCAAACAGGATATTTTTGAGCGCTGGTTTCGTCTGAAGGAGGATTAGTAAAAGTTCCTTGATTTTGAGGTCGGTGAGTGATTTATTATTCAAATTACTTTGAAGAAGGGCCTTCAGCGACACGATAAAATTTTCGAGAACCGCATTGACATCAATTTTAACCAGCGCTTCCGTTACGGTTGAATGTTCGGATCTCAGCTGATACTCATTCGCAAAATTCTTTAGCGTTTCGTCACTCAGGTAGATATTCAGACTTTCACAGGCGCCGTTTGGTGGTGGAATCTTTGCAAATTTCACCAGCTGGTTTTTTCTGATGAGATGAAAATCGCCCGGATGCGCAGTATGCTTGTCTTTATTGTCGGACAATATAAAACTTCCCGACAGCTGATATGAAATCGTATGCTGAGCCACAAAATTTTCCCCTTTTCTGCTCACCTGGTGGTAACAGGAATAGACAATATCCGAATTTTCTATCATAAGACTATCGATCAAGACAAAGCGCCGTGCGTACGACAACGCTTTGTCAAATGTATAAAAATTTAGCTTAGTACGGCTTTGATTTCAAGGTAAGGTTGCAAACCATATACACCATATTCCCGTCCAATGCCCGACTGCTTGAATCCGCCAAACGGAACCAATGGGTCGTGACTGAATCCATTGATACAGATCCGCCCAGCATCGATCTCTGCGGCCACACGTTTTGCCCTTTCACTATCCGCCGATGAGATGTAGGCAGCTAGTCCATAAGGCGTATCATTGGCAATTTCTATGGCTTCCGCTTCGGTTTGATAAGTAATAATACACAAAACGGGACCGAAAATTTCTTCCCGCGCAATGGTCATCGCATTGCTGACATTTGTAAAAATGGTGGCTTTCACAAAATTACCCTCCTCCAGGCCTTCAGGTTTTCCCAATCCGCCGGTCAACAAGGTTGCCCCTTCCTCAATTCCCGTTTTTATATACTGCTGTACTTTATCAAACTGCTTCACGCTAACCATCGGTCCGATATTGGTATCTACATTTTGTGGCAGGCCGACAACCATACTTTCTGCAGTGGCCTTTGCTAGGGCATTTACCCGATCGAGCTTATGTTGCGGCACCAGGAGTCTTGTCGGCGCTATACAGGCCTGCCCGCTGTTCATATAAGCGCCGTATACGGCCATCGGAATTGCTTTATCGAGGTCTGCATCATCCAGTATAATATTCGGCGATTTTCCACCCAGTTCGAGCGTAATGCGTTTCATGGTATCGACCGCCCGTTTAGCGATGGATTTTCCTACGGCTGTAGAACCTGTAAATGAAATTTTGGCAATTCCGGGATTCTCGGTAAGTTCCGTGCCCACTACATTTCCGAGACCTGTTACCACATTGATAACACCTTTTGGTAAACCGGCTTCGTGAAAAGCTTCCATGAGCACATTCGTCTGCAAAGCACTCATTTCACTGGGTTTGACGACTACGGTACATCCTGCTGCGATTGCGGTAGCGACTTTACTGGCCACCGAACTGTTACTGGCATTCCAGGGCGTAATAATCGCGACAACACCGACAGGCTGAAATCGCACCGATGCGGCGTTAATTGTCCGTTCAAATTCAAAGGTGTTAAGCACTTCGATCATGCTGTCAAACCAGGCTCCGGTATGTGCGTTGCTCATGGTGACAAATTGATGTGTTCCGCCGTACTCTTCAATCATCGCATCTATAAAATCCTGCCTTCTCTTTTCAATCGCAGTTTTCAGTTTTGTTAAATAACCGATACGTTCCGAAACGGTGGATTTTGAAAATGTCTGGAAGGCAGCTTTTGCTGCTGCAATGGCATTTTTTGTGTCGGTTACATCTGCTAAAGTGACTTCACCAATCTTTTGATTCGTAGACGGATTGATGAGGTCATAAATTTCCGTTCCGTGCGGGCTTACAAATTCCCCGTTGCTATAAATCGTATTGACTGTTTTCATTTTGTTATTATTTATAGCACAAATTTAGCGGTACCCTTTTTATTCAACTTGGTAAAAAAGCTCAATTATACTTTGCAAAAAAGCTCAGGTCCCACAAAAGGTACATAGTCGGTCAGAGAAATGATGCAACGTTTTTGTATTGTAGAGGTTTGATCTTTATCATAACGGGATTTATCAGTTCAGTGGTATAAGTTCTCATCGTCGGGGTGCGCGACGATTACAGCTATTTTTTCTTTAGCTCTTTTAGTACATCTTCCAAATAATCTGTTTGTACCTCTTGTATCTCCAACAGTTTTTTGCTTTGATGAATGAGCAGATGGTCTATTTTTTCACTGAGCAGTTTTATCTCCAGTTCTGCTTTTAGATTTATCTTATAATCATGTTCGCCCCTGACACGATCTTTTTGCTCCTGCCTATTCTGGCTCATCATAATGATCGGAGCCTGAATTGCTGCTAAACAGGAAAGCAGGAGATTGAGCAAAATGAAAGGAAACGGATCAAAGGGTTGCCTGCTTAGAACAATAATATTAGCAATCATCCATACAAGGATAAATGAAAAAAAGGTAATGATGAATATCCAACTTCCTCCAAATCTTGCAACGCTATCAGCAAGTTTTTGACCTACAGTTAGCTGTGCCTCCAACTCTTCTTGTATATCTTCGGAGAGAATCGAATTGTTTCGGATCGCTGTTATTACATCCTTATCTATAATCGCCAGTTCTCCTCGTTCCTGAACAACAAGCGAAGTAAGATAAAGCCTTCTATATTGATTTAATTCATCTATAGAAATATAATCATCGTTATACATATCCGGAAAATCCGATTTCAGCAAACTCAAAATACCTGTTCTGATGTCCTTACATTGTATTTCTTCGCCAGGTAAAATTTCCTTTTTACTTATATGGCTGGTTTCCATCTTATTTTATAATTTTCTATATCTGTAATTTTCCGACAAAATCTTCGGGAATGGTTGTAAATAATTTACGTTCTTATTTTCTTAAATCCATTTCCAAAATTTTTAATAATATCCGTAATGATCATCGATTCTTTTGATTTCTCTAGGGCCGTGTTTATTCGTTCATCGTTATTCTGATGTTCACCAAACAACCTGTCAAACTCTGTCGATATGAGGTGTAATAATTGTCTCTGGAGAAATTTCGTCCAATAGCTTTTTATTACTTGCTATCATATTCAGTGCATCAGCATCTAGTAATAATGCTTATTTTTTGTCATCTTTAAAAAGCTGATCGACAGATTTTCCGAGTTTATCAATATCATTTTTCACATCTTTTTTAAACTGTTCATTTTCTTGTAATGTCATATCTTTAGCATGTTGCATATCGTTGTCGAATGCTACATTCTTTTGGCGAATTTTCTCCTTCAATCTTGCGATTTCAATTTTTAATTTGTTATAATCGTCATCGAGCTTAGCCCTATCTTTCGAATTTGCCTTGGCCAACTTAGCCTGTAGATTCAAAAGGTCATTGTCCATTTTCGCAATAGCACTGTCAGACTCCAGTTTAAATCGGTGCCAGACTGCTATTCTTTTTGTTTTAACCGTATCGGAGCCAGTCTCGATATCTTTGGTTTCTTGTTTTACCATTGTGGCTCGCCTGTCGGCGGACTGATTGCACCCCAATAAGGTCATTATGGCAATCAGAACTAGTGTTAAAGTTTTCATTTTCTTAAATAGAATAATTTTTGCAAAGGATTTAATAGCGTACACAGCTCAAATAAAAAAACGGCATGATACCATTAGAGGTGTTTCCTTTACCGATCATAAAAGAATATCGTAGACAAGAGATAGGATGAGTGCCGCACTTTTAGTAAAGTAGTTCAAAAACACTAATGGATAGCATGAAAGATCAAGTTAACAGTTGTTGAACAATATACTTAAAAGCATCTCGCTTACGGATGCTCTTAAATATAGTTGAATTTAGTATTATGTATATATGGTGGCTCTTTTCTATTGGATTGTTCTTATAAACAATCTCTTATTAACTAAAGGCATATTCATAATCAATAGATAGCTCGTTATTCACTTCCCATATACCAGGGGTGTTCCATGCGATCCGTTCTGCCTCTTCTTTTTGATACCAGGAATTTACTTTTCCACTTAAGGTTACCGTGCTGCCTGAAACCATCACAAGGAGATTACTACCGTCAATAGCGCTTCTTTTTAAAGCATCTTCAATATCTTTTTTCTCAATCGCGCTGTTCGTATCGGATTTAACCTTTATATTATTGGTTACTCCTTTGATACCCATAAGGTAAATTACAGCATGTTTAGCCGCTTCCCGTTGATAATTCCATTGCAGTTCACCATCCAATGTGACCCATCCATTTTCAATTTTAATCCCGATTTTGTCTTTCGGAACTAGCCAGGCAGTCCGCAAAGAAGCCAACACCTCATTTGCGATTTCAGCATCCGTTTTTGCCCAGTTAGTTGGAAATTGAACTTCAATATTTTCAATCAATGCCCGCACGCCATGAACTCTTTTTGCGGCATTTTCAGCTTCCAGTTTTTTTGCATAACTGTCCACATAACCAGCGAGAGAAACAATTCCCTCATCAACCGTAACAGCGATTTCCGCCAAATGCAACTGGGGTTCCCATTGGATTGCCCGCTCGACATCTCTCTGCAATTCTGCATCTGTTTTCATCAGCTTAAAATTTACGAAACAACTAGATTATTGCTTCCTAATAAAGTTCTGATTAATAAAACAATATAGGTTATACAATTCGCATGGATTGTTGTATAATTGGTAGGTAGACTGAGGAGTATTAAAGATCTTCTAGGTTTGTTCGCTTTCTTAGTGGAAGCTTTTTGAAAAATGTAGGTGTCAGCCCCGTGACCTGCTTAAACTGCCTGGAGAGATGCGATACACTCGAATAATGAAGCTGGTATGATATTTCTGTGAGGTTCAATTCCCCGTAAAGGATCAATTCCTTAATTTTTTCTACTTTATGCAGTATGATAAAATGTTCGATCGTGATCCCCTTTGTTTTGGAGAATATCTCAGCCAGATAATGATAGTTTTTTTTTAGCCTGTCACTCAATAAAGTCGAAAAATTAACTTCCGGGACTTCTTTGGAATAATGGATCATTTCGACAATAATACTGATTATCCGTTCGATCAATTCGGCTCTCTTGTCGTAGAGCAATTCCAGCCCCGATCGATGCAATGCTTCCTGGAGCTTTAGTTTGATATTCTCAGAAATAGGCTGTGCTAATCTGACTTCGCCCAATTCAATTGATGTATAGACTATCCCCAATTTGTCAAGTTCGGATTTTACCATCATTTTACAACGACGGCTCACCATATTTTGAATGATAATCTTCATGTCTGTTGGTCCAATAGGACAAATAATAAATAGGCTAAATTATCTATCACAAAAACAAAGTAGCTATAAAACAAACATGTTTGCCTGGCAATTTGTTTCAAAATATTTATGAGACAAACATCGACTAACTTTTGGTACCCTTCTCCAATATTTTAAGATATTCCAAAAAATCAGAAAATAGGTACCTTAAAAGAATAAATACTCATGTGTTTCTATATCAATCAGTTTAATTCATCGGATTTTGATGTCTTTTACGACGATCATTATTATTTTTGACTAAGCAGTAATCTTTTTATTTTAGACATAGCTCATATAAGCTGCGATGTTATGCTGTCCTCATTCCGTTATCTATTTTGATTAAATTTGCCTTCCAGCGATCTGTCAAATTGGTAAATATCTGTGTACAAAATAAGCTTTCCGTTTTCTATAAGGCAGGTCAGGTATGTAATTATAATAGGCACGGGCTCACTCAGCACAAAATCTCTCTTTTCGTAAGATAGTATCGCGTTTTCCAGCTCTGAAACTTTATATTCTGAACCATCGTAAGCCAATAGCATGGCGGCAAGACGATCCGCATTTTCCACACGTACACAGCCATGGCTGAGCGCCCTTTTCTCGCGATCAAAAAATTGTTTCTGAGCGGTATCATGCAGGTATACGGCATAGGGATTTTCAAATCTAAAGACAACGGCACCCAATGCGTTGTCCTGACCCGAGGATTGCCTTACACTATAATTATTAGGACTGTTGTTGATCTGTCTCAATTTTGATGCATTTACGGTGACTTTATTACCTGATCCGTCATAGATCGAATAATTATGATCAGCTAGGTAGCTCCTATCTTTCATCATTTCGGGTAGCATTTCCTTACGGAAAATACTTTGCGGAACTCGCCAGTCTGGTGCCGTTGAAAAATAACTGATTTCACTTTCCAAAACAGGTGTTTTTGTTGTTGACTTTCCTACCACAATCTTAAAGCCGAACATCTCGTCGCCCTGATGAAGCTCCAATGTATATGAAGGGATATTGACCATAATATAGTAGGCGCTTTGCGTATTGATCCATCTCAGGCGTTCCATATTTATGATGATCTTACCCATTTCGGTTTGAGAAACAATACGATCATTTGCCGTGTGTGAACGATCTAGATAAGTCTGAAGATCACTATAGGCTTTTAAACTAGGCTGGGCCTTAAGTATTGCTCCTTGGAAATCCGTGTGCATTCGCGCTGTCGATAATATTTCATCTGCACAAAATCCATTGATCCTGCTGGTATCAATCTGAGTTTTTTGGTATAATGGATTATATTTTCCAAAGTGAAGGTCATTAATAAAGGTAATTAGGCCATCTGTGAGCAGTATATCAAAGAGCGTTCTTTCCTTCTGATTTTTTTCGGAGGGAAAATCTGCCCATTGTTCTAATTTTTCCAAAGAAAGTGCTTCTAGATGGTAATCGGACAGTGAGAGGCCATAGTGATCAGCCTTCGTCAGCAGTAAGAGCGCTATTTTCGATTGTTCTTGCCTTTGCCGACTATCTGTCCAATGATATCCTGAATAATTATCCGTATAGAACCTGAAAACCGATTTTGGATAATTCAGCTTGGAAAGATATGTATTGTTCTCTAGTGCTGCAGTAATTTCTGCACCTATGTTGACATTCTGTGCGCAGATCGCAGTGCAGAAAATAGAGAAAAAAATAACTACAAAATACTTAACCGCTTTCATGATATCTAATTTTTTGTTTAAAATTTCGACATCCACCCACCCCTATCTCCGAATTTGTGTTAGGATGGCTAAACCTTCGAAGTGATCGAATAGTATAAACAAAGTTCTGATTTATAATCCATTATAGGTTATATAATATCAACTATTTTTTATATAATTGGTAGTATTCAGCAGGCAGTAAAGTGAATATACTACAGTTATAATGTAAACAAATGGCAAAATCTATTTTAACAATCACCCTGAATCCATCCGTAGACAAGAGTACGAGCGTACAACATATCGTTCCTGAAAAGAAATTACGCTGTGAAAAGCCTATATACCAGCCTGGTGGCGGAGGAATCAACGTATCTCGTGCCCTGAAAAGACTTGGTCTGGCTTCAACTGCTCTTTTTACTTCCGGGGGAAAGACAGGCAGTATGCTCGAAAGCTTATTGAAGCTGGAAGATATTGCTATAGATCCAATCCGGGTGAATGGCGAGACCCGCGAAAATTTTATTGTGGTTGACAGCGCAACCAATCAGCAATATCGGTTCGGGTTTCCAGGAGAACAGTTTGAATCCAACGAGCTGGAGGGGATTAGGACTTCGATTGAGGAACTAACGTATATTCCGGATTTTGTCGTTATCAGCGGTAGTATTCCGACTGGG
The DNA here is from genome assembly GCF_024808035.1 of Sphingobacterium sp. BIGb0116. NCBI lineage: Bacteria > Pseudomonadati > Bacteroidota > Sphingobacteriia > Sphingobacteriales > Sphingobacteriaceae > Sphingobacterium > Sphingobacterium sp. BIGb0116. The sequence continues at coordinate 24,140 of NZ_JANUDT010000002.1, read as the reverse complement.
GTGCCACCCGAATTTATACGATCACTGATCAATACGTACAAAACGAAGGGTAGTAAAATACTAATTGATACATCTGGCGATGCACTTCGCCTTGCATTGGAGGAAGGTGTTTTTTTAATCAAACCGAATGCCGGAGAGCTTGCTGCGCTTGTGGGAAAAGAGGAATTGGGGCATTCCGATCTGGATATGGCCGCCCAGCAGCTAATTTCGCAGGGGAAGGCTACGCTAATCGTGGTTTCTCTGGGTGCCCAGGGCGCTATATTGTATTCAGAAACAGAAAGAATCCAGCTACCTTCCCCACTGGTAAAGGTACGCAGTACGGTGGGCGCAGGTGACAGTATGGTTGCCGGAATGGTGTCTGTTTTAGCCCAACAGGGAGATCTGGAGCATGTCCTTCAAATGGGAATCGCCTGTGGCTCGGCCACGACGATGGCCGAAGGGACTGGGCTATTCGCCAAGAAAGATGTGGATCGGCTATTTTCGGAAATGAAGAGAAAATAAAAATTGAGGATTTTGCCTTACAAATGAAGATGTTGCTTTACAACAAGGCGCACAATCTCGTGCGCCTTGTTGTTCTACTCATCTGTTCCGTTTACCCAATTTCGCCAATAACCTACTTGTAGCGAAACTGACCAAGGTACCCAAGGCTGCCGTCAGGGCGGTCTGCAATACATCCCCCAGCGAGATACTGGCCCAAATGGAACAGATGGTACCGCCGATGGCCGAGACGCGGATATCATTCACTTTCATCCATCGCGCTCCTTTCTACGGTATCTTCGCTTCCATTTTTAACGGACTTATACTCCCTGACGCCCACCGAAGCATCCTTATCGGTAGGCGATTCAGCTGCCGACATCGTATCATCCATTGCCACCTGATTCCTTTCGCCATCGTCCGGAGTGTCTTTCCCTTCCTGCAGCTCCTTGCCATCATCCACCTCTGGCTGCGGCTTAGCCTCATCCAATACCGTTTCTACGATACCAAGCCCCAAAGCCAGGTATTTTAATACATTCTCCACCTTACCCGGCAGCTTTACAGGTGCCGCCAATAGCAGCTGCAGCACCTGTCCTACTTTATTAAAGATCTTTTTCATGTTTACTTTTTTAAGGATGATCAGTTTTATAGCAGAAACCTCTGCTCATTCGACCTGTACTTCGACCAGTCCCTGCAGCAGCAGTTCGACCACTAGCGGATAGAACTTTTTGTAGGCGACGCCCGAGGCTAGCAGGCGATAATCACCATCCTCCAGTACATATTGTGCGCCTACCAGAATGCAGCCGGCGGTCTCTTTGTAGCTATTTCCTTTATGGAAGTAGACATAGCTAAAGTTGGGTATAGCTCCAATCTCCAGCATACCGCGGTGCATTTTTGGGTAAGCGTCGTAGTAATGGCCATTCATTGCCCCCTCGCGATTAAAACCCAGTGGGTAATGCCCGATAGGTATAGCGGTTTCGCCCCTTATTTTCACGGGGCGCGGAATATTCTCCAGTCCGTAGCAGACAAACTGATTGTTCAGGTAGATCTCGGACAACGTGCTATGCTTGCCCTGTTTTGTGCGGAGAACTTTTATCGTTGATTTCATACGCTAGCTATTCATTAGAAAAGACCGAGGTACTGACTTCTGGAATACAGGTTTTCATCACGATCATGTAGGAAAAGGTACAGGTGCACCGGCCGATCATGCAGGATGGATGGCAGCTCGATCGTCATTTGGAGATCCTTCCGCAGCACCTGTTGTTCATTGATGGCTGCCTGCTCGCCAATAATATCATAAGCACAGAGTATGACCTGGTCATCCCATTGGTTATAATCTTTGATGTTGGATTCGGTTACATCCCAGCTCAGCTGAATCGTATTGGACGTACGTACACAGGTATTCACCGCGAGCGGAGACAGCATGCCATTGCTGATTTTTGCGAGGGCGGGCACTAACTCAAAATCCGGATATTCGCCCTGTATCACATTCGTCAGCGTATGCGACATGGCGCGGCCAAAAGCCGCCTGCACCGTGCACTTGCTGTGGGCAAAACCTTTGCGGATGAGCGGGTACAGCGGATTTAAAAACCGGCGTGCCAGCCGAAAACGCTCCTGCGCAGCCTCCCTACGTGTCGGATCTGTAACCTGCTTTTTAAACTCAGAAATCACCAGCATGTCTTATCGTTTTGTGTTCAAAAATCAGGAGGAGCCACATGCTCCTCCCGTTCAATTAATTCTTCAGCGACTAAGCCAGGTCAAATTCGCCCAAATACGTACTTTTGGATACCTTTTCGGCCTTGCGGTCTGTAAAGAAGATCCAGACATGCCCCTTGCCACCGAGCAGGTGGGCCGGAATCTGGATATCTATCGTACCGGCAGCACGGGTCGGCGGTGTAGGTGCTGTCATAAATTCATCTTTTTCAGGTGAATAGACCAAGATAATGACCTGATCATCGGCCTTGGTCTTGTACAGGCTGTTGAGGATGGTATCCCAGTAGATAGAAAGAATTCCATTATCCACAGCAGCCTCCATGCCGCCGCCGTTGAGGTAAGAGCCCGTACTGATTTCGATCTTGCTGTAATCCAAGCTAAAGTTTGGATAAGTACCGCTTACCGCCTGTGCGATATTGAGCTGCAGTGCCACGTTTGTGGGCGTCATCTTTTCGGTTTTGGAGAGCCCAAACCCCACCTGCAGAATCGGCGTAATCGGCATCAGAAATTTAGATATTTTCAGGAAACGGTCCTGTTGGATCAGCTGTTCTTCGGACATCCCTTTCGTCCGCTTTTTGGGCAGGCCTTTCAGGTAGTTGATGGATTTCCAGGACGAGGCGATCACCGCGCCCACTTTACCACTTGCTCTTCCGATTACACCATTGTTGATTGTTGCCATGTTGTTATTTTTTTAAAAAGTTAAATCCCATAAAGCTTTCATTTATACCGGTATGTATTGCTTTACTTCGACAAACATACTACATCACATAGCCCCTTGTCAATAGCACAAAGCAGCTTGGCGGAGACTCGTCGGCGGTAGCCCGGATTTTGCCGGAGACCTGTCGGAGACTATACGATAGCCGCTATAAAACAAGCCCCTGCAATCGGACATATTCCATGCACACCGTCGTCTGGCACTTCAAAAAATACGGGTTTGAGCAGCAGTCTCGTGCCTTTGCTTCGGACCAGCTCCGTACCTGCTTCGGATCAGCAATAGATCTTGTACAGATGCTCGACAGACCTTCACCAGTCTCCGAACAGGGAAATACTGTTCAGCAACGGATTAACGGTGGCTGCTTTTACATGCAGCCCCGAAGACAATACGAAGCAGGTACGAATAGTGTAGGGATTTAAGGCATTTGCCGCGGTCATTTTTTATATTCAGTCACATACAGCTGCACCACATCTTTTTTGAGAAAGAGATCCGCATTGCCCTCTTTATAGGTGGCCTTGAGCAGGCCCTTGGCAATACGCCGCTCGATAGTGCGCACACTTTTGCTCAAAAAATAGGCGACTTCGTGGATGGTCATCGTACCTGTCAGCTTGTGGAGCTCCGTATAGTGCTGTTCCTGCAGCAGGTCTAGGATACGGTCCAGCTTAGCCTCTAAGGGCGTATATCCGATGCCTGGTTTTAATTGAAAAGAATAGTGGATTTTTAGGTGAATACCTGTCGCATTGGACACAAAACGAGGCGTGATCTCCTGTTGATCAGGAGATCCTTTTACAAAAAACATAAACGGGTAAGGTTAGCTCGACTAACCGCCGAAATCCAGCTCAGCAGCAGACCTGTTGTCTACTGCGCTCGGTCTATCTAAGTTTATAAAATGGGATGATTCAATTGAGCCGAATAAGGTTATCCCATCCCTCATGCTCCAGGTTATTGACGTTATCCAAAAAATCCTTTAGTTTTTTTTCTTTGCGCATCCATTCGGTTATCTGCAGCAGGTTGCTGATCTCCAATTCCGTCATATTCAACTTGAGGCTGTCAAAAACTTCCTTGCGAAACTCCAGGTAAGTGGCATTAGGCAATATCGGTTGACGGACGAGCATCATATTTACCCTACAGGTTTTATTGATGCGAAAATACCATTTATCAAGCCCCCTAGCTTCCAGCTCCTGCATGAAATGATGGGCTTCCATACGGGTACCATTGATCAGGATGACTTCCTTTTTTCTTTTTTGGGAAAAATAAAAGGGAACATCAAACATACGTACAGCATCCATCTGCAAGGTATTAAGATTGAATGGCGAATGGTTGTACAGCACATCATAGAGTGATCCGATTACGATAGTCCTATCCATTGCACTTGGAGGCGCTATAGTTCCCACTCTATCTGTTGTGTTTTCCTGCGACATAACCTCTTTTCCTAACAAGGCCATCACATTTTCAGTTGTTAACCACCATAATTTGCCGTTACGGAAAACATAGATCACGTAGGCTACACAACCTGTACCAATAAAAGGCATATAATGCAAGAGATAGCTTCTTAACAAGCTGTACGTATCTTCGCTGCGCACCGAAGCGATACAATAGATAATGTAGAGATAGATCGATAAAATCGGTATAGTTGTAGCAAGAATTGCACAGAAGAGTTGACCTTTGGGTATACTCTTGGTCATGATCCTCCCCTTGCTCATGAGTATCAGATCAGGATACTGCTTCTGCCAATAAGTCCAAAAGGCTTTAAGAAACATTTGCGTGAACACTACCGCAATACCAATCGCAATAGCAAATGCCACTGTCCACATCCAATAGGTGTGTGTCCAAAATCGATTCAAATAAATACCGTGATTTCCGATTAAATTAAAAAGCATGGAGATGAGTAAACTCTCCACCGTTAGTTTTAATACTTTCATATGCTACGTCAAGCTCTCTTAAATGGCTCAGGTTTATACTGGTTTACACACCCAATTTACTAAATAAAATCAAATATTAAGCAAAATTCAATCGTCCAAAAGAAGATTATCCTCCAAAATACCGGAGGTTAGGACAGGGCGGTTGCTAATTTGATCTATTTAAATAAATATTTGCAGAAACACAATTTGTATGAAAGAGAACTTTGACAATGCAGGTGTGGCGCAAAAAGTAGCCACGCTTCTTGCGCTACCCTTAGCGGAGCGCGCGCTAGAGATGCAACTTCTAAAAGACGATTTTGCAGCCTGGATGGAACAAAATTTTAACCTCGATCCCCATCAGGTAATACAGCTCTACAATTTTCCCAATGGGTTTCGGAAACAACTTGGCACGGCTATCAGTAATTATCTCATGCAGGGCAACGTACTTCAATTTCAAAAAGAAGACAAGGGTGATGATGATGATCCAGAATTTAAGGAGCTCATGGTTCACGGCCTCGATGAATGGCAGGATGGTGTGGCGACAATGATGTTCACTCCCCTGTTTATCCGGATTTCCTACACCGGTCCGCAGCAGTAATCCAACCCTACGTTATCCAAAAACCATTTCCCCCGATCATACCGAAATCCTGACCGGGGGGATTATATTGACCTATACCCCATTATGAAGAAAATATTACAGATCGATCTCGCAAAGGTATTTGGCGATCCACACAGTCCAAGAACTGATTCGCTCAAGCCGCGAATAAGCATGTCCAATGCAGAGTATCAACATTACGAAAACCGAAATGGGCAGGCCTGCCTGCAGCAGTTTGACGGCATGCTCGGCTACATCAATATATTGGATCTGCACCTGCCTGCCGATATTGTCATTCCTGTACAAGTGACGCGTTTGGATATGCATATCTTTTATCTCTTCACAGAAGATCGTGCTATTCAGATCAGGGATGTCCAGAAGCGGATCAGTTACAGCATCTCTTGCAATCGCGGCCGCTACTTCTACTTAACCAGAAGTGATTATGAAATCCGTGTTCCTGCCGGAAGGTATACCCTCGTTAACTTTTATTTCCGCGGCAGTATTTTCCGCGATGGCAACGAGCGTCCCTTCCAGTTTCTTCACCCCTTGATCCATGCCTATCGAAAACAAGATCCGAATTCATGGTGCAGCATCGATTTCCGTGCTGGCATCAGGACTATTTCACTGATGAAAACCATTGCGTCAAAAATCAAGAAAGGCGACCTCGACAGTGAGGTCAATATCCTCTGGGGTATCAAAAAACTGATCCAGCTATCGAAGGAAAAGATCTTTGAAGAATATGACAAGATTTCGGAATCCCAAATCAAATCCAAAGAAGCCCATGCAGCCATTAAGCAGGCAGTAGCCGAGCATGGCCAGGATTTTAAACTAGAAGATATTGCCTGGCAGCTCGGGATCAGTATGGACTATCTGCATCAGCTTATACAACTTTACTATGGACAGAGTCCCCAAGAGCTGAAGGTAGAATTTATGCTGGATCTCGCCAAGAAATATATTGTAGACGGTATGCGTACCGATGAAATCGCCTATGAACTGGGCTATGCGTCACCAAGCAGTTTTGCACGCTTTTTTAAAAAGAAAACGGGCATGACCGCGAAGGAGTTTTTTAAGCGGTATACCCAAGACTATTTATAAAATTTATTATTAAATTAACCTAGTAACCTAAAAACATGAAACAAATCATTCAAAAAACCGGAAAATTCTTCAGAGCGATCGGACAACTTTTTGTAGCTGAGCCAGCTGACAAAAGCATGATTATTGCGAGAAAAGTCTGTGGAAAATATAGAGCCTGGAAATATGGCCCGCTACGTATTTGTATCGAGATGGCCGCCTCCTATTTCCCTGAAAATTATCAGCTTGATGAAGAGGTACTCAAGGCAGCAAATGCTGCTGGCAACATTTATTCTCCAAAGGCTATGCTTTATTATCTGTTGTCCCATGCGAGAAAGATAGCGGCACCACGGCAGCCATTACCCATTAAAACGAGCTATAGCTATGTGGCCTGGCAGATGATCAATCTATCAAAAGTGGATATTGTGACAACCCTCACCAAACACCCACGTTTAATAGAAATTCGTGAGGAAACGCTGGAACTGTCTGCTGCTAAAGCCGAGATACTGATCTTGAGCAGCGGCGGTGATTATCTTGAAGTAAATCATCTTCTTTCGAAGATTGACCTGACACATAAATATGTAATTATCTGTTCTGTTTTTGAAGAAGCCTTTATACGCCATCATATTCTTTACAGGGTAGACCGGAAAATTACGCCAAATTTTAAAAGCGAAAACGAATATCTGGCATTCATTGACGAGATTATCCAAGAAGCCACCACAATACCTTTGAAAATTTAACCGTAGCATCCCCTCCCGAGGGGATTTTTTATTGCTATACCCTTTCATTATTCCAAACCTGTATATACTACTCTCCAGATTCAGTCAAGTTGACCTGCTTTTTACTCGCGAACTTTGGTACAAGATGATCGCGGAAAACGGAAGCAAGAGCGGGCAAGGAAATAGTCGCGGTAGATAAATCGTTAATAACATGAAAAGAGCTGAAATATACCATTGGACTTATCAACTATTAAGATGCGGAATGATCTTCTTCTGGCTCTATGTTGGCATGGACAAGATATGGATCCATGATGCATTTGAGCTCTCGCTGGTTCATCAACCAATTATCGGCGTCTTTGCGCCTGTCCTTTCCTGGTTGATGCCTATGCTGGAAATCTCTTTGGCCATCTTACTTTTTATGCCGCTTAAGAAACTGGAATATCTAGGCTGGTCAGTATCCCTTCTTTTGATTCTTATTTTCAGCATCTATATCGCCTTGGGTGTATTCGGCGTACTAAAAGATGCGCCTTGCATGTGCAGCAGCTTTTTGACCAACGTCAATCGGATCACACACCTCTGGATAAACGCGCTGTTATTTATGCTATCCCTTGTAGGATTTTTTCTCAGCAGTAAACCGTCACACAAAATAGCTCAAAACACTCAAAATAAGCAACATAAAAACAGAATAAATCTGTTCCTCCTATTTTTTATTGTTATCGTCATTGGTCATGTCCAAGCGCTGTTGAGAGGAAAGTCGAAGAATGCTTTCGACTACCCGATGCAGGGCGCCCCGTTCCCGAGCGAGCTTGTAGAGGGGTTACAGTAATTCGGCTACAGCATAGGATAACCAGACCGTAGTTTCAGAAAAAAGCTATGGTAAATTATAAACACAAATTGTCGCAGACCAAAAAGTATTTAAAAAAGAAAAATAACAGCGGTCTGCTGTACAGAAAGGAGGATAGTCATATGACTAGTATCTTCAATCGCAAAGGCTACATGATGTTAGCGATAGCCTTCGCAGTATGTTTCAATGGCGCAAAAGCTGTTGAAAAATTATCCAGCAAATCGTTTGCCAGCGTGATGCTTTACTTCCATGGTGATTCTTCGGATCCGTCACAAGTACAGGATGAGTCCAATTGGACAACTACACCTAACGGTCAAGATTGTAATGGGGACAGTAAAGCTTGTGCGCAAGAGGTCGATTCCAGTGATTTAACATCTACCGGACAATTGGACCCTGCCAAAATTCAACTTGGTGCACAAGAAAGCAGTCCTTCTTCCAACGAATATATTCCGACCAGAACTGGTGGTAGTAGCACGACACCATTTAATCCGATCAACAGAGATTAATTTCTGATTTGCAAATATTTTCACATTGAACGGCCCCATTTCGGGGCCGTATTGGTTATTTCGGATTCTGCGGCATACCCGTTTCCAGTATAATATCATAGGGTAATGGTAGGGCAAAACGATTTTCGTTGGGTTTGAGTGTATATTCCTGTCCGGCTAAACTGCGTACGATTGAAATATTTGATTGCTCTAGGTTCAGCCGCTTGATATCCATCCAGCGCAGTCCCCTAAATAGGAGTTCCTTCCGCCGCTCATTCAGCACCAGCTCCAAAGCACTCTTCGGGTCGCTAAGCTCATAAGATTTGAAACTGCCAGTCTTATATCGTGTCAACAACAGCCTGTTCAGCAACGCGATGCCATCATTCACTCGCCCCGACCGTACAAGACTTTCTGCCTGCATCAGTAATACCTCATCGGTAGCAATACCAGCAAAAAGTATTTCTGCCGGGTTGTAATTCCCCTTGAAGTTGATTACTCCGGCTCCATTATCCTTAAAATACAACACTTTTCGCAGATCATTCCCATCATAGGTCTTGTATACAGCTGGATCTACAAACGCCCGTGCGGAAGCCAAATAGCTTACACTCAACTCCTGGTAGAAGTCAATTTCCTTATTGAATTTTGGAAATGGATAGGTAGCACTCTGATTTACCTGGTCACTATCATTGAAGTCTATCAGCTCACTTCGGTGTTCCAAGAAAAGCTTACTGTACTTACCGACCATCACATAATTGCGTTTCGACAGAAAATAACGGGCAAGCATACCATAAGCACTTGATTTCCCAGGTCTGTTAACATGTATTGCTATGCTAGGCAATAGCTCTGCAGCTTGCAATAGGTCGGCTTCTACCCTTTCATAACATTGTTTAACGGAGCTACGGACGGACTTTTTGTTAAAGTCTGCCGATTCACGAAGCACGATGCCCAAATCGGAATCTGCAGTGGATTCATTAAAGGCTTTGGCGTATGTCCAGAGTAAATTCAAATATTGGCTCGCACGGAAGAACAATGCCGATCCCAATACCTGATCATATTGCTGGGCATTTTCCGCGGTACGGCCAATTTTCTTCAATAAATCAAGCACAAGATTACTGTTGTAAACGACCGTATACCCTTTTGCCCAGTCGTTGTCATAATAGTATTCGTAATTGTCCCAAATATAGTTTCGTCTGTATTGTTCTTGCAGACTGTTGAACTGTGTCTCCGTGAGTGCGTAGTTGTCAGAAGCCGCCTCGCTCATTGAGGAGAGACTGGCATTCATACTCTGTGCATTGTCCAATATACGTTGTAAATCTTCTAAGGTACGTGGCACCACCATTGAAGCGTTTGCTTTTTCTTCCAGAAATTTGTTACAGGATGAGGTTATCATGATCGTCATCAGTCCCAGTAAAAACACATAATATTTTATCTTTTTCATCGCTAATCGTTTAATAATCTAGTTTTAATCCCAGTGCGTAATTTTTTGTGGGTGCTATGCGATACGGAAACTCCGGATCAATATGTTCCTTGTTTGCTCGCCATAAAATACCCAGGTTAGATACATTGCCGTAAATCTGTAGCTGCACGGTCTTGTTATTTATTTTTAGGGAATTCCGCCAGGAGAAATTGATATATTCTAAACGGATATGATCAGCTTTGAGCACGTTGATATCCGCACTGCCATAGAAACTGTCCGCGGTGGATATGACCGGATAAAACAAGGCTGGTACAGCAGTCGTCAGCTCATCACCCTGCTTTTGCCATCGACGCTCAAAGTCGGGATAAGCTGTGCCCGTGGAAAATAAAGTCGTATAAGAAGTAACGGGTTTGCGGAAATAATAATCTCCAGCGTAGCTGATATTAAACGAAAGATCAAAAGAACGCCAAGCAAAAGTGTTTGCGAGGTTACCAAACACCTGTGGTTTTGACGACCCGATAAAGGCCATACTTTCCGAATTCAGTGGATTCTTTGCAATACTGGCACGGATCGCACTATAGTTTGCCGACGGTTGGCCGTCCAGTAGTCCCAAGCCCTGCCCCTTGCTATCTACACCCATCCATTTATAGGCCGAAAGACCATTGAGCGGATAGCCTTCCATTGGCGTGATTCCGTAACCATTGCTGATGAATGTATTTAGTGTATTTGGTGTGGTCGAGTAATACTTTGTTGTTTTATTTTTGTTGAAACTCAGGGTCAGCCGTGATTTCCATTGGATCACACCATCAAGGTTTACCGTGTTCAGGGATAGATCCAGACCACGGCCATTCATGGCAGCAATATTTTTAGTGATCGTACCTTGGTATCCCCATGATGTATAATCATAATTAGATAAACCATATAAATCCCCTCCATTTTTATTGTACCAGTCGATTGAGCCCGATATGCGGCGATTAAAAAGCGCGTAATCCAGCCCGATGTTTAGTGTACCTATTTTCTCCCAACGGAGCGAGGGGTCGTTTAATGAAGAGATAATGATTATCGGCAGATTTGAGTTTCGATCCACCGATACACCGCCCACGGGATCTTTGGTCTTGCGGAGATCCACATTACCACTATAGCCGTAGGTAGCGCGCAATTTCAGCTGATCGATTAGATGTGCTTGAAGAAACTTTTCCTTACCCAATTCCCAAAATAGTCCCGTAGACCAAAGTGGCGACCATTTGTCATTGGTGGTGGCCCCAAAAACATTGGCACCGTCTTTCCGAAACGAACCCGATACCCCATACCTATCCCGCCAGATATAACTTAGATTCGCATATTGCGAAACAAAGCGGTTTACCTGCTTGAGAAAAGAAGGCGCTCCGACCAAGTTCATATTGATGTTTGTAGGGTTGATGGGATAAGTATTGACATAGTCTACGGGTACAGTCAATAGAGGGTCTTCCGTATACCCATAGGCCGTTTGGCTGTTCTCCTTGTACAAGCGCTCGCGCATTTCAGCACCGATTACGCCGAGTACACGATGCTCCGGCCATGATTTATTCAGGTTCAGCTGCCCTCTTAATGTATAGGACGATCCCGTCCCATTGTTTGTGCGCAATATGCCCCCTTTAGGCACATTATATTTCACTGATCCGGTATTCTTATCTACCTGCATGTACTGGTTGATCGTTCTTCGTGCGATATAGCTGTCGCTATTATCCAGTCCTTCGGCAATGACCTGTTGATTTTGATACTGTCCAGCCAAAGAGGCTGTCAGGTAAGAGGTCAATTTATAATTCAAAGCGAGGTTGCTATACAGCTCACGCAATTTATTTGTGGTCTGCGAATTTCTATAGTCGGACAAAGGGTAATAATTCCAGTCGAGAAAACCATTTGAATAATTTTGATCGAGATACAGCTTACGATATTCCCTTTCAAAAGGAATTTGTTCCCCATCCGGTCCATAGAAGCTCAGGTAGGGAACTGCTTTACCTGAATTGACAAAGGAGCTGAATGCCGGTTTGCCCGATCGCATCAACTGATCGGTAAATAATACCGAGAGATCTATCTGTATCTTCTCTGTCGGTCTAAAACTATTGTTGAGCTGTAGGTTTAGCTTTCTCGTCTTTGCTGCCAATTCGGTACTTGCATGCGTATAGCCCACACCAAAATTATACGAATTGCTTTGTCCACCCCCACTGATATTTAAAGCATACTGCTGAGTGACCGCATTGGACACAAAATTGTCCATATAATTTTGAGCTCCATTTTGTCTTCTGTAAAAATTGTCCCATTTTGTCGAATCCGCTACGGAAATCAAACCTTTCGCCCGCTTGTCCAAAAGATCGACAAAGGGTGTCATGGCAACATATTTCAAAGTATTGATGTTAAAATTGAAATATCCTTTATCGTACAGCATCTTTTCAATATCCATGAAAGTGCCATTGTCCATTTTATATAGATCCGTATAAGGCGACTTTTCCTGCAGCATGAAGGTGGAATTAAAAGATACACGGGCACTTTCGTTAAGCCGCCCTTTTTTGGATGTTATCACAATAACTCCATTGCCTGCACGTGCACCCCAAATGGCCGAGGCTGCTGCATCTTTCAAAATAGAGACCTGTTCGATGCTATTCGGATCGATATTGGCCATATCACCCTCATAGATAAATCCATCCAATACGATGAGTGGATCGAGATTTCCGTTGATCGTGCTCAATCCCCGGATCGAAATGTTCAATTTATTGAGGTCCGCATTTTTGACGGGATTATTGTCGTAGCGAAATGCAGGTACCACATTGCGCAGCCGCTGCAGGATATTTGTCCCCGTCTGTTCGTTCAAGGTCTTATTGGAGACGACATCTACCGCTCCCGTTATTTCATTGGGTTTCAGCACCTGATAACCCGTATTAACCGTGGCTTCTTCCAGATAATTGTCCTGTTGCGCCAATAGGATGACCTGTTGGGTTAGAAGCTGCTTGGTGGCTATAGTAAGGGTCTGATAGCCTAGGTAGCTAATGATTAATGAATCTGCTTCAGTATTCACTTGCATAGAAAATTTTCCGCCAACCGAACTCGCAGCCTGATTGTTCCTCCGCTGTTCTTTGATGGTGGCCCCCACAATAGGCGATTTATCCCGTTCGGAGAGAATGGTGCCCTTTACCCAAACTTTTTGCTGTGGTTTTGCTATGCCGATCAATAAAAAGGATAACAAAACCGATATCATATATTTTAACATTATCGTTTATTCAATAGGTTTATAAAAAAATGGATATTCGAGCAGGTTTTTACTTTTGCTAAGTATAAGCCCTTTCTCCGCCAGGAGACTGATCTTGCTTTCGTTATCCAAGTCATAAAAATTTGAAGGCAGCATGAGATCCACTTTAGGAGAATTTTTTCCCTCCACCAAGACAGGCCTATCCAATGTTGTACGGAGGAAATTAGCGACGCCAACGAGACCTGCATTCTGCATGATCAGCGCAGAGCTCCCCTCTTCGATAGAATGAATTCGCATACCGCCTTTGGACAAAATATTTTTATTGGAGGGATCAATTTTTAGGATATAGACATCCTGAAAACCAAATTTCAGTTTAATATCCACGCCAAAGTTATCGATCAATGCACGGCGAAAGGCCTGGTTGATGCTGTAGTTGTCTACCGAATCCTTGTTAAAATACTGATACCAGAAATAGGTATTCGGATCGTTCAGCAGCTTTTTAAATTCGGGCGGCACCGAACTGTGGAAGACGTAGGTACCATATATTTTATCTTTGAACACATCCGAGAAAGCATTTTGATACATGGATCTTACACTAGCGTTTCCCGTTTGCAATAATGTCTGCCCGTTCTTATAGTGAACATTCGGATATATGCCGTTGTAGTTTACTTTATATCGCGCTATTGTGGAGGTATAGCTCAGTCCTACTGTATCGATCAATAAGGGCATATCGACATGGTCGATCACCTTATTAAGAATATTCTTTTCGCTTTCGTAGGGCAGCTTTCCCGTCTTGAGCATAGTTTTTATATGCTGTTCGGACAGGCTCGCTGAGGAATTGGTCCCTATAAATATACCAGCCTTGTTGATGATGGCTATGCGTGGCAATGTATTGTGTTCAATCAGTGTGGTAAACACCGTATCATCTAGTATGGTCGGCAAGATCGGCGTATAGTTAAAATCAAGTCTGTATTTTTCAAATCTTGTTTTTATACGCTTTGCTGTATCTTTATTTCGCTTGCTATTCACCAGTAAAACGATCACATCATCTTTAAAGCGTTGCTGATAGAGCTCCATTTTGGGGATTCCTTCGATACAGGAAGCGCAGCCGGTGGACCAAAAATCCAGTATGATCAGCTTATTTCTATAATCAGCCAGCTTTACTGTCTTTTTCTTGCCGTCAAAATAATTAAGTTCCAATGGCATATCCCACACAGCATCAGGTATAGGCTCACCTGGATTGAGTGCGGTTAGTCCATTGAGCCCTTTCGCCCCGCTGTCCTTGCGGGGCGTCTGAGCCGATAAACTAAACATAGAAACTAGTATGAATAAGATTACAAGTAGTGTAATCTGTATAACTGGAATATTCACTACCTTATCCAATAAGGCCGAAAATGATTTTGATATTTTTATCATCTGCTTATGGATTAGGTATTATTCAGTAATTCTATTAAAGAAACTATGGATCCTTTGCTTGGCTTCCAGATCTGCGATTATCGCTTCTGCAGATTCTGCAAAGGCAAATGCTACCGCATCGATTTCGATTTTACGGAAGTGTACCAGGAAATAAGCCATTAGCACCCGGCACAGCTTCATCAAAAAAGCATGCATCTGCTTCGCATCCATAGCATCTTCCTGTACCGCACACTTTCTATAGTTTTGAAAGAGTGCCCATAGGTTTTCCTGACAGTCGGTGATTGTATGTTGGGACCAGAACTCCCGAATGGCATTTAATGGATCGTATCCATTGTCGTATATTTCATAACATGCTAGCTCAAAGGGTAGCAGGTTGTTTGATTTTTGGTTCATAATTTAGTTTCATCAAGTATGACAAGCCCTGAGGTGCTAGCTGAAATAAGGCCATAGCATCCCCCATCGCGATTTTTTCGCGTTAAAAAAGCTTGTCATTGCACAGGTCAAATGCGACCTATACGAAATGGACAAATAAGATTAAAAGTCCGAAAAGCGCCGAGATACAATTTCAAGGCATAAATTAGGGTTCATTATGGCGCTCCCTGCCGGAAAGAAGTAATTACCGACCTACAACACTATTGGATTGCAATAAAAACTATAGGTAAAAAGTTTGGACTGAATGAAAATTTGCTTAATTTTAAGGTGCAAATAATAAATCAAGCTGTATCATTGGCCAATATTACCTTTTAATACAATTATATTGATAAATAGGTCGGTGACAGGCGTATAAAGAGGGAAAATAAACTGAACAGGGTTCAGCTGTCTTTTCATTTTAAGGAAAGTCAACACCTCCCCTTTTAATTGCTCTTTTACAGCCTGTTTTAGATTGAGCGCAACCTATTCGGGTGCGCGGAATATGTTCTTTAAAAGTGATTTGCGGCAATACCTAGTCAATCTAACTTGGATCGATTGAGGGTATTGGATGGTGTTTGTTCGTTTCGTTCTCATAATCGTTTTTGGTTTTATGTCGAACGATGTTACTCTATTATTGCGGAGAATAAAAAAAGCAAGGGGTGACCGCACTTTAGATCTGAAGGTGACTAGCCTTTATTGTCTATGTCTACACGAGACACTTGACTCTACCCTCTAAAGTAAACGCGAATCACCCACATGCATTATAAAAGTATTACAAAAGTAACAAACTTTTTGAGCATGGGGCGATATCACGGTTCTCTCTGGGTAATTTAGTCGTTTACAGATAGAGAAAAACATCGTTAATCATGGCTAATTGCCGTGATCTTCATATCGCTAAAACAAAAATACAAATAACTGGAATATTATGCAAGTTTTTTAGGTTAAAATATGTCGAAGAAAATCAATAATATAAAGAAAGCTATCAAAGATTCTCCACTCCAAGTAGTAGCATTAGCTCTATACCTTGACGTGGATGACACGACAATAAGCAAATGGAATTCAAATACTGCTCAACCAAGTTTAAAAAGATTGGACGAAGTAGGTGAAATTCTAGAAGTAGATAACGTTGAACTAATTGAATCCATTCCAAGAAATTCTACTGGATTAGCTCAAGCTCTACAGAATGAGTATAAAAGATTGCTCAAAAGCGGTATGTCTATCAAAATTCAATCTCCCGATGACAATGGAGATTTAAAAGAGATTAATAATCCTGAATTTGTAAGAGCTCTTCAAAAGTTTGTTGCTGATTATAGGAACGAGAAATTATAACCTGCAACGGGATTAGAATATAGCCTAAAAGATTTTATGCCTGAAAAGCCTATTAATATCTAGTTGGATAACAGCATCAAGATTGAGTAAATTCGAAATCCCCAGTGTAGATATATACGGCGCATCTCGATTTTACAGAGCTTAACGAAAAAGAAATTATATGTTTGAAGTGGCGAAAACACATTACCTAAAAAAATCAATAAAAATATTCAGATTCTATGGAATAGGACTGTTGATTTCAATCCTCACAGTAACGTTATTAAGATCAGTAAATGAGAATTTTAAAATAGTTTATGAAGCGCTCGTAGCAATACCATATCTCATTACTTTAGTTTTAGCCCCACTTGGCTTATATTACAGTTGCAGGGCCTTTAAAGGCAAAGAAGAGCCCAGAAAAAAGCAGACAATGTTCTTAATGGGACATCTTTTCTTTTGTACGTTAATGATATTACTTTTCGCAGTAGTAATAAAGGATCTAGCTTCTCTAAACTGGCGATAGACTAATGGAGAGATTAATAGATAATGGTTCCCTGTCAGAAGCGAAATTACTTATTCGTCAAATTGAGAAAATAATTATATAATCATTATGAAGACAAGATTTATCACACTATTCTTGCTGTTGTATATAGCGAAATCTTTTGCACAAAATACATCTAGTCCACCTATTCAAATTAATTCTACGGATAGTACAGTTGGATACAAGCTTTTCCCTACACAAAATATGTTTACATTTATCAAATTGAATACAAGAAATGGACAAATGTGGCAAGTTCAATGGGATACAAGCAATAAAAACAGATCTGTAAGTACATTATCAGATACACTTTTAGTAGATAAGGATGAAGAAAAGAATGGCAGATTTTTTCTTTATCCAACTACTAATATTTTTAATTTTATTCTTCTCGATCAAATAGACGGTAGAATGTGGCAGGTCTCCTGGGGAAGAGAAAAGGACAGAATAGTGCTATTAATTGAGTAATCATGTATTTTTATTGTATTAATAACTAATATTCATTTTGAAACCATTAAATAAATGAAAAAAGTAATTGCTATATGCACACTCATCGTGCTCGCCTTATCTTTTCAAGATTTAAGTGCTCGAACAAAATATCCTGGGAAAAGACATACGACTAGTCATGGTGGAACATATAAAGGTGGTAAGGGCAGCTCTCATAAAGGAGGAACCTATAAGAACGCTAAAACAGGAAATCTATACGGTAGGCACAAATAAGAAAAGTAATTGACTCCACAGTTTATGGCGATTTTTTAATTAAAGTTATCATGCATAAATTATTATTAACCATATTTTTGTTTACCTGCTGTCTTGGAAAAAGCTAGGCACATTATAAAATAGACTCTCAAACCGAGCTACAAACAACCTTTTCCTATACTTATATCCGGGCGGAAGGTAAATTCCTATCGAAAAAACTAAAGGTGAAAGTTGACCTAGGAGATTCAGATGAACAGATCTCGGAAGGTAAAAAGCTATCCGAAATATTGACCAATAAAAAATCTTATGCCTCCATATTGAACTATATGTCTAAAATTGGTTATGAATTAGTAAATACATTCGATTTAACGGATAACTATAACGGCTCGGGCGGAACTTCTGGCATTATTTACATAATGAAAAGAGTTGAGGAACAAACGGTTCGAAATTGTCATACAGGCTAAATGATCAATTTGTTTTAGATAGATGCTTTCATTAAATTTATAAAGTAATACCAATGATATTAACCAAAAAACTTTTTTATGGCCTTACCTCTTCAAGAAGCTAGAGATTTAATAAGTAATTCCGTTTTTTTAGCGAGACTAAATGATCTAAATTGTACAATTTCTTATCCTTATCTAAATATTCAATTTGAATTAAAAGGATTTTATAATATATATAAGTATTTTTATGATCAGTTTGTAGGATGGGAAAAAATAAAAACAACAAGTCCAAATATATTACTTAATAGTAGCTACAACTATTTCAAAGATAGACTAGTCTCCTTACAGAATTTTATAAAGGTAGAACTTCAAAACCAAAACCAATCGGAAAGTTCAATAATTTTATTGTTTAATAGGGATATACTAGGTAGTATTAAAAATCTTAGGAATACCACGCCCTTTCCATTTGATTCACCTGAAGTCGACTTTTTAATATCTCTTAATTCGACAAATTCAAACCGTGTTGACGCGGCATACTACTATTTCATTGGTAGCAATCAATCTATTAATTCTACTCATGCGCTTGAAGGTACGATTATGGCTTATGAATTTCGTAACCAAGACAATTCTAACATCTTCAATCGACGAGTTAAAGAGAAAACCTCCTTCGATAGATTGCGCTCTAGATTTGAAGGATTGTCTAATAATTATGAAAATGAGCTAACAGCCCATATTTCCAAATTGAAACAGGATTTTAAAGTCCATACTGATGAACTTGACGAATTTAAAACGTCAAAAGAGAAATCAGTTGCGGACTGGTTTATTAGTGAAAAAGGAGCTATTGAAAAATTTAGAAAAGAATCTCAAGATAACATTGATAATATCCAGGCGAGTTATCGGAGTAAGGTCGAATTAGACGAGCCTATAAAACACTGGACCAAACGTGCTAGAGAATTGAGAGTAAAAGGTAATTGGTTGTTAATGGGAATTCTTTCCGTTTCATTAGTTTTTGCTTTTGCTGTATACTTATTATTGTGGCACACGCCAGCTGATCTTATGATATCTATATTCAATGGAGACAAAGGTGCTGCAGTACGTTGGTCTATAATTTTCGTGATTTTCGTGTCTATATTTTTTGTAGTGGCACGGGCATTATTAAAATTTATGTTCAGCAATTATCACCTAGCCCGCGATGCGGAAGAAAGAGAAAAACTCACATACTTATATTTATCAATGATCGAGAATGGAGCTCTTGATAAAGAAGAACGGAAAATCATTCTACAATCTCTTTTCAGCAGGTCCGATACAGGTTTGTTAAAAGAAGAGTCATCTCCCACTATGCCTAATATTTCAAGTTTGATTAGTAAACCTTAACTCATTTTCTAATCCTGCATAATGACAAAAAATAGTTTATGTTTTAAGTTAACCTTTTAGGGATAATTACAAATGAAAAGAATAATACTTACTATTAAAGAAAATTGGAAAGACCCTGTGTGGAGCAAAGTAATCGCTGCAGTAATTATTGCAATTGGGACTTTTATTTTAACTACTTTGTACTCACTAATAAAATCGCTAATTTCAGGACTTTCAATTGAAAATGTATTTAGTCAAGTATATGATTTCTTTATTAGTGACATAAGCATAAAAATTTGGATATTAATGATATTAGTATTTGCCTATTTAATTCTAATTTTCAAACCAATAATCACATTTTTAAATCAAATAGCTTCAAAATTTAAAAGTCCTAAAAAGGAAACAGGTGAAACTTTTCAAGAGCTCCCAAGAGCTACGGATCATTCTACCTCTTTGTTTCATATAAGAATGGCAGGAGCATTTCCTGGTGTTAGAGGAATTCAATGGTTTGACAATGCAAAGATAGCAACGAAAAGATTATCGATCCTTCTAAAAAAGCCATTAATGTATAGTAATGGTGCAATAGAAGCCGAAGGTGATCCTATTTGGTGGTTTAGAGGGGGCAGTGCGATGTTCATTGAGAAATTTGAATGTTTAGCATCGAAAAAAGTGTTAATAAATATTGATCAATTAAGCATTAAAAGAATTGCAGCTTATCAGGGAGAATCATATTTTAAGGATTTTGTTTACGTAGAAGTAGAAGCTGAAAATCAGACAGGCTTATATAATTTTTCAAAAGAGGACATACAACGGCATATAGATAGTTTTGGATATAGCTCGGAAGAATATGGATTAATAAGAAATCGATTGGGTTGGACAACTCCTATAAGAAGAGAGGATTATGATGACGGAGCAACAGTAATTCGTGGAGAGGTAAGAAATGCTCAAAACGCAAAATTACGTGTACGATACCTTTCAAAATATAATTTTATTATTGCGGCTAAGGGTTCACCTTATAACTCAAAGAAGTTTGACCGAGAATCAAAGAACTATCTTAACGGAATACTAAAAGGAGAAATCGAACCAAAAGATTTTTTTGAATTTTTAAAGTCATTTACAAAATATGAGCAATAACAAGAAATATCCGGCGGGGCCTTTTTCTACCTGTTCCGCTTTGCCTGCATTAAGATAGGCCTCCAGCTCGGCATCGGAAAAAAGGAGCAGTTCCGAAATACTGAATCCGCTGTCGGCGAACCGCTGCAAATAAACTGCACCTACGCGTAATAATGAATTATGGTTTCAGATATTACGTATATTTCAGTAGGCTATGATTTCAATTATCTTTCAATCATTACCGATGCTTATTTCAGAAAAATGATGGGCTACTGACTTCACCCTCAGCTCTCGGCTAAAGGAGCAATTAAAGCTCTGCAAATGGCACTGAAGGAAAAGCCGGCTCCAAATACCCTGATTCATCTTTCGGATCGAGTTGAGCAGTACTGTTCCTTCTATCAAACATTTTTAGAATGTCTTATTGTAGTCAATAACACTTTAATAATACATTTACTTTTTCAAATAGTGGTATAAACTCTTCAAAATAGCAAGGTTCTAAAGAACGTATATATTGGGAAAACTCCCTTTTTTTTCCGTTGAAAGTGTAATAACTTCCTCCCCCCAGTACTCTTTGCTCAGTAAAGAACTTCTCTCTAAGCAATTCAAAGTTCAAAAAAAGAGATTCTATTGTTAATTTAGATTCATTTTTAAAGGTGTCATTTCCGCCTTTAATAACTAAATCCATGATTAACTTTTTATTAGTTGTAGGTAAAAGAACTAAATAACCATTCGCATTATTATGTCTTGTAAGACACTTCGCTGGATCTTCTTCTATCAAATTAGCAAATTTTTTACGGTTCCAGTTTGCATAACCACTTTCATCAAAATCAAATAGCGCAATTAACGTTTTATGAGGAAATTGATGAAAAATTCCGTCAGGCAACTCGTCACCTTGATTAAATAGTGCGCCTAGAAAATTTGCGGAGAAACAATCCTGAATGTAAAAATTTCTATCTTTTGTTGGATATAATTTTTCCCAAGCAGTTTCTAAAATTATTTTATCGGTAATTCCTTCCGTGAATAAAATATGATTATCTGCGTTTTTAATATTATAGATAATCCCAAGACTACTCTCCTCAACCGTTACAGAAGTGATTCCATTTGTCAACTCTTCAATGGCAGATTTTCTATCTTCTTTAATTGGATAACCTAAAATTCGGTCCATTTTATAAATAGAATCATTTGGGGCTAATGCAATAGTTGAAGGTGAATGGGTTGTAATTATAACTTTTACTTTTTGTTCTTCGACTAAAACTTTTTGTATAACATCTAGAAAAAGCTGCGTTAATGACGGATGTAAATGGGCATCTGGTTCATCAAATAAAATTACCTGTGGAAATTGACCATTTCTGGATGCATGATATAATACAAATATCAATGCTATGATTGTTTTTTCACCTGATGATAACCCATCTAAATTAGCACTAGTCACTCCTAATTGATTGTCAACCAACTTGATTGAACTCGGATATTCCTCATTAGTGGATGGAACGAATTCTACTTTATACTTAAAGTTTGATTCACCAAGAATTTGATTAAATGTGTCCCAAGGGGCTGTAATACTTTCGGTTAAAAGCGGATAATATTTTTGTTTAAGATAAAATTGATGAAATAGTAAATCAAGAGCTGATGAAAAGATATTGGTCGGTATATTATAAAATATTAAAAAATCTATATAATTAATTTCAGATATTTCTTTTCCTGATTTTGAACTAACTTCTTTAAGCGCTTTAATCTGATATAATTGTGCCTTTTTTAAACTACTCTCTGAAAATCTTGAACTATCAGTTTGTAAACTTTTTACGAGTGAAACTATAGAATTATTTAACTCGGTAAGTTCATGTTCATCGCTTTCGAAAGATTTATTTCGAATAGTGCGATAACCGATGCATAATGGTTCCAATTGAGTCCATTCTTGCTTTATTTGATTGATAAGAGGCTCTTCACTTTGGAAATAGTTTTCATAATTTCTTAAACCTGGATACGAATAAACTATATTATTTAAGATATTTCCTTTTCTATCTATTAAAGGATGTAACATTTGAACATCATCAGGATTCATAGATGACATTCTTTCATTTTCATATTTTTCCCAATAGCCACCTGAATTTTCGTAAATATGACTTAATAGCTGTGTTTTTCCAGCGCCATTGCTACCAGTTAGGACAACAAAGTCCGGAAGTTCAATACCTAAATTTTCTTTTAAAATTCTATAATTAGTTGTAATATTTAAGATCATCGTAATGTATGCAGAATTTTTATAAAATAGTCCATAAGTTCCAACTTTACGCAATACGTCAATCCACTCCCTAATAATTTCGTAAAGCCATGCTAGTCACTAATATAAAAATTTATTTCATTATTGAATTCCTACCCTCTATTTCATTTGAAAATTATAGGGATTGCCGGACTTAAAAAGAATTAAAACTCAACGAACTTAAACATCCTTTAATATTTTCAATATGGTCACATTCTCCGCCATAAAATGATAATTGAATAAAATTTAAACAGGCTCTAAATTTAAACTGTCCTAATAAAATATTCCCGAAGTTGATTCAATAAGATAACCTTCCGTGTAAAATTTCCTTCACTCATGATGATGCTGAATTAATTGAATAACTCGGATTCTGTTAATGCTATTGGGATGCACCGCATGCTCAACCAGCGCATTGTCCTGTGGAGAGTAACTACGCGTTGGATTGATGACACTGTTATAATGGCGGGCAAAGTCCTTGAAGCTACGGTTGATGTCCGCTTCGTATCTGCTCGATCTATTGACTGCAGACTTTAGATTGTCGGACACTATCGCTTTGGGTGAGCCACCATAAAAACGAAGTGCAGCTGTGCAACAGGATCTCATATCTTCGCGCTTCTGGCTCCTGCATGCCTGGATATAGGTGTACTGGCTGCACGGCATTATGGCCACAAATACTTCTACGGCAATAGCTTTTCCCGTGTGTTTATCGATGATCTGCAGCGTCTTCCCGACAAAGTCTACGAACATTTCTTCGTCCGCAATATTTTGAAGTTTCATTGAAGCTTTTTCTTTTGGATACTTACGACGATAATGTTCGAGAAACTGCGTTTAGCTAGATGGCTCTGCGCCAGCTCAACATATTGCTGATAATGATACAGAAAGGTAAAGCCGGGATGATTCCGGGCCTTGTTGCCCCCCTCAAAGTAAAGCATGAGTTCATTGTGGCGGATAGCGTCCAGTGTCGTATGGAATGAAAACAGTTCGGATAAAACAGCGGTATCAAAACCCAGAAGCTCCTTGAATGAGTAGCCGCAGCCTGCAAACAGCTGCATATAGGTATTGACTGTATTGCGGGAAATACCGAGAACCGAACCTATTTTACGGTTACAGTAACCGTCCAGATGTAACGTGAGTATTTGTTTTCAGTCTATCGGATCAAGTCTGTTGGCCATATCGCTGTATTTAAAGCGACAAGGTAATTCTTTCTTGATCTTTTTAAAGTGGCACAATTCAAACCGTAAAAAACACGGATGGATGAGCGAAAATTAAACCACTAAAGTGGCATCATTTGAACCGTAATAGCTGGCACCATCCGGCGGTTCTTCATCAATTTTGGTGAATTAGGCTGATTTAGCAAGAACCATTTTTCTTAATAACTCAAAGCCTGCCTTCCCATACATTTTCCTTTTGATGTTTTTTATTCGGTTTACCTGGCCTTCAACTTGACCATT